>FZQV01000010.1 GCA_900199505.1 Ruaniaceae bacterium KH17 | reverse complement strand
GTACACCTGCGAGGGCCAGCTGATCCCGGTGTGGGAGACCGAGGGCACGCCCGTCGCGGTCGGTAGGACCCAGCGGATCGTCCCCGATAGGACCCGAAAGCTCATCGAGGACCGCGACAAGGGCTGCCGCTTCCCGGATTGCACCTCAAAGGGGTATCTCGAGGTCCATCACATGGCGCATTGGCGAGACGGCGGCACCACGGACCCGGACAATCTGTTGTGTTTGTGTAGCCGCCATCATGACGAGCACCACCGCGGCAGCTTCACCATCAGCGGGGACCCCGAGAGGGTCGACGGGCTGATCTTCAAGAACCACACCGGCCGCCTCATCCACCCACCACGCCCGAAACCGCCCCCACCCGGCGACAGACCCCCACCACAATGGGACGGACCCACCGGCGAACACCTCGACATGCGCTGGATCACCTTCAGCAAAAGACGCACACGCGCCGCCTGAGAGTGGGCGAGGCCAGGGACGGATAGATCAGACACCATACATGCCGCTAACGCGCGCAGTTCCGCGCGAGGTCCAGCCAATGGAGGCGCCGCCGACCGGCGACATCTTGGCACTTTGCGTCACGGTGTGGAAGTCCACTGCCAGGATCTGGCGGGAATCGGTCCGGGAGCCTGGCTGATCTGGTCAGGTGGGTCCCGCATGGGTGGACTCACGCTCATGAGGCTAATAGTATTAGCTTAATGAGTGCTTCTCGTGCTATCTGGGGCGTGCTCGCCCTTCTACTGTTGGTTGCCGTCGTCGCGGCGTGCGTGACGTGGGGTTGGCGCGCCACCGTGATCGCCGTGGTCTTCGGAATGCTCCCCGATGCCACGCTGATCGGTGCGTTCGCTGAGCGCGGCCGGCTTAAGTCCTCGCGTGTGCGCGGCTACAACTTTGCGCACTCGCCGTCGCTCGCCTGCGCAATCATCGGAGTCGGCGCGATTGGGTGGCTCGCGACCAGTGCGACCAGCGGTGGCTACTGGCCGGCCTTGCTGGCGGGGCTGGCGTGGCTTATGCATATTGCCGTCGACAGGCTTGTGGGATATGGCCTCCGCGCACCTGACGGGAGCATCATTCCAGTCGGTGCGCGCCCGTGAGTGCGCGCCGGGAGCAACTACTCGACATCGCGGAAGCCCTGCTCGAGCGCGAGGGGCTGGAGTCGTTCGGGGTCAACGGGCTTGCGCGCGAGGCTGGTATCAGGCCTCCGAGCCTCTACAAGCATTTCGCGGGAATAGCCGAGATCGAGCATGCCCTGATTGCGCGATGCTTCCGGATGCTCGCCACCGTGCTCGACAAGGCCGAGCGGCTGCAGGACTTCATGGTGGCCTACCGTGGGGTTGCTCGGGACCACCCCCAGCTATACCGGCTCATGACGGAACGGCCGCTCGATCGTGAGTTACTCGATCGGCTCGACCCGGGCGCTGAAATCGCCGCCATGGCGGCACTGCTGCGGGTGTTTGGCGAGAACAATGAGCATCACACGATGGCGCGCGTTGCCTGGGCTGCGGCGCACGGCCTCGTTTCGCTCGAGAACGCGGGCCGGTTCCCGCCGGGTGCCGATGTGGATGTTGCGTGGAGCGTGCTCGTCGAGACGCTGGAGCCGGGCGCTTGATGACCGCCGGCGGTCGTACTCCGCCCGGCCAATGCCAATTGGCCATGATTGCCGACCCGGCCCAGAGCGCGCACCGTCGCGTGCACAAAGATGACGCACGTGACGTGACGGATCACCCAGTACGGGGCCCGATGAGTCATCAGGCGGGCGGCGTAGACTTGGCACTCAGGGAATGCGAGTGCCAACTCGCGCGTTATTCTTGAGTGCGGAAGGAGGCCGAGGTGAGCGACGATCGCCGGATGGACGTACTGCGCGCGATCGTGCGTGATTATGTGGATACCCGCGAACCCGTGGGCTCCCGCGCGATCGTGGAGCGCCATGGTCTCGATGTCTCGCCCGCCACCGTGCGCAACGACATGGCCTATCTCGAAGAGATGGGGTACATCACCCAGCCGCACACCTCGGCAGGCCGTATCCCCACGGACGTCGGCTACCGCCGCTTCGTGGACCAGATCGCACACCTCAAGCCCTTGAGTCAGGCTGAGCGCCGCGCCATCGAGACCTTCCTCGAGGAGGCCGTGGACCTCAACGACGTCATGGAGCGCACCGCCCGGCTCCTCTCGCAGATCACGCACCAAGTGGCGATCATCCAGTACCCGAGCCTCGAGCGATCCGTGCTACGCCACATCGAACTGGTGCCGATCGGCGAACGGCGACTGCTCGTGGTCGTGATTATGGAATCCGGCCGCGTGGAGCAGCGCACGATCGAGGCGGATATCGATCCGGACGACCTCTCCGAGCTCCGTTCCGCTCTCAACGCGCACCTCGCTGGCAAGCGGCTTTCGGAGTTCCCGGACCAACTTGCCCACGTGCTCGACGACGTTCGCCCCCAAGCAACGCGCCTCGCCCAGGCCGTGGCCCAGCACCTCGCTCACGCTCTCGAGTTGGACGCCGAAGACCGCATTGTGCTCGCCGGTACCGGCAACCTGGCTCGTGCGACGATCGACTTCCCCCACACAATCGAGCCCGTGCTCGATGCGCTCGAAGAGCAGGTCGTGATGCTCCGGTTGATCACCGAAATGACCAAGGACGAGGATCTCGTGGCCGTCTCGATCGGTGCCGAGAATCGGCATGATGGCCTGCGCGAGGCCTCGCTCGTCTCCACGGCGTACGCCGCGGATTCCGCCGCCGGCTCGCTCGCCGTGATCGGCCCCACCCGCATGGACTACCCGGGAACGATGGCCGCGGTGCGCGCCGTCTCCCGCTACGTCTCCCACCTCCTGAATGGCAATTAGGCCCACGCAGATAAAGGACATACGTGAGTAACTTCTATGAGACCCTCGGGGTCAGCCGCACTGCCACGCCTGAGGAGATCAAACGCGCCTATCGAAAGCTGGCCCGCGAGACTCACCCCGACGTGGCCGGCGAAGCGAGCGCTGAGCGCTTCAAGGAGGTCTCGCGCGCCTACGAGGTGCTCTCGGACCCCGAGAAGCGGCAGCTCTACGACATGGGCGGCGAGCAGGCCCTGAACGGCGGCCGCAGTGGTGGAGCCGGCGCGAACTTCGGCTTCTCGGACATTTTCGAGACATTCTTTGGCGGCACCACCCGCAGTTCCGGCCCGGTTCCGCGTGGCCGCCGCGGGCAGGATGCCATTGTCACCATTGACATCACGCTCGAAGAGGCCGTGTTCGGCGCTAAGCGTGACATCACCGTCAACACCGCCGTCACCTGCCCCGCCTGCCAAGGCTCCTGTTGCCGCCCGGGCACCAGCCCCGAGACCTGCTCGGCATGTCAGGGCCGCGGCTCTGTGCAACGCGTGGCCAACTCGTTCCTCGGCCAGATCATGACCACCAGCCCTTGCGGTGTGTGCCGCGGCCACGGCACGATCATCCAGGATCCGTGCCCCGAGTGCTCCGGCGACGGTCGCGTCCGCTCCCGTCGCACCATCAACATCGATATCCCGGCGGGCGTCGAATCGGGCAACCGCATGCGGATGCCCGGCTACGGCGAAGTGGGCCCCGGCAATGGCCCCGCAGGCGATCTCCACGTGGAGTTCAAGGTGGCGGACCACCCAATCTTCTCGCGGCAGGGCGATGACCTGGTCTGCTCCGTGAGCGTCCCCGCCACGGCGGCGGCACTCGGCACAACCATTACGCTGGAGACCCTCGATGGGCCTCGCGAGATCACGCTCAAGGCCGGCACACAGCCCGGCGACGTGCACTCGATCCGCGGTCTCGGTGCCACGCGCATCCACCGTGGCACCCGCGGTGACGTGAAGGTGTTCGTGGACGTCACCGTTCCCAAGAAGCTCAGCGACCGCGAGAAGGAACTCATGCGCGAACTCGCCGAGCTCCGTGGCGAAGAGCACCCTGAGATCAAGCCGGGAACCGGGATCTTCTCGCGCCTGAAGGAGAAGATGGGCCTGTGACGGCTCCCGTTTTCCTCGCCGAGCTCACGCATGCCACCCCAGGCGGCACGATCGCGCTCGAAGGCGCCGAGGCGAAGCACGCCCACGTCATGCGCATCGCGCCGGGAGATCGGATCGATCTGGTCGACGGCGCGGGCCTCCGCGCGCTCTGCAGGGCCACCTCAGTTGGTCCCCAGCTTCTCCACGCGGAGGTCGAGGAACTCGCCTCCGACGGCGCCGGGCCCCGCATCGTGCTGGTCCAGGCACTAACGAAATCCGGCGGTGACGAAGACGCGATCGCACGTGCAACGGAGTGTGGCGCGGACGCGGTGATCCCGTGGCAGGCCGAGCGCTCCATCGCCAAGTGGCCGGTTGCCAAGGCCGAACGCGCCGCCGAGAAGTGGCGCCAAGCGTTGCTGGGTGCCATGAAGCAGTCCCGCCGCGCGCGACTGCCCGAACTGCGCCCGCTCGCCACTAGCAAAGCCGTTGCGGAACAAGCCGCAGCCGCCATCGCGGACGGCGCTGCGGTGCTGGTGCTCCACGAAACCGCCACCCAGGCACTGCACAAAGCTGAGCTTGCCTCGGGAGACGTATGGATCGTCGTCGGGCCGGAGGGAGGCATCACCGAGAACGAACTCGCGGCACTCACGAGCGCCGGCGCCCAATTGGTCCGCGCTGGCCAGCCGGTGATGCGCGCGGCCACTGCGGGCGCAATCGGGGTCTCGCATGTGGCGCGTGCCATGGGCCGCTGGGAAATAGAGCCCGGTGAAACGGCCGCGGATCGCTAGACTGAAGCCCACATGACAACAACAGATTCCGTCACCTATCGCGTCTCGATCCCCGACGACGTCCACCCAGTCGCGCTCTTCGGAGCCCACGACGAGGTTCTGCGCGCCCTCGAACAGGGTTTCCCCGGCGTGGAGGTTCACGCGCGCGGCTCGCTCCTCACTCTCACCGGCCAGGTCGGTGCCGTCACGACGGCGCAGCGCCTCATGGAGGAGCTCATCAACGTGGCGCGCGCGGGCACGCCGCTCACAGCCGAATCGGTGGGCAGAGCGATCCAGTTGCTCGCGCAGGACGGGCACACGCCCGCCGCGGTCATGACCACCAACATCGTCTCCTCGCGTGGCCGCACGATCCGGCCGAAGACCGCGGGGCAGAAGGTCTATGTGGACGCGATTGATGCGAACACCATCACCTTCGGGATCGGCCCGGCCGGAACCGGGAAGACATACCTCGCGATGGCGAAAGCGGTCTCGGCGTTGCAGGCGAAGCGGTGCACGCGGATCATCCTGACCCGGCCCGCTGTGGAAGCGGGGGAACGACTCGGCTTCCTGCCGGGCACCCTCAACGAGAAGATCGACCCGTACCTGCGCCCGCTCTACGACGCGCTGCACGACATGCTCGATCCGGATTCAATCCCCAAGCTCATGGAAGCGGGCACGATCGAGGTCGCGCCCCTCGCCTACATGCGTGGCCGCACCCTCAACGACGCCTTCATCATCCTCGACGAGGCGCAGAACACATCGCCCGAGCAGATGAAGATGTTTCTTACCCGGCTCGGCTTCAACTCGAAAGTCGTGGTCACGGGTGACGTGACCCAGGTGGACCTGCCCGGCGGGATGCGTTCGGGACTGCGCGTAGTCCAGGACATCCTTGAAGGCATCGATGATGTCTCGTTCTGCCGGCTCACCTCCGCGGATGTGGTGCGGCACCGGCTGGTGGGCGAGATCATCGACGCCTACGAGAAGTGGGATGCCCACGAGAACCAGGATCAGCGGCGCCCCACTGGGCAACAGCGCCGGCTCAGCCAAGGAGGCCCTCGATGAGCACCGAAGTCATCAACGAGTCTTCCTATGAAGTGGATGAGGAAGAGTTCGCGGCGGTCGCACGCTTTGTTGCAGATGCCATGTACCTGCACCCGCAGGTCGAGATGACGATCATGTTCGTGGATGAGGACGAGATGGAGCAGTTGCACGTGCGCTGGCTTGATCTGCCTGGCCCCACCGACGTGATGAGCTTCCCGATGGACGAGCTTCGCCCCGGGCGTGATGGTCACTTGGTTCCTTCAGGGATGCTCGGTGACGTCGTCATCTGCCCCGCGGTTGCGGCGCAACAGGCGCGCGTTGCTGGCCATTCGACCGTCGAGGAGATGCTCTTGCTGTGTATCCACGGCATCCTCCACCTGCTCGGGTTTGACCACGCCGAGCCGGAGGATGAGAAAGAGATGTTCGCAATCCAACGCTCATTGCTCCTCAACTTCCTCGCGCAGCGATGATCGACAACATCCCAGAGTTCTTACTCCTCGCGCTCGCCCTGGTGGCGATCGTGATCGCCTTCATCCTCTCCATGGCCGAGGGGGCGCTGTCCCGGATCACGCGGGCTGGTGTCGCCGAGATCAGGCAGGAGGGCAAGCGCAACGCCGAATCGGTGGAGCGACTGGTGGATTCGCGTCAACGCTCGGTGACCGCCGTGGCGTTTTTCCGGTTGCTGTGTGAGATGACCGCGGCGGTATTGATTACGCTCATCATCGCCGATTGGTTGCCGCAGTGGTGGCAGGTGATGATCGTTGCCGTGATCGTCACGGCGCTGGTGAGCACGCTCGTGGTGGGAGCCTCGCCGCGCGAGCTCGGACGCCGCAACCCTGAGCGGATCCTCGGCGTGCTCTCCGGGCCTGTCCACATTCTCACGGTGCTCGGAGCCCCGCTCGCGGCTCTTTCCGAGCGGCTCAGTCTCTCGGCTCGCACCGATGAGGAGCGCGAGGAGGACGCCGCGGAGTCGCTCAAGGACATGGTGGATCTGGTCTCCGAGAGTGACGAGATCGAGGATGACGAGCGCGAAATGCTCCAGTCCGTTTTCGAGCTGAGCGACACACTCACCCGTGAGGTGATGGTGCCGCGTACCCAGATGATCACTACGTCGACGGACACGCCACTGGATAAGGCGGTGGCGCTCTTCGTCCGATCCGGATTCTCCCGCGTGCCGGTGATCGGAGACGACATTGACGACATGCGCGGGGTTCTCTACCTTAAGGACGCATTGCGGGCCCAGCGCCGCCATCCCGACGGCGAACTCTCCGCCGCCGAGGCGATGCGACCGGTGCGCTTCGTCCCCGAGACCAAGCACGTGGATGAACTCTTGCGTGAGATGCAGGCGGAGTCCTCCCACATCGCGGCAGCCGTCGACGAGTACGGCGGGATCGCCGGAATCGTGACGATCGAGGACATCCTCGAAGAGCTCGTGGGTGAGCTTGTGGACGAACACGATGCAGATCTTCCCGAGGTCGAGGATCTGGGGGACGGTCGCTTCCGGGTTCCGGCACGCATGCCCGTGGATGAGGTGGGCGAGCTGATGGAACTCGAAATCGACGACGACGACGTGGATTCGATCGGTGGTCTCCTTGCCAAGGCTCTTGGCAAGGTGCCGATCGAAGGCGCGATCGGCGAATCCGACGGCGTCCGCATGGCCGCCGACCGGTTCGAAGGCCGCCGCCACCACCTTGCCACCGTGATCGTGGAGCGAGTCCCCGAGCCCGACGACGAAGAGGAGGCCTCGTGAGCGAGTTCTTTCCCGACGAGTCCCAGTTTGATCCCGCGGACAATGCCGAGATCGATCTAGTTCAGACCTGGCCGGACGGTTTCCGTGCCGGATTCGTGGCGATCGTGGGCCGCCCGAATGCCGGTAAATCCACGTTGACGAACGCGATGGTGGGGCAGAAGGTTGCCATCATGTCGGACCGTCCCGAGACCACGCGCCGCGCCATTCGTGGCGTGGTGCACCGTGAGGATGGCCAGATCGTGCTCGTGGACACGCCCGGTCTGCACCGTCCGCGCACGCTCCTTGGCGAGCGCCTCAACGAGATGGTGAACGAGACGCTCGCGGACGTCGATCTCGTCGTGGTGTGCCTGCCCGCGGACGAGAAGATCGGCCCCGGCGACCGCTTCGTGACCGAGCGCGCCTTCGAGACCAACCGGCCGGTGATCGCCGCGATCACGAAGCGGGATCGCGTGGACCGTGGCACGCTCACGGAGAAGCTGATCGCCGTCGATCAGATGGGGGAGTGGGCCGCCATTATCCCCACCTCCGGAACTCGCGGCACGCAGGTCGATGACCTCGTGACACTCCTGCTCGAACACCTCTCCGAATCGCCGCCGCTCTACCCGGCGAGCGCGGTGAGCGACGAATCCGATGAGGCGATGATCGCCGAGTATGTGCGCGAAGCAGCCCTCGAAGGGGTGCGGGACGAGCTACCCCACTCGATCGCCGTCGTTGTGGAGGAGATGAACGAGAAGCCGCGTAAAGGCGGTGGCACCACGCTCTTCATTTATGCGTCGATGTACGTGGAGCGCGAGTCGCAGAAGTCCATCGTGATCGGGCGGCGCGGCGAGCGGCTACGCAGGATCGGTAGCGAGGCCCGCGCACAGATCGAGGAGCGGCTCGGACGGCCGGTGTACCTCGATCTCCACGTCAAGGTTGCCAAAGACTGGCAGCGGGACCCGAAGAAGCTGGGAAGGCTCGGATTTTGAGACTGCGACACCTCGTGGGCGGCGCCATCGCCGTCACGGCCGCGATCTCCGTGCTCGGCGCTGTGATCGGCCCGGCGTGGCGCCCACGTGAACTCGTCTCGGACGTGGTTCCCGCGAGCCCGGACACGTCCGTTCACTCGAAGGATTCCGTTCGCGTCGGAACCTACGAGTTCACGACCGAGACGGTCGACGTCGACTTTGACGGCTTTGCCCTGCCGGCGATCGTTCGCGCTCCAGTCGGTGTGGATGAGGACCTGCGGGCGGTCGTGTTCATGCACGGCGCTGGAACCCATGCCGGCGATGCGTTCAAGGAGCAGGCCGAGGCGCTGGCAAGCGCTGGGATCGTCACGATCGTGCCGGCGAAGCGGATGGACAACTACTCGACCGCCCACCGCGACTACGTGCAGATGGCGCGTGATTACGGGCGGTCGGTGACGCTCGCGGCGGGATTGCCCGGCGTCACAAAGGTGGGAATCTACGCCGAGTCCGAGGGAGCGTATTCCGCGCCGGTACTCGCGAATGAGAACCCGGACGTGGACTTCGTGGTGCTGGTCTCGCCGCCGGTGGTGCCGGCCCGTGAGCAGTCCACCTTCGCCACGGACAATTACCTGCGCAACGTGGGAGTGCCGAACGCGCTGTTCCGCACGATCCCGCGTGCGCTTGGCGTGACGATCCCGTTTGGGTGGATGCAATACGCGGACTTCGATCCGGCGCCGTACCAGCAGCAGATGACCCAACCCACGTTCCTCGCGTTCGGCACCGGCGACGCCTCGATGCCGCTGGTGCAGGGCACCGAGCAGTTACGTGACGACCTCGCCGTGGCTGGCAATCACCACCTCACGGCGCGCTTCTACGCGGACGCAAATCACGGCATCAAGGTGGGACCACACCGCCACGAGGTGCTCTCGGAGGACTTCGCGCAGGGCCTCGCGGATTGGATCCGTGGCTACGACCAGATGGAGCTCGCCACTTCGGACATCGCCGGAGCTACGCCCGAGCAGACGTACCGCGCCGATCCGCTCCCGCCCGTCCGCTGGTTCCTCTCGGGCAACGCCCTGATCGGGACCCACGCGGGCGCCGTCGGGCTGCTTGCCGTGGGTGCCGGAGCGGCTGGGGTGCGATGGCTCGTGCTGAAGAAGCGCCGTAGGAACGGCATGGCCGTGGCGGGGATGCCGCGGGACGTGGCCGGCTACCTGGCGGGCGCAGGCGTCGTAACGATTGCCGCGTGGGCGGGCTTCGCCGTCTACCTCACGCGTGTGGCGGATCTGGCGTTCAACTATGAGACCGATCCGGCATGGACCTACGGCGTCTACGCGGGGCAGCAGGTGGTGGCGCTCGGCGCGGCCACACTACTCGGTGCTGCGCTGGTTCAGGGTCACATCAAGCGTTCCGAAATCACCGGCGCCAACCGCGCCATCTTCGTCACGACGGCGGCCGGAACAGGGGCGCTCCTAGTGCTCGCCGCATACTGGGGCGGCTTCCCGGATATCACCGGCGGCGCCGGGATCTGAGAGTTCACGGCGTGGTCAACTTGTGATCTGCGGCGCATTGGGGTCTATAGTGTTCCTCGTGAGCTTCACCCTTATCCTTAGCCGCCGCGGCGGGGCCCTCTAGACCGGCCCCTCGCCGCGGAGTTGGCATGCCGGTCGCCAGAAGCAGCCAACATACTTAAGGGAATCTGAGAAGTGAAGACGTTCTCCCATATCCGCGCTCAGCAGCCAAGCCCCATGCACATGGGCAAATACCGGTCCTTCCACGAGACGAACCCCGTGGTGCTCCCGGACCGGACGTGGCCCGACGCCCGCCTCACAAAGGCGCCGCGCTGGATGTCCACGGACTTGCGTGACGGTAATCAGTCTCTGATCGAGCCGATGAACCCCGCCCGCAAGCGTGAAATGTTCGACCTGCTGGTGGGCCTCGGATATAAGGAGATTGAAGTCGGATTCCCGTCGGCCTCCCAGACGGACTTCGACTTTGTGCGCTCCCTGATCGAGGACGAGGCGATCCCTGAGGACGTCACGATCTCGGTGCTCACACAGTCCCGTGAGGAACTCATCCACCGCACCATCGATTCGCTGCAAGGAGCCCACCGCTCCGTGGTGCACCTCTACAATGCCACCGCCCCCGTATTCCGGGACGTGGTGTTCCGCGCCGATCGAGCCGCCACAAAGCAGCTCGCGATCGCCGGGACTCAGGAGGTGCTCGCCTATGCAGAGAAGGTCCTGCCCGACGACGTCGAGTTCGGTTACGAATACTCTCCGGAAGTATTCATCGACACTGAGCTGGACTTCGCGCTGGAGGTGTGTGAGTCCGTCATGGACGCCTGGGAGGTCGGCGCCGATCGCGAGATCATCCTGAATCTGCCCGCCACGGTGGAGCGGATTACGCCCAACATCTATGCGGATCAGATCGAGTGGATGTGCCGCAACCTCTCGCGCCGCGAGAGCATCTGCATTTCCGTACACCCGCACAACGATCGTGGCACGGGCGTGGCTTCCGCCGAGCTGGCCGTGATGGCCGGCGCGGACCGGGTGGAGGGCTGCCTGTTCGGTCACGGCGAGCGCACCGGAAACGTGGACCTGCTCACCCTGGCCATGAACCTGTACTCGCAGGGTGTGGACCCCGAGGTGGATCTGCGGGACATCGATAACGTGCGCCGCACGGTTGAGCGGTGCACCCAAATGGACGTGCACCCGCGCCACCCCTACGGCGGCGATCTCGTCTACACGGCGTTCTCCGGTTCGCACCAGGACGCGATCAAGAAGGGTCTCGATCTGCGGGCGGCCCAGGTGGCCGAGGCGGGCGGTGACGAGAACGCCGTCGCCTGGAACATCCCGTACCTGCCGGTGGACCCGCACGACGTGGGCCGCTCCTACGAAGCCGTGGTGCGCGTGAACTCGCAGTCCGGCAAGGGTGGCATTGCGTACCTGATGTCCTCGACCAAGCACCTCGACCTGCCGCGCCGGCTCCAGATCGAGTTCTCGCAGATCGTGCAGCGCCACACGGACGCGCACGGTGGGGAGATCTCCGGCGAGTCGTTGTGGCGGATCTTCGTGGACGAGTACCTCCCGGCCTCGGCCTCCGACGGCCTCGTTCCGTGGGGACGCTTCCGGCTGCGCGGCACCACCGTGACTACGGCCGACGACGGCGCCTACGCCACGCTGACCGTTACCGTTGTGGACGGCGGCGAGGAAAAGGTGCTTGCGGCCACCGGTAACGGTCCGGTCGACGCGTTTACGCGGGCGCTGGAGCAGGTGGGCGTACACGTCAAGGTGCTCGATTTCGCCGAACACGCACTCTCCGAAGGTGGCGACGCCTCTGCGGCCGCGTACATCGAGGCCGAAGTGGATGGCCAGATTCTGTGGGGTGCGGGAATCGACCCGTCCATCACCACGGCATCGTTCAAGGCGATCGTCTCGGCAGTGAACCGCGCCCTGCGTTAGTTACACTGGCGGGCGATGACTATTCAGCCAGGGGAGTATGGAGAGCAGGTCGAGGTCCCGCCGAGGAGTGGGGTCGCTGCGGCGATTGGGCCGAAGTGGCAGTACACCGCAGCACGGTTCCTTGGAATCGCCGGCGGTGCGTGTGTATTTCTCGCGATCCCGCAGCTCTCGACGAGTCTGTTCACGTTCGGTGCGATCGGGATCCTGCTCGGCAGTGCGCTGAGTCTCTGGCGTGTGCTCGCCTACCTTCCCCACGGCACCGCGATGTGGGACCGTGCCCGCGCACTCTGGCAGAACCCGTGGGTGCTCACGCCGGAGCGACGTTATTTTGCTTTGCCGGTGGTGATTCTGGCTCTCGTGGCCTTCGTGACACGCCAAGGTGCTGCGCTGTGGCTACTGTCCGTGTCTGCGGTGGCCGCGGGGACGGCGGCTGTGTATCTGGGCTCGCCGCACCTGTTCCTGGAGCGTCTGGTTGTGCGGGTGAGGAACACGGACGTCACCCCCCGAGCGAGTAGGGCACCCTTTCATCCATCGGACATGTGGCGCCTCACCGATCTCCCGAGCCCACCGGTAGGTTTCCCGACGCTTCCACGCGGGAAGGTTCTCGCCGTGGTCCGGAATGTGCGGACAAGGTCGTATGCGGTGTTGATCGACGGCGTGGCGGAGCGACCCGCCGAATGGAGCAGGTGGTCGCATACGGATTCCCGTTGGGAGACCCCTCTCGGCACAGCGTTGGTGGAGGCGCATGAGATCTGGGACGGCCGCCCCGAAGCGATCGTCACGATCACCCTTCCGGACATGATGATCGTGATCGAAGGTGTTGCCGGAAGGGACACCGCTCTCGCCAACGCCCGGCTCCTCACGCGTTGTCTCACTCCGCGCGAGGCTGCGCCGGCGGTAACGCCAGAGCGTCCGGGGCTGTTCGATCGCACGCTTGGGTATCCGCTGATCCCGATGTTTGTGGGTGTGGTCAGTGCCGCCCTCACGACCACCGTGGTGGCAGGCGGTTCGTCGGGCATCGGGTTCAGCACGAGTAACCTGGTGGCTCTCATCGGCGTCTCAGCGTTCGGCCCGCCACTGATCTATCTGACGCTCAATCTGCTCGGTGTTGCGTGGCCGCACGTCTACCGGCTCGATCGCCGGGCGATCCGTTCCCGCGCGCAAGTGGCGTTCTGGGTCATGCTTCTTCCGAGTCTCTGGAGCACTCTCGTAATGTACTTCGCGTTCGAAGGGACGTTCCTGGCACGAGTGATCCAGTGGGTGCCCACGCTCACGTGTGCCGCGGCTTTCGTCGCCATGCTGATGATTCGCTCCCCGGAAAAGAACCGCCAAGGGTAGAGAATAGACGGGTGAAGACGTACCGGGACGAGGCCGTGGTGTTGCGCACCCACAAGCTGGGCGAGTCCGATCGCATCGTCACGCTCCTCACGCGCTCGCACGGCCAGGTCCGCGCCGTTGCCAAGGGAGTCCGCAAGACCACCTCGCGTTTCGGGGCCCGGCTCGAGCCATTCAGCCTCGTGGACGTGCAGCTTTACAAGGGTCGGAACCTCGACACGGTCCAGCAGGTCGACCTTGTGAACGCCTACGCCCCCGCGCTTTCGGCGGATTATCAACTCTTCACGTGCGGCACTGTGATGGTGGAGACGGCCGAACAACTGACCGACGACGACTCGGCCACCCACCAGCACCTCCTCCTGGTGGGAGGGTTGCACGCCTTGGCCACCCGCCGTCATCCACCGCAGCTTGTGCTCGATTCCTACCTACTGCGCGCGCTGGCACTGGCCGGTTGGGCGCCCAGCTTCCACGACTGTGCCTCCTGCGGCATGCCGGGGCCGCACAGCTCGTTCCACCTCGCCTCGGGTGGAGTGGTCTGCGATGCCTGCCGCCCGCCGGGTGCCGCCTCGCCCGATCCCGCCACGCTCGTGTTGCTCGGCGATCTGCTCTCGGGGGACTGGGGTGGCGCGGAAGGCACCTCGAATCGGGTGCGCGACGAGGCCTCGGGCCTCGTGACTGCCTATCTTCAGTGGCACATGGAGCGCCGACTCAAGTCACTGCCGATGCTGGAGCGCGTATGAAGCCGCCGATACATCCCTCCGGGGCCACCCCTCCGGAGTTGCCTCGCGAGCTAATACCTCGCCACGTCGCCGTCGTGATGGATGGTAACGGCCGCTGGGCCAACGCGAGGGGCCTGCCGCGGATCGAGGGGCACAAGGCGGGGGAGGCCGCACTGCTCGACGTAGTGGCCGGGTGCATTGACATCGGTGTGGAGTACATCTCCGCCTACGCGTTCTCCACCGAGAACTGGAGTCGCTCTCCCGAGGAAGTGCGCTTCCTGATGGGCTTCAACCGGGACGTGTTGCGTCGCCAGCGGGACACCATGAACGAGTGGGGCGTGCGCGTGCGCTGGGCCGGGCGTCGGCCGCGGCTCTGGCAATCGGTGATCAAAGAACTCGAGCTCGCCGAGGAACTCACACGGCACAACACCACGTGCACCCTCACGATGTGCGTCAACTACGGCGGCCGGGCCGAAATCGCCGACGCCGCTCGTTCGCTCGCCGAGGATGTGGCGGCGGGACGGATCGATCCGAAGCACGTGACCGAGCGTTCCATTAGCTCCAGGCTCGACGAGCCGCTGCCGGACGTGGATCTATTCCTGCGCACCGGGGGAGAGCACCGGATCTCGAACTTCATGCTCTGGCAATCCGCCTACGCCGAACTCGTGTTCCTCGAGGAAGCCTGGCCGGAGTGCGATCGCCGCACCCTCTGGAAGGCGATCGAGATCTATGCGCGGCGCGATCGTCGTTTTGGCACGGCAGTTGACCGTGCCTAACGGTACTCTTCACCCATGACCTTTAATCCGAACGCGGACGTTTCCAACACGCGCGCGAAGCGCCGCGGTGGCGGCGCCGCAAAGGTGGGTGGCGGCGTCGGTATCGTGGGTGTCTTGGTCCTCTTGTTCAGTATGTTCAGCGGCACCGATCTCACGGGCCTGATTCCTGGCCTAACTGGTGGCGGTGCGGCAAGCGACGGCTCGGGCTCCGAGAGCTCGCTCGACTCGTGCCTGACGGGCGCGGACGCCAACGAAGACGACGCCTGCCGAGTTGCGGCCATCACGCTCGCGCTGGACGCGTACTGGGATGAGCAAATGGAGGGGTACCGTGCGCCGACTCCGATCATCGTGGACGGCGCAACCCAGAGTGCCTGCGGAACTGCCTCGAACGCCGTCGGGCCGTTCTACTGCCCCTCGGATGAGGGCATCTACGTGGATCCCACGTTCTTCGACCTACTCCGTCAGCAATACGGGGCCTCGGCGCAGCAGCTGGCGCAGGTCTACATCGTGGCGCACGAGTGGGGGCACCACATTCAGAACATCACCGGCATCATGGGCAAGTACCCGAATAACGGCACGGGTGCCGCGAGCAACGGCGTACGGATCGAGTTGCAGGCGGACTGCTTCGCCGGTGCGTTTATCGGCGAGATGACCGAGACGTATGACGCAAACGGCCAGCCCTACCTGATTGCGCCCACCGAGACAGAACTCCGCGATGCGCTCAATGCCGCTGCGGCCGTGGGGGATGACCACATTCAGCAGATGAGCGGTATGCGTGTGAATCCTGAGTCGTTCTCGCACGGTTCGAGCGAGCAGCGCCAGCGCTGGTTTGCCACCGGTTATCAAAACGGCGTCGGCAGCTGCGACACCTTCAACGTATCGGGTAGCAACCTCTAGAGCTCGGGAGCGTCCTCGCGGACGACGATTGTGATCTCGTCTGCAGGCACCTCCACGTCAGCGGGCAGCGGCTCGGTCTCGAGGCGCTTGCGGCGACGTGAGATCCACATCGTGGCGCCGAAGATACTCACGAATGCAACAGTCGCGGCAATGCCCCAGGGCGATCCGGCAGCGGCGGAGAGCGCCGCGCCCCACACCGCGAAGCCAATGGTCGAGTAGATCAGCGCCCAGGCGAGGCATCCGAAGAACATCGCGAACGTGTACTTGCGCCACGAGATGCGAATCAGGCCAGCTCCGGCGTTCACCGCCGTCTGGAAGCCTACGGTGAGGAAGGAGAACGGAAGCACGATCAGGCCCCAGCGGTGCAAAGCCCGGATTCCCGAATCGCTTGCACCGGAGTCGAGCCAGGCCTGCGCCTTCTGCCCGAACGCGCTCTTCGGCTTCACTCGCTCGATCGCGAGCTTTGCGCCCCAGCGGCCGAGCCAGTAGGTGCCCTGTGCGCGGCAGAACACGACGCAGAGCAAGAAGATGTACACCGCCGCGAAGGGGCCGTTATGAATGAAGTCCATCATGTGCGGGATTCCTTCGCGCAATCGGTGCAGAGCCCCACGAGTTCGAGGCTGTGGTTGGTCATGGTGAAACCGTGGCGGGTGGTGACGGCGCGGAGCCACTCATCCACCTCGTCTTCGGAGAGTTCCGCGGTGCGGCCGCACGCCCGGCACAGGAGGTGGTGGTGATGATGCGGCTCGCAGGCACGATACACGTGCTCATCGCCCATCCGAAGCACGTCGACATCGCCGGACTCGGCGAGTTGCTGGAGGTTGCGGTAGACCGTTGCGAGGCCCACGCGATCTCCCTTCTCGGCAAGCATCTCGTGGATCTCTTGCGCGGAGTGGAAGCCGTCAAGCTCGTCCAGAATCGACCGCACGGCGGCCTTCTGCCGAGTCATTCGTTGCACACTTGTTCCCTCCGGAGGTTTTGCCACATTCTAGCGCGATGTGTCAGATAGTGCCTTTCGTTGTCTCCCGTGCAAAGCGGGTAGCCTTGGGGGGCCGCCGAATGCGCGGACGCCGCGCCAGCCAGGTGCGGCGAACGAACACAAAGGAACCACTGAATGTCTCAATCTGCCCTGGACAAGGTCATCGCGCTCGCCAAGCGCCGCGGATTCGTCTACCCCTGCGGTGAGATCTACGGCGGTACCCGCTCCGCGTGGGACTACGGGCCCCTCGGCGTCGAGCTGAAGGAGAACATCAAGAAGGCCTGGTGGCGCTGGATGGTCACGAGCCGGGACGACGTCGTCGGCCTCGATTCGTCCGTGATCCTCCCGACGGCGGTCTGGAACGCAAGCGGTCACGTGAAGGCCTTTGTGGACCCGCTCGTTGAGTGCCTCTCCTGTCACAAGCGGTTCCGCGAAGACACCATGCTCGAGGAGTTCGAGGAGAAGAAGGGCCGCGCGCCCGAGGGTGGCATGGCCGAGATTACATGCCCGAACTGCGGTAGCCGCGGCCAGTGGACCGAGCCGCGCATGTTCAACGGCCTGCTGAAGACCTACCTCGGTGTCACCGAAGACGAGTCCGGCATGCACTACCTGCGGCCCGAGACCGCGCAGGGCATCTTCGTGAACTTCGCGAACGTCATGACCTCGGCGCGCAAGAAGCCGCCGTTTGGTATCGGCCAGGTGGGGAAGTCCTTCCGCAACGAGATCACGCCCGGCAACTTCATCTTCCGCACCCGCGAGTTCGAGCAGATGGAGATGGAGTTCTTCGTGGAACCCGGCACGGACGAGGAGTGGCACGAGTACTGGCTCGCGAACCGCACCGACTGGTACGTACAGTACGGAATCGACCGCGACAACCTGCGCCACTATGAGCACCCGCAGGAGAAGCTCTCGCACTACTCGAAGCGCACCGTGGACATCGAGTACCGCTTCGGTTTCCAAGGTTCGGAGTGGGGCGAGCTCGAGGGCGTCGCGAACCGCACGGACTTTGACCTCACCACGCACTCCGAGCACTCCGGCAAGGACCTTTCGTACTTCGACCAGACCAAGAACGAGCGCTGGGTTCCCTACGTGATCGAGCCGGCGGCGGGACTCACCCGTTCACTGATGGCCTTCCTCGTGGACGCCTACCGCGAGGATGAGGCGCCGAACACGAAAGGTGGTACGGACACGCGCACGTGGCTGAAGCTGGACCCGCGGCTGGCGCCGGTGAAGGCTGCGGTGCTGCCGTTGTCACGTTCGGCGGAGCTCTCGCCGGTTGCGCGTGAACTCGCCGCAGATCTGCGTCAGTACTGGAACGTGGAGTTCGATGACGCGGGCGCCGTGGGACGCCGCTACCGTCGCCAGGACGAGATCGGCACCCCGTACTGCGTCACGGTGGACTTCGACTCGCTCGAGGACAATGCCGTGACCGTGCGCGATCGTGACACGATGACCCAGGAGCGCGTGCCGATCGATGCCGTGCGCGCGTACCTGGCCGAGCGCCTCCCGGGCTGCTAGGCACCTTGGGTCACAGTCACGGCGAGCAGATCGAACTACCCGCCGCCGAGAGGCGGCGGGTGCGCTCCGTGCTGGCATGGGTGACGATCCCGCTGGTGATCGCCACCGTCATCGGCATGCTCCTACTCTGGCCGCGAGGCGAGACCCCCGTCGGCCAGAACGAGCGGCTCGCCAACGGTTATGGACTGCAGAGCGCACGAGTGCTCTCGATCGAGCCCGTTGACGAAACGGACGAGCTGAACGCCATGATCGGCAACGCCGTGATGGTCGAGCTTCTGAACGGCGTCGGCGAAGGCGAGGAAGTGCCCGTCCACGTGCCGTTCGAGATCGTGGATAACGGGCTCTCCGTGGGCGATCGAATCGTGGTGCTATTCAACCCGGATGCGCTCGCCACCGGTGTCCCATACACATTCTGGGACTTCCATCGCGACGTTCCCATGATCGCGCTCAGCATCGTCTACCTGCTGGTCGTGTTCGCCGTCGCACGTTTCAAAGGCCTTGCCGCAGTGGGCGGCCTGATTGCGTGCCTCGGGGTGATCTTTGCATTCATCCTGCCCGCAATCATGGCGGGGAGGTCACCGCTCCTCGTCGTGATGGTGGGCAGTGGCGCGATGCTCCTGCTGGCCGTGTATCTCGCCCATGGGGTCTCGATACGGACAACGACGGCGGTACTAGGTACTTTTGCCGGCGTGGCCGTCACCGTTCTGCTTGGTGCTGGTGCGCTCGACTGGGCGAACCTGACCGGCGCGCAATCGGAAGACGCGCTCCTCACTCTCAGCTACTTCCCGGGCCTCAATATGCGGCACCTGCTGCTGTGCGGTCTTGTGATCTCGGCTCTGGGAGCCCTCAACGACGTGACGATTACCCAGGCCTCCGCAGTGTGGGAGCTACACGCGGCGAATCCTTCGCTCTCGAAGGCGCGGCTCTTCGCCGGCGGAATGCGGATCGGACGGGACCACATTGCCTCGACCATTTACACACTCGCATTTGCATATGTGGGCGGCATCCTGGGGACTCTCCTGGTGGTGATGACGTTCAACTCGACCGTGCCTGAGTTCCTGCTGCTGACCGAGATCGCCGAGGAGATCGTGCGGACGCTGGTTGCCTCAATTGGCCTCATCCTCGCGATTCCATTCACGACAGCACTGGCGGCCGGGCTGGTTCCCGTGAGCGGTGCTCGGAGTGCGGAGGTGACCGGATGAGATTCGGCACCGTGCGCCTCGGCACCCCCGTGGTCCTCGCGCCGATGGCTGGTGTTACCAATCCGCCGTTTCGACGACTTTGCCGGGAGTCTGGTGAAGCCGGGCTGGACGCGGGCGATGTGGTGCCCGCCGCAAACGGTGAGTTAGTGGGCCCTTCGGGGTTGTATGTCACCGAGATGATCACCTCGCGTGCGCTCGTGGAGCGCACGCCGGTGACCATGAAAATGATCGAGCCGGACGTGGGTGATCCGGTTCGCTCAATCCAGCTCTACGGCGTGGACCCGGCAACGGTCGCCGCGGCCGTCAGAATCCTGGTGGGCGAGGATCGGGCCGATCACATCGACCTCAACTTCGGCTGCCCGGCACCCAAGGTCACCCGTAAGGGCGGGGGAGCGGCCTTGCCCTGGAAGCGGGACCTGTTCGAGGCGATTGTGCAGGGCGCCGTTGTGGCGGCGGGGGACGTGCCCGTGACCGTCAAGATGCGCATGGGTATCGACGATGCCCACATGACGTATCTCGACGCGGGGCGGATTGCGAAGAATGCCGGAGTGGCCGCGGTGGCGCTGCATGCCCGCACCGCCGCACAGCACTACTCGGGCGATGCCCGCTGGGAGGCAATCTCGCGGCTGAAGAATGAGCTCGGCGATGACATTCCCGTACTCGGCAACGGTGACATCTGGTCCGCCGAGGACGCGCTGGAGATGATGGAGCGGACCGGTTGTGACGGCGTCGTGATCGGGCGGGGCTGCCAGGGCAGGCCGTGGCTCTTCACGGATGTGGTCTCTGCCTTCCACGGGCGCTCGGTGCGCGTGCGCCCCACGCTCGGCGAGGTGGCAGCCGCGATGCAACGCCACGCCGAACTCATGTCCGAGCACTTCGAGGACGAGTTGAAGGGCGTGCGCGAGCTGCGCAAGCACGTGGCCTGGTACTTGAAGGGCTACCGCGTGGGCGGGGACTCCCGGCACGATCTCGCGCGGGTGTCATCGCTCGAGGAGCTCACGGAACTGCTCGGGGCACTGGATCTTGAGCAACCCTTTCCCGACGACGCCGAGGGCCGCCGTGGCCGCGGCGGTGGCGAGAAGACTCCCCGGCTTCCAGATGGTTGGCTGGAATCGCCGTGTCTCTCCCAGAGCGAACGGGAGCGGATCGAGGCCGCCGAACTGGACGTCTCCGGCGGCTAGCAATCTGAAGCAGGCTTGAGCCTAGGCCGAAGGCCGGAGCAGAGGCCACGGCAATCCTGATAGCGTAAAGAATCATGGGACACCGGGGTTCGGATCTGATCACGCGCGAGATGGCGCGCCGAGTAATCGACACGATTACGCCCACGGTTACCACAACGTCAACATCATGGACGCGCCCGGTGTCATCATTGCCGCTGTCGATCCGTCACGGGTGGGGACGCATCACGCCGGCGCGTTGAAGGCAGTCCAGGGGGAGACCCCGGTGGTGATCAGACGACGGGATGGCGCCTCTGGTGTGCGGCCGGGCGTGAACATTCCGCTCTGGCATGACGGTGCCGTGCGTGGCGTCGTCGGGCTTACTGGAATTCCCGAGGAGGTTGAGCCGATCGCCCAGGTGATCGCGTTGACCGTTGAGCTCCTTCTTGCGCAGGAGCGACAGGCCGATGACGATTTGCACAGGGACGCACTCGCGCGAGACTTTATCGCTTCACTGAGTTCGGGTGCCGCCGAGCACGAGACACTGAAAGAGCGGATCATCGAACTCGGCGTCGCGGCGCCGTGGAGCATTTCCGTGGCGCTGCTTCCAGTGAAGGGCGCCGATTCCTCCGAAGGTTCGAAGCGGATACGGCTGGAACCGCCGTCCCGGCGTGGTCTCGACCGAACTCTACGGTGCCGAGTGGTCGGTTGTGGGGGCCGGTGCATATGTGAAGAGGCGTGCCGGTTCCCGATTGATCGCGTCCCAAGAGACGGAGACAATCGCCCAGCTCGAGGCCGACGCCGTCATGCTCCGCCGGGCGTGTTTGTACCCCGGGCTCTTCCCCACTCTGGCGATCGAGCAGGGCCGCGCGAGTAGGGGAGTGTGGCAGTGGGGCATCGCCGAGGCGATCGCGCACATGCCGCCGAGGAGCCTCGCCAGGCTCGCGCGGAGGGTCGCCGAGCTCTCGCCGGAACACTGCCGGACAGTGCTCACGCTCGGGCAGCACTCGTCAGCTCATGCCGCGGCGAAGGAACTCTACGTCCACCGCAACACCTTCACTCAGCGAATGGACCAGATTCAGTTGCGCACGGGAGCCGATCCGCGGGTGGGAGATGAGCTCGCCGAGTTGCTGCTCAGCATCTACGCGCGCGCCGCGATGGGCGATCTGCACATATTTGACGCTTCATAGACTGGTCAATTCAGTGCAGAATCCACGTAGTTCGCGGGGTTCGCAGTGGCATAACGTCCTCGTATGCACAGCGTTGTCCTTGGTCGTCCCATACGAGTGGTGGTCATTCCCGATTCGTTGAAGGGAACTCTCTCAGCAAAGGAAGCGGCTACTGCGATCGCTGAAGGGCTCGCCCGTGCTGCCGCAGATCGTGACTGTGATCTGACCATCTCCGAGTTGCCTTTCGCCGATGGCGGTGAGGGCACACTCGATGCAGTACTCGCCTCGTGGGGTACGGAGGCGCTCAGCTGCGCGGCTACCGATGCGATAGGCCGGCCCGCGGTAGCACGCTTTGCCGTCTCGCCCGATGGCGAGATTGGCTTCATCGAGGCGGCCCAAGCGAACGGACTCGCCGCCGTCAGCGATCTTCCATTGCGGCCACGGGAGGCTACGACTCGCGGAGTTGGCCAGATCGTTCGAGCGGCACTCGATCGTGGTGTGGGGGAGGTGCTACTGGCTATCGGCGGATCCGCCACGACCGATGGTGGGGCTGGCCTACTACGTGAGCTGGGCGCGCGCTTCCTCGATGCAGAGGGGCATGATATCGCTGATGGCGGTGGCTCACTGCATGACTTGGAGACTATCGACTTCTCTCGCCTCGATGAGCGTGTCCGAAACGTGCGCTGGCGAGTAGCCACGGACGTCACGAATCCGCTGACCGGAACGCACGGCGCCGCTCACGTCTTCGGCCCGCAGAAAGGTGCGAGCCCGGAGGACGTCGAGCATCTCGATCTCTGCCTTACTCGCCTCGCTGATGTGGTGGAGAGATCAGGTGGGAGGCCGGTTGGAGATCTGCCGGGACTCGGTGCGGCCGGAGGTCTTGCGTTGCTTCTCTACAGCTTCTTCGACGCCGAGCTCGTCCCCGGTTGGGAGATGGTGAGCCAGGCGCTCAATGCAGCTGAACTCGTGGCTGAGGCCGATCTCGTCGTGACGGGCGAGGGCCGATTCGATACGCAATCGCTCGACGGCAAGGTGATCCACGGGGTTCGCCAACTGACTCCCTCCGGCACGCCTCTGGTGGTGATCGCGGGAAGCGTGACCGTTGACAACGAGACCATGGCGCGCAGCGGTGTCACGGCCGCATTCTCACTCTGCCGGGGCCCGGGGCTACTTGAAGATATCGCTCCGGAGACTGCTGCTCACCTCGAATGGGCCTCCTACCAGGTGGGGCGGCTCCTCTTCCTCCCCTGAGACCCTTGCAAGATCCCCTCAATGAAGAAATGGACCCGCAATGTATGAACTGATAGTTCTCATCGTCATCGTGATCGGCATCGTTGTCGTCACGGCGAAGTGGAAGGTAAGCCCGCTTCTAGCACTGCTGGGCGCCGCGTTTGTCGCCGCGTTCGCGTACTCAATCCCGATGGGTGAAGTGGTCACGACCATCACGGATTCGTTTGGCCGAACAATCGGAAACATCGGTCTCGTGATCCTCGTGGGAACGATGCTCGGCACGATCCTCGAGCGCTCTGGTGCCGCGATCTCGATGGCGGACTTCCTGGTCCGGATCCTCGGTCCAAGGTTTCCAAACCTCACAATGTCCCTTGTGGGATACATCGTCTCGATTCCGGTGTTTTGCGACTCGGGCTTCATCATCCTGAACTCGCTTCGCAAGGCGATCACCGTGAAGACCGGTGTCTCGCACATTGCGACCGGTGTGGCGCTGATGACGGGCCTCTACGCCACCCACACGCTGGTGCCACCCACACCTGGTCCGCTTGCCGCTGCCGAGAACATCGGTATCTCTCACAACCTCGGCTTCCTTCTGATGGTAGGCCTGCCCGTTGCACTCGTTGCGGCGATGGCGGGTCTGTTCTACGCGTCGCGCTTCTCGCACAGCGATCTGCCGCTGCTGCCGCCGCAGAATGGTTCGGACGATGACAAGGCATATGAGGAGTTGCGCGCAAGCTATGGCAAGCTTCCTGGGACCCTCGCGTCCTTCCTTCCGATCCTCATCCCGCTCATCCTGATTATGCTCTCCTCAATCGCGAAACTGCCGAGCCAGCCGTTTGGTGGTGGTTTTGTGACCACGCTGATCATCTTCCTCGGAACGCCGCTGATCGCCCTCTTGCTGGGTACCGGTGCCGCGGTCACGCTTCTTCGTGGCAACGGAAAGCTTGAGCAGTTCAACAAGCAGATCGCGACTGCGATCAACGTTTCCGGACCGATCATCTTCATCACGGGCGCGGGCGCCGCATTCGGCTCGATCCTCGGTGGCTCCAAGCTCACCGATTTCCTTGCAGAGGGTCTCAGTTCGCTCGGCCTCGGTCTGGTGGCTCCGTTCCTGATCGCTGCCGCACTCAAGACGGCGCAGGGCTCCTCGACAGTCTCACTCGTCACCACGTCTGCCATGATGCAGCCGCTACTGCCCTCAATGGGTCTCGATTCTGAGATCGGGATGGTACTCACCGTGCTCGCGATTGGTGCGGGTTCCATGGTGGTTTCGCACGCGAACGACTCCTACTTCTGGGTCTGCTCGCAGCTCAGCCGGATTCCTGTGGCAACGGCGTACAAGACGCTGACCGTGGCTTCCGGTATCGAGGGTATTGCGGCGTTCGCAACGGTATGGGTACTCGGCCTGATCCTGCTGTAAACCACCCTGTACCACGCCCCGCCGAACTCGACACTCAGGGCGGCTAGTCGTCCGCGGCGGCTTCGTGTGGTCTAATTAGCTGTCGCCGACGTCGTGCTCGGCCGTTCTGAAAGGCCACCAGTGTCCGGTTCTACGACGTCTCTGCATCCGTACGCGGATCTCTCTCCTCTCAAGAAAACCCTGCTCGTCGCCACCACGTTCACCAGCTACATGCTCTTCGCGGTGGCGTGGAACTGGGGTGACATGTACGTCACCTCGCTCGGATTCAGTGCCTCCCGCACCGCCGTGATGACCAATGCGATCACCCTCGCGCAGGTTTTCGGATCGCTCGTGGCCGCCAATGTGATCGTCTCCCTTGGTATCCGCCGGGCATACATTGCGGCGGGAGCCTTGATTATCTTCGGCGGGCTCGTGTCATTGACCACGGCTTTCCCGCTCGTCTTCTTCATCCGGTTCGTGATGGGACTGGGTGGGGCACTCATGGTGGTAATGGGCTCCGCGATCGCCGCGAAGGTACTCACTGGCCGCGATCTACAGATAGCGAACGGAATTGGTTCCGTTGCGTTCAACACGGGCCTGGCGGTGGCGATCACGTTCGGCTTCCATTTCGCCGGGCGCCCCACGATCGCCGTCGTTATCGCCGCTGTTCTCTCCGCGATCATGTTGGTTGCCTGGCTCGTGATCTCCAAGCTTGTGCTGAAGCCCGAACCGAAGCAGGAAGTGGCTGAGGATCACTCGTACACGATGCGCGATGGCTTCAAGGAGTGGTTCAACTGGGTATTCGCACTCGCGTACACCGGCCTGCTCTCCTACTACATCGTGGCGTTCACCTTCATGGACCCGGCCACGATTCGCTGGGTGATTTACGCGGGCATCATCGGTGCGCTCTCGGGCACCGTGGTCTCCGCGCGTGTGGCCGATTCCCTCAAGCCGGCGATCGTGGTGTGGTGCGCTCTCGCCCAGGTGATCGCCGCCGCCAGCGTGCTCGCGATGGCAGGCCACCGGCTCGAAGTGCTGATCGGCGTCATCCTCGGTTTCGTGATCTTCTTCCCGATGCCGTTCTTCGTACAGACGGCGTTCATGCGGCCAGGTGTGACCCCTCGCCAGATCGCGGTGACCTTCTCGATCTTCTGGGCCGTGAGTTACGCAGGCTCCGTGGTGCTCATTCAGATCTTTGCGTGGATCGCGGACGCCACCGGTGGCCTGATCCCCGGTTCCAACATGCCCGTTTCCATCGCGCCGATGATCTTCATTGTGTTTGCAGAGGCCACGTTCCTGATCGGAACGTTCTTGATCTGGCGTTGGTTCAAGAAGCAGCACGTTTTCGATGAGGTCACAGCATGAGCCTTCACCCCGCTTTCCAGGCGTACTTGGACGAGCTGAATCCGCTCGTGGAACAGGCTGTTGCTGCAGGTTTCCAGCCCACGCCCGAGTCTGCGAGGGCCGCGCTTGCCGGGCTGAACGAGTTCGCGGCGCCGGCGGTGCAGATTGCCCGAGTCACCGATCGCGTGCTCGAGGGCGTTCCCGTGCGGGTGTACGAGCCCACCCCCGGTGCGGCAACAGACCTGGTGTACTTCATCCATGGCGGTGGCCACATGGCCGGTGACCTCGATGTCTACGATTTCCAGTGCCGCCGCGTTGCCGCCGCAACCCAGATGGTCGTCGTTTCGGTGGACTATGCGCGAGCGCCGGAGGCGCCTTACCCGCAGGGACTCGAGGAGTGCTATCGCGTACTTCAGGCCCTGAGCGCTGGCGTGGACGGCGTCGCGACCACTGGCGTCATCCACGCCGTTGCAGATTCCGGCGGTGGCGCGAAGCTCACCTCGATTGCGCAGCGCGTGGCGCGCGGCGAGTGGACTTCGCCGATCTCACGGCAGGTGTTGCTGTATCCGAGCCTCGACTACACGATGAGCGGCGAGTCCATGCACACGTTTGCGACCGGCCACTTCCTCTCTGCCGAGCGCGTGGGCTGGTACTTCGACAACTACTTTCCCGAGGGTACGGATCGCCTGTACGCCTCGCCCATGGCGGGGCCGTTCAACGACTCGATGCCGCAGACCCTCGTGATCGCCGCAGAGTACGATCCGCTGTTTTCCGAGGCGGTCACGTACGTGGATCGGGCGGTTGCCTCCGGTGCGCAGGTCACCCTTCAGGTTGCGGGCGGGATGATTCACGCATATGCGTTCTTCGAGACGAAGATTCCCGAAGAGATCGAGGCACTCTACGTGGATATCGCGGCGTTCTTGACGTCCGAGCGTTAACTGCTGACAGGTTGGCCTAGCTGGAGACTGGGCCCGTGGAGCCGCGTACCACGAGTTCGGGGGTGAACAGCGTCTCGATGTTGGTGGCCGTGCTGCCCTCGATCAGTGTCACGAGTGTCGCCACGGCCGAGCGGCAGATCGTCTCGACCGGCTGTCGAATCGTGGTAAGCGGTGGATTGGTGTGCGCCATCAGAGGTGAGTCGTCGAACCCAACCACCGAGACGTTGTCGGGCACGGAAAGGCCGCGTGAACGCACCTCGGCAATTGCACCCAGGGCCATCAGGTCCGAGCCCGCCACGATTCCCGTGACGCCCTCGTTGAGCAAAGCGGCGGCTGCGGAACGGCCGCCCTCCGTCGTATAGAGCGAGGTGACCACGCGCGCAGCATCGGTGCCCAGATACTTCCCGAGGGCGGTACGGAACCCTTCGATCTTGTGGAGCGTGGGGTAGAAGCGGTCCTGACCGGTGGCGAGGCCGATCTCGCGGTGGCCAAGCGAGACGAGGTGGCGCACGGCCATCTCCATCGCCGCGCGGTCATCCAAGGAGAATGCCGGGACGTCGAGTTGGGGGTTCGTGCCGTTGATCGTCACGAGTGGGATGCCGAGTCCGAGGAGGCGTTCGTAGCGGGCCACATCCGAGCGGGAGTCCGCGTGCAAGCCGGAGACGAACACGATGCCGTCCACGTTATGTTCCACGAGCATCTCGATGTACTCGTCCTCGGTGGTGCCACCCGGGCCCTGGCTGCAGAGGAGCGGGGTGTACTTCGAATCCGAGAGGAAGCGCTCCACGTACTGCGCGTAGAGCGGGAAAACGGGGTTGCTCAGCTCGGGGACCACGAGTCCGATGAGGCCGGCCGGGTTGCTACGTAACCGTTCTGGGCGCTCGTATCCGAGCTGATCGAGTGCGGTGAGGACGGCGCGGCGAGTCGCATCGGACACCGTTGCCTTGCCGTTCAGGACACGCGAGACAGTCGCCGTTGACACTCCCGCGTGTTCGGCGATGTCCGTGAGTCGAGTCTTCGTTGCCACCATTCGGTAACAATACAGCAACAATCATGAAAATTGCAGCAAGTTCTTGCAATAGTTGAAAAGTAATCGTACTGTGGAGCGTGACGGGACGTCCCATGGCGATCCCGACGTTCAATCACAAGGAGAGTGAACATGCGACGGAGCATTCTGGTCGCGGCAGCCGCGAGTGTTGCCTTGGTTCTCGGTGCATGCGGTTCAGACGCAGGCGAGACCCCCACAAACGAGCCGACCACTGACGCCGCCGAGGCGACTGACGAGGCCGAAGAGACCGATGACGCGCCGGACCCCTCCGGTGCAAGCCTGAAGATCTGGGTGGACGAGAACCGTGAGGCAGCGGTGACCGCTGCCGTCGCGGACTTCGAGGCCGCCACCGGCACCGACGTCACGGTCGAGGTGAAGAACTTCGACGACATCCGCGCGGACTTCATCGCTCAGGTTCCCACTGGCGAGGGCCCGGACATCACCGTTGGCGCACACGACTGGTTGGGCGAGTTCGTCTCGAACGGTGTGGTGGCCCCGGTGGAGCTCGGCGACCGCGCTGGAGAGTTCAACGAGAACGCCATCAACGCCTTCAACTGGGAAGGCCAGATCTACGGCATGCCCTACGGCATCGAGTCGATCGCGCTGATCCGCAACCTCGAGCTCGCGCCCGAGGCTCCGGCCACCTTCGATGAGATGGTCGAGATGGGCACCGAGATTGGCACGGAGTTCCCGTTCGTGCTTCAGGTGGGCGACGAGGGCGACCCGTACCACATGTACCCGTTCCAGACCGCATTCGGTGCGCCCGTCTTCAAGTCGGCGGACGATGGTTCCTACACCTCTGAGCTGGGTATGGGCGGCGAAGAAGGCCACGCGTTCGCCGAGTGGCTGAGCGAGCAGGGCGCGGCTGGCACGCTTGACACCGCAGTTTCCGGTGACATCGCCAAGCAGCAGTTCATCGACGGCAACGCGCCGTTCATCATCTCCGGCCCGTGGCTGATCCAGGACATCACCGGATTCGATGTCGCCGTTTCGGAGATCCCGAGCCCAGGTAGCAACCCGGCCGCACCGTTCGCCGGTGTGCACGGCTTCTACGTCTCCGCGCAGTCGCAGAACGCACTCGTCGCGAACGACTTCCTGCTGAACTACATCGGCACCCAGGAAGTGCAGACGGCGCTCTACGAGGCCGGAAACCGCATCCCGGCGCTGACCGCCTCCGCCGACGCAATCACCGGTGACCCTGTGGCCGAAGGCTTCGTTGAGGCTGCCGCCACCGCACAGCCGATGCCGTCCATCCCGGAGATGGGCTCGGTGTGGGCGTTCTGGGGCGTGACTGAGGCTCAGATCATCGATGGTTCCGAGCCCATTGCGGCGTGGGACAAGATGGTTTCGGATATCGAAGCCGCGATCGGTCAGTAACTGACTCAAACGGTGTGGGGCGCGTCCGGGGGGCGCGCCCCACACGCATAATAGGAATGTGATGACGCACTCACCAGTCAAAGTGGACACGCGGGAGTCCCATGCATCCCGCTTCTCGAAGGGCTTCTACGTGAAGCTCATCCTGATGGCGCTGATCAATGCCTTCGGCGTCTATTTCGCGATGCTGGCCTTCGCTGAGGAGTCGTG
This sequence comes from Ruaniaceae bacterium KH17, assembly GCA_900199505.1. Lineage (GTDB taxonomy): Bacteria > Actinomycetota > Actinomycetes > Actinomycetales > Actinomycetaceae > KH17. Next base: position 47,967 of record FZQV01000010.1, on the reverse strand, counting down.
GACGATCTTCGCCGTCACCATCGTGCTCTTGCTTGTGGTCAACTACGTGTACTTCTCCAAGCGCACGATCCCTCTCAAGTACCTCCTTCCCGGCCTGAGCTTCCTGCTGATCTTCCAGGTCTTCGTGGTGGGCTACACCGCCGCGGTTGCGTTCACGAACTACGGCACCGGGCACAACTCTGATAAGGACGATGCGATCCAGGCGCTGATGTTGCAGAACCAGCGCCGGGTGGAGGGTTCACCCGCCTACCCGCTTGCCGTGGTGCGCGACGGCGATGAGCTCGGCTTTGCAGTCCTCTACAACGATGGCGTGAAAGTCGGAACGGCGGAGGATCCCCTCGTGGACGCGCCAGACGCCGTCGTCCAGGATGGCGCAATCGTCGAGGTACCGGGCTTCGAGGTACTCAGTTACCAGGAGGTGCTGAGCATTCAGAACGAGGTGATCGCGCTGAAGGTTGCGGTCTCCGAGGACCCCAACGAGGGCTCGATCGGCACGCAGGATGCGCGCAACGGCTACGCCTACGTGCCCACCTTGCATTACGACGCCGAAGCGGACACGATGACCAACGAGGCCGGCGTGGTGTTCACTCCCAATGCGCACGGCGCATTCGAGTCGGAAGACGGTCAGGTGCTACTCCCCGGCTGGCGTGTTTTCATCGGGTTTGAGAACTTCACCAAGGCGTTTGGCGACTCGCGCTACTCGGGGCCGTTCCTGAGCGTGCTGCTGTGGAACTTCGCCTTCGCCTTCCTCTCGGTGGCGACGACGTTCCTGCTGGGACTCTTCTTCGCGATCATCATGAACGACGAGCGGATGAAGGGCCGCAGGATCTATCGCACGCTGATGATTCTGCCGTACGCCTTCCCGTCATTCATGACGGCACTGTTGTTCGCGGGCATGTTGAACCGCAGATTTGGCTTCGTGAACCAGGTCCTGCTCGGAGGTGCCGAGATCCCGTGGCTGACCGATCCGTGGCTCGCGAAGCTTGCGCTGATCGGGGTGAACCTTTGGATGGGATTCCCCTACATGTTCCTTGTGTGCACGGGCGCTCTGCAGTCGATCCCGAGCGACATGCTCGAGGCTGCGAAGATCGACGGCGCGTCCAGGTTCCGGACCTGGCGTTCGGTGACGATGCCGCTGCTGTTCATCGCCGTGGCGCCGCTGCTGATCTCGTCGTTTGCATTCAACTTCAACAACTTCTCGCTGATCTACATGCTCACGGGGGGTGGGCCACGCTTCGAAGGGGCATCCGTGCCCATTGGCCATACGGACATTCTGATCTCGATGGTCTACAACGTCTCGGGTCTCGATGGCAGTGCGGCGAAGGACTACGGGCTCGCGTCCGCTCTCTCGATCGTGATCTTCGTGATCGTGGCGACCATTTCGGCGCTCTCGTTCAAGAAGACCCAGTCTTTGGAGGACATCAACTGACATGACTATCAGCACTCAGACAGATGTTGTTGTGAAGCGGAACAAGATGCCGTTCCGCCGCTGGTTCTCGGAGATCGGGATCCGGCACGTCGTCGGTGTCCTCGCCGTCATCTACGCGGGCTTCCCAATCCTCTACGTCGTCTCGACATCGCTCATCCCAGGCGCCACGCTCACGGGCTCGAACAAGCTCTTCTCGGCGTTCTCAACCGCGAACTACTCGGCGCTGTCCAGCACGAGCTTCTGGACCTGGATGGGTAACACCCTTCAGGTGGGCATCATTACCTCGGTGACTACTGTGCTGATGGGCGCGGCGGCGGCGTACGCGTTCTCGCGGTTCCGGTTCTCGGGGCGCCGCGTGGGCCTGGTTTCGCTGCTGATCATCCAGATGTTCCCGCAGATCCTCGCGTTCGTGGCGATCTTCCTGCTGCTGATGAGCCTCGGCTACGTGTGGCCACCACTCGGCCTGAACTCGAAGTGGGCGCTGATCTGCGTGTACCTCGGTGGCGCACTCGGCTCGAACACCTTCCTGATGTACGGCTTCTTCAACACGATCCCCAAGGAGATCGATGAGGCGGCCAAGATCGACGGCGCCTCTCACGCCCAGATCTACTGGACGATCATTCTGCGCCTCGTGGCGCCGATCCTCGCGGTGGTGGGCCTGCTGAGCTTCATCGGTACGTTCAACGACTTCGTGATCGCCAAGGTGGTCTTGCAGTCCGAGGAGAACTGGACACTCGCCGTCGGCATGTACCAGTGGGTGTCCTCCGAGATGGAACAGAACTGGGGCCAGTTCGCGGCCGGTGCCGTGATCGGATCGATCCCGATCCTGCTGCTCTTCCTGTTCCTGCAGAAGTACATCGTGGGCGGCCTCACGGCGGGCGCCGTTAAGGGCTAACGTCCGAGCGCAACGCGATCGTGCTCAACGCCGCGATACTCGCGGAGACGGCCCCGCCGGACACAGTGACGGTGGGGCCGTCCCATGTCCCGTCCTCGGTACGTACCGCTTCGTAGACGTTCACATACTCGCCGTCGGGAAGGGGCGTGCGTGCCGAGATCTCGATCGGTTCGTCACCATTGTTGATGGCGATGAAGCCGAGCTCGCCACGGCTGAAGGCGAGTGCGTTGGTGTCACTCCAGATGTCCGTCACCTCGGCGTTCTGGACGTGGCCGCGGAAGCCCACCATGTTGGCGACCTGCGGTTGCGCGTGCTTCCCTGTCCAGCCCTCGGCGGCATCCGGGCCGAGCACGTAGCCATCGCCGTCCTGCGGCGGGCCAGCATCGGAGTCGGTGAACTCGTAGCCGGAGTGGATCGACGGCGTCCCATAGGGCCAGGCGAGAGTGAAGGCCTGGGCGAGGTCGTAGCGGGCGCCGTACTTGTAGTTGAGAGTCTCACCGTTGCGTTCGGTGTCGTGATTGTCCACGAACACGCCCGCGGAATCGCTGGGGAGCAGGCCCCACGACTCGCCGATTCCCTCGCCTTCGACGAGGGAGCCGATCTGACCGCCTTGGAACTTCGCGCGTAGCTCGCGCGCGTAACCGAACTCGTGCACGTCGCCGATCGCCACGTACTCCTCGGGCACGATCGGCTCCGAGGGTCCGCGGATCACCTCGAGCACCGAGTACAGCTCCTCGTGACTCGGCACCTGCTTCCAGATCTCCGCCAACTCATCAGCCGAGATGTGCTTGGCGGCGTCGATGCGGAACCCGGCCACGCCGTCGTCGGCCAGGTCCTGAAGGTACCCGGCGATGGTGGCCTGCACCTCCGGCTTCCCGGTGTTGAGATCCGCGAGTCCGAGGAGCTGGCAGGTCTGCACTTCCCAGCGATCGTGATACTTGGAGATGTCACCCTCACAGGCAAGGTGATCGCCGTCGGGATAGCTGTGGAAATCCGACTCGTCATAGAGGCCGGGGTAGTTCTTCCACTCAAACTCGGTGCCCGCGAAGCCCACGCCACCGTGCTGCTGGGCCGTCATGTGGTTGATAACGGCGTCCGCGAGGACCTCGACTCCCGCGGCATTGCAGCGCTCCACCATCGCCGTGAACTGCTCCTCGCTGCCCATGCGCGAGTTCAGATCGTAGGAGACCGGCTGATAGTAAGTCCACCATTCGGTGCCCTGGATGTGTTCCTGTGGGGGAGAGGTCTGCACGTAGCCGTATCCGGCGGGGCCGAGCGTGGTCTCGCACTCCTCGGCAATCGCGTCCCACGGGTAGGAGAAGAGCACGGCGATCGCATCGCTACGCTCCACTTCCTCGGTACCCGACGGCGTACAGGCGGCAAGCAGCACGGCCGCACCCAGGGCGGCGGTGACCAGGCGAGAGTTCATGCTCTCACTCTATGCGGGTTATCCACAGGGTCCGAAAGTGCGCGCCCGCGGGTGGTTCGCGCCGGATAGGATTCAGGTGTGGCTTTGGAACTCTGGGGTGATGACGCGTATACGGCGCACGACGCCGAACGGCTCCTCCACGAGCCACCCAAGAATGCGTTGCGCTCCTCCTTCCGGCGTGACCGCGCCCGGATCCTGCACAGCTCGATGCTACGCAGGCTCGGCGCGAAGACGCAGGTGCTCGGCCCGGCCAGCGATGACTTCATCCGGACCCGGCTGACCCACTCGCTCGAGGTGGCACAGGTGGGCCGCGAGCTCGGCGATTCGCTCGGCTGCAATCCGGACGTGGTGGAGACTGCCTGCCTCGCCCACGATCTGGGGCACCCGCCGTTCGGGCACAATGGCGAGAAGGCGCTCGCCGAGGTGGCCGAATCGATCGGAGGCTTCGAGGGTAACGCGCAGACGCTGCGCCTTCTCACACGGCTCGAGCCGAAGACCTTCACGGACTATGGCGAGCCCATGGGTCTCAATCTCACGCGCACCTCACTGGATGCCTCCTGCAAGTACCCGTGGCGGCGTGGTGGTGGCCCCGAGGGTAAGGATCCCAAGAAGTTTGGCGTGTACGACGACGATCTGCCGGTCTTCGAATGGCTCCGTGAGGGCGCGCCCCGGCACACTCGTTGCCTCGAAGCCCAGGTGATGGACCTATCCGATGACATCTCTTACTCGGTGCACGATGTCGAAGACGCGATTGCCTCGGGCAAGGTCGATCCGGGCGCGCTAGGCCCGCACATTGATCGCGTGGTCGAGGTGGCGGGCGAGTGGTACGGCGGCTCGCCGGACGCGATTGGGGCGGCGCTCGAGCGGCTGCTCGCCTCGCCATACTGGCTGGCGGGCTTCAACTCGTCGCGATTCGATCTTGCGCTCCTTAAGGACCTCACGAGTCAGCTGATCGGCCGGTTCTGCGCGGCCGCGCACGATGCGACTCGTGAGAAGTACGGTTCGCACCGGCTTACTCGGTATGCGGCGAGCTTGGTTGTCCCGGACGAGACGTGGGCCGAGATCACCGCGCTCAAGGGCATCGCGGCTGCGTTCGTGATGGCACCGCGCGAGACCGAGCACACCTTCCTGGCGCAGCGGACCGTCGTCTTCGATCTCGTGGACGCGCTGATGGAGAGCGACGGTCACCAGTTGGAGCGCCAGTTCCGCGATGACTACCACGATGCCTCCGATGACGCCGGGCGGCTGCGTGCCGTGGTTGACCAGGTGGCGTCGCTTTCGGACATTGCCGCGCAGCAGTGGCACGCCCGCCTCTGCGGGATGCTGGGAGATGCGTTCTAATGGCGTTCGTCAAGGAGGACATCGCCGCGCTACGTGATCAGGCGCGCCTCGACGAGATCATTGGCGAAGTAGTCACGCTACGGCCTGCCGGGGTGGGCTCCCTCAAGGGTTTGTGTCCCTTCCACGATGAGCGATCGCCGTCGTTCCATGTGCGGCCGCAAGTGGGCCACTGGCACTGCTTCGGGTGCGGCGAAGGTGGGGATGTCATCTCGTTTGTGCAGAAGTTCCACCACATGAGCTTTCCCGAGGCCGTGCAGTGGCTGTCGGACAAGACCGGCGTGAAGGTTCGCGACGACGGCGAGGGCGGCCGCCGCACTCAGCGCGAGGAGCCCGGTAGGCGGCAGAAGCTCGTGGAGGCGAACGCCGTCGCACACGAGTACTTCATGAGCCAGCTGGATTCGCCGGAGGCGGAGATCGGGCGGAACTTCCTGCTGGGGCGCGGTTTCGACGCCGCCACCGCGCGCAGCTTCGAACTCGGGTTCGCGCCGAAGAGTTGGGACACGCTGCTCAAGCATCTGCGCGGGCGCGGCTTCACGGATGCCGAACTCCTCGCGGCGGGCGTGATCACGCAGGGTAACCGCGGCGTCTACGACCGGTTCCGTGGCCGGTTGATCTGGCCGATCAAGGACATCACGGGGACCGTGGTGGGTTTCGGTGCGCGGCAGCTTGGTGACGAGGATGATGGCGCAAAGTACCTGAACACGCCCGAGACCGCGCTATATAAGAAGTCGCAGGTGCTTTATGGCCTCGATCGTGCGCGCAAGGCGATCTCCACGAAGCGCCAAGTTGTGGTGGTCGAGGGCTACACGGACGTGATGGCGTGTCACCTCGCCGGGATCGATACGGCCGTGGCCACATGCGGCACGGCGTTCGGCGAAGACCATATCCGGATGATTCGGAGGCTACTGGGGGACGTCGCGGATTCGTCGGCGGGAGTCAGCTTTTCGCAGTCGCTTTCACGCGGTGGCGAGGTGATTTTCACGTTCGACGGCGATGCGGCCGGCCAGAAGGCGGCGCTGCGGGCGTTCGATCAGGACCAGAAGTTCTCCGCCCAGACGTTCGTGGCGGTGGAGCGCCACGGCATGGATCCGTGCGAGCTGAGGCAGACGCGAGGCGACGAAGCGCTCCGGGCGTTGATCGACGGCCGCGAGCCACTGTTCGCCTTTGCGATCCGTGCGGCGATGGAGTCACAGAACCTCGAGACGGCGGAGGGCCGGGTGGCGGCGCTCCGTACGGTGGCCCCCGTGGTGGCGGGGATCCGCGACAATGCGTTGCGCGGTGAGTATGCGCGGATTGTGGCGGGGCGACTCTCGATGGACACCGAAGCCGTGCGCCGGGCCGTTGCCACTGCCGGGCGCGGTGGCGCGCAGGCGGAGCCCGGGACCGCGCGTCGGAGCAACGATCCAGTGGCAAAGCTGGAGCGGGAGGCGCTCGAGGTGGCGTTGCAGTTTCCCTCGGTGGCGCACACGATGGGCTTCGACGATCTTGAGGGCGACACGTTCCTGGTCCCCGCGCACCGCGCCATCCATGATGCGATCCGTGCCGGCGGGGGAGTCGCTGCCGCGCAAGAGCTCGGGGCTGGCGCCTGGCTGGAGCGGCTCCGTGAGGATGCCAGCGAGCCGGTTGCGGCGGCACTCTCGGGCCTCGCGGTGGCTCCGATGCCTGCTGTTGACGATGCTGCGGCCTCGGCCTACGCCGTCGGCGTGATGACGGCACTTCTCAAGATGTCGATCACGCGGACCATCGCGGCCGCGCGCGGCGAGCTGGCGCGGGCGAAGGAAGGTTCCGAGGAGTACGACTCGATCTTTGCCAACATCGTCTCGCTCGAGACGGCTCGCCGCGAACTAGAGTCCTTCACCTAACACATAGACTTAGGTCATCGCCCCTGTAGCTCAGCCGGTCAGAGCAGCGGACTCATAATCCGTCGGTCGCGGGTTCAAGCCCCGCCGGGGGCACCACGCCCCCGGCGGGTACCGCACGCTACTTGCGGCGGCCGGTGATGAGTCCCCACACGAGCAAGACGATGAGCGATCCTCCGATCGCCAGGACCCAGGACGACAACGACCAGAATTCGTTCACATCCGTGTCGAAGATGATCGTGCCGAGCCAACCGCCGACGACGGCGCCGACAACTCCGAGCAGCATTGTTGCGAGCCAACCTCCGCCACTCTCTCCTGGAAGGATCGCCTTTGCGATCGCGCCGGCAATCAGTCCAAGAAGCAGAAATGCCAAGAAGCCCATGGTGTCGTTCCTCTCTGTACGGGCGGATTTCGCCCATGTACCGAGGCTAGACCCAATCTCGCAGTCTTCGACAGGGGGTTGCGTGGGAGCCATCTCTCCGCTATCAAGTGCCCCGCGTTATGCACGAACGTGCCGCTCTGTCAATGGGGTCGTGAGTAGCTCGTGCCCTTCGTACGCTCGAAACATGACGAACACAGACCCGCTCTCGACTTACGCGCCGGGAGCAATACTGATTCGAAGGCCCCCTGGCGAGTTTGAAAGCGCGATGAGCTCGTCGAGCACGGCTGGATCGAGTTTGGGCGTGCTCGCAGACCCGAACTCGAAGTGGAGCGGCATTGATGGGTGGAGCCAAATGCTGTGCTGCGAGTCCTCATCAGTCCACGTGAAGATCAAACTCTCCTGCACGTTGAGCTTGCTGAGGATCACCGTGCGCAAATGGGTCAGTAGCCCGTCTTCGAATTCGAAAGTCGCGGCATTGCTGTAATGGAGGTATCCCATGAACCTGTTCCTATCCGCCCGGAAGCGTCTCAAGATACGATTCCGCTTCGCTCTCCGAGAGCACAACGAGCCCTCGAGTGGTGTGGGCCGTGGCAACCAGCGCGTCGATCCACTCCTGGTTCAGCGTGGGTGGACGCCCGCCGGAGAAGCGGAACGTGAGCGGGATCGTGGGCGCGAGCCAGATGGAAAGTCGCCCGCCACCCTTCTCCGCTGGGTTCGTCCAGCTCATCAGGAAACTCTCCTGGCGGCGCAACTTCAACGTGATCGCAGCCTTCAGGTGGGCGAGAACTCGATCCTCGAATTCATACTCTTGCGTGCCGGCGTACACCAGGAATCCCATACAGTCATCGTGCCAGCTTTCGCGCGGGTATGTCAGTCAAGGAGCGGCGAGAAATGACGAACAAGATCCGCGTGACCAACACGCATGCGGGCTACGGCGAGGGCCACCCTCGGCTGAAGCTCGCATCGGTCCACTCCGACGAGTCACCCCGTGGCGATGAGGGCGAGGAGTATCAGCTCACCGCAGAGCACACCCTGATCGGTTCGGGCCCTGAGGTGGACATTCATCTGGACGGCTTGGATACCGTCCATGCCGAGATTCGGCACACCCGCCAGGACGAATACGTGCTACTACTTCACGGCGTGGGGGAGACGAGTTTCTACGCGAACACGACCCTTCCAGGCGGCGAGTTGGGCTATCTCCTGCGCACGGGCTATCGATTCGAGTTGGGGCCGCACGTCCTCAGCTTCCTACGGGACGAGTACGCCGACCATGGCCGGCCATTCGGCGGCCGTACGGGGGGAGAGTTCTCGCACCAGCAGACCCAGTCGCCCCAGCCCGGGCAGGAGGCCGTGGGGGAGAGACCGAGTTACGACATCGAGCAAGCGGCCGACGGCGAGGGCTAGCTTCCCCACACGCGGGCGGGCCGCGCGCGGGGAGGGCCTCAATCGACCACCAGCGCGGCGAGGCCGCCTGCGGCATCCAGGGCATTGAGGCCCGCGCCGATGAGCTTTCCTTCATCGCCGAGTTCGGCGGTACGCAGTTCCGGCAGATGGATGACGTTGCCTTCAAGTCGCGCGGCGATCATCGGCAAGAGCAGTTCAGACCAGCGCTCGAAGAGACCGCCGAAGACGACGATGTCGGGCGCCACCATTGCGCAGACGTTGACGAGGTGGAAGGCATACTCATCGGCCACAGTCTCGACCATTCCGAGGGCCTCGGGATCTCCTTCTTCCGCGGCGGCAAAGACGGCATCGGCACTGCCCACTTCGGGCGAAACCACGCGGGCCTCAATCGCGCGCTGCAGGATTCCACCTTCGCCGAGCTCCGTCTCGAGGTGGCCAAAGCCGCGGGTGTGGTGACGCAGGCCCGAGACATCTCGGAGCATGCGGCCGAACTGTCCCGCGGCACCATGATTACCTCGCCAGAGGGTACCTTCCTCCACAATCCCCGCTCCAACTCCTTGGAAGACGGCGATCGCCACAAGCGTCTTGTGATCGGGGGAGTGGAGGTGGCGATACTCGGCCAAGGCGATCAGGTTCACGTCATTCTCGATAACCGCGGGAACATCTGTGACCTTCCGAATGGGACCGAGTACGTCGAGGTTGTACCAGTCCAAGGCCGGAGCGAGAAGTACGTGACCCGCACCGCTGACAGGGCCGGGGACCGACACACCTATGGTGGCGAGGGATCCATTGAGTCGGCGATCCCACTCGGCAATAGCCTGCACGAGTAGCTCGAGCTTCTTCTCTGGCGAGGTGCCTTCGATCGGAATGCTCGCGCGCTCGAGAACACGCCCGGCAAGGTCGAGCACGGCAATCTCGATCGCGGATTCCCATATGTCGAGAGCCAATATGACCTTGCTCCGCGGCTGAAAGCTCACCAGCATGGAGGGCCGGCCACCGGTGGCAACGTCACTCCCGGCGTGCTCGAGTAGCCCAATCCGCATCAGCGCGCTGGTGAGGCGATTGACTGTCGGAGGGGACATGCCGAGGTCTCGCGCCAACGCTACACGCGATGCCGGGCCGGACCTCATGATCTTCTCTAGGACGCGTACCCGATTGTGGGCTGAGACATCGTTCGATGAAGAGACGCGGGGAGTGAGTTGTTCACGCTCTGCCACATCGCCTCCTTGGATCCGATCTGTGTCGAAGCATATCCCGCTGGCGGGAGCTCCTGAGTGTCAGGATCGGAACATTGAGACGAAACTGTGACCTGCAACACTCAGATTTGGTTGTAGTATGAATGTGGACGTTATTTGCGGGGTGTAAATAACCGGATGCAAAGGGGTATCACATGAAGTCAACACTGAAGATTGCGGCGCTGGCAGCCGCAGCCGGCCTCACCTTGGCGGCATGCTCAACGCCAGCCCCGTCCACCGATCCCACGACAGAGGCGGGCGGCGGCGAAACCAGTGAGGCGACGGACGCGCCGGAGGAGCCTGCCGCCGGACCGTTCTCGATCGGCGTCTCGAACGCCTTCGTGGGTTCGGAGTACCGCACCCAGATGATTGAGGCGATCGAAGAGGTCGCGAACGAGTATAAGGAGCAGGGCCTGCTCTCCGAACTCGTGATGGAGAACGCCGATGCGGATGTCAACGGCCAGATCCAGCAGGTGCGCAACCTCATCAACAAGGGCGTCGACGCGATCATCATCGATCCCAACTCCGCCACAGCCCTGGACGCAGTGTTCAAGGAGGCCGAGGCCCAGGGCATCAAGGTCTACGCTATCGACCAGGCGGTGGAGACCGAGTCGGTTCTGAACATCGGCATCTCGCAGCAGGATCTGGGCGCGGCATCGGCCGAGTGGTTCGCCGCTAAGGTGGGCGACGGCGCAAAGATCGTCACGATTGAAGGTGCGGCAGGAAGCCCTGCCACCGAGGCACGCTGGGCAGGTGCCGAGCCGATCTTCGCGGAGCACAATATCGAGGTGCTTACCCATGGTGATGGTGGCTGGGACCAGACCACCGGCCAGACGGTTGCGACGGACCTGCTCGCCACGTACCCGGACATCGACGGCATTTGGACGTACGACGGCATGGCGCAGGGCACGCTGAAGGCTCTAGAGGCGGCTGGCAAGACCGATTCCGTGCAGACAATGGGTGAGGCCCGCGGTGGCTTCATGCGCATGTGGAACGATCTTCGCGATACCGATTTTGACACGGCCGGCGTGATCAATCCTCCGGGGACAGGTGCCACTGCGATGCACTTCGCGATGAACGAGCTCCAGGGCAAGACCCTCGATTCCTCGAAGGTCACCGATGGCCACAGCATCATCCTGCCGCTGGCGCCACTGGTCACAGGCGACAACTTCGATGAGATCTGGGAGCAGATCAAGGACAACGGTGATGGCTACGTGGTCGATTCGATCATGTCAGCCGACGAGGTTGCTGCTTACTTCCAGTAGGAACCTTTCCCCCGGGGCGGTAGTAGCCCGCCGCCCCGGGTCATCCTGTCAGTTCCATCGAAACGAGGCTTCTTCTCATGCCCTACCTGCACATGGCCAACGTGCACAAGCGGTTCGGTGGCGTGCGTGCGCTCCAGGGCGCCAGCCTTGAGGTGGAAACCGGCGAGGTTCACGGCCTGCTGGGCCCAAACGGCTCCGGCAAGTCAACCCTCAACAAGGTCCTCAGTGGAACGGTGAGCCCCGATCAGGGGACCATCGTCATCAACGGAGTGCAGATTGGCATCTCCAAGCCGGTCGATGCGCACCGGGAGCGAATTGCCTCGGCCTACCAGCAGCTCTCTCTGGTCCCGGACCTGAGCCTTCAGGACAATCTGCTGCTCGGGACGGAGTTCGGGACCGCCGGCTTCGTGGATCGGCGCGCCTCGCGGGAGTATGCGGCACAGGCCCTCGAACACTTCCTGCCCGGGATGGACAAAGGGATCACGTTGTCCACCGAGGTAGGGAGCCTCAGCCCGGGTTCGCAGCAACTCGTGGAGATCGCGAAGGCTGTCGCCCGCGGACCCCGCATCCTCGTGCTCGATGAGGCAACCGCATCCCTCCGCCGAGAACAGGTGGATCTCGTCTTCGAAACGGTGCGCACTCTCGTCGCCGACGGCGTCGCCGTCATCTTCGTCTCTCACCGCCTCGAAGAGGTCAAGGAGTTGTGCGACCGCGCAACGATTCTCCGAAACGGGCGAACGGTTGCCACCGTGGAGATGGCAGAGACCACCGAGGCGCAACTTGTGCGGCTGATGGTCGGCGAGGTTGCCGACGCTCAAGAGGAGATCTTTGAGCAGATTGCACGAGTGCAGGTCTCGGATGAGGTGAAGCTCGAGACTCGCAATCTCCAGTCAAGCCGACTCCATGGGGTCAATCTCGAGGCTCGCAAAGGCGAAGTGGTGGGCCTCGGTGGACTCCAAGGGCAGGGCCAATCGGAGTTGTTGCATGTGATCTTCGGCGATTCGCCGCTAACCGATGGCGAGATCGTGATTGCAGGCACGCCACAGAAGTATCGAACTCCCCGCGGTGCAATCGCCGCAGGTGTCGCGCTGGTCCCTGGAGATCGCTCCACGCAGGGCTTGCTCTCCGTGCGCCCGATCCTCGAGAACCTGAACGTCGTTGCTCTCAGGAGGAGCACCTGGGCCGGCTGGTTCATCAACATTAAGCGGGCCAAAGCACTCGCGACCGAACAGGTGGACCGGCTTCGCATCAAGATCGGCTCCATCATGGATCCGGTCTCCACGCTTTCAGGCGGCAATCAGCAGAAGGTCGTGATCGGAAAGTGGCTCATGAACGATCCGCAGATCGTCCTGCTCGACGATCCGACCAAAGGCATCGATGTGGGTGCAAAGGCGGAGATCTACGATCTCATCCGGCTGCTCACATCGGAGGGCATCACGGTCCTGATCAACTCCAGCGATGACAACGAGTTGGCGGCGCTCTGCGATCGTGTCTTCGTCATGTACGAGGGCGAGATCGTGCGGGTGCTTGAGGGCGACGAAGTCACGCAGGACAACCTGGTTGCCTCCGCCCTTCGCGTGGATGGGGAGAAGCGCGCATGAGCACGGACATTCTGCGCGAGGGCGGCTGGCAGAAGCGGTTCTCCTTCAGTCTCAATGCTGCTGTGACGCTCGGACTTCTGGTTGCCGCGGTAGTCATCAATGCGATCCTGCAGCCCACCTTCTTCACCCAGTACTCCCTTACCAGCAACTTCGCGACCTTCACACCGCTGGTCTTCGCGGCCATCGCACAAGCGATCATCGTGATCGGCGGTGCGCTCGACCTCTCACTCGGCGCGCAGATCGCGTTGATCTCGGTGGTCTCGCTGAAGGTCATGGATGGCCAGGATTCACGTATTCTGCTCGGCCTGCTCGCGGCGCTCCTCACCGGCGCAATCTGCGGCCTGCTGAATGGCTTCATCGTGGCTGTTGTGCGGCTCCAGCCGTTGATTGCGACCTTCGCGACCGCGTCGGTCTTTAGCGGCCTAGCACTCGTCGTGCTTCCGACCCCGGGCGGAGCGGTCCCACCAGCGATTGTGAATGGCTTCCGAATGGCGGTGGGCGGGATCCCGGTACCGATGCTGTTGGTGCTGCTCGGCATGGTGTTGTGGTGGGTGCTCTCGCGCACCACGTTTGCGAAGCAACTCTATGCGGTGGGAGGCAATAAGGAGGCCTCCTATGCCTCGCTCGTCCCTGTGACGTCGGTGGTGATTCGAAGCTTCGTCTTCTCCGGCATGTTCGCTGCGCTTGCCGCGATGGCGGTACTTGCGAACACCGGCTCGGGTGACCCCTTCGTTGGCTCCGACATGGCGTTGAACTCGATCGCCGCCGTTGTCCTCGGAGGCATCGCTCTCAGCGGTGGCCGTGGCGCGCCCTATGGCGCCGTTGCGGGTGCGCTGATCCTCTCGATCTCGTCGAACATTCTGTTCTTCCTTGGGGTGCCCACCACCTACCGCGCGCTCACCTCGGGACTCATCATCATCGCCGCACTGGCGCTGTCGGTATTGACCACAAGGAGGAGGGGAGCATGACAATCGACACGCCCATCGAGAAGCTGGCGGCACGCTCGTACACTCAGTGGTGGAAGAATCCCGTGCTGATCGCGCTCGTCATCATCGTGCTGCTGATCGTCCTCGGCCAGATCTTCTCGCCGGGATTCGGCTCCTATCGGCAGATCCTCGCAATGTTGCGCGTGGCCTCGTTCCTCGGCTTTATTGCGATCGGGCAGACGATCGTGATCCTCTCTGGCGGTGACGGGATCGACCTCTCCGTGGGGAAGACTGCCACGCTCGGCGCAATTGTGGCCGCCAAAGTGATGGACGGGTCGAACGACAACCTGCTTCTCGGAATCCTGGTTCCGCTCGCCGTCGGTTGCCTCATTGGTCTCGCCAACGGGATTGGCATTCTGCTCCTCAAGATCCCACCGTTCGTGATGACGCTCGGCATGATGGGGGTGGTGACCGGCATCATCCTCGCCTACACCAAAGGCGTGGCTGGCGGACGCAGTGCGCCCGCCCTCACCGGCCTCGTGAATGGGAGATGGCTCCTCGACATCCCGGGCGTGCTGTTCCTGTGGGCGATTGCGATCGTGCTGGTGAGCATCTTCCTGCGCCGCACCTGGACCGGCTGGAACATCTTCGCGATCGGGGCGAACCGTTCGGCATCTCGGCTCTCCGGCGTTCCCGTCTCCCGCACGGTGCTCCTGTCCTATGTGCTCTCGGGGTTCTTCGCCGTCGTCGGGGGCCTCATGATGCTCGGCTACACCGAAACCGTCTTCTTGAACCTCGCCGACAACCTCACGTTGCCCTCGGTCGCCGCCGTGGTGATCGGTGGCACCCTCGTCGCGGGGGGAGTGGGTGGCTACCTCGGCTCTGCGATCGGCGCGGTGCTCCTTACGGTGCTCAGCTCGTTCCTGACCACCATCAACATGCCCGAATCGGGGCGCATCATCGTCAATGGTGTGGTCCTGATTCTCCTGCTCGCGCTCTACGGCAGGCAGCGAAAGCTGCGGAGCTAGAGCACCCAACCACGGCCACATGGCCATACTGCTAGAGAGGAAGAGAAATGGCTCAGCGTGAAACCTTGGGCGTCGGAATACTCGGAGCCGGGTTCATCGGTCACTTCCACGTCGATTCGTTCACCGGCGTGCGGGATGCGGATGTGGTTGCGGTGTGCTCCCTGACAAAGGAGAGCGCACAGTCACTTGCCGATAAGGCCGAAGCGACCGGTGTGGGTAACCAGGTTGCCGCGTACGACGACATCGCCCAACTGGTCCGAGACCCGCGCGTGGACGCAATCTGGGTGCTCACCCCGAACTTCACCCGCATCGAGGTCGTGAGAGCCATAACCGATGAGGTGACCTCGGGCCGTGCCGAACTGAAGGCGATCGCGATCGAGAAGCCGCTCGGGCGCACGATCGCCGAGGCGCGGGAAGTACTTGAGTTGGTCCAGGGAGCGGGCCTCCTGCACGGATACCTCGAGAACCAGGTGTACTCGCCCGGCCTGGTCCGCTCGCGGGACATCGTCTGGGCGCGCGGCGCTGCGGCATCCGGTACGCCGTACCTGGCGCGGGCCGCGGAGGAGCACTCCGGCCCGCACAACACCTGGTTCTGGAACGGCGCGACCGAGGGCGGTGGCGTGCTCAACGACATGATGTGCCACTCCGTTGAGGCAGGACGCTTCCTGCTCTCGCCTCCCGGAACACGGCACTCAGAGTGGCTCACACCCGTGGCTGTCACGGCCACCATTGCCTCGCTCAAGTGGGGGCGCGCGAAGCACGCCAAGGAGCTTCAGGACACCTACCCGGGTGTCGTGGACTACACCAAGACGCCCTCGGAGGATTATGCGCACGCCGTCTTCGAGTTCGTGAACGGTGATGGTGAGCCCGTGATTGTGGAGGCAACCACGTCGTGGAGTTATGTGGGCGCCGGCCTTCGGCTCTCCTTCGAGCTTCTCGGCCCGGAGTATTCGATGGAATCGGACACTCTGTCCACCGAGTCCAGGTTGTTCATGTCCCGCAATCTCGAGCAGTCCGAAGGCGAGGACATGATCGAGAAGCAGAACGCGGAGGAGGGCCTCATGCCGCTCCTCTCAGACGAGTCCATGTCCTACGGCTACACCGGCGAGAACTCATACCTTGCCACCGCCTTCCTGAAGGGTGAGCAGCCGCTCGAGGGTCTCGAGGCTGGCCTCGAGGTGGTCGAGTTTCTGATGGCGGCATACCAGTCCGCTGAAGAGGGCCGCCGTGTCACCTGGCCGCTGGACCTTGAAGACTTCGTGCCGGCCGTGGCGAAGGGCGAATGGAACCCTCGCGCTTAGCGGACGAGCGAGCGGGGGAGGAGCACTGCGCGGGCGCGGACTCCGGGTGTCGCGTTCGCGAGTAGCGCCGCGCGGGCAATCTCCAATGACCCCTGGGGGTTGCCCGACGGCGTCTCCTCGCCATAGCGTTCGGCCTCCATCATGTGGGCGAGTTCGCGCGCGGATTCGGCGGCGGTAGCACCGAGGATGCCGCGGCCCACCAAGTAGTCCACGAGGGCATCGGCGGTATGCGCCCGGGGTGAGCCATCGCCGTCGGAGAGGTATCCCAGGTCGACGGCGGTGTCCCGGAACTCGGCCCATGCCTGGCTCGATGGCTCGCGTGCAGTGCGGCCCCGCCACAGCCGGCGGGCGAGCCGAGTGAGTGCCGGAATCAGAAGAGTCCCACCAACGAGCGCGGCGATCCCGAGCGCCCGGAGGGTCCCACTGGCCACGGCGGGATCGTCTGCGGTATCACCGTCATCAGGCGTGGTGGGCGAGACCGGATCGATCGTGGGCTCCTCCGGGAGAGGTTCCGGGACCTCGTCTGCGGGCTCGATCGTGGGCAGCACCTCCGGCTCCTCGAACTCCGGATCGAGTGCGCGCATGCCTGCGCCGCCGGGCGTTGGCTCCATCGGGATCCAGCCGAGTTCCTCCACATAGATCTCCGGCCAGGCGTGCAGTTCGCGTCCGCGCACGGCCGTGGGCTGACCATCGGCGGCGTTGACGGCGTAACCCACGGCGAGGCGGGTGGGGATGCCGAGCGAGCGCGCCATTACCGCGTACGTGGAGGCGAAGTGCACGCAGAATCCGCGCTTCTCGGTGAGGAAGGCTTCCATCACGGAGTATGGGTTATCGCGGTCCGTGCCGGGGGTGTACGGCGCGGCCTCGTCATAGACGAACTCGCCGCTCTGGAAGTAGGACTCGAGCTGGATGGCAAGAGCGAGTCGATCCGGTTCGGCTCCTCCTGCGATGTGGTGGGCCGTCTCGGTGAGTACCTCTGGAATCTGATCTGGCAGCGCGAGATACGGCGCGAGTTCCACAGGGACCGCGGCTGGATCGGTAAGGAGTGCGAGAGACTCGGGAGAGATCTGATCGAGAACGCTCAGCGCCCAATAGCGGGATACCGGTGCCGCCACCTCGACGCTGTATATGTCGCCACGGCGCGTGATCGCCGAGTCGGAGAATGCCGTGGCGGACGATTCGGCCCAGACCCACGCGGACGGATCGAAGGACTCGCTCTTGGAGGTGACCCGCGTGGCCGCCTGCGGGAGCGGCAACCACTCGCTAATCAGGCCGTCGATCGTTACCTGGATCTCGGGTTGCTCGCTCCCGGACGACTCGTAAACGGACACCTCGCCCGATTCCGGGAAGATCTCGACGAAGGTGGAACCCGCGAAAGCCCGCTCCTGTGAACGCGCGGTATCCGTGCTCTGAGAACTCAGCACCGCATCCGGGAGCCAACGTCCCTCGGTGAAGTCCCTGAGCGTGGCGAGGGTGAAGTATTGCGGCCCGCCAATCTCACTGGTGAACGTGAAGGCGCGGGAGCTGCCGCGCTGCCGCAGATCCGCCGCCAGGCTCACGGTCACGTCCGGCACCGTTGTCGAGACAGGGGATCGCACCACCGATCCGTTCCACACCTTGTCCCGCGTCTCGGGGGCAACCTGTAGCGTGACGGCCGCCAGCGCCAATGCCAGCCCCGCTGTCGCCAGCCCGGCCCAATGAACGGTGGGCGATCCCAGCCAAGCGAGCAGCATCAGAAACGCCCCGGCAAGGATGAGATAGCCCGGGGGAATTCTCAGCCCAACGATCACGAATGGCACGAGCAGGAAGAGCGCGGCGAGCGCTCCGGCCGCGAGGGGCAGGCTGCCGCCCACGAGAAGCAATGCGCTGGCCGTCACCGCGAGCAGGATGACCAACATCGCCACATCCGCCAATGGCCCGGTTGCATCCACGGGAGCGTATCCGCTGAGCGCGGCGCGGATTGCCGAGTCCACCTGCGTCTTGGGATGGAAGAGCCATTCACTGGCGCGGCCAGCGCGGTCGGCGAGGAACCACCAGCACACGAGCCCGCCGAGACCGCCGAGGACCCCGGCAGCGGTGCGCGTGTTCGGCCAGATCGCGCGCACCATGCAGGCGATCGCGATCGTCATCGCGCAGATCGCCACGAAGCCCGCGCGCCAGAGTCCGGGCTCGAAGACGGCCTGAAGGGAGAAGATGACGACCGTCCATACACCGACGACTGCGGCACCGGCCGCGAACAGTTGGGCCCTCCGGTGGGGCCATTCACGTGGCTCAGTCATCAACAATCACCCTGCTCCACCCGGGGGTCTTCGCGGCGGCGTGCCCCGGTGACGTGATGATCAACAGGCTCGGGCTCATCTCTTCGAGTGCGGCAGTGACTGTCGCGGAAAGGCCACCCGTGACCACCGCATGGACGGTGCCCTCAAGCGGTTCCGTGACGACATCGGCTCGCTCAAGCACGGCGAGATACCGCAGCGCCTCGTCCACGCTGGGGTTCTCGAGGGTATCGGTGCCGCAGGCGAGCCGCACCCGGCAGCCCTCGCGCATCGAGCAGACGGCGAGCGTAGCTACGGCCGAGACCGCCCGCTCGAACTCAACGGGGAGGTGATACGTGCGCCGGTGCGTCACCAGCAAGAAAGTCCGTTGCGGCTGGTTCTCTTGCTCGTGGAGGTTCACCAAGAGTTCGCCCTGCCGGGCGCTCTGCTTCCAATGGATCTGACGCCGCGTGTCTCCCGCCTGGTACTCACGTACCGCACCCGCAGGGATTCCCGAACTATGGAGCGAGGAGATCGACGCCGAGTTCTCCTCGGTGAGAAGCTGCTGCCCTCCGCCGGAGAGCATCTCCTCGAGCTCGGGGATGAGCTGCGGGAGCACGAGAATCTCGGTCGTCACGCGCCGGTTGAGTCGCCGGCTCGCCAGGCCCAACGGCCCGAGAATCTCGGTCCCGGCCACGCCCACATCCTGCCGGCCTCGTTGCGAGAGGGACTGGTGGATGCTCTCGCGGCTGATCTCGCCGCCCGTGAGAGGGGTGGAGTGCTCCGCATCCAGCCAGCGCAGCGCGAGCCTGAAACCCAGCCCAGCGCGTTGCCGCACGTGGGCCGTCACCAGGATCGTGTCACCCACCGTGGGAGTGGGATCGGAGACGGAGACCTGGACCTCCACCCGGGCGAGCCGAGGCCCCAAGGCCGTGATCGCCGTCGCGAGCAGGACCAGTACCAGCAGGAACGCCGCGAGATACCAGAGATCCCGAAGCTGGATGAGCCACCACGATCCCCACACGCCGAACGCGCCGAAGAGCATCCCCCAGCCGCGGCGCGTCAGCGTGATCATCACTTCACGGGAGTACGGGCGACGATCTCCGCCACGATCTCTGTCGCCGCCGCCAAGGAATCGCTGACCGAGCCGAACCGGCCACGCGGCGCGAGGCGGTGCGGGAGCACGCGCCCGGCGAGGGCCGCCACGTCGTCGGGTGAGACATAGCCGCGCCCACCCACGGCCGCACGCGAACGGGCCATCCGGGTGAGGTGGAGCGTGGCGCGCGGGCTCCCGCCGAGCGAGATCCCAGGGTGAGATCGGGTGGCCGCGACGATCGCCACGAGGTAGCGCGCCACCTCGTCGGCGAGGTGCACGTGCGAAACG
Organism: Ruaniaceae bacterium KH17; assembly: GCA_900199505.1. Lineage (GTDB taxonomy): Bacteria > Actinomycetota > Actinomycetes > Actinomycetales > Actinomycetaceae > KH17. The sequence continues at coordinate 28,233 of FZQV01000010.1, read as the reverse complement.
GCCTCGCGCGCCGCAAGGACCTCATTGATCGTGGCGACCGGCGTCACCGCCGTGGCCGGATCCGTGAGCTGACGCGCTGTGAGCATCGCGATCTCCGCGTTGGCATCGGGGTAACCCAGCGAGATCCGGGTCATGAAACGGTCCCGCTGCGCCTCGGGAAGAGGGAACGTGCCCTCCATGTCCTGCGGATTCTGAGTCGCCACCACCATGAACAGCTCCGGGAGCGCGCGAGTGACGCCGTCCACCGTCACCGAATGTTCACCCATCGCCTCCAAGAGCGCCGACTGCGTCTTGGGGGTGGCGCGATTGACCTCATCACCGATCACGATGTTCGCGAAGATTGGTCCCGGGTGGAACTGGAACTCGTGCTTGTCCTGGTCATACACGGACAGCCCCGTGACGTCCGTGGGCAGCATGTCCGAGGTGAACTGGATCCGCCGCGGCGTGGCATCGATCGATCGAGCCAGCGTCGTCGCGAGAGTAGTTTTCCCGACGCCGGGCACGTCCTCCAGGAGGAGATGTCCACCCGCCAGCAGGGTGATGATCGACGTCTCGATCGCCTCGGGACGACCACTCAATACCTCGCCGAGAGCGTGAGCGATCTGCTGAGCGAGCCCGCGTACATTGATGGTGGGCTCGGTGCTGTGCGGCACTGTCATACGCCAAGGCTAGCCCTTTGCCTATGCGGGCGAGACCCGAAGCTGGGCTTGGTTTTCGTCTCACGGGATCGAGTTGAGACGCAGAATAGATGTAACGAACGGAGGCTCCCATGGCGGCGATTAATCTGATCGCGGTGAACGAAGCTCGGCCGGATACCGTGGCCGAAGTGAAGGCGCACCTGGATGAATACGCGAAGCATGTGCTCTCGATGGACGGCTCGGAGCGCTTCGAGGTGTACATCGACAAGGAGGTTCCCTCACGGGTGGTGGTGATCGAGCAGTACCGCGATGAGGCGGCGTTTGCCGAGCACATCGCGGATCCCGAGAACGCCGTCCTGAATGGAAAGACTGGGCCGCTTCTCGAGTCTGAGGTGAGCCTTCAGTTCCTCGTGTGACGACCACGTAAGATCGACTGCATGGCACGCACGTCTCTTCCGTCTTCCGTCTCTGCCCATCTGGGCCGCACCAAGCCCGAGGTTGTCGCGCCGCTGGTGCGAAGCGAATGGCTCGTGGTCAGCGCGGATCGGCTGATCGCCGTCGGCGAGGAGGGGATCCGGATCGATCTGCCGTGGATTGCGATCGAGAACGCCAGCTGGGATGGTAGCGCGCGCCGGCTCACGGTGAATCTCGTGGATGGCCAGACCGCCGAACTCCACACCAAGGACGACGACGTGTGGCTGGCCACCACGGCCGTGCGCGAGCACGTGAACTCCTCGATCGTGCACGTGGAGTACCTCGACACGCTCGCTGGGGGAGAGGTGCGGGCCCTGATTCGCAAGGACTCCCGCGGAAATCTCTCGTCCCAGCTGATCGCGCGGGGCCCCGTTGCCGAAACGGAGCAGCCGGAGGTGGACGCGCTCGAGCGCCGCGCCCGCGCCGCTGTGGGACTCCCCACACCCTAGTTCCGCGTGTGAATTTCGAGAGCGCGGCTGAGTCCTGATAAAGTCGGTGAGCACGATCCCGCGTAGCTCAACGGCAGAGCATCCGACTGTTAATCGGACGGTTACTGGTTCGAATCCAGTCGCGGGAGCCAAACGAGGTGGCGGTTCGTAGAAGGATTGAACCATGGCAATGCGCGACATCCGAATCATCGGGGACCCAGTACTGCGGACCCCCTGCCACACCATCACCGAAATCGACGATCGGGTGAAGGCGCTGGTCGAGGATCTTCTCGAGACCGTGGACACGGAGGGCCGTGCAGGTCTCGCCGCCAACCAGATCGGCGTGTCGCTCCGCGCATTCTCGTGGAACATCGATGACGAGATCGGCTACGTGCTGAACCCCGTCCTCGTCGCAGCATCCGAGGACGAGTACCAGGACGGCGAAGAGGGCTGCCTCTCCGTGCCGCAACTCTGGTATCCCACCGAACGCGCCTGGTACGCACGCGTGGAGGGGACCGATCTTGACGGCAAGAAGGTCGTCGTCGAAGGGGAAGGGCTCATGGCCCGCTGCCTCCAGCACGAGACGGATCACCTTGAGGGAATGCTCTACATTGACCGTCTCGACCGCGCGAACCGCAAGAAGGCGATGAAGGCGATTCGCGAGACCATTACTAGCTAGAATCGCCGCATTCTGATTGAATAGTCACAACCGTGTCATTACTTGCAGCGCGGACGTAGGGGAAGACGACCCACGCAGCAAGGAGATGAAATGAGTGGAGCAATCACCCGCGGTGTTGTTTTTGTGCACTCTGCACCCCGCGCCCTCTGCCCGCACATCGAGTGGGCCCTCGGTAGCGTTCTCGATCAGCGCATCGCGCTCGACTGGACCCTGCAGCCCGCCGTGACCGGAATGGTGCGCGCTGAGCACTCCTGGATTGGTCCCGTAGGCACCGGTGCCGCGCTTGCCTCTGCGCTCCGCGGCTGGACGCACCTGCGCTACGAGATCACCGAGGATTCCACGGCCATCTCCGACGGCGGCCGCTGGTCTCACACTCCCGAGCTCGGCATCTTCCACGCCCAGACGGACACCCACGGCAACGTGGTGGTGCCCGAGAACAGGGTCCGCGCAGCGCTCGAGCACGCGCACGACGCCGCCCGGATGCGGAAAGAGCTCGATCTCGCCCTCGGCCAAGCCTGGGATGACGAGCTCGAGCCCTTCCGGTATGCGGGTGCCGGTGCGCCGATCAAGTGGCTCCACCGAGTGGGGTAACTATTCCTGGTACGTCTTCACCGCGAGGGCCACGTTGTGGCCACCGAAACCGAAGGCGTTGTTGATCGCCACAAGCTCGCCCTCGGCTGGAAGAGCACGGGCCGTATCACGCGCCACGTCCACCGAGAGTTCGGGCTCCGGCTCGGTGATGTTGATCGTAGGCGGAACCTGGCGTTCGTGCACCGCAAGGATCGTGAAGATCGTCTCCAATGCGCCAGCGCCGCCGAGCAGGTGCCCGGTCATCGACTTCGTGGCAGTCACGATCGTGTCGTTCCCGCACACGCGCGCAATCGCCTGCGCCTCGACCAGGTCTCCGGCGGGAGTGGACGTGCCGTGTGCGTTTACATGGACCACGGAGGCGGGATCGATCCCGGCATCCGTGGCGGCGGCACGCATGGCACGCTCCTGGCCCTGACCGCTCGGGTCTGGGGGAGCGACGTCGTACGCGTCCGCTGTCATGCCAACACCCACGATTTCGGCGTAGATCCTGGCGCCGCGGGCCTGCGCGTGCTCAAGTGATTCGAGCACAATGACGCCCGCGCCTTCACCCATGACGAAGCCGTCCCGCGTCACGTCGTACGGGCGCGAGGCGCCCGCCGGATCGTCGTTGCGCGTGGACAGGGCCTGCATCTTGGCGAACGAGGCTATCGGCATCGGGTGAATCGGCGCTTCGGTCCCTCCGGCGAGCACCACATCGGCGCGGCCGTTGCGGATCATCTCGACCGCGTCACCGATTGCCTCGGCACCCGAGGCACACGCGGAGACAGGGGCATGCGCCCCCGCCTTCGCGCCGTACTCGACCGAGATGTTTGCTGCCGGTGCATTCGGCATGAGCATCGGAATGGTCATGGGGAGCACACGGCGCGCGCCGCGCTCCTTGATGGTGTCCCACGCGTCGAGGATGGTCCAGATGCCGCCAATGCCCGAGGAGACAGCGACACCCAGCCGTTCGCCGTCGACCTCGTCCAAACCGCTGTCCTCCCAGGCCTCACGGGCCGAGATGAGGGCGTACTGCGTGGACGGATCGGTGCGGCGGATCTGCCGGACCTCGAGCACTTCGCTCGGGGGGACGGCGATCTGCCCAGCGAACGTGACCGGGAGTTCGTATTTCTCCACCCAGTCCTGCTCGATCGTGCGCACACCGGACTCGCCGACGAGCGCACGGCGCCAGGTGTCCGGAACATTGCCGGCCAGCGGGTTCGTGGTGCCGAGGCCGGTGACGACGACGCGCGGGGTCAGGGCTCAGCCCTCCTGCGCGCCGGCGATGAAGGTGACGGCGTCGCCCACGGTGACGAGGCCGGTGGCGTCCTCATCGGGGATGCGCACCTCGAACTTCTCCTCGGCGTAGGTCACGATCGTCATCATCGAGAGGGAGTCGATGTCGAGGTCATCCGCGAAGGACGCTTCGAGGGTCACGTTCTCGGCCGGCAGACCGGTCTCCTCGGCCACAATCTCCGCGAGGCCAGCGAGAATCTCATCGTTGCTCAGTGCCATATCAGTACCTTTCTAGTTGGCAGTCTTCTGCTCGGGCAGAATCGCCACCTGCGCCGCAAAGGCGAGGCCGGCTCCGAACCCGATTTGGAGGGCGATCTGCCCGCCGTGGACCTGGCCTTCACGGTACAAGCGTTCCGTGGCCAGGGGTATAGAGGCCGCCGAGGTATTACCCGTCTCGGCGATATCGCGGGCCACAACGCAGTCGTCGCGTAGCCCGAGGTGCTTGATCATCTGGTCGATGATCCGCATGTTGGCTTGGTGGGGGATGAAGACGTCGATGTCCTGCGGGCTCAGCCCGGCCGCTTCGATTGCCCGTGCCGCAACGCGCGGGATTTCGAAGGCCGCCCACTTGAACACGGTGGGGCCTTCCTGGCGTAGCGTGGGCCACGAGGTGTCGGTGCCGTCCTTGAAGGTCTGCCAGGTGTGAGTCTGGTAGATCGCGCCGGCTTGGGAGCCGTCCGATCCCCACACCGTGGGGCCAATCTTCGGGGTGTCGCTAGCGCCGATCACGGCCGCACCGGCGCCGTCCCCCAGCAGGAAGCTGATGCTGCGGTCCGTGGGGTCCACGAAGTCGCTCATCCGCTCGGCACCGATCACGAGTACCTTCTCGGCTTGGCCCGAGCGCACCAACGAATCGGCCAGCCCGACGGCGTAGCAGTAGCCCGCGCAGGCCGCCGAGATATCGAAGGCGGCGGCTGGGGTAGCGCCGAGTTCGTAGGCCAAGGTCGTTGCCAGGGCGGGGGTCTGCGCCATGTGGGTCACCGAGGAGAGGATGACGGCATCGATCTGAGCCCCCGTGACACCCGCGGCGTCGAATGCCGCATCGGCGGCACCGAGGCAGAGGTCCTTGAGTGTGGTCTCGGGCTTGGCGCGGTGCCGGGTGATCATGCCCGTGCGCTGCCGGATCCACTCGTCCGAGGAATCGATGGGACCCACGAGATCGTCGTTGGGGATCACGAGTTCGCCGCGCACACCGCCGACCCCGAGGATCTGTGAGTAGGTGGGGGCGCTTGCCGCCAGTGCCGTCATGCGAGGGCCTCCTCGAGAAGGGTGTGGGCTGCCGGGATGTCATCGGGGCTGGTGATAGCCACGGCCGGGACGCCGCGGAGTTCGCGCTTGGCCAGCCCCACGAGGACGCCGCCCGGAGCGACTTCAACGAGCGCCTTTGCCGAGCTCAATGTGGCCTGGCAGAGATCCCAGTGAACAGGGGAGGTGATCTGGGAGACGATCCGGCTCAGTGCCTCGGCTCCGACCCTGAGTTCGGCGCCGTCGCGGTTGGAGATCACCGTGCAGATGGGGTCGGCCGGCTGGATCTGTGCGATCTCGGCGCGGACCAGCTCTACGGCGGGAGCCATGAACTGAGTGTGGAATGCACCTGCCACCGTTAATGGGATCACCCGAGCACGTGTAGGGGGATTCTCGGCGAGGCTGGCGAGTTGCTCCGCCGTACCCGCTGCGACCACCTGCTGAGCCGAGTTGATGTTGGCGAGCACGGCGCCAGATGCGGCGATGACGGCCTCAACCTCGGTGCGGTCGCCGCCGATGACGGCGCTCATGGACGTCTGCACCTGTGCGGCGGCATCCGACATTGCCTGGCCGCGCACGGCGGCCAACCGCACGGCCTGCTCGGCGGTGATCACGCCCGCGATCTGCAGCGCCGTAATCTCGCCCACGGAGTGTCCCGCGACGGCGTCGACTGCGGGAGCCCCAAGCGCGATGTTGGAGAGGATCCCAACGGCAACGATGAGGGGCTGAGCGATCGCCGTATCGGTGACCGTGGCGTCGTCGGCGTTGCAACCGTACTCGACGAGATCCAGCCCGGCGGCATCACTCATCCGATCGATCAACTCACGCTGCTCAAGCCACGGCTCAAGCATGCCGGATCGCTGAGTGCCCTGGCCGGGGCAGAGAAGTGCACGCATGTAGTCAATCCTCGCAACGGAACGTGCCCAGAGTCGTGCCGTACGCACCACAACTCGTGCGGCGCGTTTTGGAGGATGGCTACAGCTCTGTGACCCCGGCTACTGTGCGCTGAGCCGACCGAGCGAGAGCGCGGTTTGCAACACGTATCCTTCTCGCGCATCGGTTGGGTCCCATCCGACAACTTCGCTGATCCGGCGCAACCGATAACGCACCGTATTGGGGTGAATGAACAGGCAGCGTGCGGCGCCCTCCAGCGAGCGCCCTTCCCCGAGGTAGCGTTCCAGAGTGTTCACCAGCGGGATGCCCGCGGTGACGAGAGGAGTGAAGATTTCGTCCACGAGTGTGGCCCGTGCGAGTGGATCACCATTGAGTGCGCGTTCGGGCAGGAGGTCCTCCGAGAGCGCGGGGCGTGGTGCGCCGTTCCACGCCACGATCGACTGGATCCCTGCCAGCGCCCGCCTGGCGGAGTGACCGGCATCCGCAATCGAATCCGCCACCGTCCCGATCACGAGCGGCCCCGCAGGGAAGGAGTCGGTGAGAGTCCGGGCAAGCATCACCGGATCGCCGGTGCCACCAATAATCGCGATGATGCGATCGCCGTGAAGACCCACCAACGCGTCTCTCGTGTGGCGTCGAATCTCGTGGCGCAGTTCCGTGATGACCAAATCGGAGTGGCTGTGATCGGCGGTGCGCTCCGGTGCCGTGGCCGCGACCACGACGGTCTGGCCCTCACCCGACCAGCCAAGAGTCGCCGCCCGCGAGCGTAGCGAATCATCAGTGGACCCACGCACGATCGAGTCGATCAGCAGAGCCTCCTGCCGGGCATCCCATGCGCCACGCGATTCGGCGGCGCGTGCATAGACCTCGGCTGCTGAGAAGGCCACCTCGCGTGAGTAGATGAGTGCTAACTCGCGGAGTTGAGCGACGTCTCCCGCGGCGACAACCTCGTGGGCGTGGTCTTCGAGTACGCGCACGAGCAGTCGAATCACGGCAACGGTGTTTTGAAGCGAGATCGAGCGTGCGAGTTCCGGTGGCGCCACCCGAAAGACCTCGGAGGCAGACGTTGCCACGGGTTCCGGGTGATCGATCCACGAAATGAAACGGGTGATCGACTCCTGCGCAACAACGCCGAGCCACGAACGATCGTGGGCGGAAAGATCCGCGTACCAGGCCAGTTCCTCATCCATGGCGGTCTTGGCTGCGGCGACGAGAACCGGTGTTGCCGCCGTCAGATCATCCACAAATCTGTGGGCTCTCGTGGGCGTGGGGGTGCGCTTGGCCATAGGAGGAATCATACGGGCCACAGGGCTGTTTTCGCTCGGAAACCCACAACCGGGCCGAGGCGTGCGGAGACTTGCCCGGTGGTACTGTGAGCAGGAGCGGAGTGCATCGAGGCACCCCGCTTCTGAATGGATCGGCCGACGACGATCGATACGTGAAAGGTGGATCAACATGACGTACCGAGTCGAACGGGATCTCTTGGGCGAACGTGAGGTGCCTGCGGATGCGTATTACGGAGTGCACACGTTGCGCGCCGTTGAGAACTTCCGGATTTCAGGCAAGACAGTCTCCGACGTGCCCGAGTTTGTGCGCGGCATGGTGATGGTGAAGAAGGCCTCGGCCCTTGCCAACAAGGAGCTACGGGTCCTGCAGGGTGACATTGCTGATGCGATTGTGGCCGCCTGCGATGCGATTCTTGACGAGGGCCGCTGTATGGACCAGTTCCCGGTGGACGTGTTCCAGGGCGGCGCCGGCACGTCCACCAACATGAACACAAACGAGGTTGTCGCGAACCTCGCATTGGAGCTGCTTGGATATGAGAAGGGCCGCTACGACCTGGTCAACCCGAATGATCACGTGAACAAGTCGCAGTCCACGAATGATGCCTACCCCACCGGTTTCCGGATTGCCGTCTATTTCATGGTGCGCCGCCTGAACCGTGCAATCGGCGAACTCGCCGCCGCATTCAAGGACAAGGGTGTGGAGTTCGCGGCCGTGCTCAAGATGGGCCGTACTCAACTTCAAGATGCCGTGCCCATGAGCCTCGGGCAGGAGTTCAATGGCTTCGCCACAAACATCCTCGAGGAGATCCACCGCCTCGACGTTGCCGGCGATCTCCTTCTCGAGGTGAACCTCGGCGCGACGGCGATCGGGACGGGACTCAACACTCCGCCCGGTTACGCCGCCGTCGCGGCACGGAAGCTCGCAGAGGTGAGCCAGCTAGAGATACTCTCGGCGCATGATCTCGTCGAGGCGACGTATGACAACGGTGCGTACATCGCCGTGCATTCAGCGATGAAGCGTCTCGCGATGAAGGTCTCAAAGATCTGCAACGATCTCCGGCTACTGTCATCGGGTCCGCGTGCCGGGTTGAACGAGATCAATCTCCCTGAGCTACAGGCCGGATCTTCGATCATGCCCGCCAAGGTCAATCCCGTGATCCCTGAGGTTGTGAATCAGGTCTGCTTCAAGGTGATGGGTAATGATGTGACGACGACTCTCGCGGCAGAGGCGGGCCAGCTCCAGCTGAACGTGATGGAGCCGGGGCTTGCACAGGCACTGTTCGAATCCCTCACACTGTTGACGAACGCCTGCGACACGTTGCGCACGAAGTGCATCACAGGGATCACGGCGAATGAGGAGGTCTGCCGCGAGTACGTGTTCAACTCGATTGGGATCATCACCTACTTCAACGAGATCATCGGGCACCATGCGGGAGATCTCGTGGGGAAGGAGTGCGCGCGGACGGGCAAGTCGGTGCGTGAGGTGCTCCTCGAGATGAAGCTGATGGAGGCCGCCGAGATCGATCGGATCCTGACGGTCGAGAACTTCCTCCACCCCAGCTACCCGGGCAAGTTCTACGCCCCGGATGAGAAGGGTCTGCCGCAGGAGTAGGGACAGAGAAGGGGCCGGTTCCGTTGTGGAACCGGCCCCTTCTCTGTGAGTGGTTACGCGTCTCCGCCGCTGGAGCCGGACTCGCCAGCGTTCACGTTGAAGAGGTCGTACTTCTCGATCGCCTGAGCAACGGCACCTGCGTCGTAGCGGCCCTCTTCTGCCAGCGCCTTGAGTGCGCGAGTGGCCATCGAGTGAGCGTCGATGTGGAAGTGTCGGCGTGCCGCTGGGCGGGTGTCGGAGAAGCCGAAACCGTCGGCGCCAAGCGTGTGGTACGCGCGGCCAACCCACGGGCGGATCATGTCCTGGACCAGGTGATCGTGGTCCGAGGTGGCAATGACCGGGCCTTCGGCGTCGCCGAACTGCTGCGCGAGGAAGGCGACGCGCTGCTCCTCCTGCGGGTGCAGGAAGTTGTGCTCGTCAGTTGCGATGCCGTCACGGCGCAGCTCACTCCACGAGGTCACGGACCATACGGCCGCGTCCACGCCCCAGTCGTCACGCAGGAGCTGCTTCGCGTGGATCGCCCACGGGACACCCACTCCGGAGGCGATGAGCTGAACCTTTTCGCCACCCAGGCCATCGTGATCGGCAACGCGGTGGATGCCCTTCGTGATGCCTTCGACGTCCACGTCCTCCGGCTCGGCCGGCTGCTGCATCGGCTCGTTGTAGACCGTGATGTAGTACATGACGTTCTGGTCACGCGTCTCGTTCTCGCCGTACATGCGCTGGATGCCGTCCTCCATGATGTGGCGGATCTCGTAGGCGTATGCCGGGTCGTAATTGATGAACGCGTGGTTCGTGCTGGCCAGAATATGCGAGTGCCCGTCCATGTGCTGCAGGCCCTCGCCGGCGAGCGTGGTGCGCCCGGCGGTCGCGCCAATCACGAAGCCTCGTGCGAGCTGGTCGCCTGCCGCCCAGAACTGGTCGCCGGTGCGCTGGAAGCCGAACATCGAGTAGAAGATGTAGACCGGAACCATCGGCTCGCCCTGCGTTGCGTACGAGGTTCCCACGGACTGGAAGGCCGCGGCCGAACCGGCCTCGTTGATGCCCATGTGCAGAATCTGCCCCTGTTGTGACTCCTTGTAGGAGAGCATCAGGTCGTGGTCCACCGGCGTGTAGTTCTGGCCCGCGGCGTGGAAGATCTTCGCGGTGGGGAAGATCGCGTCGAGACCGAATGTGCGCGCCTCATCGGGGATGATCGGAACGATGCGGCGGCCGAACTCCTTGTCCTTGATGAGCTCCTTGAGGAGGCGCACGAAGGCCATTGTGGTGGCGACCTCTTGGCTGCCGGAGCCGCCCTTTAGGATTTCGTAGGTCTTCGACGGCGGTAGCGTCAGCTGAGTCATCTTCGGAGCCTTGCGCTCGGGCAAGAATCCCCCGAGGGCCTTGCGGCGCTCGATCATGTACTGGTGTGCCTCGTTCGAAGGATCGGGGCGGTAGTACGGCGGCAGGTACGGGTTCTCTTCGAGCTGCGCGTCCGTGATCGGAAGCTCGAGCCGGTCACGGAATGCCTTGAGGTCCTGGACCTTGATCTTCTTCATCTGGTGCGTGGCGTTGCGTCCGGCGAACGACGGCCCGAGCGCGTAGCCCTTGATCGTGTGTGCCAGGATGACCGTGGGCTGCCCGGTATGCTCGGTGGCCGCCTTGTAGGCCGCGAATACCTTGCGGTAGTCGTGGCCACCGCGCTTGAGCTGCCAGATGTCGTCGTCGGTCATGTGGGACGCGAGGGCCTTCGTGCGCGGGTCGCGGTTGAAGAAGTGCTCGCGGATGTACGCGCCGTCATTTGCGCGGAAAGTCTGGTAGTCGCCGTCGAGCGTGTTGTTCATCAGGTTCACCAGTGCGCGATCCTTGTCCGCGTTGAGCAGCGGATCCCACTCGCGGCCCCAAATGACCTTAATGACGTTCCAACCTGCGCCGCGGAAGAACGCCTCCAACTCCTGAATGATCTTGCCGTTGCCGCGGACGGGGCCGTCGAGGCGCTGCAGGTTGCAGTTGACGACGAAAGTCAGATTGTCGAGTCCTTGGTTGGCGGCGAGTTGCAGCATGCCGCGTGACTCCGGCTCGTCCATCTCGCCGTCGCCGAGGAATGCCCACACGTTCTGCTCGGACGTGTCCTTGATGCCGCGGTGGTGCAGGTACTTGTTGACCCAGGCTTGGTAGATCGCCTGCGCCGGGCCGAGGCCCATCGATACCGTGGGGAACTCCCAGAAGTCCTCCATGAGGCGCGGGTGCGGGTAGGAGGGGAGGCCGCGGCCGCCAGCGGGACGCGAGTACTCCTGGCGGAAGCCGTCCATGTCCGCCTCGGAGAGGCGGCCCTCGACGAAGGCGCGGGAGTAGTTGCCGGGGGAGGCGTGACCCTGGAAGAAGACCTGGTCGCCGCCGGACGGGTGATGCTTGCCCTTGAAGAAGTAGTTGAAGCCCACTTCGTAGAGGGTTGCGATTGACGCGTAGGTCGAAAGGTGGCCACCCACGGCAACGCCGGGGCGCTGCGCGCGCGTCACCATGATGGCGGCGTTCCAGCGGATCCAGCGGCGGATCTGACGCTCCAGCTCCTCATCGCCGGGGAAGTACGGCTCCTCGTGGACGCCGATCGTGTTGACGTACGGCGTGGTGAGGGCCGAGGGCACCACCACGGAGCGCTCGCGCGCCCGCTTCAGCATGGAGAGCAGTATGTACCGGGCTCGAGGTCCGCCCTTCTCGTCGATCAGGCCATCCAGCGATTCGACCCACTCGGCCGTCTCGTCGTGGTCGATGTCTGGGACCTGGCTCAGAAGGCCGTTGATCAGGGGCTGGGACTCGTCTCGAGAACTCACGCGCATTCCTTTTCGTATCGTGTCACCGTCAGGGGTGTGCCAATGGTCCTATGTTAGTTCCTCCGGCTGGTGCGTGGGTACGGATGTGAGGTTCGCCAAAGGCGCGCCGCGATGGACGGGGCTTACCGTTTCGGTGGCGCCTGCGCTAGCGTTGTTGATGTGAAGCCAAACGGGAAAGGTGAGCATGCGGCCGATTTCGGCTTCGCACGCGGTCAGGTTGTTCAGGAATACTACGTCGATGAAGACGCGGACCCCGATGTGCGCATCGCCATCGAGGAAGCCACGGGGAACTCGATCGTCGATGACTCGTATGGGGATGTTGCCGACGGCGCCCTGATCTGGTGGCGAGCCGAAGACTTCGAGAGTGAAGACTTGACGGACCTGCTCGTGGATGCCACAGCCAACCTCGACAACGGCGGACTGATCTGGGTTCTCACCCCCAAGCCAGGGACGCCGGGTCACGTGCGCCCCGCCGAGATCGTCGAGGCGGCCAAGACCGCCGGACTCTCCACCACCACGGCTACATCGGTATGTCCCGGCTGGTCTGGGGTTCGCCTGACCGCCCGTGGCCGTCGGTAGCGTCAAGTGCCGGTAGTATTGCCGGTCGAGGGCCTTTAGCTCAGCTGGTAGAGCGCCACGTTTACACCGTGGATGTCGTCGGTTCGATCCCGGCAGGGCCCACCCAAGCGTCGTTGTTCAAACCACCGACATCAGCGGTTTGAGGTCCAGATTCCGCCGTCCGCTCCGTGAAGCGGACCGCGCGGGTCTGGACGTCGGGGTTGAACAGCGCGTCAAACGGTTCCCCCGGCTCCCCGATGATGCCGTCTTCAGGCAGGACGATGAGCTTGTCGAAGAAGGCCTGGTTGGCGATGCGCCGCAGTGAGTCGTCGATACTCATGTAAATCGCGTGGCAGTCTCCCGCGAGTGCGGGCGAGTCGGTCGACCTTGTGAACGATGCAGTACGCGATCGGGTGGGTCTTGACGTACTCGATCATCCGCATCAGCTCGGGACGGTCGGCCTTGCGGGCGGACTCGCCAGCGTCGACGAACTCCTCGACGATGATCGCGTTCAGGTCGCGGGCCTTGCGAAGGTTCGCCTCGCGCTGAGCTGGGATGGAGAAGCCTTCGTCGCGCCCACCCTTGGAGGCCTGCTCCTTCGTGGACACGCGCAGGTAGGACACCGCAAGGGTGTCGGGGAAGACGCCCATCGTGGTCGCCCCACCGGCAGGGTTCGGTCAGGTGAGTTCGGTGATGAGGTCGCGGATGCGGCCCTCGATCTGGTCGCGGATGGTGCGCACGGTTTCTAGGGGCTGGCCGGCGGGGTCGTCGAGCTTCCAGTCTTCGTAGCGTTTTCCGGGGAAGAACGGGCAGGCGTCGCCGCAGCCCATCGTGATGACGACATCGGCGGCCTGGACGGCGTCGGTGGTAAGCACCTTGGGCTGCTCGGCGGAGATGTCGATCCCGACCTCCCGCATGACCTCGACCGCGACGGGGTTGATCTGCTCGGCGGGGATGGAACCGGCGGAGCGGACCTCGATCGCGTCCCCGGCGAGGTGGCGCAGGTAGCCGGCGGCGATCTGGGAGCGGCCGGCGTTGTGGACGCAGACGAACAGGACGGTCGGCTTCGAGGCGGTCATGCTGGGCTCGTTTCAGTTGAGTAGGGGTCGGTGTGGAACCAGGCTCGGGCGGCCCAGAGGGAGACGTAGACGAGGCCGACGAGGACGGGCACTTCGATGAGCGGGCCGACGACCCCGGCGAGGGCTTGCCCGCTGGTGGCTCCGAAGGTGCCGATGGCGACGGCGATGGCGAGCTCGAAGTTGTTGCCTGCGGCGGTGAACGCGAGCGTGGTGGAGCGGGCGTAGCCCAGGCCCAGGGTTCTGCCGAGGGCGAGTCCGGCGAACCACATGATCGCGAAGTAGGCCAGTAGCGGCAGCGCGATCCGGGTGACATCGAGTGGGTTGGAGGTGATGGCATCGCCTTGAAGGGCGAACAGCAGCACGATGGTGAACAGCAGCCCGTAGAGCGCCCACGGCCCGACCCGCGGCAGGAACCGTTGTTCGTACCAGTCGCGGCCTTTGCGTCTCTCGCCGATCCAGCGGGAGGCGAACCCCGCGATGAGGGGGACGCCGAGGAACACGAGGACGTTGAGGGCGATCTGGCCCATCGACACGTCGAGCCCTTGGGTGTCCAGGCCGAGCCAGCCGGGGAGCACGGCGAGGTAGAACCAGCCGAGCACGGAGAACATGACGACTTGGAAGATCGAGTTGATCGCCACGAGCACGGCGGTGGCTTCCCGGTCGCCGCAGGCCAGGTCGTTCCAGATCACGACCATCGCGATGCAGCGGGCCAGGCCGACGATGATGAGGCCGGTGCGGTACTCGGGCAGGTCGGGCAGCAGCAGCCAGGCCAGGGCGAACATGACCGCTGGGCCGAGCAGCCAGTTCAACAGGAGAGACAAGACCAAGAGGCGTTTGTCGCCGGTGACGGCGGCGATCTTGTCGTAGCGGACCTTGGCCAGCACCGGATACATCATCACCAGCAGACCGAGCCCGATCGGCACCGAGACGCCGCCGACCTCCAAGCGGGCGAGCAGGTTGGAAACGCTGGGTACGAGCCGGCCCAGCATCAGGCCGGCGATCATCGCCAGGCCGATCCAGGCTGGCAGCCAGCGGTCCAGCGTCGAAAGACGCGCCCCCGCGCCAGTGACGGCGGTGGTGTCGGTGTTCGGTCGGGTCGCGGTCATCGGCTACCTATCGCGATCAGAAGCGGCGGCGGGTCAGGCGGTGGGCTTGGTGGCGCGGACAATGGCGGCGTGCATTCCGTCGGCGGCTTCGTGGGTGAACTCCACGCTGGTGTCGGTGAACCCGACCGCGGTGAGGCCGTCGAGGTATTCGCTTCGGGAGAGGGCTCCGGCGATGCAGCCGACGTAGGAGCCGCGCTCGGCCCGCTGCTCACCGGTGAGGTGGTCTTCGGCGACGACATCGGAGACGCCGATCCGCCCGCCCGGCGTGAGGACGCGGAACATCTCGGCGAGCACGGCGGGCTTGTCGACCGACAGGTTGATGACGCAGTTGGAGATCACCACATCCACCGCCCCGTCCGGGAGGGGCACGTCCTCGATGGTGCCCTTCAAGAACTCCACGTTCGCAAGTTCGGCCTTGGCCTTGTTCGCCTCGGCCAGTTCCAGCATCTCGTCGGTCATGTCCACCCCGTAGGCGAACCCCGTGGGGCCGACCCGCTTGGCCGACAGGAGCACGTCGATGCCGCCGCCGGAGCCGAGGTCGAGCACCCGCTCACCTTCACGCAGCTCCGCGACCGCGGTGGGGTTGCCGCAGCCCAGGCTCGCCTCGATCGCCTCGATCGGCAGGCCCTCAGCATCGGCGAGGTCGTAGAGGCCGGCGCCGAAGCTCCGCTCGGTGGCGGTGTCGCCGCAGCACGACGACTCACAGCACGACGCTTCGGCGCGTTCGGTCTCGTCACGGTCGGCAGGCGCACCGCCGCAGCAGGACGAACCGCAACACTGGTCTTCGACCAGCAGGTCGGCGTTGCGGGTCCCGGTCTTCACCGCGGTCGCCGCCTGCGCGTAGCGGGCACGGACCTGCTCACGCAGCCCAGTGCTCTCGTTAGTGTTCTCAGTCATGGTGTGCTCCGTTCGCGTCGAGCCGATCAAGTCATATTGATGATCTTCGATGCATCGACATCTGTCAATACGTCGGGTAGAATCGTGGGCATGTCCACTTCGCTGCCGCTGCTGAGCCCGACCGATGCCGGTGCCTGTTGTGCGCCGGTGACCGCGGGCGTGCTCGCAGTCGAGGACGCGCAGAAGCTCGCGCGGATGTTTAAGGCCCTCGGCGATCCGACGCGGGTGCGGCTGTTGTCGATGATCGCCGCGCGATCCGGTGGCGAGGCGTGCGTGTGCGACCTGACCGAACCGGTCGGTCTCTCGCAGCCCACGGTGTCGCATCACATGAAGCAGCTCGTCGACGCCGGACTGGCCACCCGCGAGCAGCGCGGCAAGTGGGCCTACTACGCCCTGGCCCCCGACACGCTCGCGATGCTCAGCGGCGTGCTCAACCCGGAGTCGTTGCAGGCGGCAGGTGCCGTCTCGCCCTGCTGACCCGAGAGTCGTCAGCGTCGGAGGGCGGCGTAGCTGTTCCAGGCTGCGCCGGACAGCTCGGCCCATCTCCACCTCGGCCAGCACTGGTCGAAGCGATGGTCAGCGCTCTGGGCCGGAACAGGCCCATAAGGTCCGTGGCGTCCGTCACCAGACTGGCCGCTCCTTCCTGCAAGATTCGATGAGTTCCGGCGCTGGCTGCACTGGTTACCGGTCCCGGAACAGCACCAACGACTTGGCCAAGCTCGTTCGCAGGGTGCGCGACTGCCAGTGCGCCTGACCGCCAAGCTGCTTCGACGATCGTCGTCGATCCCGAAAGGGCAGCCACGAGACGCGCTCGCGCGATGAACCTGCCGCGCGTCGGCACCGCACCCGGCGGCCGCTCACTGACCAGTAACCCAAGATCACCGATTCGGTCCAGCAACTCGCGGTCTCCAGTGGGGTAGGGGCGGTCGAGACCGCTCGCCTTTTCACGCACGGGGCCGCGCTGATCGGCGATCCGAGAGCGCGGCGGGTTGCCCCGACCGCGCCGCGATCCCTTGATAGCGTGGGGAATTAGGGTTTTCAGTGGCTTCCGGGGGTTTGAGAAGCGCCTACGAAGGCCCACCCAAGAGTGGATGCTCAAACGTGGGCGGTCCGCAGGGGCAATCGATGCCGCTACGCCGGAGACGGTTTTTCTTTGCGGAGGTAGACGAGCTCGACGCCGTCGTGGAGCTTTTCCTGGCGCGTCGGGACATAGCCTTCACGCTCATACAAGCGGATGTTTGCCTCGCTGAGGTGACCGGTGAAGAGCTCGAAGACCTGCGCCCTGCTGGCCTCCTCCGCGGCCCGCAGCAGCATCGTCCCCAGACCGCGCCCCTGCATATCGGGCGCGACAGTAAGCCTGCCGATATGAGCGACGCCAGCCTCGATCGTCCACCGGACCGCACCGACGAGCCTCGCGCCGAGGCGTGCTCCCAGCGCGGGCCCTTGGAGCTCCTGCTCAACATCCGAGAGGGACTGGGTCAGGGCGGGTAGGAACGGATCGCGATAGACCTGCGCTTCGGTCGCGTACGCGGCCCGCTGCAGAGTCATCACCTCACCCGCAGAATCCGAAGTGAGTCCCGTCAACTCGAACCGGTGTGGTTGCTGAATCACCATCATCGTGCACCTTCCAGAACGGAGGGCTGCATGGCGATGATCCCGGGTTCGTGAACTGCCATGCGGCCCGCGAACATGCGTCAAGGCCGCTACTGCAGCCACCACCACGAGATCTGGTTCGAACGCATAACGGGAGCCTACCGCGGGACCAACCCTGATCTGCAATGAGTGTCGCCGAGAGCGAGTGAGTTGCCGCCCTCGGCGGGCTTGATGTGCGCACTCAGAGCGAGCTTGGGCGGTTCACTGCCGGTCTGTCACTGTGCGGGCTTCCACCCGTTCGGGGTCGTGATGAGGATCCGCTGCCCGATGGTCCCCGGATCGGTGATGACCCGCAGGATGCCCGCGGCGGCACTCTCGAACGGCAGAGTCGGCAGGCCAGGAACCTTCCGAACCTGGTTTGGTGCCTTCACTGCGGCGCCTTCCGGAAGCGCATCCGCATCCTTGAGGTTCACCGGATACATGATCGTCCAATCGAGGCCGGAAGACTGCATCAGCCTGTCGGATGCAGCCTTCTCGCGGAAGAACTTCCCTAGCACAGTGCGGTAGAGCAGCCGCGCGAAACCGGAGGCCTTCTCGGCAGGATCGCCGGCCCCAAAGGCGGAGACCAGCACGATCCGTGAAACTCCAGCCTGTTGTGCAGCAGCGGTGATCTTCGGCAACGTGCACTGCATGAACGACGAATCCTTCATCGGCCCGGTGATCGACACCAGGATCGCATCCGCACCATGTGCAGCCGCGGCAAGCGCCGCGGTATCTTCCGCGGCACCCTGTACGGTCGTTACACCGGGGAGGGCGGCAACCGACTCCGGCGTGCGAGCGAAGGCGACGACCTGATGGCCCGCCTTCACCGCCTGCTCGGTGAAGCGGGAGCCGACATTTCCTGTGGCTCCCAGTACGACGATCTTCATGATGGGTTCTCCTTGAGTGTTGTGAGGTAGTGGATGGAGAGGTGGCGTTCGGTTCAATCGGTAGACAGGCGGCGTCCGAGCAATCCCTCAAGTGCAGTCACGCAGAGGGTGAGTACTTGCTCTCGAGGGACATCCGGGGCATCCACCGCATTGCGCGCGGCGTATTCCACGAACGCAAGCCAAGCGCCGAGCGCCAAGCGCGACTCTGTGTTTGCGGGGGTACCGGTCGCGGCCAGCAATCGGTCGATCTGGATGGCGTGGTTCGCCGATGCCAGGTGCGCCACTGCGGATGCGGTCGCGGCGCTCGGCGCATACAGTTCCCTCACTCCGCCTCAGGCTGCTGCGAAATGCTCGAAGAAGGCCGACAGTGCGCGTTCGAGATTCGCCCGTTGCGGCAGACCGGGATCCGGCTCAGTCGCCAACAGCACGAGTCCTGCCTCCCGTTCAAGGACCGCCGTCAGTAGCGACTCCTTGCCGGGAAAGTAGTGGTACACCAGTGCCCGTGTCACCCCGGCGTCCCGGGCGATCGCACTCATGGAGGCCGAAGCGACACCATCCCGCGAGAAGTGCTCCGACGCAACTTCTACGATCTGTGCGCGACGCTGTGCCGGCGACAGTCGTCCTCCAATCCGCGCGTTTTACACATGTCGAATACAGCATGGATTGCTGGCCGCTGGATGGAGATCGTTCCTTCACTCAGGCTGGACCCAGCCGCTCCGGGTGTCTTGCGCATCAGCTTCGCGACATATGCGGCCCTCGTAGACGAGCAATGAGGGAACTGCGTCAGGGAGCGGAGGCCGAGGAATCGGCGGGGACCGTCAGCGAGTCGAACGTGGCGAAGTCCACCGGGTTCGACGTGTCCACCAGGATCTTGCCGTCGAACTGCGCGCCATAGGTGTCGGCGAGCTCCGCAAGTGCGGGGTAGGGCACGGCGAGAACGACGATATCGCCGATAAGCGCGTCTCCTGTCCCGGTGATGGCCGCGCCATCAACGCACATCTCACCCGCGAGGGCCTGCGCGTCTGCGCGATCGCAACCCGGCCACACATCACCCTTGCCCGCGATACGATCCTCGCCAGCCTGACCCCCGATCAACTCACCCTCCTGGCCAGTCTCCTCGAGTCGATCAACGCCAGTCTCGACCCTGATGGAAGCTTCGGCAGCCTCCCCAACCGCTGTGGGTCATCTCGCTCATAACGGTACGTTCCTTCGTCGTCCCACAAGCCTCGCGGGGCCCTTCGCTGCCCGCACAGCAACACCGGCTTCCACTCCCTCGAGAGACCCCACCACAGGGCGGGACGTCACCGACACCTGATGTTTGCGCGTTCTCACTACGCTGAGATCAGGAAGGAGTAGATATGTCTGGCACATCCCACACCATCGCACTCGTGGCGCATGACAACAAGAAGGCGGATCTCCTCAGTTGGGCCAGCTTCAATCGCGGCACGCTCAGCAACCACACGCTCGGTCATGACCGAAGTGAAGCTGTTACGGCTGGGGGTCGATCTCGCGTAGCGCGGCAACAATCGGCGCCGCCTTATTGGGGCGGATGAGTCGGCTGACTTCCACTCCGTCCGAGAGGAAGATCAGTGACGGCCACAACTTCACGCTGAATGAGCGTCCCAGCGCACGTCCCTTGCCGTCCTCAACCTTGATCACCCGAACATTCGGATGCTCAGCTGTCGCGGCGGTGAGTGCACGATGTGCGGCCCGGCAGTAGCCGCACCAGTTCGTTCCGAAGACCAGCAGGGTGGCGCCAGGCAAGGCATCCACGTCTGCCCGAAGAGGCTGTTCCTCGAGATAGCCGAGTGAATCCATATGCCGAGCATAGCCGCCGTCGGAATCGGAGGTCCCGCAGTCCCGCGGGGAGTGCGAGACCTTCACAAGGGGGCACAGTGATGAGACAATCGCGGCGATGTGGATTGGTTGGATGGTGTTTGATCTCTTGCTCGGTGACGTGCATTCCCTCAAGCAGAAGCGCAGCGTGATTCGCCCGCTCGTCGCGGATCTGAGCCGGCGCACCGAAGTGGCTGTTGCGGAGGTGGGCGACATGGATGTTCACCGGCGCTCGCAGATTGGCGTCTCGGTGGTGAGCGCGGATCTCGCACATGTTCGCGAGGTGCTCGAGCGGGCGGAGCGATTCGTCGCCGAGGAACACCCTGAGGTCACACTGCTCTCCGCACGGCACGGGCTCCACTCAAGTGAGGACTAACAATGGATATTCGTCTGAAGCGGGTCCATGAAGACGCCGATAGTGATGACGGCACCCGGGTACTAATCGATCGGTTGTGGCCCCGAGGGATTTCGAAGGAACGCGCCCGTCTTGATCACTGGATGAAAGATGTCGCACCAAGTCCGGAACTGCGCAAGGAGTGGCACGGCGATCCCGCCGGGCACACGGAGGCTGGCTTCGCGGCATTCAGTGCGGCATACCGCCACGAGCTTCAGCAGGATCCGGCGAGTGCCGCCCTCGACGAGCTCGTTGCAGTAGCTCGAAGCGCCGGGCGTCTCACCCTTGTCTATGGGGCCAAGGACGAGCGCGTGAACCACGCAATTGTGCTCCGGGACGCGCTCCGCGAGCGCGCGGGGGAGCAGGACCACTGACGACTACTCGCCGAGGACCCGGGTGAGGTAGGCGTTGGCGAAGACCCGATCCGGATCGAGCCGATCGCGCACCGCGAGGAACTCGTCGAATCTTGGGTAGACCTCCCGAAGCGACGCCGCATCGCAGGTGTGCATCTTGCCCCAGTGCGGCCGTCCTTCGTGCGCGGCAAGAATCGCCTCGGCATCCCGGAAGAAACCGTCCTCAGGATCGCGGTGATAGCGATGCACCGCGATGTATCCGCTCTCGCGCCCATGCGCCGTCGAGAGCAATAACTCATCGGCGGCGGCTGAGCGCACCTCAACTGGAAACGAGACGCGATACCCCTTCTGATCGATGAGCTCGCCGAGTTCGCGCATCGCATGGGGGACAGCGGCCAGCGGAACGCTGTACTCCATCTCGCGGAACTTCACGCGGCGCCGCGTGATGAACACCTTGTGTGACTCATCGCAATAATCGCGGCTACTCGCCACCGATTCGATCGCCCGGTTGATGCTCGGCGTGCTCCGCGGAAGCCACCTTTCCAGCCCGACGACGGCGCCCAAGAGAGCATTGTTGACCACCTCTTCGTCCAGGAACCGGGAGGCACGCCCGAGCGGAGCGCGTTCGGGTGAGTCCAGCGGCAGCCGGGTGTTGGTCTTGGTGCGTGTACTCGTGGTGTGTGGGAACCAGAAGAACTCGAAGTGATCGGCAGTGCGGCTACGTTCTTCGAAGGTTTCCAGCACCTCCGTGAGCGGGAGGGGCGCCTCGACGGCGCGCAGCAGGTACCTAGGCACGCACTGGATTGTCACCGTGAGTAGCACACCGAGCGCGCCAAGTCCGAGCGCCACGGCAGGGAGCAACTCGGCATTCTCGCTCTCGCTCACCGTGAGGACCTCACCCGTGCCCGTCACGAGCGTGGCGCCAACGATTCCCGTTGCGAGCCCGGCAAAGCCGAGGCCCGTGCCGTGCGTCCCCGTGGAGGTTGCGCCCGAGATCGTCTGCCGGTCCACGTCGCCCATATTCGCGAGCGCCAGCCCGAGTGGGTTCAGGATGGCGGGAAGCTCGTGGAGGTGTGTGCCCGCCCAGAGGGTCACTCGTGACCGCTCAACGTCCGCAGTGACCAGGCCGCGCAGGTCGCGCATGCTCAGCCGGACGCCGTCGGTGGCGCCGATCGCGGTGAAGCTGTGCGAGGCGCCAATCGGCTTGACGGTGCGGCCGGTATCCCGTGCCTGGCGCACGGCGTCCGCCACCTCCTCGACCGATCTCGGAGCGACTTCGAGCGCCGGGTTGGACGTCTCGGTGCCCGCCCAGTTACGCCATGTGCTTGTCACAGGAAGCACTTCCCTTCGCCGCGGTAGGTGGGCATGAGTTCGTAGCCTCGTGCGCCGAGAGAGACGACGGCGATCTCGGTGGCGTGCTCCATCGGCTCGCCCGATTTGGTGTGCCGGAGCCACACGCGATCGCCCACGGTGAGCGTGCGTGCGGCGTCCCCGATGAGGGGCGTCTGGACCTCGCCAGCGCCCTCACGCGGCGCGTAGTCGAGCTTGAGTGGCCAGGCAACCTGCGGCAGGCGGTCCTTGCCGGCCGTGCCGGAAGCGATCCAGCCGCCGCCATGGACCGTGGCGGTGCGCGCGTTGGGACGGCGTACCACGTCGAGTGCGAACGCGGCCGCGGGGGCCGGGGTGAACGCCCCGTAATTGTCGAACAGGTGTGGCCCCAGGAGCCCGCTGCCCGCGGCGACCTCGGTGATCGTGGACTCGGCCGCCGTTCGCTCGATCGAGCCGGTGCCGCCGCCGTTGACGAACTCGAGGTTCGCAATTTCACGCACGAGTGAGACCGCGCTTGCACGGCGCTCGGCGAGTTCCGCCGCGCTGCGAGCCTGCACGAGGCGCATCAGCGCGCCCTGGGCGGGCTTACCTATTGGCCGATCGCCGACTCCAGCGATCTGCGCCTCATAGGACATGATCCCCACGAGTGCGAAGCCTGGCCGCCGCAGCACTTGCTCGGCGAGGGCGCGGAGCTGTGCCGGCTCATGAATGGGGGAGCGGAGCGCGCCGATCTGCCCGAGCGCACGCGTGCGCCAGGATGCATCGAAGTCGAGGCACACCCTGATCTGGGCGCGGTTGGTGGCCGGAAGGATGCTGTCGATCAGGTCGAGCTGGTCGGTGCTGTCGATCATCAGTGTGACCCGGGAAGCGGCGCGTTCGTCCCGCGCGAGGGCCGCGATCGCGGGACGATCTGCGGTGGGATACCCGACGACGACATCCTCGATGGTCTCACTCAGCCAGAGGGCCTCGGGCACGGTGTAGGCGAGCACGCCGCCGTAACCGGGCAGTGCCAGCACCGCGTCGAGGAGACCGCGTACGCGCACCGATTTCGATGCGACACGGATGCGCGTACCGTTGGCGCGGCGTAGCAGATCGTGGGCGTTGTGGGCGAGGGCGTCGGCGCAAACGGCCAGCACCGGCGCGCTGAGGTCGGCAGTCGCCTCGGAGAGTTGCGGCCAGTAGCCGCTTGGGAGTCGCCACGGTTGCCTGGCCAGCAACTGCGCTTGCGTGAGATCGAGTGTCACGGTGAAAGTGTATGGCGTTCCCGCACTGCAGGCAGATCCGACCATCGGTGAGGTGCTTACTGATCGATAGTCGAAACCGCTCCTAACTGATCCTCCGGACTTTGGACACGGGACTCGACAA
The DNA here is from genome assembly GCA_900199505.1 of Ruaniaceae bacterium KH17. Classification (GTDB taxonomy): domain Bacteria; phylum Actinomycetota; class Actinomycetes; order Actinomycetales; family Actinomycetaceae; genus KH17. The sequence continues at coordinate 4,862 of FZQV01000010.1, read as the reverse complement.
CGCGCCTCCAGCTGCGGCATGATCGTCGTCACACCCCCCATTAGATCGATTCAACACCAGGTCGATCGCTTGTTGAAACGTTTCACAGATGAGACGAAGGAGCATTATGACCAGTCAACGCTGCCGACCACGCATTGCGGTGGCCTCGGCCCTCCTCGCTGCGGTTGCTGTGTCTGTCCCTGCGCTACCGGCGCTGGCGGACGCCCCCGAACCGTGGAAGTACGACTTCGGAACACCCTCGAGCCCCGTCGCATCGGGCTGGACAGGGGTGCACGAGAACACCATCTACACCGAGGAAGCAGGCTTTGGTATCGATCCGGAGTCCGCCTCCCGAATCTCGCGTGACCGCGGCGCGGACCACAGCGATCTCGACCGAGACTGGGTCGCCGGGCTCGGGTGGACATTCCTGGTGGATCTCCCGAACGGCGACTACGACGTCACGGTGACGATGGGTGACCTCCTCGCCGGAACCAGCACGATCACGAACAACATCGTGCTTGAGGATGAGGCCGCCGGAACGCTCTCGGCACGCCAGGAGATCAAGAGCGGGACGTATCGGACCACCGTGGCCGATGGTCAACTGACGGCGAACTTCAATGGCCCCGGTAGCGTGGCAGGGTTGGTCAACAGCATCGAGATCGTCGAAGCGGACGAGGATGACTCCAGCGATCCACCGGACCCCGATCCGACCGACCCGCCAGACCCCGAGTACGGCACCATCGCATCGCCTTCGTATCTGCGCACCGCGCACGTGGCCGATGGCAGCGTCACGATGCGGTGGGCGGAGATCTCCGGCGCCGCGGGATACATCCTCTCCCGGAGCGACAGCCCTGAAGGCCCGTTCGAGGTTGTCGCCACCGTTGGCGACCAGGTCTGGGCGACTGACACCACGGTGGACACCACCGAGGTGAACTACTACCGTGTCCAGTCCCGCCCCGCCACCGGCCTGCCCTCGGTTCCCTCACGCGTTGCGGTGGCATCCCTCGCGGGCGACGTGCACGGCGTCGAGCTGCCTGCGGACGGAGTGCTGAGCTTCGATCTGGGTAACGGTGCCCTCGCTGACGGCGCCATCGCGATCGACGAGACCACGGAATACACGGCGGAGACACGCTACGGCTTCGTTGACGTCTCCAAGGTCACTGCCACCGACCGTGGCACGAGTGACCCGGTCCGCAGCGACTTCGTCGAGGTGGGCGCCACGGATTTCGTGGTCGATCTGCCGAACGGCGATTACAACGTCTCGATCGTGGCGGGCGATGCCACGGAGTCCAGCTCCATCGAGTTGACGGTGGAGACCATGACGAAGGTGCAGACCACGTCTAAGAACGCCGGCGAGTACCTCGAGATGACCTTCCCGATCGCGCTCGTTGATGGCCAACTCAACATCGAGTTCGGCGGCAATGCCCCGAAGCTCAACCAGCTCATCATCACGAAGCTCGATGAGCGTTCGGCCGGCGCCACGCCCACCGTGTGGGTGACCGGCGACTCGACCGTGCAGAGCTACACCTCCGGCTTCGCCCCTCAGGCTGGCTGGGGTCAGATGATCGATCGCTTCTTGGATGACGGCGTCACAGTGGATAACCACGCCATCGGTGGTCGCTCGTCGAAGAACTTCATCAGCCAGGGGCGCCTCGATGAGGTGCTGCGCAACATCCGGCCAGGCGATTACCTCTACGTCCAGTTTGGGCACAATGACAACTCTCGTGGCGTGGATGATCGCTGGGCGGCCCCGCTGGACTACAAGAACTACCTACGCACCTTCATCGATGGTGCCGAACAGCGTGGCGCAACCCCGATCATCGTGACTCCGGTTTCGCGGCGCAGCTTCGATCCGAACACGGGGATCTTCAACGTCTCGTTCCCGGAGTATGTGAACGCTGCGAAGGCGATCGCTGAGGAGACGGGCGTCCCGATGGTGGATCTGTCCAGCTCGAGCCGCGAGTACCTGAATGAGGTGGGCCCGGAATTTGCAAAGTCCGTGTTCCTGCACGTTCCTGCGGGTGTCTACCCGGGCCGCCCGAACGGCACCGTGGATGACACGCACTTCCAGGACTACGGCGCGATCCAGATGGCTCGACTCGTGGCGGCGGACACTGCGAAACTCGATATTCCGCTTGCCGGTCACGTGACCGATGCGGATGCCGCCGACGAGGCCCCTGCGGCTCCCACAGGTCTGGCCGCCTCGAATGTGACAAACTCCAGCGCCTTGCTGAGTTGGAACGCCGCGGAAGGCGCGGACATCTACCTCGTCTATCGCAAGCTCGCTGAGGAGGACGATTCGGCATACACGCTGGTGGGATCCTCGACGGTCTCGCCAGCGGCCGTGGCCGGAATGGTGCTCGCCACCAGCTACGACTTCGTGGTGGTGGCCGTGAATGGCGCGGGCGAGTCCGAGTACTCGAACGTCGTCACCATCACCACACGTTCACCGCTCTTCGCCTTCGACTTCCAGGGACCTGGCAACCCCGTTGAAGGTGGCTACCTCGAGGTCACCCCCGGGACTACGTACACCGCGGAGCGGGGTTACGGCTGGACCGGGACTCTTCCAGCCGCGAACGCCTTCCGTGACCGCGCGAACGGCTCGAATCTGTTGCGTGACTTCATGCTGCCCGGCTTTGGAAACACCTTCGTCGTCGATCTAGCTCCGGGGACATACTCGGTCAACGCGCTGTTCGGTGACTGGATTGGCACCGCGCGCTTGGACGTGACGATCGAGGGCATCAACTATGGCAACCAGACCGGTGGCCGCGAGAGCCTGCATTCCAAGGTGATGCAGCCCGTTACGGTCCTCGACGGACAGCTCACGCTGAGTGCGGACGGCTGGCTGAACGGCCTCGAGATCACACCGCTCGGCTACGCCCCGGCGAACCTCGTGCTCGATGGCGTCTCGATAGACGGCGGCGATGTGGAGGTCTCCCTTTCGTGGGACGCGGCGCAGGAAGCCGCCAGCTACAAGGTATACCGCAAGACTGAAGGCGCTACCTCTGCCGTGGCGATTGGCACCTCAGGGGATGTTTCCTACGTGGACACCACGGCCGCCGTCGGACAGAAGTATGAGTACTTCGTGGTCTCGATTGACGCGAACGGCCAGGAGTCCGTTGCCAGCAACGTCCTCGAGGTCACCACGGTGGATCCGGACATCCCGACGGCGCCCGCGCCCGAGGGCCTGCGAGTCACCAGCGAAGCGAAGAACCTCGTGAGCCTTGCGTGGGATGAGGTGGAGGACGCGCTCTTCTACCAGGTGTTCCGGGCGAAGTCGGCGGACGGCGAGCTGGAGCTCATTGGCAGCGCCGAGGGCCCGCGCTTCGATGACACGGACGTGCTCACCACAATCCCGTTCTACTACGCGGTGGTCGCGGTGAACGCCGGCGGCGCCTCGGAGCTCTCCGAGATCGTCGCATCGGCCGGCACAACCGTCCTCAAGCGGCAGGCCGAGAACCTGGATCGGGCTCCGGTGGCCGTTGCAACGGACGACGGCGTCTATATCGGCTGGCGTCTGCTGGGTCTCGACCCGCAGAACCTCGGCTTCTACGTGTACCGGGATGGCGCGCGTGTGAACTCCGCTCCGATCACGGACACCACCAACGTCCTCGATCCGGCCGGAACTGTCGATTCGACGTACCGCATCGCATCCGTCTCGGGTGGGACGCAGCACTGGGTGACCGAGAGCTTCACGGTGTGGGATGATCAGACGTTTGATGTGGCGCTCGACAAGCCCGCCGATGCCTACACCAAGGACGGCCAGCCCTACAGCTACCGCGCGAATGACGTCTCCGTGGGTGACGTGGACGGCGATGGTGAGTACGAGCTGATCGTGAAGTGGGATCCAACCAACTCGCGGGACAACTCGCAGGCCGGATACACAGGCAACGTGTACATCGATGGCTACAAGCTCGATGGCACGAAGCTCTGGCGGATCGATCTCGGAGTGAACATCCGGGCGGGCGCCCACTACACGCAGTTCCAGGTGTTCGATTACGACGGCGATGGCCGGGCCGAGGTGGTCATGAAGACTGCTGATGGCACTGTGGACGGCGTTGGCGATGTGATCGGCAACCCGAGTGCGGACTACCGCAACTCGTCTGGTTACGTGCTGGACGGCCCCGAGTTCCTGACGATCTTCAACGGCGAGACAGGTGCCGCGATTGACACCATCGATTACACCCCGCCGCGCGGCTCGGTGAGCTCGTGGGGTGACGCCTACGGCAACCGCGTGGACCGCTTCCTCGCGGGAACCGCGTACCTTGACGGTGAACACCCCTCCGTGGTGATGGCCCGTGGGTACTACACCCGCACCGTGCTGGCCGCCTACGATTTCGACGGCGAGCAGCTCAGCGAGCGGTGGGTGTTTGATACCAACGACGCCGGTTCGCACTACGAACACCAGGGCAACCACCAGCTTTCTGTTGCGGATGTGGACGGCGATCAGAAGGATGAGATCGTCTACGGCGCGATTACGATCGATGACGACGGCGCGGTGCTGTACAACACCAACCTCGGACACGGTGATGCCTTGCACGTCTCGGATGGGTCTGCTGAAGGTTTGGTTGAGTCCGGGGTTTATGCCGCTAGTGTGGCGGCGTCTTTCATTATGGTCTCGAATTCGATGGGTGTCAGTTTCCCGAGTCGACGCTGTCGGCGTTTGCGGTGGTAGATCCCTTCGATCCATTGCACGATTGCTAGTCGTAGCTCGAGCCGGGTCGTCCACCGTTGCCGGTCGAGAACGTTCTTCTGCAGCAGGCTGAAGAAGCTTTCCATCGCGGCGTTGTCGCCACACGCGCCAACTCTGCCCATCGACCCGAGGAGCTTGTGACGCTTGAGAGCGTTGCGAAATTTCCTGGAACGAAATTGGCTACCTCTGT
>FZQV01000012.1 GCA_900199505.1 Ruaniaceae bacterium KH17 | reverse complement strand
TGAGACAAATACGCCGCTGCCCGACGCAACACCTCGTTCTCCATCTCCAACTCCCGGATCCGCTTCAGCGCAGCCATCATCTCGCGGCGCTCGTCAGGATCAGTCGTTGGCGTCAGCCCCTGCGCACGGAATCGGTCATCCCTCACCCACGCCTGCAGCGCGGACTTCGAGATCCCCAGATCCCTACACACCTTCTTCTGGGACACGCCCTGCGCGACCATCGCAACAGCGTCTCGTTTGAACTGCTCGGTATAGATCTTCGGCATGATAGCCATCCTCTCAACACGACCCCCTCACGGGAATCATGCAGTCAAGGACTCAACCAAACCTTCAGCAGACCCAACTCAGGCGATGGGAAGAACGCATCGTCGTCGAACACGGTCGTCACGGCGGCACGGAACGCGAGCGTGCGTTCGGCGAGCGGACTGCCGAAGACAGAGATGTCGCCGCTGAGAGGCGGAATTCGTCCCACGATGGTGTGCAGGAAGGTGGACTTGCCGGCCCCGTTTGGCCCGACGACGACTAATGCGTCGCCGGGATCGATTGAGAGCGTGATTGGGTCGCAGATCGGGGCCTCGACGTAGCCGATTCGGAGTTCCTCCACTGTGAGGGCAGGCGTGTTCGGCATGAATCCATCCTAGATGCAGAAGAGGCCGCCTCTTGCGAGGCGGCCTCTTCCGTAAGGAGTGTTCGGCGGTGTCCTACTCTCCCACACCCTCCCGAGTGCAGTACCATCGGCGCTGGCGGGCTTAGCTTCCGGGTTCGGGATGGGACCGGGCGTTTCCCCACCGCTATTGCCGCCGAAACATTATGGAAGGCGCAGATGCGCTTTCGTTTATACCAAGATCCGAGGATCCTTAGTGGGTTATGCGGGAACCGCATAGTGGGCGTGAGCAAAAAGTTTTGTATATGTTGTCGGCCATTAGTACCGGTCAGCTGCATGTGTTACCACACTTCCACTTCCGGCCTATCAACCCCGTGGTCTACAGGGGGCCTTCGCCACTAATGTGACTGGAAGTCTCATCTTGAAGCTGGCTTCCCGCTTAGATGCTTTCAGCGGTTATCCGTTCCGAACGTAGCTAACCAGCCGTGCCCTTGGCAGGACAACTGGCATACCAGAGGTTCGTCCATCCCGGTCCTCTCGTACTAGGGATAGCCCTTCTCAAACTTCCTACGCGCGCAGCGGATAGGGACCGAACTGTCTCACGACGTTCTAAACCCAGCTCGCGTACCGCTTTAATGGGCGAACAGCCCAACCCTTGGGACCTACTCCAGCCCCAGGATGCGACGAGCCGACATCGAGGTGCCAAACCATGCCGTCGATATGGACTCTTGGGCAAGATCAGCCTGTTATCCCCGGGGTACCTTTTATCCGTTGAGCGACACCCCTTCCACTCGGTGGTGCCGGATCACTAGTTCCGACTTTCGTCCCTGCTCGACCTGTCAGTCTCGCAGTCAAGCTCCCTTGTGCACTTACACTCATCATCTGATTGCCAACCAGATTGAGGGAACCTTTGAGCGCCTCCGTTACTCTTTAGGAGGCAACCGCCCCAGTTAAACTACCCACCAGGCACTGTCCCTGATCCGGATTACGGACCGAGGTTAGATGCGCACTACGATCAGAGTGGTATTTCAACGTTGACTCCACAAGTACTGGCGTACCTGCTTCACAGTCTCCCACCTATCCTACACAAACCGTAGCGAGCACCAATACCAAGCTATAGTAAAGGTCCCGGGGTCTTTCCGTCCTGCTGCGCGTAACGAGCATCTTTACTCGTAATGCAATTTCGCCGAGTTCATGGTTGAGACAGTAGAGAAGTCGTTACGCCATTCGTGCAGGTCGGAACTTACCCGACAAGGAATTTCGCTACCTTAGGATGGTTATAGTTACCACCGCCGTTTACTGGGGCTTAAATTTTCAGCTTCACCAACACAAGGTTGATTGACCGATCCTCTTAACCTTCCAGCACCGGGCAGGCGTCAGTCCGTATACATCCACTTACGTGTTAGCACGGACCTGTGTTTTTAGTAAACAGTCGCTTCTCTCTGGTCTCTGCGGCCTCTCTCCCTAGCTCGTGAAGAGCTTCAGGATCAAGGCCCCCCTTCTCCCGAAGTTACGGGGGCATTTTGCCGAGTTCCTTAACCATGATTATCTCGATCGCCTTAGTATTCTCTACCTGACCACCTGAGTCGGTTTAGGGTACGGGCGGCTAGTATCTCGCGTCGAAGCTTTTCTCGGCAGCCTAGGATCACTCTGCTTCCACCATTCGGTGTCACCATCACGCCTCGGACTTGCGTCAGACGGATTTGCCTATCTGACATCCTGCGCGTTTGGACGGACCAAGCCATTAGGTCCGCGGAAGCTACCATACTGCGTCACTCCTGTTAATACGCTCACCTACTGGAGAGTCGGTTCGAAGCGATTCAATCGATCCGCCAACCCGAAGGAAGGCAGTCCGGTGAATCGGTTCTTAGCATCATCTCGTTCGGTCGGGGCGATACTTCGCCGGTAGGAGAATATCAACTCCTTGTCCATCGACTACGCCTGTCGGCCTCGCCTTAGGTCCCGACTAACCCAGGGCGGATTAACCTGGCCCTGGAACCCTTGGTCATTCGGCGGACGGGTTTCTCACCCGTCTTTCGCTACTCATGCCTGCATTCTCACTCGTATAGCGTCCACCACTCGGTTACCCGGCAGCTTCTCTCGCCATACGACGCTCCCCTACCCAACACAACATCCGTTAGGACTAACGTTGCATTGCCACAGCTTCGGCGGTGTACTTGAGCCCCGCTACATTGTCGGCGCGGAATCACTTGACCAGTGAGCTATTACGCACTCTTTCAAGGGTGGCTGCTTCTAAGCCAACCTCCTGGTTGTCTGTGCAACTCCACATCCTTTCCCACTTAGTACACGCTTAGGGGCCTTAGCTGATGATCTGGGCTGTTTCCCTTTCGACTATGAAGCTTATCCCCCACAGTCTCACTGCCTTGTTCTCACTTACTGGCATTCGGAGTTTGGCTGACGTCAGTAACCGGGTTGGGCCCATCGGCCATCCAGTAGCTCTACCTCCAGTAAGAAACACAAGACGCTGCACCTAAATGCATTTCGGGGAGAACCAGCTATCACGTAGTTTGATTGGCCTTTCACCCCTATCCACAGGTCATCCCCCCCATTTTCAACTGAGGTGGGTTCGGTCCTCCACGCGGTCTTACCCGCGCTTCAACCTGCCCATGGATAGATCACTACGCTTCGGGTCTACAGCACGCGACTCATTCGCCCTATTCAGACTCGCTTTCGCTACGGCTTCCCCACTCGGGTTAACCTCGCCACGTACCATAACTCGCAGGCTCATTCTTCAAAAGGCACGCTGTCACCCCGCACTCCCGCAAGCGGGAGGAAGGCTCCAACGGATTGTAAGCGCACGGTTTCAGGTACTATTTCACTCCCCTCCCGGGGTACTTTTCACCATTCCCTCACGGTACTATTCGCTATCGGTCACTAAGTAGTATTTAGGCTTACCACGTGGTCGTGGCAGATTCACACGGGATTTCACGGGCCCCGTGCTACTTGGGTGCACATTCAACGGAGGTTGTCGCGTTTCGTCTACGGGGCTATCACCCGCTATGGCCGACCTTCCCAGATCGTTCGACTACACAACAACTTTCTTACTCCGCACCTCCCTGACAGAGGAGGTCGAATATGTCCCACTACCCCGGCTGCGCAACGCCTGTCAGCTATCACACACAACCGGTTTGGCCTGATCCGCTTTCGCTCGCCACTACTAACGGAATATCTTTTCCTGAGGGTACTGAGATGTTTCACTTCCCCTCGTTACCTCCGACGCCCTATATATTCAGGCGGCGGTAACCAGACATGACTCTGGCCAGGTTTCCCCATTCGGACACCCTCGGATCACAGTTCGTTTACCAACTTCCCGAGGCATTTCGCAGGTTACAACGTCCTTCTTCGGCTCTTAGTGCCAAGGCATCCACCGTACGCTCTTGTAAACATACAAAAACCAAAAGATGCTCACGCCCACTATGCAGTTCTCACACAACCCACCACTCCGGTATCCAGCTCGTAAGCCTTCAGTCCGGAGGGCTGGTGCAACCCCTCGGTTCAGCAGAAAGCGCGGACCGAGATCCGCGCAGACATGCCGAGGTGATTGTTGCCTGACACCCCAACAGTGTGTCTTGTCTTTGATGTTCCACCCAAGCACTTCGCTCACAGGGCCGGCATCGCCATATAGAGCGATGCAATAACGATCCTGATTGCTTCGTGCGAAAAAGAAGAGAACAAAAAGTGTTTCTCCTTAGAAAGGAGGTGATCCAGCCGCACCTTCCGGTACGGCTACCTTGTTACGACTTCGTCCCAATCACCAGTCCCACCTTCGAACACTCCCTCCACAAGGGTTAGGCCGTGCGCTTCGGGTGTTACCGACTTTCATGACGTGACGGGCGGTGTGTACAAGGCCCGAGAACGTATTCACCGCAGCGTTGCTGATCTGCGATTACTAGCGACTCCGACTTCATGAGGTCGAGTTGCAGACCTCAATCCGAACTGAGACCGGCTTTAAGGGATTCGCTCATCCTTGCGGAATCGCAGCCCTCTGTACCGGCCATTGTAGCATGCGTGAAGCCCAAGACATAAGGGGCATGATGATTTGACGTCATCCCCACCTTCCTCCGAGTTGACCCCGGCAGTCTCCTATGAGTCCCCACCATAACGTGCTGGCAACATAGAACAAGGGTTGCGCTCGTTGCGGGACTTAACCCAACATCTCACGACACGAGCTGACGACAACCATGCACCACCTGTATATCCGCCAAAAAGGAACTACTATCTCTAATAGCGTCGAATATATGTCAAGCCTTGGTAAGGTTCTTCGCGTTGCATCGAATTAATCCGCATGCTCCGCCGCTTGTGCGGGCCCCCGTCAATTCCTTTGAGTTTTAGCCTTGCGGCCGTACTCCCCAGGCGGGGAACTTAATGCGTTAGCTTCGGCGCAGAATCCGTGGAATGGACCCCACACCTAGTTCCCACCGTTTACGGCATGGACTACCAGGGTATCTAATCCTGTTCGCTCCCCATGCTTTCGCTCCTCAGCGTCAGTAGTGGCCCAGAGACCCGCCTTCGCCACCGGTGTTCCTCCTGATATCTGCGCATTCCACCGCTACACCAGGAATTCCAGTCTCCCCTACCACACTCTAGTCTGTCCGTACCCACCGCACGCCTTCGGTTAAGCCGAAGGATTTCACGGCAGACGCGACAAACCGCCTACGAGCTCTTTACGCCCAATAATTCCGGACAACGCTTGCACCCTACGTATTACCGCGGCTGCTGGCACGTAGTTAGCCGGTGCTTCTTCTGCAGGTACCGTCACTCGAAAGCTTCTTCCCTACTGAAAGAGGTTTACAACCCGAAGGCCGTCATCCCTCACGCGGCGTCGCTGCATCAGGCTTTCGCCCATTGTGCAATATTCCCCACTGCTGCCTCCCGTAGGAGTCTGGGCCGTGTCTCAGTCCCAGTGTGGCCGGTCACCCTCTCAGGCCGGCTACCCGTCGTTGCCTTGGTGGGCCGTTACCCCGCCAACTAGCTGATAGGCCGCGAGTCCATCCCCCACCAGAATCCTTTCCAAATCTCGCCATGCGACAAGACCAGAATATTCGGTATTAGCGCCGATTTCCCGACGTTATCCCGATGAAGGGGGCAGGTTACTCACGTGTTACTCACCCGTTCGCCACTCTCACCAGAACCGAAGTTCTGGATCCCGTTCGACTTGCATGTGTTAAGCACGCCGCCAGCGTTCGTCCTGAGCCAGGATCAAACTCTCCGAAAAAACTTACCTGCGGCCGAAGCTACAGTTTGAATCATTCAGAGAATGAATCCCAGCAGCACCGTCATCACGGGGTGATGTCCAGTGCAACCAAGAAAAAAACAAATCACATCGTGATTCCGAAGAATCGTGATGCAATCAAATGGCATCAAAAACAAAACACACTATTGAGATGTCAAACAACAAGCACACACCGTAAACTTCCCGATCTCTCGGTCCGTCCTTGGGGCAACTTCTCTAGCTTACACACTCTCTGTCTGGCTGTCAAATCGACGTGCTTTTCAGTTTGTGTCCTAGTGGAGTTCCGATCTTGTTCCGGTCGCTTTCGCTTCCGCCGTTTCCCGATCGGGCTAGATGATCTTATGCAGGGCCCGCATCGAAGGTCAAACCGATCCGGCGTGACTCACGCCACAAGCCCGTTATTCGTTGCAAAATCAATGAAAACGAGCTCTTGGATGGCCTCCGAGGAGATCGCCACGTTGAGATTGCGGAGTACTAGATTAGCCCGCCCGTGACCCCCGCCACAAGTCCCGGTTTCTGGCACGCAAAAGGGGCAGGCTCATGATCGCGCCCGCCCCTTCCGGTAGATCCCTATAGTTCGACGCCGAGTAGCTCCGCGATCAGCTCGCGGACGCGCGCCGCATCGGCCTGGCCGCGGGTCTCCTTCATGACGCCACCCACGAGCGCACCCACCGCCTGGACCTTTCCGGCCCGGATCTTCGCAACCACGTCCGGGTTCGCGGCAAGCACGGTCTCGACCGAAGCGGTGAGGGCGCCGTCGTCGGAAACGACCTTCAGTCCTCGGGCCTCCATGACCGCGCGCGGATCGCCCTCCCCCGCCAGCACTCCCTCGAGTACCTGCCGCGCAAGCTTGTCGTTAATCTCGCCGGACGTCACGAGCCTCGCCAACTCGGCCACCTGCCCAGCGGTGACGGGCAGCTCCTCGAGGCCGACGCCGTCGGCCTTGCTGAGGCGGGAGAGCTCACCCATCCACCACTTGCGAGCGGAGGCTGCATCCGCTCCGGCCGCGATCGTCTCCTCGATCAGGTCGAGAGCCCCGGCATTCACCACATCCCGCATCTCGGGATCGGTCAGGTTCCATTCGCCCTGGAGCCGACGACGGCGCAGCGCGGGCAACTCGGGAAGCTGTGCGCGCAACTCCTCCACCCACTCGCGCGAGGGCTCGATCGGCATCAGGTCCGGCTCCGGGAAGTACCGGTAGTCCTCCGCATCCGACTTCACTCGGCCGGAGGTGGTGATGCCCGTGTCCTCGTGCCAGTGCCGGGTCTCCTGGATAATGCTGCCGCCCTCGTTGAGGATGGCGGCCTGGCGCTGCATCTCGTAACGGACGGCACGCTCAATCGAGCGGAACGAGTTCACGTTCTTGGTCTCGGAGCGCACGCCCAATGGCGCCTCAGGGTTGGCACGTAGCGAGAGGTTGATGTCCGCGCGGACGTTACCGCGCTCCATGCGCGCCTCGGAGACGCCGAGTGCGCGGACGATGTCCCGCAACGTCTGGACGTAGGCACGCGCCACTTCCGGAGCACGCTCGCCCGTGCCCGTGATCGGCTTCGTGACGATCTCGATCAGAGGGATGCCCGCACGGTTGTAGTCCTCAAGCGAGTACTCGGCCCCGTGGATGCGGCCGGCCGAGCCACCAATGTGAGTGGACTTACCGGTGTCCTCCTCCATGTGGGCACGCTCGATCTCCACAGTGAACACGGTGCCGTCTTCGAGTTCGACGTCGAGAGCGCCGTCGAAGGCGATGGGCTCGTCATACTGCGAGGTCTGGAAGTTTTTCGGCATGTCCGGGTAGAAGTAGTTCTTCCGGGCGAAGCGGCAGGTCTCGGCGATCTCACAACCGAGCGCCAGGCCGATCTTGATCGCGGACTCGACTCCGGTCTTGTTCACCACCGGTAGCGCGCCCGGCAAGCCGAGCGAGACGGGGGTGAGCTGGGAGTTGGGCTCCGCACCAAAGGTGACCGGGGCGCCGTCGAACATCTTGGTCTTGGTGTTGAGCTCAACGTGCACCTCGATGCCAAGCACCGGGTCAAACTCGAGCGCCTCTTCCCACTCTGCGAGCTGGGTCATCGTGCCACTCCATTCAGTTCGAGCAGGGAACCGCCCCACGAATCGGTCAGGGCGGTCTCGAGCGCGCCGCCTACGCGGTACAGCCGCGCGTCCTCGCGTGCGGGCGCCAGGATCTGGAAGCCCACCGGGAGGCCCTCGCTGAGCCCGCTGGGAAGTGACATGCCGGGGATGCCCGCGAGGTTTGCGGGAATCGTGGCGACGTCGTTCAAGTACATCGCCATCGGGTTGTCGATGCGCTCGCCGAACTTGAAGGCAGGCGTGGGCGTCGTTGGTGAAACCAACACGTCCGCCTGGGCGAAGGCCGCCGTGAAGTCCCGCTGGACCAACGTGCGGACCTTCTGCGCACTGCCATAGTAGGCGTCGAAATAGCCGGCCGAGAGCGCGTGCGTGCCCAGGATGATGCGGCGCTTCACCTCCGGACCAAAGCCGGCGCCGCGGGTGGCGCCCATGACACGCTCGGCCGTGATCGGGCCGTCGGTGGGCTCGACCCGCAGGCCGTACCGCATGCCGTCGTACTTCGCGAGGTTGCTCGATGCCTCGGCGGGCAAGATCAGGTAGTACGCGGCCAGGGCATACTCGAAGGACGGGCAGGAAACCTCAACGATCTCGGCGCCCAACCCGCGCAGCACGTCCAGCGACTGCTCAAAGCTCTCGCGAACGCCGTCGTCGTAGCCCTCGCCACCGAGTTCCTTGATGACCGCCACCTTCATGCCCGCGATGTCACCGCGAGAGGCCTCGGCGGAGTAGCTCGGCACCGGGTCCTTCAACGATGTCGAATCGAGCGGGTCGTACCCGGCGAGTACCTCGTGTAGTAGCGCGGAATCGAGCACCGTGCGCGAGACTGGGCCGATCTGATCGAGCGACGAGGCCAGGGCGATGATCCCGTAACGGGAGACGTTGCCATAGGTGGGCTTCACACCCACCGTTCCCGTGACGGCGGCGGGCTGACGGATCGAACCGCCCGTGTCCGAACCGATCGCCAGCGGCGCCTCGTACGCGGCCACGGCTGCGGCCGAGCCACCACCCGAACCACCGGGGATGCGCTCGGTGTCCCACGGGTTGAGCGTGGGGCCGAAGGCAGAGTGCTCGGTCGACGAACCCATCGCGAACTCGTCCATGTTGGTCTTGCCGAGGAACGGCATGCCCGCGGCCTTGAGCTTCAGCGACACCGTGGAGTCATACGGCGGGACCCAACCCTCAAGGATCTTCGAGGCAGCCGTGGTCTCCAGGCCCTTCGTCACCACGATGTCCTTAACCGCGATCGGGACGCCGGCCAGCGGGCCAAGCTCCTCACCGGCAGCGCGCCGTGCGTCGACATCGGAGGCGGTGGCGAGCGCTTCGTCCGCGCTCGTGCGCAGGAAGGAATGGTAGGTGCCATCCACCTCGGCGATGCGGTCGAGGTGTGCGGTGGTCACGTCAACACTCGAGACCTCACCGGCCTGCAGCAGCTGGGAGAGCTCGGCGGCTGTCTTTGTGATCAGCTCATTCATCAATCCTCCTCAAGGATCTGCGGGACCATGAACCGGCCGTCCTCGGCTGCGGGCGCCCCGGCGAGGATCGCCTCGGCGGCCAACGGAGTGGCGGGGACGTCCTCGCGCATCACGTTCGACATCGGGATGGGATGCGAGGTGGCGGGGACGTCGGCCGTGGCAACCGCACTCACGGCGGCCACCGCATCGGAGATGACCCCGAGTTCGGCGGCGAAGCGGTCCAGCTCTTCGTCGGTGAGATCGATGCGCGCCAGCGCGGCGACGCGCGCGACTTCGTCGCGATTGATTGTTGACATGGGGCAAGTCTACGTGCGCTCGGCGGATGCCCCGTGTCATGCCCACGGCACGCCCCGAAGCCGCGCCACTATAGGCTTGAGGACATGACTGGGAGGATGCGGCGGATCAGGCGCGGAGTGCTGATTGCGTGGGGCGCCCTGACAGCGGCGCAGTTCGCGGCCGCCGTCGGCGTTATTGCTGCCGACGCCGTCCGCAAACGCCGCGAGCCCATTCCCGGCAAGTTCCCCCGCCACACGCCGATCGACATCGAGGCACACGGTTCCGAGCTCCGGCTCTATACCGAAGGCACCAACCTGTACCGTGACATGCTCGCGGATATTCGTTCCGCCACCCGCACCATCTACTTTGAAAGCTACATCTGGAAAGACGACGAAATTGGGCAAGAGTTCAAGCGGGAGCTGACCGCCGCGGCCCACCGTGGCGTTTCCGTGTACATCATCTATGACCGATTCGCGAACCTCGTGGTGCCACCGCACTTCAAGAAGTTTGACGCCTCACTCCACGTGCTACCGTTCAAGCTCCTCAACGGGAGCCTGCCGTTTTCCCCACGCACCTGGGCGCGTGATCACCGCAAGATCCTCGTGGTCGATGAGCGCGCGGGCTATGTGGGCGGTTACAACATCGGCAAGGCCTACGCGGATACCTGGCGCGATACACATCTGCGTGTGGAGGGGCCGGCACTCACGGAGCTCTCCAACGCCTTCGTCGACTTCTGGAACTACTACAAGCAACCCAAGCATCCCCGCTTGCCGGACCCCGGGCCGCGCGATTGGGAACCGTTCGTCCGCGCGATCGTGAACCTACCCCAACGGCTGCTTTTCCCCGTGCGTGGGCTCTACCTCGACGCGATCGATCGGGCCACCACAAATATCTACATCACGCAGGCCTATTTCCTGCCCGACGACGACATGATTGACGCCCTCATCGACGCCGTTGAGCGCGGAGTTGAGGTACGCATCCTCGTACCAAAACTCTCCAACCACGTCCTCGCCGACTGGGTCTCCCGCGGCAGTTACGACCGGCTCCTGGCAGGAGGAGTGCAGATTCATCGCTACAAGAACGCGATGGTTCACGCCAAGACCATGACCGTCGACGGCCACTGGAGCACCGTGGGCACCACCAACGTGGACCGGCTCTCGTTCAGCGGCAACTTCGAGATCAACCTCGAGATCGTGGACGAAGGCTTCGCCGCGGCAATGGAGAAGGTGTTCCGAAACGACGTCACCAACACGGAGAATGTGCAACTCGATCGCTGGCGGAAGCGCTCCCGCGGGCGGCAACTCCTTGAGCGACTGCTCTCGGGCTTCGGCCCCCTCCTATAGCTTGAGAGCCTCCGGGCCGCCCTCGAGCAGTGCCCGGAATTGATCCTCATCGAGGATGGTGAGCCCGAGTTCGCGCGCCTTGGTCTCCTTCGAGCCAGCATTCTCGCCGACGACGACGTAACTCGTGTTCTTCGAAACCGAACCCGCCGCTCTGCCACCTCGGGAGAGGATCGCCTCTTTGGCACTGTCGCGGCTGAAGCCCTCGAGCGAGCCTGTGACCACGATCGTGAGGCCCTCCAGCGTGCGCGGCTGGTCCTCGTTGCGCTCGTCCTCAAAGCTGACGCCCGCGGCGCGCCACGCGGCGATGATGTCGCGATGCCAATCCACCTCCAGCCAGTCGGCCACGGACTGAGCGATGACCGCGCCCACGCCGTCGGTCTCGGACAACTCCTCGACGGTGGCCTCCTCAATCGCGGCGAGCGAGCCGTACCGCTCGGCCAGCGAGCGCGCGGCCGTGGGTCCCACATGCCGGATCGAGAGCGCCACGAGGAAACGCCACAGCGGGCGGTCCTTGGCGGCCGCGAGCTGCTCGATCATCTTGACGGTGTTCGTCTTGGGGACCGACGGCTTCGAGATCTCCCCGGCGCGGTTGCGCGTCTCCTTGGTCCAGAAGGCAAGCTCCCGCGTGAACTCGCCGGTGGGCTCCCCGCGCTTCTTGATCTCACGCCAGATCCGGGTCTCCTTCAGATCCTCTGCCGTCAGTGCGAAGAGCCCACCCTCATTGACGAGAACCGGCACCTCGTGCGGATCCAGTTCGGCGCCGAACTCGGGGCGGGTTGCCTCGGGGTTTGTCAGGTACAGCGCCGTCTCGCCGCCGAGCGCCTCGATATCAAGCGCGCCACGAGAGGCCAGGTGCTCCACGCGTCCGGTGATCTGCGCCGGGCAGGAGCGGCGGTTCGGGCACCGCAGATCAACGTCCGCTTCCTTCGCGGGCGCGAGCGGTGTGCCACACGAGGGGCAATCGGTGGGCATCACGAAGGGGCGCTCGGAGCCGTCGCGGAGCGCGACCACCGGAGCGACGATCTCAGGGATCACATCGCCAGCCTTGCGGAGCACGATCGTGTCGCCTATCAGCACACCCTTGCGGGCCACCTCGGAGGCGTTGTGGAGCGTCGCCATCGCAACCGTGGAGCCCGCCACCTTCACCGGCTCCATTACCCCATAGGGAGTGACACGACCGGTGCGGCCCACGTTCGTGCGGATGTCGAGCAGCCGGGTGGTGACCTCCTCCGGCGGATACTTGTATGCCACCGCCCAACGAGGCACGCGAGAGGTGGCGCCCATCGCGCGCTGGAGTGCGAACTCGTCGGCCTTCACCACGATGCCGTCAATCTCGTGTTCCAACTCGTGCCGCCGCTCGGCGATCCGCTCGATCATGCCGATCACGGCGTCATAGCCCGCGAGGTCCTCGGTGAGCGGCGAGACCGGAATGCCCCACTCGTTGAGCTGCTGGTAGAGCCCATGCTGGGACTGCGGGAGGGCGCCGTCGGGCCAGACGATTGCGCCAACACCATGCGCGAGCATCGAGAGCGGGCGGCTCGCCGTGACGCGCGGATCCTTCTGGCGCAGCGACCCCGCCGCCGAGTTCCGGGGATTCGCGAACGGCGGCTTGCCCTCCGCCACGAGCGCCGCATTGAACCGCTCGAAATCCGCCACCGGGAAGTAGACCTCGCCGCGCACCTCGATCAGCTCGGGGAGATTCTCACCCGCGAGCCGGTTGGGGATGGCGGCAATCGTGCGGGCATTCAGCGTCACGTCCTCCCCCACGCGGCCGTCGCCTCGAGTTGCAGCCCGGGTGAGCTCGCCGTTCTCGTAGGTGAGCGAGATGGCGACGCCGTCCACCTTCACCTCGGACGTCACGGGGAATGTACCGCTCCCGGCGATGGCCGCAACGCGCGTGAACCAGGCGGCCAGCTCCTCATAGGAGAACACGTCCTCGAGACTCATCATGCGTTCACGGTGCTCCACCGGGGCGAAATCGGTGAGCGCCGGGGCTCCCACCGCGCGCGAGGGCGAATCGGGCGTGGCCAGCTCTGGGAACTCGGACTCGAGGGCGCGCAGCTCGTGCATCATCGTGTCGTACTCGGAGTCCGAGATGATCGGCGCATCATTCACGTGATACGCCTCGAGGGCATCGGCGAGCACGGGGGCGAGTTCGGACCAGCGGGCCCGGGCAGCAGTCACGTCCACGCTCGTCATTGTGTCATTGCCAGGCACGGACCGCCGCCATACTCTCCGCGCGCGACACTCGGCAATTCACGCCGTCGGCTGAGCCGGGGCCTGCCCCTGCCCGCCCTACGCGTGCGGTTGTGGAGCGCACGGCCTCCTAAACTGCGGAATAGAAGGCCCACAACTCCACATCCTGCGAACATCCGCGGGATGTCTGTCTCCTGCGAGAAGATGGGAGCATGTGCGGTAGATATGCGTCGTTTCGCCAGGCTCAAGAACTCGCGGACATCTTTACGGTGGACACGGTCTCGCCGGTCGCCGCCGAGCTGCCGATGAACTGGAACGTTGCGCCCACCACGGCGGTACGCGTGATTTACGAGATGCAGCAGGGCGGCGAACTTCTGCGCATCCTCGACGCCGCCCAGTGGGGCCTCGTGCCCTCGTGGGCGAAGGACCCGGGCATGGGCGCACGCATGATCAACGCGCGCTCCGAGACCGTGGCCGAGAAGCCCTCGTTCCGCGGCTCGCTGCAGTACTACCGTTGCGCGGTGCCAATGGAGGGGTACTACGAGTGGCAGGCGGCTCCCGCCAAGGGCGCGAAACAGCCGTTCTATGTCTCCGCTCCCGACGGCGCTCCCCTGGCCGCCGCTGGCCTCTACTCCTTGTGGCGGGACGAGTTGCTCACGTGCACGATCCTCACGCGCGCGGCCCGGCCCGAGCTGCGAGAGATCCACGACCGCGAGCCCGTGTTCCTCAGCTCGATCTCGGATTGGCTGAACCCCACCATCCGCGATCGCGAAGATGCGCTCGAGTTGATCAGTGAGCCCGGGCCGGAGCTCACCGCACGGCCGGTCGCGACCACAGTCAACAGCGTGCGCAACAACGGCCCGCAACTCATCGCCCCGCTCGGCTCGCAGGCGGTTTAAGAGCGCCTCTCCATCGCCGAAACACGTCATTCTGCGTGGAGCGGAGCGGAATCGCAGAATCCAGGCCGACCGTCGAATCCGAAGTGTGTTTCTGGATCCTGCGACTACGCGCAGGACGAGAATTCTCTTGCACGGAAGGCACGCGCGGTGCGTTATCCACAGGGGTCGACCTCGCAGTGTTGCGCTATCCACAGGGGCGTTGCGACGCGGTGGTGCGGCGCGGTTTCGTTGAAGGATGCCGATCGTACCCGCTGCGGAAGCGCGCTGGTTTCTCACCGCGCTCGACGGCCCGCGCGCCGGAACCGTGTGGCCGATCGCGGGCGCCGTCACGATCGGGCGCGCCGGCGACATCCCGGCCGAGGGCAGGCACGTCTCACGGGAACACATCCGGATTCGGGCGTCGGACGAGGTGCGGGCGCGCGCCGTCGGGACGAATCCGGCACGCGTCGGACGGCACTGGCACCGCCGCCTCCCGAGCCGTGGCTGGCGCAGACTGAGCCATCGCACGATCATCGAAGCCGGCAACCAGTTCCGGCTCGAGCGGCGGCCACACCGGCGTTCGAGACTTCCCTGGCTGATCGCTGGCGCGCTCCTGCTCGCCGCGCTCCTTATCCCATTCCTGGCGAACGGCCCGGCCTGGCGCTGGTTCTTCCTGCTCGCGCCCGCACTGCTCCTCACGCAAGCATTTCGCCGGAAGTCCCGCCGTCTCCGCCCGCTACGCAGCCCCCTTGCGATCCTGGTGAGTTCACACGAGGGCCGCGCCTTCCACAGCGAACCGCACGTGCCCGTCCGGGCTCTCCGCGGCGAGCTCGCGGGCTCGGGCTGGGCCGTACGCAGCGAAGCGGAGGCAATCTGGTTGGCCGGATACCTCGCCACTTGGAATGACCCGGACGTCCTCGCAGTGGCCAGTCCATGGGTGACCACGCACGGCACGGGCCTGCTCGTGAGCTTCGGAGCCACCCCACCAGCCCGCGACGCCGTTGCGATCACCTGGGCCCGACGCCCCCAGTGGGCACTCCCGCTGCGCCTCCCGCGTGGTTGCCGCGCCACCACGCGGTGGGCCGGTCAACTCTGCACGAATCGCGATCCGCTTCCTATCCACTACCTGTTCGCCGAGGCCTCCGCCATCGCCGGATCCGGGCTCAGTGTGGCTCTCGGCCGGAGCGATGCGGGCCCCGTGCAAATCGATCTGGCACGCGCTCCACACGCTTTGGTGGCAGGAGCCACCGGCTCCGGCAAGTCCGAACTCCTCACCTCGTGGCTACTCCTGATGGCCGCGCGATTGCCTCCCACCCACCTCAACATCGTGCTGATCGACTTCAAGGGTGGCGCCACCAGCGATACCCTCGCCGAACTTCCCCACGTGGCCGATACCGCCACCGATCTCGATCCCGCGAGCGCCCAGCGCATCATCACCTCGCTCCGCGCGGCACTGCGCGAACGGGAGCGCGTGCTTGCCGCGCAGCATGCACGGGATATATCCGAACTGGACGATCCCCCGCCCCGCCTCGTGATCGTCGTGGACGAGTTTCGGGCCCTGGCCGACGACGTCCCGGACACGCTCGATCAACTGGTGCGGTTGGCGGCACAGGGCCGTTCGCTCGGTGTGCACATGATCTTGGCAACGCAACGCCCCAGCGGGGCGGTGACGCCGGACATGCGGGCCAACATCCCACTCCGGATCGCGTTGCGCGCCACCGAGTCGGCCGATTCCCATGACCTGATTGGGACCGACGCGGCAGCCCGGCTCGCCGCCGTCCCTGGACGTGCGGTGGTGGTTGATGGCACCCACCGCGTCGCGCAGATCGCATGGACGCCCGATCCGGCGGCCGAGGTGGCGGCGATTCGGCGAAGATGGGCGGGTTGCCATGCCACGCCACCATGGCTGCCTGCACTCCCCGCACGGCTCACGGCAGCACCCGGAGGCGTGGCGCTCGTGGACGAACCGGAGCACCTCCGCCGCAGCACCTATGTGCTCCCCACCGCCCCGCTCCTCGTGGTCGGCGCGCATGGTCGCGGACTCAGCACAACGGCCCGCGCCTGCGCGGCGGCGGCACGTCAGGCCGGCGAACGCTGCTGGCTGATCGGAACAGGAGGGGACATCGAGCCCCGCCAGACGCGCCTCGTGCTGCGCTCCTTCGAGCTTTCCAAGAGTGGCGGTGGCCGGATCGTGCTCGACGGCGTCGAGGACTGGGCCGCGGCGCACGATGCACTGCACGGGCCCGCAGCATCCGAGCAAGTACTCGAGAGCCTCATCCGTTCCGGCGCACGGCCGATCCTGCTCACCCACGACACCACGCCTCGTTGGGGCCGCGGAATCGCCGACCGGATCGTACTTGCCGGCCTCGACCGTTCCGCCGCCGCACTGGCAGGCCTCGACCGTGATGGCCAAGCGTTGCTCCAATCGCCTATCAGGGGACGTGCCGTGATCGACGGCCACATGGCCCAAGTCAGCTGGGTCGAGAGCACCGTACCCGAGCCCGACCCCGCTCTCCGGCCACTGCCACTCACCGCACGTCTCCGGCCGCAGCCCGGCACGATTCACCTCGGGCACGATGGCGAAGCGGAGGTGCGGATTCCTGCTGGCTCCATTGCCGTCGTCGGGCCGCGCGGTTCCGGGCGCACCGAGACTGCCCTGATGATCGCCACCCAACTCGCCGAGGCGCAGATCGTCGAATCCCCCGCCGGAAGCGGCCCGGTCCCCGAGGGCACGCTCATCGCGACGGCGACCCCGGACAGTTGGTCGGGCGCGTTCGGCGGGGTACTCGGTCACCTCCGAGGCCACGCCCCGCTCTTGGTGCTCCGACCGGATCTCTGTCCACGCGTGGCGCCCGAGCTGGCACCCGAACTCGAGCCGGGTAGCGCCGGCTGCGCGGTGCTGATTGACGCCGGCCGGGCCCGCGCCGTCCGCCTCTGCCGACGCGCGGGTTCGGCAGAAGTGCCCTAATGTGAGAGGTACCACACCGAGGAGGTAGCAGCGTGATTGACCTTGCCAGCATCGTCGAGGACTACCTTGTTGAGGCGCGCGCCGCCCCGAATGGACGCCATGCCAAGCTCGTCGCTCACGATGGCGAACTCCGCCAGACCGTGATCGCGCTCAGGAAGGGAACGCGGCTCGCCGAGCACAACTCGCCACCCGCGGCCACGATCGTGGTCTTCGAGGGCCGGCTCCAGATCGAATGCGGGCAGAACGCCCCCGAGGAGATCCAGGAGGGCAAGCTGTGGGTCCTCACCCACGAGCGCCACGCGGTGACGGCCCTGACCGACTGCGTGTTCATGCTGACCACGGTCACCTCGGTGGGTGAGGGCTCACACGGCGGGTAGCGCGCTTCCGAAGAGTCAGTCCTGGAAGAGCTCGCGCGGGCGAATGAACGCACGTGACGAGGGCAACGCCAGCACGATAAGCGTGGCTACGCCGAGCGCGATTCCCACGTAAGACACCCACCCAAGAATCTGGATCAGCGTGATCATCGCGAGCACCAGGATCAGTGACCACGTGATGACGATGCTACGAGCAGTCCCCGAGCCTTCCCGGAGCTTCCGCGCCACGAGAATCAGGATCACGGTCACCAGCAGATAGAAGCCAGCCGTGACGAAGGTGCTCATCTCAAAATCCCGCGTACGCACGATGTCCACGATCGCGGTCGCGACCAGCGCGAGCGCGCCAAGGATGCTGAGTGCGGCTGCGGCTCGGATTCCACCGGGGGCTGTAGGCATGCATTCATCCTACGGGCAGCGCGAAACTCCCCCACGAGCGCGGGATGGTGTGAGGAACATAACCGTTTGTGTTCCGCCTGAACTATTGATTGCGACCGATACGCATGCGAACCTTGAGAAAGCGCCGACGGAGCCAGAAACTTGGGGGCGCGTTTTTCGTTTTACGTAGCTGAAAGGCCACCATGGATTGGCGTCACCGCGCAGCCTGCCTCACTGAGGACCCGGAACTCTTCTTCCCCATTGGGAACACGGGTCCGGCTCTTGTGCAGCTCGAGGAAGCCAAGGCTGTATGCCGGGGCTGCGAGGTCATCGACACGTGCCTCAAGTGGGCCATCGACACCGGCCAGGATGCCGGTGTGTGGGGTGGCCTCGGCGAAGACGAGCGCCGCGCCCTGAAGCGCCGCACTGCCCGCGCCCGCCGCGCCGGCTGACGCCCAGCCGCCCGCTAGCTTCCAACGTGCGCCGAGAGGTGCACGATCGTTCCGCCGGACTCGCCGGCATCCCAGCGAATCGAGCCGCGTAGATCCGCGTCCACGAGTGTGCGCACGATCTGGGTGCCGAGTCCCGAACCGGGGCCTTCCGCGCCCACTCCCTCGCCGTCGTCGACCACCGTCACCTCGAGGCTTTCGCCGTCGCGGTGCGCTGTGAGAGTCACGGTGCCACCCTTCTCGGCAAGCCCATGCTCGACGGCGTTAGCCACCAGTTCGGTGACAACCACGGCAAGAGACGACGCCACGCGGGAGGGGATTCGACCGAAGCTACCAGCGAATCGCGTCTGCACGTGCGCATCCGGTGCGGCGATGTCCGAGGAGACCGTCAAGATCCGGTTGATCATCTCGTCGAAGTCCACCTGCTCGTCGATGGTCTGCGAGAGCGTCTCGTGCACGAGCGCGATGATCGCCACGCGCCGCTGCGCCTCCTGCAGCGCCGAGGTCGTCTCGGGGTTCGTGGAACGCCGCGCCTGGAGCCGCAGTAGCGCCGAGACGGTCTGCAAGTTGTTCTTGACGCGATGGTGGATCTCGCGAATAGTGGCGTCCTTGGAGAGCAGCTCACGCTCACGCAGCCGGATCTCGGAAATGTCTCGAACGAGGACGGCGCCACCACGGCGCTGTCCATATTCGGTAATCGGAATCGAGCGCAACGAGAGGCTCGCTCCATTTGCCTCGACCTCGGTGCGCCATGCGGCGCGCCCCATCAGCACCACGGCGAGCGACTCGTCGAGGCTGCTGGTCTGCTCCAGTTGATCTGCGACAGCCTCGGCGAGGAACTGACCCTCGATCGGGCCACGCACGCCGAGCCGGTGGAAGCAACTCATCGCGTTGGGGCTTGCATAACTCACGGAACCCTCGGCATCGAGCCGGACGATGCCGTCACCCACACGCGGTGTGCCGCGCCCCGAGGTGGGGGCGGAGGTCTGCGGGTACTCCCCCCGCGCCACCATCGCGCAGAGCTCGTCCGCGAGCGCCAGGTAGTTGACCTCGAGCCGCGAGGGAGAACGGGCGATCCCGATGTTCGATTCGCGCGCCATCACACCGATCGTCGTGCCGTTGCAGACCACCGGCACGAGGTCCTCACGCACGGCATAGCTACCGGTCCAGCGCGGCTCGAGCGAGTGCTGAATCATCCCCGAACTCATCGCGCGGCGCATCAGTTCCACACGCGCCGCAGGTAGGTTCAGCCCGATCACGTCATCCTGGTGGACCGTGGTTCCGGTCGAGGGACGGCAATGGGCGACGGCGATGAACCCGTCATCGCGCTCCACCCACAGCACAAGATCGGCGAAGGAGAGGTCCGCAATCACCTGCCAGTCGACGACGAGCAGGTGCAACCAATCGATTTCGACTGGTGAATGCGTGCCGCTCTCTCGGAGCATCTCGGCGAGGTTTGCCACCCCACAAGACTACGTGGTGCCGATACGCTTAGTGGCAGGAGGACACCATGAAATTTCTAACGACCGCCGCCTATGCCGCCGACGTCGCGGCCACCCGCGCGTTACTACTCGATCCCGAGTTCGCCCGCTTCCGCTTGGCGAAGGCCGGACTCGAGGCGTCATCCATCGAATCGGTCGATGATCGGCTCACCATCGTGGTCCCCGTTTCGGGCGATCTGGTGCCCGCGAATTACCGCCGTTTCGTTCCGGATTCATTGACCGCAACAATCACCGAGCTCTGGCACCCAGTTGCCGGAGACCGCTCGCCCACCGGCGTGCTGACCGCCGAGTTCTCGGGCGTTCCTGCGAGCGCCCGCGCCGATTTCCGGCTCACCAGCAACGGCGAGACCTGCGAGCGCGCCTTCGAAGGCGAGGTTAAGGTTTCGATACCCCTCGTTGGTAAGGCGATCGAGCAGAAGGCCGTCAGCATGCTCGAGCAGCTTGTCCGCGCAGAAGCGAAGGCCGCGGCAGAGTACCTCGCCCGATGAGGGCGGAGCGGATCGGGACTCGCACCTACCGCGCCATGAACGAGCGGGGCGGCGAGATCGTCGTCGGGCCGAAGGACGTTCCGGGCGCCTTCACACCCGGGGAACTGCTCCAGGTGGCCCTGGCCATGTGTGCGGGAATGAGTGCGGACCATCGCTTGATGCACACGCTCGGCGATGACGTGGAGGTCCAGCTCGCGTTTGGTGCCGATACCGTACCGGATGAGAACCGATACGAGCGCATCAACGTCGATTTTGAGCTGGACACGGCCAGCCTCGATGGCGCCGCGCTGGAGCAGCTTCGCGAGCGTAGCGCTCACCTCATATCGAAGAACTGCACCGTGGGGCGGACGTTGCGGGCCGGCGCCGACTACATGGTGACCATCGACCCCACTCGTTAACCGAGTACGCATAGGATCGGCCCCATGGTGAACACGGCCTACGAAGACCTGCTCCGCGATGTCCTGGCGAACGGCACCTCCAAGTCCGATCGGACTGGCACCGGAACGCTCTCGCGATTCGGCGCACAGTTACGCTTCGACCTCTCCGAGGGCTTCCCGCTGATCACCACGAAACGGGTGCATCTGAAGTCCATCGTCTACGAGCTCCTCTGGTTCCTCCGCGGCGAATCGAACGTGCGGTATCTCCAGGACAACGGCGTGCGGATTTGGAACGAATGGGCAAATGAGGAGGGCGATCTCGGCCCGGTCTATGGCGTCCAGTGGCGCTCGTGGCCCACTGCCGACGGCGGCCACATCGACCAGATCAGCCAGGTGATCGAGCAGATACGGGCCAACCCAGACTCGCGCCGTCACATCGTCTCGGCGTGGAATGTGGCCGAGCTCGACCAGATGGCGCTGGTCCCGTGCCACGCCCTGTTCCAGTTCTACGTGGCCGGTGGCAAGCTCTCCTGTCAGCTCTACCAGCGCAGTGCGGATCTGTTCCTCGGAGTTCCGTTCAACATCGCCTCCTATGCGCTCCTCACGCACATGGTGGCGCAGCAGACCGGACTCGAGGCGGGCGACTTCGTGTGGACCGGCGGTGACTGCCACATTTACTCCAACCACATCGAGGCCGTCGAAACGCAGCTCGCTCGGGAGGCCTACCCGTTCCCAACGCTGAACCTCAACACGGCGCCCAGTATCTTCGAATACGTCTACGAGGACGTCCAGATTGTGGGGTACCAACACCACCCCACAATCTCCGCCCCGATCGCTGTGTAGGAGCCGCCGTGATCACGATGATTTACGCCCAGACGCCCGCGCGCGTGATTGCCGAGGGTGGCGTGATGCCCTGGTACGTGCCCGAGGACCTCGCGTACTTCAAGCGGATGACCCGCGGCAAGACGCTCCTCATGGGACGCACCACGTGGGAATCGCTGGAGCCGGAGTTTCGGCCGCTGCCCGGCAGGCGCAACATCGTGCTCACTCGCAACGAGGAGTATGTCGCGGAAGGCGCTGAGGTGGTCAATGACCTGCTCGCTGGCCTCACCGCGGACAGCGACATCTGGGTGATGGGCGGAGGCCAGGTTTACGAGGCCGCGCTCCCCTACGCTGATCGGGTATACGTCACGGAGATCGAGACGAATGCCCCTGGCGATACGCAGGCGCCCGAGCTCCCCGGTCCGGTTCGCTACGGCCCGTGGGAGACCTCACGCACCGGTACCCGCTACCGCTTCGGGCTCTGGCAGAATCCGGCGCCGCAGCCACTTACACCGTCCGCTGGTTGAGCGGAGTGGGCGAAGCAAACCGAGTCGCAACCGTGATGAACTCCGTGAAGAACCCGTTCGACCGGCACCACTTCGACTACGCCCCATGGGAGTTCCGCGCGCACGCCACCGACGACGAGCGGTCTCACCAGCGTCAGCTCCAGCAGGCGTTCGTGGGCGCGTTCCCCGGCTCAGAGATCGGCGCCGACTGCTTCATCTCCGAATTGGCGGCGGTACAAACCGAAACGCTCGAACTCGGCGATCGCAGCACGATTGCGGCCTATGCCAACCTCTCGGGAAGGCTCCGGATTGGATGCGATTGTTCCATCAATATCTCGACGGCGGTGCGAGGCGAGATCACGATGGGCGACGGCGTTCGGATCGGTTCACATGTCTCTATTCTCGCGTTCAATCACGGTTTCGAGCCCGGCATCGAGGTGTTCCGCCAGCCGCTCACGGAGAAGGGAATCCAGATTGGAAGCGACGTATGGATCGGCTCCCATGCCGTGATCCTGGACGGCGTCACAATCGGCGATGGCGCCGTGATCGGGGCGGCGGCAGTGGTCACCAAGAATGTTCCCGCTGGTGCGATCGTGGCGGGCGTGCCTGCACGTGTGAAGGGCTGGCGGGGTGGCCACCATCGGGAACGTCTCCAGGAGTTCTCTGCGCGGCTCCACGGCGATCTCGACGCGATCCTGGATCGTTCTTGGACGGGAGACCACTATCTTGACGTCCCCGGCGCGCCGCGAACAGTGCGCGCGCACTGCGATGCCGTGGAGCTCGCCGCGATGTGGGGCGGCGTCCCCGGCCAGCTGGGCGCCGTCGAACACATCGAGCGGCTCCGGAGCTTGCAGGATCCGGTCACGGGGCTGATCGCGCCGCTCGAAGCACCGGACGCAGCGCTTGAGCTCCGCAACTCGGACGTGAACTATCACGTGCTCTGCGCGGGCTATGCGCTGGACGTGCTCGGGAGCTCCTTCGCGTACCCGATTGCTGAGGTGGCAAGCATGGATGCGAAGGCCATCGTCGGGTTCCTGGAAGGGCGCCCGTGGCGAGAGAATGCGTGGACTGCCGGGCACGACGTCGACGCACTGGGCACGGCTCTCCTCTGGAATGAGCGCCTGGGCGCCGCGAGCGCTCCGGGAACGCGCGAGGCGGGGTTCGGCTGGCTCGGCACCACTGCTGATCCGCGCACGGGCCTCTGGGGCGGCACCGACGACGATCTACTACTCCCGGTCAACGGCTTCTACCGTGCATCCCGCGGCACGTTCGCGCAGTTCGGCGTGCCGCTGCCGTATCCCGAGCGCGTGATCGACACCGTGCTCAGCCACACCGAGGATCCGCGCTACTTCGCGCCGGGCGTCCAGAACGCCTGCAACGTGCTGGACGTGGCACACCCGCTCTGGCTCGCGCGCCGCCAGACTTCGCACCGGAGCGAGGAGATCACTGGGATCGCCCGCCGGCTACTCGACGACGCCCTCGCGGCGTACGTGCCCGGCGAAGGTTTCGGCTTCGCGCGCGATGACGAGCCTGGGCTGCAAGGAACCGAGATGTGGGCGTCGATCATCTGGTTCCTGGCCGATCTACTCGGCCTCAGCGACGCGCTCGGCTACGAGCCGCGCGGCGTGCACCGCCCCGAGCCGGCCAGAAAATAGCTGGACCGGCCCGACGGCGAGTGCCTACTGTGGATGAACACGCGCAACATCGCGCATGGACACCCACGGAAGGAGGGAGTGCGATGAGCAAGAAGACCACCCACAAGGGGGACGGCCACGGCGGCACGAAGGCCACCACGCCGAAGGCGATTACGCCCGCACATTCCCGCGTGGTTCCGCCGAAGACCTCGGTCCGCCGAGGCAACCGCTAACGGTTCGGCACCAACCACACATCGTTTCTTGAGCGCGCTCTCGCGCGCCCGCAATCCATCCTGAGAGGGAATCATGTCCACTTTTCAGCGCCTGAAACACAGGCGTGAGAACCATCTTGCGCGCAACGCTCGGGTTCACCTCGAGCGCCGCAGCACCAGCCGCGCAGAGCGGCTCCACACGTTGACCGAGGAAGCACGGCTCAACTATCTGAAGCTGGGTATGCCTCCGGCACGGTGACCGCACGACGTGGCGGGGACGAATCATCGTCCCCGCCACAGTCATGTCGACGCCGGGCGGTTGACGACCGTTCAGAGGCCAGATCTCAGTCATCCGGGCGCCTGGACGACCGCCAGCGGTCATTCTCCGCCCGGCTACTCGTCAACGAGCCCCGCACGGTCGTTCTCAGCCCGGCCAAGAACAGAGCGAGCATCATTCCCGTCCAGGCCTCAAGCAGCTCGCCACCGGGACATGGTCTCGACTTCAGCCCTCCGGGCTTTCGCTCAACCAACGAGGATCCTTTAACCAGCGGCAGGAGCCACACCCCGGAACGAGAAGAGGAACGTCATCGGACCCTCCGGCAGGCGATACTCTGGGTGCGTCATGGCGCCCCACGACTGGTCGCCACCCACGCCGCGGCGCTTCAGCGCCGGCCGGATCACCGTACGGGCGATCGGCGGTAGCTCCTCGTGGTGCCGCGCGTTTTCGATCTCGGCGGGCGTCCACGGCAGGGCCGAGAACTCCATCCGGCCTTCGAAACGCAACCCCGCGCCGTCGGCATCGGTCACTTCCGCCCAACGAACCCCGGTGCGGCTACCTGCCTCCTGGGGCCGGTTGTAGGGCGTGAGCATCTCGCTCGCATCGTCCTCGTAGATCCCGAGCCGAGCGGCCCCCCGGCGATCCACATAACACTCGTGCGGGCCCTCGCCGTACCAACGCACCTGGTGGTACTCCGGCGGAACGGCGAACTGCATCCCGAACTCGGGCGCGTCCGGCATCCCCTCCGCCGCGTGCAGAGTCAGCTCCACGTCGATCCGGCCGTCGCCAAACACGCGGTATGCGGCGTCGCACGTCGAGACCGGCTGGGTGGGCAGCTCGTAGACGTAGGCAACCTCGACGTAGTCCTCAAACTCCGTGACCTTCGGGTCCCCAGCCACGCGGGCATCGAGGCTGGCGCTACGCCAGGCGGTGTCGCGGAACGGCATTCCCCAGCCGCGCTCGTTGGCAGTGGGCGCGTGCCAGAAGTTCGGCAGCGCCTTCCCCGCGAGGAGCTCACGCCCGGCCTCTGGAGTCTCGCCCACGCGGTAGGACACGAGCCCACCGTGCAGTTCCGAGAACAGTACGAGGAATCCCTCGCCGCGCACACCGACGTTGTGAATGCCGCGGATCACCTCCGGCTTCGGGCTTTGGTTCGCTGGCGACATCATGGCCGCGGGGAGAACCTCCCGATCGGAGGCCACCACGTGGCCCGCCTCCGCCCACGGCGTCGCCTCGCGCAAGGCGAACGTGATGTCGATGGCGTACTCGGCGAGGTCACGCGGAATGCGAACCGGCAACGGGTACGAGCGGGACTCGCCCGGCGGCACATCCGTCTCGAGCACAACCTCGGCCGTCTGCACGCCGTTCCGTGAGACCGTCACCCGGCACTCAAACTCGTCCGAGTTCGTGAACAGGTAGCGATTCTCGATCTCCAGCGACGCGAACTCGAACCGAGTCTTCAGCCCCTGGTAGAGATACTGCACCTCCGCGCAGAACGGCTTCGGCGTGTGGTCCGCAAAGAGGATGCCGTTGCCGCAGAATTCGTTATCGTGCGGGGACTCGCCGAAATCGCCGCCGTATCCGAGGATCGGATTCGGCCCGGTGGTCATCAGCGCCTGATCCGCGAAGTCCCAGATGAAGCCACCCTGGAATAGCGGCTCACGGTAGGCGAGATCAACGTACTTATCGACCGCGCCGAACGAGTTGCCCATGGCATGCGCGTACTCGCAGAGGATGTACGGCTTGTCCCGATGCGTCGAGAGGAACTCCTCCACCTCGGCGGCGGGGGTGTACATGGTGCTCACCATGTCCGTGGTCTCGGGGTGGCGCGGATCCCAGTGCACACCCTCGTAGTGAACGGGGCGGGTATCTGCGGAGCGGAAGTAGTCCGAAACGGCGAGGATGTTCGTGCCGCCATACGACTCGTTGCCGCAGGACCAGATGACCACGCTCGGGTGGTTCTTGTCCCGCTCCAGCAGGCTCCTTGCGCGATCGAGAAGCGCGGGACGCCACTCGGGCAGATCGCCCGGCACGGCCTGCTCGAGCGGACGGCGCTTCTTCTCGACCTCATCCCACAAGCCGTGCGTCTCGAGGTTCATCTCGTCGATCACGTAGAGCCCGTAGCGGTCGCACAGGTCGTAGAACGCCGAGCTGTTCGGGTAGTGACTCGTGCGCACGGCGTTGATGTTGAGCCGCTTCATCAGGACGATGTCCGCCTCGATCTCGGCGGGGGTCATGACCCGGCCGTTGAGCCCGAACTCGTGCCGATTCACACCATTGAAGACGATCCGCTTCCCGTTGATCTTGAGCACGCCATCTTCGATGCCGAACCGGCGCAGGCCAACCTGCTGCGGGATCACCTCGGTGATCTCACCCGCCAAATCGCGCACGGTGATCGTGAGCTCATACAGGTACGGGTCCTCGGCGCTCCACAGGTGTGGATCAGCCACATCGATCCCGTAGGAGCCGTCGCTCGCTGCAACGAGTTCGCCGACGCCGTCCAGTTCCGCAATCACGGAGCCCTCACCCTGGACATCGATCGCCAGGGTAACCCGCGCACTCGAAAGATCGTCCGCAACCACCGTGGTGACGCGCAGGTCCTGCACGTGCACGGCGGGGCGGCGGTAGAGGATGACATCGCGGAAGAGGCCCGAGAACCGGAAGAAGTCCTGATCCTCCAGCCATGACGCGCCCGAGTACGTGAAGACCTGTGCCACCAGCACGTTGGTCCCGGCCACGGCGACGTCGGTCAGATCAAACTCGGAGGGCGTAAAGGAGTCGCAGCCGTAGCCCACATAGCTACCGTTCAACCACACCGCGATCGCGCTCTCGGCGCCGTGGAACGAGACGCTGAGCCGCTCCCCCGGCGCCAACGCCTCTGCCACGAACTCCGTGCGATAGCTCAGGACCGGGTTGTAGCGCTGGGGCACCTGGCCGGGTGCGATCTGCTCGCGCCCGTCCCAGGGGTACTGCACGTTGTTGTATCGCGGATATCCGTAGCCCTGCAGTTCCACGTGCCCCGGCACCTGAATCTCGGCCCACTCGACGGCGTCTAAATCGCCAAGCTCCGCGCCGCTAGGCGCCTCGTCCTGGTTGATGGCCCAATGGAACTGCCACGCGCCGTTCAAGGATCTCTCGAAGCTGCCGCCCTCCTCTCGGAACCAGCGGTGATCGCTATGCGCGGGCATGCGATTGTCGGCGAAGAACTCCGGGTCACTCAGACGCGCGAGATCGAAGGTCACTTGATTGCTCCTGTAATTCCGTTGGCGAAGCTAAGCTGCAGCAAGAGGAACACGATCACGGTCGGAAGCGATGCAATCAGAACCGCGAGCATAAGTACACCGTAGTCGGTAACGTAGCCCGAGCGCAGATTCGAGATCAGCATCGGCATGGTCTGGTAGTCGTTGTTCACCAACACGACCTTCGGCCACAGGAAGTTGTTCCACGCAGCCATGAAGGTGATCACGGCGGCCGCGGCGTAGGTGGACTTCATCGTGGGGATGAAGATCCTGAAGAAGATGCTCATCTCGCCCAACCGGACGGCTCGCGCACTCCGCAGCGGCTCCTTCGACACGATCGGGCTCATCGCCCACCAGATTGGCCGGACTGGCGAAGCCCTCACCACCGAAGCAGTCGTCGACGCGGCCGAGCAGGCCAATCACACCGTGACCCTGTTGCACATTCACGACACCGAAGCGGAGACCTGGCGGCAGGCAGCAGGGAGACTCTCGAACCAGGCAATTGACGCCTTAATCATCATTCGTGCCGAGGGCGCCGAGCCGGAGTCGCTCGCGCTGCCGAGCGGCCTGCCCGTCGTCGTCTCCGATTCGCGGCTGATCGGGCACTTCCCCGGCGTCGTTGCCGATCAGGTGCAGGGCTCCCAGGACGCTGTCCGGCATCTCCTCGAACTTGGCCACAGCAGGATCCATCACATCGCCGGGCCGGCGGACTCAGATCCGGCGAACGTGCGCCTGCACACATGGCAGCGTGAACTCGGCCTCGCCGGCTTGCCGCGACCGAAGCCCTGGCGGGGCGACTGGATCGCGGCCTCTGGCTATGCGGCGGGACTCGAGATCGCCGCCAATCCCGAGATCACGGCCGTGTTCGCCGGCAATGATGAGATGGCCTTTGGGTTGCTCCGGGCCCTCCACGAAGCCGGCCATCGCGTGCCCGAGGACGTCTCCGTCGTCGGCTTCGACGATATCGCCCTCGCCGCATACTCCTCGCCCGCGCTCACCACGGTGAAGCAGGATTGGGCGAAGATTGGCAACGAGCTCGTTCGGATCGTGCTCGGGCTACTGGACGGCACCGTGGACCAGGCGAGCAGCCGCATCGGGCTGCCCACGGAGCTGATTGTGCGGGCTTCTACCGCGCCCCCAAGACGCTGATGGCGCGAACCCCGTAGAGTCCGCGCCATCAGCGTCAGGCGTTTCTAGCGCATCGTGGTGATGGAGAAGCCGTCCATGTCATCGAAGGACTGGTTCTCGCCGGCCATCGCCCATACGAACGAGTAGGCGGCCGTCCCGACGCCGGAGTGCACGGACCAGCTCGGCGAGATGATGGCTTCCTTGTTGGCGACCACCATGTGCCGGGTCTCCGAGGGCTCGCCGAGGATGTGCACCACACGGGCGTCCTCCGGAACATCGAAGTAGAGGTAGCACTCGGTGCGGCGATCGTGAGTGTGCGCCGGCATCGTGTTCCACATCGAACCCTCGTGGAGCGAGGTCACGCCCATCACGATCTGGCACGACTTGATGCCGTTCTCGTGGATGTACTGGTTCAGCGAACGGCGGTTCGAGGTGGACTGATCGCCCAACTCGCGCACGGTTCCCTGGCCGGCGAGCACGAGGGCGTTCGGGTAGGAGGTGTGCGCCGGGGCGGAGAACAGGTAGAACTGTGCACCTTCGCCTTCGAACACCACATCTTTGGTGCCGCGGCCGAGGTACAGTGCGGAACCCTTCGGCATCTCGTAGGCCTCGCCGTCGGCGGTCACGGTGCCGGTCTCGGCGATCGAGATGATGCCGATTTCGCGGCGCTCGAGGAAGAACTCCGCGCGCATCTCGGGGAACGTCGGAAGCGCCAGCGGGCCATCCGCCGGAGTCGCGCCACCCAGCACGATGCGATCGTGGTGGGTGTAGACCACCTTCACCTCCCCCGGCACAAAGAGATCCTGCACCAGGAACCGATCGCGCATCTCCTGCGTGTCCATTCCGGGAATCTGATCGGGGCTCACAGCGTAACGCTGCTCCATTTTCGTCTCCTTGTCTTTCTTGTTGAACGTCTCTTACCGAACGAGCCAGCCGCCGTCGACTGGAAGAATCGCGCCCGTCACATATGAGGCAGCTTCCGAGGCGAGGAACACGAAGGCGCCCTGCAGGTCAGCTGGGGTGCCCCAGCGGCCCTGCGGGATCCGGCTCAGGATCGAGTTCGCACGATCCTCATCCGCGCGGATCGGCGCGGTGTTGTCGGTGGCCATGTAGCCGGGGGCGACGGCATTCACCGTCACGCCTGAGGCTGCCCACTCGTTTGCGAAAGACTTGGTGATGCCGGCGACGGCGTGCTTGGAGGCCGTGTAGCCGGGCACCAGGATGCCACCCTGGAACGAGAGCATCGAGGCGATGTTGATGATGCGCCCGTAGCCCTTCGGAAGCATGTGCTTGCCGGCAGCCTGGGTGATGTGGAAGACGGCGTCCAGATTGATCTTGAGGACGTCATCCCAATCCTGGGCCGGGTGGTCGATCGCCGGGTGCCTGCGGATGATGCCCGCGTTGTTCACCACAATGTCCAAGCTCCCGAGGTTCTCGACGATCTCGTCGATGGCCGCGTGGATGTCCTCGGGCGTGGCGGCAATCAGGTCGAGCGTCACCGCGTAGGCGCGGCGGCCGAGCGCCTCGATCTGTGCGATCGTCTCTTCGGGCTCAACGCGGTCGAGCAGCGCAACATCGGCACCGGCTTCGGCGAACGCAAGCGCGGCACCCTGGCCGAGCCCGCGGCTGGAGCCGGTGACCAGCGCAACCTTTCCATCGAGGCGGAAGCTGTCAAGGATCATCATGTTCTCCGTATCGTTAGTTCTTCTTGGGGGCTTCCCAATAGGGACGCCATTCGGACGGCAGTGCGCGGCGAGCGATCGCCTCAAGGAAGAAGTAGTCTCCCCACAGGCTACCCTCATCGACGCCCACGGATTTGGGACGGTCGTAGACGCTGTGCACGAGGAGGGCTGCGCCGTCGGCCGGCTCGGACGGGGTGTAGTGCTCGACCAGCGAGCTCATGATCGTCTCGGCAGCAGCGCGGTACCGAGCCGCCTCCTCAGGATCGTCCACGACAGACGCGAGCTCGTCCAGTCCGCAGACGGCGATCGCTCCCGACGACGAGTCCCGCGGCTCCCCGCTCTCGTCCCCAAAGATGAGGTCCCAGTAAGGAACGCTGTCATCCGGAAGATGCGCGAGGAAGTAGCCTGCGCAGCGACGCGAGGCGTCCAGTAGAAGCCGATTTCCGGTGTGGCGGTAGTTCATGGCGAAGCCGTAGATCCCCCACGCCTGGCCGCGGGCCCAGCAGGAGCCATCGGCCGCGCCCTGCTCGGTGCCACCACGCAATGGCTCGCCGGACTCGGCGTCCCAGTAGAACGTGTGGAAGGTGGAGTCATCCTCACGAAGGATGTGCAACGCGAGTTGCTCGGTGTGGCGGCGCACCATCTCGGTGAAGCGCTCGTCTCCAGTCTCCTGCGCGGCCCAGGTCCACAGCGGCGTGTTCATGAGCGAGTCGATGATCGTGCGGCCACGCTGTGCCGGATCATTCAAGTCTCCCCACGCCTGGATGATGCCGGCGGGCTCGAGAAAGCGGCGGGTAAGGATGTGGGCTGCCTCGAGTGCCGCATCACGCGAGTCTCCGTTGCCGGTGAGGCGCCATGAAGCGACCAGCGAGAGCGAGAAGAGGAAGCCCAGATCGTGGTGGTCCAGGTCCTCCTCTGCGCGTACTCGGCGGGCGAAATCCTCCGCGTACCGGGCGGCGTTGGCGCGAAACTGTTCGTCACCGGTGAGCTCCCAGGCAAGCCAATACATGCCCGGCCAGAAGCCAGTGGTCCACCCCGAGTTGCCGCCGAGGGCGATGCCGTTCTGCGCCTTGCGCAACGGATACACGTTCGCGGCGGTGGTGTCATCGGGGTAACTGCCATCGAACACCGCGATGTTCGCACGCAAGGTCGCGAGGGCGTCGTCGAGCGCAGGCTCGAGTCCGGTTGTCATCAAGTATCTCCTGATCTAGGACGTCGCCGTGGTCGTAATCTCGACGTCGACGACGGCGGGCTTAAGGGTGAATCTGCTGTTCGCCCAGACGACGTACAGCAGCGGCGTAGCGGCGAGCCCGAGAGCAAGCGCCGGCCGGTAGGCAAAGAAGGCAATGAGTGTGATCAGGATGATCACCGAGAGCGCGGTGAGGTACCAGCGGCGAACTCCCAGCAGTGCGCTCACCTTGAGGAGGTCACGAATCCGCGCATCGGGTACGTCTGCCAGCGCCGCCAGCGCGAGCGGTGTGATCGCGACAACGAGCACGGCCAGGACGGCCAGGAGCGGGACGGTGAGACCGGCGTACGAGGTCTCCGTGAGTACCCGGATGTCGAGGACGAGGATCACGAGGGCGATGCTGACAAGCGCTCCGATGGTCAGCGCCTTCCTCGCGGTGGCGCGCCAGCTTCGCCAGAAGCCACGCACTACCTCGAGGCTCCCCTCCTCCGAGTACGCACGGAACACGGAGAAGAGGGCCGCAAGGGCTGGGGCGACGAGGACCCCGAGGATGGCAAGGAGGAGCCACGTCTGCGCCGGATCCGTAAACATCGCCAAGAACACCACGGGCAGGCACGCCACGAGGAACATCGCGTTGCCCATGAGCCCGATGTAGGCGACACCGAACACCAATGTGAAGGTGTCGGGAGAAATCCGGCGCATCCGTCAGCCCTTCATTCCGGTGGTCGCAATACCTTCAACGAAGTAGCGCTGGCCGAGCAGGAAGATGATCGTGATCGGGATGATCGAGATCGTCAAGCCTGCGAACATGAGCGCATAGTTCGCATCGAATTGGTTGGACACCATGTTGCGCAGACCGATTTGGATGGTCCAGAGATCACGATCACGCAGGTAGATGAGCGGACCCATGTAGTCGTTCCAGGTATTGACGAAGGTCAGCAGCGAGAGCGTCGCGATAGCTGGCGTCGAGAGCGGCAGGATGATCCTGCGCCAGATGCCATACTCCGAGAGTCCATCGAGCCGGGCCGATTCCGAAAGCTCTTCGGGAATCGACTCGTAGAACTGTTTCATCAGGAACACACCGAACGCGCCGAAGGCCTGCAACAGAATGATCGAGAGCAGGGTGTTCGAGAGCTTGAACTGCGACATCATGATGAACTGCGGGATCATGTAGGACTGCCACGGCACGGCGATCGTCCCCACGTAGGCGAGGAACAGCACGTCGCGCCCACGGAAGCGCATCTTCGCAAAGCCGTACGCCGCGAAGGATCCCGTGAGCACCTGCAGGAGGGTAACGATGGTGGCAAGGAACAGGGAGTTCCTAATCCATGTCACCATGTTGGTCTTCTGCCAAATGTCCGAGTAGTGCTGCCAGGTCAGCGGATCCGGCCACCACGTAATCGGAATCGAGAAGACGTCGTTGGACATCTTCAGCGAGCTCATCACGAGCCAGAAGAACGGCAGTAGCAGCCACAGCGAGAATGCCAGCAGTCCGATGTAGAGGAATCCCCTACCGACTCGCTTCAATGGCGAGGTCGTCTTGACCCGAGGTGCGGGCAACGCGAGTTGCTTGGTGGTCATCTCACGCCTCCCTCTTCTTGTTGATCAGGAACTGAACGATGGTCACCGTGATGCAGATGAAGAAGAGCACGATCGCTGCGGCCGAGGCGTAGCCAAAGCTGTTTCGCTCGAAACCCTCGCGGTAGATGAACTGCGAGATCACCAGGGTCGCCTGGCCGGGCCCACCCTTGGTGAGCACGAGAATCAAGTCAAGGATCTTGAACGATCCGATCACCATCATGACGGTCACGAAGAACATCTGCGGGCGTAGTCCCGGCAACGTCACGTACCAGAAGCGCTGCCACGCGTTGGCACCGTCCATCCGGGCGGCTTCATAGAGTTCGCGCGGAATGGTCTGCAATCCGGCAAGGAGCAGAATCATGTAGTAGCCGGAGTCACGCCACATGGAGATCAGCGCAACGGCGGGCATGGCCCAGGTCTGCGACGTCAGCCAGCCGGGCGGGTTCGAGATTCCGATGAAGCCCAGAATCTGGTTGATCGGGCCGTACTCCGGGCTGAACAGAATGTTCCAGACCATGGCGATGGCAACGATCGAGGTGATGTAGGGGAAGAATGCCGCGGTCCGGAAGAAGGCCACGCCCTTGAGCTTGGTGTTGAGTAGCAGAGCGAGACCCAGGGAGACGACGAGGGTCATGGGGATATACATGACCGCGTACTTGATCGTGTTGACCAGGGCGATCTGGAAGCTGTTGTCGTTAACCAGCCGCTCAAAGTTCGCGAGCCCCACGAAGTTCGCGTTGCCGAAGGCGTTCCAGTCGGTCAGGGAGATGTAGAACAGTGCGAGAACTGGCACCAAGGTCAGAATCGCAAAGCCCAGGAAGTTGGGCAGGATGAAGGTCCAGCCGATGAGAGCATTTCTGCGCCGGAGCTTCGCGCCAGGCCGTTGGCTCTTGCGCACCCGCTCAGCGGTGGCGGTTGACATGAGTTCTCCTTACGGAATCCAGCCGGGTTGGGCGCTGCGCCCAACCCGGCTGTGAGGATTACTGAACCTCGTTCTCGATGCGCTGCTTGGCGTTCTCGATCTCGTCCGCCACGGAGGAGGACTCCGAGAGGACAGCCGTGTGCAGGTCACCCAGAATCGTCTGGACGGTCGCGGTGGAGTTGCTCGGCGGGTTCTCCGGGAGCACCTCATTGGTGGACCACGCGAAGCTCGAGAGCTCATCCTGCGGGGCGCCTTCGGTCCCGAAGTAGACGCTCACCACGTCGTCGGTGATCAGGGCCGGGGTGATACCAATACCCGCGAGCGCCTTGGCGGCGTCCTCGGAGGCGATGAAGGCGAGGAACTCCTTCGCGGCGTCAACCTTCGAGTCGTCGATCGCCACGTTGATGCCGATACCGGTCGGGTCACCGAAGGTAACCGGGGTGTTGTCTGTGCCCGCAGTAGAAGCGTCGTACTGCGGAGCGGGAGCCATGCCCCACTCGAAGGTGTCGGCCTCGCCCGAGGCCTGCTGCGCGAGCAGCGTAGCCACGTACCAGGTGCCCATCGGCATTAGAGCAGCGTTCTGCTTGCCGAACTCGCCTTGGTAGGTCAACTGGTTCGCGCCACGGGTGTTGAAGTCGATCTGTGCACCGGAGTCCTGCAGATCAAGCACGCGCTCGTAGTACGGGGCCAGGTGGTCGATGCTGCCCTCCAGGAAATCCATGCCGTTCGGGGACTGCGCGTTCGCGAAGCCCTGGACGGTGGACTGCCAACCGTGCAGGTAGGCACCGTACGCGGAGCTGCCGGCAGCCTCGAGGCCCGCCTTCAGATCCTTGGCGGCCTGGCCGTAGTCGTCCCAGGTCCAGCTACCGTCAGGCAGGTCCACACCGGCCTGGTTGAACAGGTCAACGTTGTAGAAGATAACCCAGCTGTCGTTGCGGTAGGGGACGGCGTACGAGGTACCGTCAACCTGGTACGAGCCCACGCCGTTGATGCCATCGGGCAACGCAACGTCGGAGACGTCGAGGAGCTGGTTACCGTTCACGAACACCGGGGTGTACTTGGCCTCCTTCTGCGTGATCAGATCGGGGGCCGCACCGGCCGCGAGGTCCGCGGTCAGCAGGGTGTTGTACTCGCCGGCGTCGTACTCGGCAAGCTCGACCGTGATGTTCGGGTTGGCGGCGTGGAACGCGTCCGCGAGGAGCTGGAACTCGGGGGTGGTGTCGAGGCTCCAGCCGGACATCGTCAGGGTGATCTCTTCGCCACCCTCGTTGCCCGCGTCCGAACCACCGTCGGTCGCTGCGCCGGTGTCGCCGGCGTCCGGGGTCTCGGCGTCGCCCCCGCAAGCGGAGAGCACTAGGGCAGCGGCAATAGCGAGGCCTACTGCGCCCTTCATGCGTCGGTTCATTTCTCATTCTCCTTCAGTTCGGACCCGGAGCTCGGGCCACGATCTACCTCGAACGCGTCCATCGCGTTCTGGGGGTCTAGGTGATGCGACGTGACCGTTCCGTCTGGCCACGTCACTGCGAGGTTTCCCTCGACCAGGGCCACCGCCGCCGCTCCTGCGGAGAGCTCGTGACCCGACAACCCGATGAGCGCGGCGATCCATTCGCCGCCGTTCGTCGAGAAGTTCACTGTGGGAACGGTCGCAACCGCTCCGAGTGCGCTCGCTTCGGGACGCTCGGAGGCACTCGCCTGCGCCGTGCCGAGCAACGCCGATATGAAGCTCGTGTGGGTGCCATCGGTGAGGACGACGGCGTCCGTCTCGGCATTCGCTGTCGCGTTGACCAAGGGCCAGCCGCCCATGCGAATCGTCTGCGGTGCGTCGTTCTCGAGCCGCGCCAGACGAATCTCCCACGGGCCGCGTACGAGCGACCACACCGTGAGTTCCGCCAGCGACTCAAACTCGCCGGAGAGGCCCGAGCCATGGTTCGGCTGCTGCGGTGCCGAAACAAGCCAGTGGGCCACGGAGGACGATCCTGCAATCCCTACGTCGCCATCAATCCACGTTCCCAGCAGGTTGAGGGCAGCGCGGTGGGTGCCGACGCCGTCGGCGTTGAGCACCGCAACCGACTGCTCAACGGGATCGCGCCAGGCTCGCTCGTCGAGAAGCGGCGCCGTGGCGGTGGAGTAGCCAATGCGAGTGTAAAGAGGCGAATCGCCCACCACATCGCCGGGCAGAGCGTGATCGGTGCCGTGGTTAGAGACGCGCACGATGCCATCATCCGCAGTACCAGAGACCAGCCATCCGGGTGTTTCGATCACGCGCAGCACATCGCCACGCTCAACAGGCAGCGGCTCGGCGGGGGCGGTCCACACAGGGTGATCGGCGGGAAGCACAAGGCCGAAAAAGCCCTTAGCAGCCCAGTATGGCGAGCCCGGGCCGGAGTAACGCTGTGCGAGAGTGCGCCACTCGTGGAACCAGCCCATGGTGAGCAGATCGCGCTCGTCTGGCGCGCCATTCTCGAAGAAGTGACCCACGATCTTCTCCGCGGCGTGGCGCAACTCGCCCGACGTTGAGGATGGAACTCCTGCCACGATGCCAGCCCAGAAGGGCGCGGCGGCTGCGAAGCGGTAGATCAGGCTGCGGCCCTGGAAGAGCGGGGCGCCGTCGGCGCCGATCAGAGTGAGTGCGTCACGGAGGTAGGCATCGAGCCGCTCAAGGTCCTTGCGCTCCCCCATCAGCTCGTCCGCGCCCTGCATGCGGGCCCAGATCACGGGATAGAGGTGCAACGCCCAACCCACGTAGTTGTCATAGGCGCGCTCGTCACCGTCCGAGATCCAGCCGCCGTCACGAACAAAGGACTCGTGAAGTGCGAGGTCCGCGTCGATGTCCGCCTGCGACCATGGGCCGCCCACGGAGCGCAGGAAGGTCTCGGTCACGATCCGGAACCAGCACCAGTTGTTGCGTGGGAAGGTGGCATCGCCCACCAGCTCGGCGAGGTAATCAATGACGCGCTGCTTGGTCAGCTCGTCGAAGCGTTCCCAGATCCAGGGACGAGTCATGTCTAGCACGAGCGCGATCGAGGCGGACTCGACCTTCGCCTGGGCGTGCTCTGTGGGGCGCACCCAGCGATCGGGAAGATCCGGATTCACGCCGGCGGCGATGCCACGCGCATAGAAGTCGATCAAGTCGTCGAGCCCCTCGCCACGCTCGCCGGCGATGCGGAAGCCGGCGATCAGGAGCGTCCGAGCGAAGCCTTCGAGGCCGTCCACGGCGCGGCCATAGCCGCCCTCGGCGCCGGGGAGCGTGATGCGAGCACCATTCTCTGAGGCGTACGCCCGCGCGCCAGCCAGTAGCTGGTCCGCCCGTTCGGCCCACCATTGGCGGGTATTAGTCGTGTCGTTCATCTCGCATCCTTACGCGGTCGTCCTCGACACGCACCACCATAATCGATCACGATGCGTTCCACAATATTCGTTACTGAACTGTTATGATCGTTTTTGATCGTTTCGTGTATACTGTTCCCATGAGCCACGACACAACGGCCACTAGCGGCCGACTCCGCAGTGCGTTCGGTCACGTCACGGCTCGCCTCCTCCTCCCACCGCATCGGGCGTTGGGCGCGCCGCGCGCGAGCGATCGCGACGTGTGGGCCCAGATCGATCAGGCGACCGCGAACGAGATCGTCACACGAGCCCGCGCCGATCTCGGTTCGCCGTGGCCGCTCCCCCTTGCGCACACGGCCGCGGCCTTCCACCACTCGGGTCACCGCACGGATCACGAGGCTCTGGTGTTCACTCGCCAATATCGGCTGAGCCGCGCCGCGATTGCCGCGGCCGTAACACTCGAGGCCGCGCTCATTGATGAGGTTGCCGACGGCGTCTGGCAACTGTGCGAGCAGAGCACCTGGTGCTGGCCCGCCCATGACGACGCGCATGCGGTGAGCGGGTCTGTGCTCCCCGATGTCACGCGTCCGTTCCTCGATCTCGGTGCCGGCGAGGTTGTCGCGCAACTCGCCTGGATCGATCATCTGCTCGGCGAGCAGCTCGACCAGGCTTATCCCGGACTGCGCCAACGGATCCGGCACGAGGCACGAGTGCGTGTCTTTGACCCATTCCTGCAGCGCCGCGACTGGCACTGGCTCGGGCTCGATGGCGATGTCCACAACTGGAATCCGTGGATCCACGGCAACGTGATCGTTGCAGCGTTGCGCCTCGTGGATGGCGACGACGAAGCGGAGACTCGCGCGCGCGTCGTCGACCTCTGTGTGGAGGGAATCGATCGCTTCGTTGCCGTACTCCCCGCCGATGGCGCAACAGATGAGGGCTACCACTACTGGTGGAACGGTGCGTTGCGCGCACTGGAAGCGCTCGACGTGCTACGGGTGTCGAGCGACGGCCGCCTCGACGCGCTCGCTCACGTCCCGGCACTGCGCGCCACAATCGACTTCCCACACCGGATGCACCTGGGCGGCGCGTGGGTGATCAACGCGGCCGATGGCACGGCGCGGATGAGTCACGAGGTCGCATGGGAGGCGCTCTTCCGGCTCGCGCTACAGGTGGGCGATACCGATGCCGCGGCTTTTGCGGCCGCTCACCGGACGCCCGACGAGCCAGCGGCACGCGCGGAGGCCGGCCTCGGCAGACTGATCCTGGCGCTCACACACCACTTGTGGATCGCCGCGGCGCCCGCCGCTCCGCCGTTGCCGCGCGAGTCGTGGCTCGAGTCGATTCAAATCCGGCTGGTCCGCGCGCGCGCCGGCAGCTCCGATGGGCTTACCCTTGTGATGAAGGGCGGGCACAACGATGAGCACCACAATCACAACGACGTGGGTGAGGTGATCGTGGCGTCCGACGGCGTCCCCGTCCTTGTCGATGCCGGCCGCCCCACGTACACGGCCAAGACCTTCGGGCCGCGCCGCTACGAGATCCGGACCATGCAAAGCGGCTGGCACAACGTGCCGCTCGTGCGCGGCACCGAGCAGTCACCGGGGCGCGAGTTCCGGGCGAGCGACGTGACGGTACTCCCGGACGGCCTCGCACTCGACCTCGCACACGCCTACTCCGTGCCCGAACTCGCGTCTTGGCGCCGCACCGCCCGGCTCGAGGGCGACGCCGTCGTGATCGCCGACCGCTGGGACCTCGAACCGTGGGAGGGGCCGGGGAACGAACCGGCAACGACGCTCCACTTCCTCGTTGCCGGGGACCTCGAGCTCACTGGAAACTGCGCCTACGTCACCCCACTCGATGGTGCCTCCCCCGTCACCATGACCTGGCCCACCGACGTCCTGGCGAGTACCACGGTGTGGGATCTGGACGATCCCGTGCTCAGTGACGTGTGGGGGCCCACGCTCACCCGACTCGAACTCGACGTGACTGCACGCCGCGAGATCGCCGTTGTCATTACTCAGAGGAAGGCGCCATGACGCAGCCACCCGTGACCACTCCACTTCCCGCGAACCGGCGCTCGCGGATTCTCGCCGCGCTTGAGCGGGACGGTAGCGTGCGCGTGTCCGAGCTCACCGTCGAGCTCGGCGTGAGCGCCATGACCTTGCGCCGAGATCTCGCCCAGTACGAGAAGGAGGGCCTGTTGCGGCGCGTGCACGGCGGCGCAATCGCGATCGATGGCCCGAAGCCTTCCGCGCCCAGCGCGCCAGCCGCATCGGAGGGCACCATTGCTGTGCTCGTCCCCTCCCTCGATTACTACTGGGCGGACGTCATTCGCGGAATGGAGGCGGAGGCCGAGCGGCACGGCATCCGGCTACTGCTCCGTGGTGTCACCTACGAGGTGGAAGATGAGCGACCCGTGCTGCAGCGTCTGCTCAAGGACGAGTCCGTGCTCGGGCTGATCTTCGCGCCGAACGTCTTCGGCCCGCACTTCGCTGACGTGATCGAGTGGCTCACCACGAGCGACCTTCCGGTGGTGCTCGTGGAACGCGATGCGGTGCGCTCCGATACTCACACGCCGTTCGAATCGGCCACCACTGATCACGCTCGAGGTGCCATGCTCGCCGCACACCACCTCGCCGAACTCGGGCATCGAAAGGTGGGCCTCGTGACCTCACGTCTCTCCCCCACCTCGCGCAAGATTGCGGCCGGATGGGCGAAGGCGTGCGAGGAGTTGGGACTCACCAAGGCCGAGCATTTCGAGCAGTTCATCTCGGACCACCGCTCGCCCGAGTTCCACACCACCATCGCGGCAATCATCGACACCGTGATCACCTCGGGAACCACGGCACTCCTAGTCCACTCGGATCCCGAGGCGATCGGTGTGGTCGAGCATGCCCTCGCACGCGGTCTCACA
Source organism: Ruaniaceae bacterium KH17 (assembly GCA_900199505.1). Taxonomy (GTDB): domain Bacteria; phylum Actinomycetota; class Actinomycetes; order Actinomycetales; family Actinomycetaceae; genus KH17. The sequence goes on along the minus strand of FZQV01000012.1, from coordinate 30,712 downwards.
GTCCCAGATGATCTCTCGGTGATCGCCTACGACGACGAAGTGGCACAGCTGTACAACCCAGCCCTCACCGCGATCAGCCCCGCCCGGGCACACATCGGCCGGACCGCCGTGGACCTGCTACTACGCCGCGTGAACGATCCAGCACGACCGCTCCACCGAATCAGCCTGAGCCCACAACTGAACGTGCGAGAATCCACCGCGCCGCCACGAGCTCCCGGCTGAACGGCCCAGGTTCGGGCACCACTCTCCCACTAGGATGGCGGTGCGGTTGGCTCATGACGAGAGAGGTTCCCATGGACGCGCAGGCCCTGCAGCAGCTCTTACGCAACGGCGAACTCGATTCGCGGCTTGCCGAGATCTATTTCGACGACGGCGTTGCGGCCGCCCGCGAGCGCCTCCTCGCGCTTAGCGATCGCTATCGGGAGAGCTTCCCCGGCGCCCCTGCCGCACTGATCACGGCTGCAGGCCGGACCGAGATGGCCGGGAACCACACCGATCACCAGCACGGTCGCGTCCTGGCGGCCTCCGTCTCGCTCGATGCGATCGCATGCGGTGGCCCGAACGGAGGCACCGAGATCCAGGTGCATTCCGAGGGATACCCGGCCGTGGTCATCGACGTCACGGATCTGAACCCGGTGCCGGGCGAGGAAGGCACCTCCGAGGCGATCGTGCGCGGCATCGCGCACGCCATGGCGGACCGCGGCTACCCGATCGCTGGAGCCTCGATCGTGACCACCTCGAATGTGCCCGGCGGCTCCGGGCTCTCCTCCTCGGCGGCATTTGAGATCCTCGTGGGCAACGCCCTCAATCACTTCTTCTGCAATGACGAGCTCACCCCCGTGGAGCTCGCCCAGATCGGCCAGTACGCCGAGAACGTGCACTTCGGGAAGCCAAGTGGCCTTATGGACCAGATGGCCTGCTCGATCGGAGGCGTGATCAGCATCGACTTCGCGGACCCGGCCCAGCCCCAGTGGGAGCGGGTCGAGTGCCCCGAGTCTGGGCACCTGCTCTGCATCATCGACTCCGGAGCGGACCACGCCGATCTGACCGATGACTATGCAGGAATCGTTGAGGAGATGCGCGCCGTGGCAGCCCACTTCGGCGCCGAGTACCTCTCCCAGGTCGATCGAGACGCATTCTGGGCGGGCATCGCGGGCGCGCGTGCGGCCTCGAACGACCGCGCCGTGTTGCGTGCGATCCACTTCTTCTCCGACGACGCCCGCGTCCCCCGTATGGCCGATGCCCTGGCTGAGGGCGAGTTCGATCGCTTCCTCTCACTCGTCACCGAGTCCGGTGGTTCGTCGATCGCACACCTCCAGAACATCTATTCCGCGAGCGCCCCCACGCAGCAGGCGGTGGGCGTGACCATCGCGCTCGCCGAGCACCTGCTGAGCGGCCGCGGCGCGGTGCGCGTGCACGGCGGCGGCTTCGCCGGGACCGTGCAGGCATACGTCCCCGAGGAGCTCGTCGAGGACTTCCGCGCGGGAATCGACGCCGCGCTCGGCGAGGGCGCCTGCACCGTGGTGCGAATCCGGCCCGTGGGAGGGGCGGTGATCGCATGAGCGCCGTCGACGCCTTGGTGGAGTACGCCGTCGGGCACGAACTCATCCAGCCCGAGGACCGAGTGTGGGCGCTAAACGCCCTTCTCGAGGTACTCCAGCTGGATGCCAACCCAGAGGAACTCGAGGCGGGCGGCTCCGAACTCCACGAGATCCTCAACGCTCTGATCGACGACGCCGCCGCACGCGGCCTGCTCGATGGCGACTCGATCGTGGCACGGGATCTCTTCGATACCGCGCTCATGGGGCGCCTCACTCCCCTGCCGCGCGAGGTTCACGCGCGCTTCACGGGGCTGTACGCCGAGGATCCGGTGGCGGCGACCGATTGGTACTACCGCTTCAGCCAGGAGACCAACTACATTCGCCGCGACCGGATGGCGAAGGACGTGGCCTGGCAGTCCGAAACCGACTACGGCACGCTCGACACCACGATCAACCTCGCGAAGCCGGAGAAGGATCCGCGTGCGATCGCCGCGGCACGCAACCTGCCCGCGGCCGGGTACCCGCAGTGCCTGCTGTGCATGGAGAACGAGGGCTACGCCGGGCGAATCAACCACCCGGCGCGGCAGAACCACCGCACGGTGCCGGTGACCATCAATGGCTCGCCGTGGTTCATCCAGTACTCGCCGTACGTGTACTACAACGAGCACTCGATCGTGTTCAACGCGCAGCACACGCCAATGAAGATCGACCGCGCGGCCTTCGCCAAGCTGCTCGACTTCGTGGGACTTTTCCCGCACTACTTCGTGGGTTCGAATGCGGACTTGCCGATCGTGGGCGGCTCGATCCTGGCGCACGATCATTTCCAGGGCGGCCACTTCGAGTTCGCGATGGAGCGCGCACCGATCGAACGCGAGGTCACGCTCGCCGGCTTCGAGGACATCACGGCGGGCGTGGTGCGCTGGCCGATGTCGGTTCTGCGGCTGCGGCACGCCTCGGCCGAGCGGCTCGTGGACGCGGCCGAGACGGTACTTGCCGCGTGGCGTGGGTACACCGATGAGGCGGCGTTCGTCTTTGCCGAGACCGACGGCGAACCCCACAACACGATCACGCCGATCGCCCGGCGCCGTGGAACAGACTTCGAGCTCGATCTCGTGTTGCGCAACAACATCACCACCGAGGAGCACCCGATGGGGCTCTATCACCCGCACGCCGAGCTACACCACATCAAGAAGGAGAACATCGGCCTCATCGAGGTGATGGGTCTGGCGGTGCTGCCGGCGCGCCTGAAGGAGGAGCTCGCCGCGGTTGCGGATGCGCTCGTGAGCGGCGCGGATCTGCGCGCGAACCCGCTGACCGAATCTCACGCCGAGTGGGCCGAGGCCTTCGCGGCCGAGGTCACCGCCGAGAACGCAATGAGCGTGATTGAGCGCGAGGTGGGAGAGGTCTTCGCGAAGGTTCTCGAGCATGCCGGCGTCTACGCGCGCACCCCCAAGGGCCAGGCGGCCTTCGACCGCTTCATCGCCTCGATTCGCTGATCTCAGCGCCCAGCGGCACAGCACGCAGTAGATACGAGCGCCTCGTTTCGGCTCCGCGCGGCTCTCAGCCGACGACGCGAGCCTCGAGCAGGATCGTCTGCTCGGGGTTCAGGTCCGGGAAGCGTAGGCCCGCCGTGGCGAGCACGCGCCCGGTAAGCGTCAGCCCGTTCTCCCACCAGGGCACCATCGGGAAGTGGTGCCCGGACGCGGGTGAGGCGACGCCGTCGGGCAGGAGCTCGCGGACCAGATAGACGGTGTCCGCATCGAGACCCGGCAGGCAGAGCGGTGGGGTGGGCCGCGCCGCTCCGGTGACCATCCGGGTGAGCGCGTAGATCGCACGATCCTCGCCCACGACGCCGTGCACCCACCAGGAGCGGTCCGGGTGATCGGCGTGCACCGTGGTGCCCGAATGCAGGAACGGTCGGAGCCGCTTGTGGAGTGCCACCCATGCGCCGAGTTCGGCGCGGTCCGCCTCGGAGGCCTTAGTGAGGTCCCACTCGATGCCCATGTGCGAGAACAGCGCGTTCGAGGCGCGGAACCCGAGCTCCTGCGTGCGGCCGGTGGTGTGCGAGGTGGGCGAGGCAACGTGCGAGCCCACGAGTTCGGGCGGAAGCAGCAGCGCCGTGCCCGCCTCGATCAGCTTGCGCTCGAGCGGGTCGATGCAGTCCGAACCCCACACGCGAACCGTGCGCCTCATGATCTCCAGGTCCACGCGGCCGCCACCTCCTGCGCAGGACTCGATCTCGAGCCCGGGCTGGTGCTCGATCAGCGCGTCGATCAGCGCATAGGCGGCGTAAGTCTGCGCGTGATAGGCGGGCAGGCCCGTGCGCGGGGAGACAGCCTCGTAGAGATCGCGGTTGAAGTCCCACTTGAGGTAGTCGATCGGCGTCGAATCGAGCACCGCAATGAGCTGGGAGCACACGTGTTCGAAGGCTTCGGGGTTCGTCAGATCGATCACCTGCTGGTGCCGGGCAAGGCGCGGCTGGTGCGTGGTCGGGCTCAAGATCCACTCGGGGTGGGCGCGCGCCGCATCCGAATCGGGGTTGATCATCTCGGGTTCCACCCACAACCCGAACTGCATGCCGTGGGCATGCACCGCGTCGGCGAGCGGGGTGATGCCGTCCGGCCACACTTCCGGCGAGATCACCCAGTCGCCGAGGCCCGAGGTGTCATCGCGGCGCGAGCCAAACCAGCCGTCGTCGAGCACGAAGCGTTCGACCCCGATCGCCGCGGCCGCGTCCACAATCTTCAGCAAGCGTGGCAGCGAGTGGTCGAAGTAGACCGCCTCCCAGGCATTCAGCGTGACCGGGCGCGGAGTCGCTGGGTAGTTCGCGAACGAGCGGACATAGGAGTGAACCCGTGCGGCAGCGGCGTCGAGGCCGTCACCCCATGTGGCTATGATCCACGGCGTCTCGTAACTCTCACCAGTGTCGAGTGTGATCTCGCCCGGGTAGAGCAGCTCACCGCCGAGCAGACCTTGAAGACCGAGCGTGTCCCGCTCCGCCTTGCTCACGATGTTGCCGGACCAGGCCACGTGGATGTAATGCACAAGCCCGCTCTGCCAACCAGCACCCGCGGTACACGTGCCGTGAATTGCGGACGCCGCGTGGGCACGCGCCACCCGCACGGTGCGCTCGTGACTACCGATCGTGAACTCGTGAGTCTGGATATCACGTTCACGTAGGTGCCGCCCCGTTTGATCGATCACGCGGGTCTCGGCGGCGGGGGTTGGCAGAGCCAGCACGAGCGACTCCAGGTCGTACCCGTCCTCCCCCGCGTTGGTCAGGATGGCACGGGCACGAAGCAGCCCCGCGTCCGTGAGTTCGAGCTCGAGGACGAGATCAAGCTCCGCCTCGTCATCGTGGAGGTCGACGCCGATTGCGGCATCCTCAGCGCGCACAGCCACCGGACGGAAGGCGGGGAAGAGACCACGCCCCCGGCGCGAACCGACGAGACCTGGCGTTCCCAGCCAGCCGTCGCTCTGTAGCGGCACGAGAGCCATGGTGGGTGGCATGTCCGCGCTTCCGGAGACAACGGGAGGAATCTGCGCCGTCACAAGGGCATCGAGCTGCTCCTCGCTCAGCTCACCGAGACTCTCTCCCCAATGCGCGAGGTGGGGGACGCCGTCGGCGGGAACGTGCAGCACTGCGGAGGTTCCACCACGGTTCAGGTGCAGGGTGATGGGCAGTTCGGTCATAGCAACTCCTCGTCAATCGGCAAGGCGGGTCAGGGAACGTTCAATGGCCACTGCGGCGGCGCCACGTGCCCATACTTCGAATCCGGAGGGGTCCACACGGATATCGAGCGGTTGGGCATCAGGGTCCCGTAGCTCGCGTGCGGTCTCGCAGATGGTCTGCTCGGCGGCGGTCCAGAGCCCGGTCCCCTCCCCGCCGAGCACCACCGTGGGGTGCATCGTGAGGTTCGCGGTGAGCGCGATCAAGCGGCCAAGTGCAACGGCGGCCGCCGCAACAATCGTCTCGGCGGGCTCCTGACCCGCAACCGCGAGCTTCAGCAACTCCTGATAATCCACCGGCCGCCCCAGTGCCATGCTCGCCTGCGCGCACATACTCTCAGAGGAAAGCATCGCCTGAGCACAGCCGCGGTGGCCATCGGCACAAAGAGGTCCTGTGGGATCGAGTGGGATATGCGACGCGAGTCCGAGCCCTGCGTCCACCGAACGCACCACCTGGCCGTGCATCACGAGCCCGTAGCCGATGCCGGCGCCGATCGTAAGCATCGCGAAGTTGGAAATGCCACGCGCTCGCCCGAGGAGGTACTCCGCCTCGGTCAGCGCCACGACGTCGTTCTCCAGCACCACCGGTAGCGCAAGTTGCGCCTCGAGTTGCTCTGCAAAAGGCACGTTCCGCCAACCGAGGAAGGGTGCTCGATGTACCACGCCATCTTCTGAGACAGCCCCGCCGAGGCAGACTCCCACGCCGAGTAGCGGCAGTCGTGATCCTCGCGCTGCGAGGTCCCGGATGAGGGAAGAAAGCTGCGTTGCGACCACCACTGGGGCGGTGCTATCGAGTGCTGCCTGCGCACGTGCAAGTTCATTTGCGCCCGTATCGGAGAGCACCAACTGAGCGAGATCCCCCGTGAGCTTCACGCCGACGACGACCCCAACCTCGGCGGAGATCTCCAGCGGGCGAGTGGGCCGGCCCATCGAACCGTCACGGGTCTCGTCGCGTTCCACGAGTAGACCGCGTTCGGTGAATGGCCGGGTGATGCGCGTCAGGCTGGAAGGAGAGAGCCCAAGGTTGGCCGCGAGTTGGCTGCGTGCGATCGGGCCCCGTACGAGCACCTCTCGCACGAGTTCGACTCCGCTGTCGTACATCCACCAACCTCCTTTGTTTCATATTGGCACATAACATCCGGTTCTGTCAGCCGAAAACTAGGTATTGACGGCACAGTTAGTTCCGCGGTAGAAATATGTCATCTGTTCATGCGATGAGGCACGGCCGTCATCCAACCCTCGGGGCATCCGCCCCGAGACGTTCTCATACACCGTCTCCCAGGCAATAGGTGCCTGACCTCAATCCCCCGACGCAAGGAGGCGCATCGGAATGATTCAACGTCACAAACAACAACGCGGAAGGCGCACAGCCGCGGCCGTACTCACGGCAGCCGTGCTGGCAACATCCGCTCTCACCGCATGTGGAGGAGGTGAGAGCGCTGCGAACGTGACTGAGCTGAACTTCTTCCAGTTCAAGGGCGAGGCGCTACAGGACTTTGAGCGGATCATTGCCGACTTCGAGGCGGATAACCCGGACATCAAGGTCATCCAGAACCAGCAACCCGATGCCGATACCGCGATCCGAACGCTCCTTGTCAAGGGCCGCACCCCGGATGTGGTCACGCTGAACGCCGGCGGCAAGCTCGGCCAACTACTCGATGCGGGCGTCTTCTACGACTTCACCAACGAACCAGTGCTTCAGACGATCAACCCCGCGGTGCAAGAGATCATCATGGCGCTCGGTAGCCACGATGGCGAGGTGAACGCCCTCGGCTACGTCAACAACGCCAATGGCATCATCTACAACAAGGCGATCTTCGAGGAGCAGGGCCTCGAGGTTCCCACCACCTGGGACGAACTGATCGCCGTCTGTGACGCCCTTGTAGACGCCGGAATCACACCGTTCTACGGCACGCTCGCCGACTCCTGGACCGTACTTCCCTCGTTCAACGGGATGGGCGCGTACCCGGCGAAGGACGGATTCTTCGATGAGATGCGCGAGATCGGCTCCGATGTGAGCGCGAGTTCGGCACGCTCATTCTCGAAGGACTTTGCCGATATCGCCGAGAAGCAGGCCACCCTGTACTCGTACGCACAGGACGGCTACAGGGGCCGCAACTACGACGACGGCAATGCGGCGTTCGCGCGCGGCGAGGTCGCGATGTACATGCAAGGTGTCTGGGCGCTGAACCCGATCAAGCAGGTGAACCCGGACATCGACGCGGGAATCTTCCCCTACCCCGTCCCAGAGAACCCTGACGATCGTGTGCTCGTCTCCGGTGTCGACGTGGCGGTCCTGATCGCGAACGACACCCCGCACAAAGAGGAGGCACTTCGCTTCGTCGAGTACCTCTTCCAGCCTGACGTGATTCAAGCATTCGCTCAGTCACAGAACATGATCCCCTCCGTGGAGGGCGCCGAGTGGAGCGACGAGCCCGCGCTTCAGGACGTCAAGCCATTCTTCGACGACGGCAAGATCGCCGGCTTCATTGACCACCAGGTTCCCGCAGGTATACCGCTCGACTCGATCGTTGCCGGAGGCCTCATGGACCGCAACCCAGCCAGCGCGATGGCCCGCCTCGATAGCGAGTGGGCCAAGGTCGCCGCGCGGACGATCCGCTAGGGAGGAGAAGACATGTCTGCAGTAACTGAAGCGGCCGCGCCGCGTGCGAAAGACAAGAGCCAGACGCGCACCTACTACTGGATCGTTGTGCCGATGGTGGTGCTCTTCGCCATCTTCCACACGTTCCCGGTGCTCACCGGCATCTTTTACAGCTTCACCAACTACGCCGGGTTCGGCGACTACAAGATGGTGGGCTTCGCCAACTACATCAACCTCTTCCGCGACAGCCGTGTTCTCAGTGCCTACGGGTTCTCGTTCCTGTTCGCGATCGTGGCGACCATCCTGACGAACGCACTATCGCTCGTGATCGCGCTGGCACTGAATGCGAAGATCAAGTTCCGGAACTTCTTCCGCGGCGTGTTCTTCATTCCATACGTGCTCGCGATGCTCGTCATTGGATATGTCTTCAAGTTCATTTTCGGCACCTCGCTTCCGAAGCTGCTCTCAGGCATCCCACTCTTCGCGGACAACATCCTCACGAACCAAACCTGGGCGTGGACGGCGATCGTGATTCTGGCTGTTTGGCAGTCCTGTGCCTTCGCGATCATCCTCTACCTCGCGGGTCTGCAGACCATTCCGGAGGAGTTGTACGAAGCCGCCTCGCTCGACGGCGCGAGTCCCTGGCAGCAGTTCCGCTCGATCACGTTTCCCATGATTTGGGCATACTTCACGATCAACGTGGTGCTGAGCGTCAAGGGCTTCCTGCAAGTGTTCGACCCGATCGTGGCCCTCACGAACGGCGGCCCGGGCACCTCCACTGAATCGGTCACCATGCTGATCCAGCGTGGTGGTCTCACCGGTGGCGAGTTCGCCTACCAGACCGCGAACGCCGTGGTCTTCTTCATCGTGATCACGGTCCTGTCTCTGCTGCAGTTCAGGGGCATGGCTTCTAAGGATTCGGACTTCTGATGAGTGCAACAACAGCTAACACACCCGCGGCGGCACCCGCACGGACGAAGAAACACCGGCCCGGCCTGCACCGGATCAACTGGTGGGCCACAGCCTTCATAGCTGTGGCCTCACTGACGGTTCTGATCCCGCTGTACCTCGCCGTCGTCGTCGCCCTCAAGACACCCGATCAAATCCTCGGCGGCAGCGGTTTCGAATGGCCCACCTCGGTGCGCTGGGAGAACTTCTCCGAGGCCTGGACGGCGGCAGACTATCCCACCACGCTGGCGAACACCGGCATCATCACGGTGCTCACGGTGATCTTCACGATCCTCACCAGCTCGATCGTCTCGTGGGCACTCGCCCGCAACATGCACCGGCCGTTCTTCAAAGGAGCGTTCTTCTACTTCCTTTCGGCCATGTTCATCCCGTTCCCGATCATCATGCTGCCGCTGGTGAAGCAGACCGCAGCATTCGGGCTCGATAACAAGTGGGGCATGATCATCCTCTACACGATCTTCGGCATCTCGATGAACTCGTTCATCTACACGGCGTACGTCCGCTCGATTCCCTTGGAACTTGAGGAGGCCGCCCGCGTGGATGGCGCCTCGACCTGGCGCGTGTTCTGGAAGGTCATCTTCCCACTGCTCGCACCGATGAACGCCACCGTGGGGATCCTCACCTGTGTCTGGGCCTGGAACGACTACATCATGCCGTTGGTGGTGCTCACGGACCCGTCCGATCGAACACTCGTCCTGGCGCAGTCGATCTTCCAAGGGCAGTACAACATCGATCACACGGTCTCCTTCGCCTCGTACCTGATGGCGATGGCGCCGCTCCTGCTGGTCTATATCTTCGCCCAGCGCTGGGTCATCTCCGGCGTCACGCGAGGTTCCATCAAGTAAGCCTGCACATCACGTGTGCCCCGCCCATATCCTTGGTGGGGCACACGTTATTCACTGAAGGAGTCTCATGGTCTACCGAGTTCTCGAGCCCGACGCCGATTGGTGGCGTCAGGCGGTCGTCTACCAGATCTACCCGCGCAGTTTTGCGGACTCGAATGGGGACGGGATTGGCGACCTGCCCGGAATCACCTCCCGGGTACCGTACCTGAAGGCACTGGGGGTGGACGCCGTCTGGCTCTCCCCCTTCTACCCCTCGGCCCTGGCCGACGGTGGCTACGACGTGGACGACTACCGGGACGTTGACCCCAAGATCGGCACGCTCGCACAATTCGACGAGATGATCGCCACGCTGCACCTCGCAGGGATTCGGGTCATCGTGGACATCGTCCCGAACCACTCCTCGAACCGGCACCGCTTCTTCCAAGAGGCCCTGGCGGCGGGCCCCGGCTCTCCCGAGCGGGAGCGCTACGTGTTCCGCGATGGCCTCGGCCCGGACAAGTCCGAGCCACCCACGGACTGGCGGTCAGTGTTTGGTGGCTCTGCGTGGGAGCCCGTGGGTGATGGTCAGTTCTATCTGCACCAGTTCGCCGTCGAACAACCGGACTTCAACTGGGACCACCCAGACGTGCGCGCCGAGTTCCTCGAGACCCTGCGTTTTTGGTCTGATCGCGGGGTCGACGGCTTCCGCGTGGACGTAGCGGATCTGCTGGCGAAAGACCTGACCGAGCCGTTGCCGTCACAGGCCGAGTTGGACGCCGAGCCGGATCTCGGGCACCACCGCCTGCACGGCCTACCCGCACTGAACGAGATCTACGCCGGCTGGCGCGAGGTATTCGATGAGTACGATCCGCCGCGCATGGCCGTCGCCGAGGCATGGCTGACACCAGAGCGGCGCCGCACCTACCTCTGGCCGCAAATGCTGGGGCAGGCCTTCAACTTCGACTTGCTGAAAGCACCATATGATGCGGCGGCGTTCCGCGAGAGCATCTCGAAGAACCTCACGATCGCCGCGGAGGTGGGCTCCACGTCGACCTGGGTGCTTTCGAACCACGACGTGGTGCGTCATGCCTCGCGGTACGCGATCTCCCCCACGGGTAACGAGCCGGAGGATGACTCCCGCGTGTGGAAGCTGACCGGCGGCGCCGAACCGGCTTCGGATGCGGTGCTCGGGCTGCGCCGGGCGCGTGCCGCCACGATGGTGCTGCTGGCACTGCCTGGGTCTACATACATCTATCAAGGCGAGGAGTTGGGCCTGCCCGAGGTGCTCGAAATCGAGGACTCGCAACGGCAGGATCCCACGTTCTTCCGCAGCCCCGGCGTGGATCCCGGCCGCGACGGCTGCCGTGTGCCGATCCCATGGGTGGCGGATGCGCCGTCGTTCGGATTCGGATCGGGCGCGTCCCACCTACCGCAACCAGACTGGTTCGGGGCGTTCGCCGCGGATCTTCAGGACGACGTCTGGGGCTCCACGTTGGAGATGTACCGGCGGGCGCTGGCGCTCCGGCACGAGTTGCAGGGCGAGGCAGCCTTGCACTGGCTCGAGACGCCAGAGGGCGTGCTCGGCTTCGAGCGACCCGGCGGATGGGTGTGCATCGCCAACTTCACCGGCGCGCCGCTCGCCCTTCCCGAGGGCGAGATCATCCTGTCGAGCGCGCCGCTCGAGGACGGCCTCCTCCCCGCGGCCACCACCGCCTGGCTCACGCACTAGTCGCTGGCTGAGTGGAGCCGAAGTAACCCCGCGGCTCGCCACGGTTGTGGAGCGTGTGCCCTTCTATAGCGCCTCTTAGAAGGCCGCACGCTCCACAACACACATCGACAATCAGTTCAGGGCAACAAAAATGGGGACTCCCAAAGGAATCCCCATCAGTGCGTGTGAGCTCAGCCCTCCACGAGGCCCTTCTGGTAGGCCTTCGCGAGACGACGAGGAATCTGAACCTCGCGGCCCTGGACGGTCACGGTGACGAGCTCGGTGGGAGCGTACTTCCACTGCGACCGGCGCGAGCGGGTGTTGCTGCGGGACATCTTGCGCTTGGGAACTGCCATAGCCCTGCCGCTCCTTTCATAGTCTTCGCCAATCGTGGCATCCGGCCACGTGGCAACCCCACAATGTTAGCTCACGCGCGCCGCCGGACCAAGCCGAGAACGTAGGCTGTGAGTGTGTGGTTGCCAACAGGATACGCCGAGCGGACCGAGCTGGTCATTCAGCGTTCGCGGTTCGTGACGCTTCTTGCCCGCACCGACGGCGAAGAAACGGCCCGTGCGGCCATCTCCACCGAACGCTCCCGCTACCCGGACGCGCGGCATCATTGCTCCGCGTTCATCGTCCGCGTGCCGGATGCGATGGACATCGAGCGTTCCAATGACGACGGCGAGCCGGCCGGCACGGCAGGCAAGCCCATGCTAGAGGTACTGCGCGGCTCGGGCCTGCGCGACGTGACCGCCGTGGTGACGCGCTACTTCGGCGGAGTTCTCCTCGGCACGGGCGGATTGGTGCGCGCGTATTCGGATTCGGTTTCGCAGGCGATCGCGATCGCACCGCGCGTGGAGCTGATCGAGCGGCCGTTGTTCACCCTCGCACTCCCTCACGCGGAGGCGGGCAGGATCACCGCAGAACTGATCGCGCGGGGCGTGGACATCGTGGGCACCGAGTACGGAGCTGAGGCAGTGCTGACGCTCGTGGACGACGGCGGGTTAGTGGACGTCGTCGGGCAACTCACCCGAGGCGAGGGCCGCCTCAGCCCGGCCGGTAGCCGTGTGGTCGAGGCTGCACGTCACTGAGTGCTACGTGACCGAGTTCTCGCGCGTGCACCGGCCGCGCTCGATGTGGAAGCGGGCGTGCACGAGCGCCGGCCCCATCTCGGAGAACATGTGCGTGTCATTCTCGAGCGCCTCCCAGACACCCACCCGCTCGAACAGATCCGCGTGCCGAGGCAACACCCCCTTGACGAGCACAACCGCACCGCGGCGCTGCAGCGACGCAATGATCTCGCTCAACGCACGGGCTCCCGTCGCGTCCACAACTTCCAGCTGCGACATCGCGAGGATCACCACCTCGGCATCTCCGTGCTCGGCGACGGACTCGGCGACCCGATCGGAGGCCGCGAAGAAGAGCGGGCCGGTGAATCGCATGAACGCTATCTTCTCGTCTCCCGGCTCCGCTCCGGCGATCGGCTCCCGCCGCACACCGGTGGCCTGTGCCAGCGCGCGCAAGGCGAAGAACCCCGTGACCGCAACTCCGATGATCACAGCGAAGATTAGGTCGACCGAGACCGTGATGACGGCGGTGATCACGAATGCCGCGGCGCCCGAGCGGGTGGAGCGCAGAATCGCACGTGACGTTGTGCGATCGACCATCCGGATCGCCGTCATCATCAGCACTCCCGCAAGCGCCGCGAGCGGCACCGCACCGACGGGGGCCGCGACAAAGAGGATAATGGCGAGCAACACCACCGCGTGGAATGCGGCGGCGAGTCGCGTGCGCGCCCCCGCCCGCAGATTCACAGCCGTGCGAGCGATTGCACCTGTGGCGGGCATTCCGCCCGACAGCCCCGAAGCGATCGAAGCGAGCCCTTGACCGAGAAGTTCCCGATCGGGCTCGTAACGCCCGGTGTCGGCCATCGATGCGGCAACTCGAACGGACAGCAGCGACTCGATCCCCGCCAGTGCGGCGACCGCGAGAGCTGGCAGTGCGAGCTGCTGGATGAGCGCAAGGTCCATCTGCGGCAGGGCTGGAGCGGGAAGCGAGTTTGGTAGTTCGCCGATCACTTCAAGCGGATTCGGTACCAGCGACGTGAACACGGTCGCGAGCACAATCCCCACCAGAGACGCCGGGATTCTGGCGTGGATCTTCGGCAGCCCGATCATGCAGGTGGCCACGATGGCGACGCATCCCAGCGCCCAGATCGCGTAGCCGAGGTCGGCCGACCCGATGGCTTGGAACGCCGCAATCACGGCATTCGTCGAGAGCCGCTGCGAGGGCGCGATCAGGGCGGGGATCTGCTGCAGGAAGATGATGACGGCGATTCCCAAAGTGAAGCCCTCGATCACCGGCCACGGAATGAGGGTGACGGCGCGTCCCATCCTCATCACTCCGGTCACGCACAGGATCGCGCCCGCAAGCAGGCTTACCACCGCAACCGCGCCCACCCCGTGCGTGGCGACGATGGGCGCGAGAACCACGACCATCGCCCCCGTTGGACCGGAGACCTGCACGCTAGATCCGCCGAAGATCGCGGCAACGAAGCCTGCAACGATCGCCGTGATGATACCCGCCTCGGCTCCCGCTCCGGAGGAGATTCCGAAACCGAGTGCGAGCGGCAACGCGACGATGCCGACTGTTAGTCCGGCGAGTAGGTCGTGCCGCCATGTGTTCCGAACTGCGCGATAATCGTCGCGGCGTGGCAGCAGACCGCGCACGTGTTCCCAGGTACTCACGAGGATGTGGTGCTCGGAAGCTCCGCGAGGCGATCGGCGTCGGCAATCTGTGCGCGCTCAAAGTTGAGAACTTCGGCGAGGAACCGCCGCGCCGAACCAAGCAGTTCGACAACCTCATGAGACGTGACGCGGTAGTAGACGTGGCTACCGCGCCGCACAGAGCTGACCACCCGGTTCCGGCGCAACACCGCAAGATGCTGGGAGAGATGCGACGCCTCAAGGCCCGTGTGTGCCTGTAGCTCACTCACCGAGTGCTCCTGTGAGTCGCACAGCAACTCAAGGATGTGGATGCGAATGGGATGTGCGAGCCCCTTGAAGACGCCCGCCTTGACTTCGTAGAGGGGACGCTGGGAATTACTTAATGGCATGATGAAGTCATCATACCAGCGACGCTCGGCACGCCCTGGAGTGCACCTGGGCACGCAGGACACCCGTAGCCGCATCGTGGAATCCATCCCGCCCGATTAGACATCGGACCGGCAATAGGTGCACGATATGAATGGATTCCATAAGGCCACCTTCGGAAAGGATGCGCGATGACTACTGTCGCCGCCGCCCGTAGGTGCATGTGTCTGATGTGTTGATAGAGCGCCCGGCTCTAGGAGCGCGCCACCGCGCGTGCTGGGTGCTCCCCACAGGCACCACACCCCACCGAACTTCCAAGGAGAAAACATGACCGTGTACCAGAACGTCAGCGAACTCGTGGGCCGCACCCCGCTCGTTCGCATCAACAACATCACCGACGGCGCCGAGGCCACCGTCCTCGCCAAGCTCGAGTTCTACAACCCCGCCAACTCCGTGAAGGACCGGATCGGTGTGGCCATTGTGGACGCTGCCGAGGCGTCCGGACAGCTTCCCGCGGGCGGCACGATCGTCGAGGCCACCTCCGGCAACACCGGTATCGCACTAGCACTCGTGGGCGCGTCCCGCGGCTACAACGTGGTGCTCACCATGCCCGAGTCGATGTCCAAGGAGCGTCGCGCCCTGTTGCGTGCGTTCGGCGCCGAGCTCGTGCTCACTCCCCCGCCGCTCGGCATGAAGGGCGCAGTGGAGGCCGCCGAGCAGATCGCGTCCGAACGCGAAGGCGCCGTTCTTGCGCGCCAGTTCGCCAACGAGGCCAACCCGAAGATCCACTACGCCACCACCGGCCCCGAGATCTGGGAGGCCACCGGCGGCAACGTGGACATCTTCGTCTCCGGGATCGGCACCGGCGGCACCATCACCGGTGCCGGCGCGTACCTGAAGGAGCAGAACCCCGATCTGAAGATCGTGGCGGTGGAGCCCAAGGAGTCGCCGCTGCTGTCCGAGGGCACTGCCGGCCCGCACAAGATCCAGGGCATCGGTGCGAACTTCGTGCCCGAGGTGCTGAACACCGAGATCTACGATGAGGTCGCGGCCATCGCGTCCGACGATGCCATCGCCACCGCACGCGCCGCCGCCACCCGGGAGGGCCTGCTCGTGGGCATCTCCTCCGGCGCTGCGCTGAAGGCGGCGATCGAGGTGGCCAAGCGCCCCGAGAACGCCGGCAAGACCATCGTTGCCATCGTTCCCGACTTCGGCGAGCGTTACCTCTCGACCCCGCTCTTCGAAGGCCTGGTCGACTAACGTGTCCCCCCGAATGCCCATCCGGCGGCAACTCGTTGAGGATCTCGAGACCGCGCTGCGCGAGGACCCGGCCGCGCGCTCGCGGCTCGAGATTGTGCTCTCCTACCCAGGAGTGCACGCCGTATGGGCATATCGGGTGGCACACGCCCTCTGGGGCCGTGGCGCGAAGCTCCCCGCGCGCATCATCTCCCAGGTCACACGCGGCCTCACCGGGATTGAGATCCACCCTGGAGCGACGCTCGGGCGCAGGCTGTTCATCGATCACGGCATGGGCGTGGTGATCGGCGAGACCGCCGAGGTGGGCGAGGACGTCACGATCTTCCACGGCACCACGCTTGGGGGCACCTCGATGACCCAAGGAAAGCGTCACCCCACCGTGGGTGACCGCGCCGTGATTGGGGCCGGGGCAAAAGTCCTCGGCCCCATCTCCATCGGCAACGATGCGCGGATTGGCGCGAACGCCGTCGTCGTGAAGGACGTGCCGGATGCCGCCGTGGCGATTGGGGTCCCGGCCAAGATCAAGAAGCACATCACGGCCGACGACGTCCTACCCCACATGGACCCGGCCATCTATATCTGAGCTACCAGCGGTTGTGGACTTCTTCCGCCCAGCCCACGAGACCTTCAAATGCGACCGGGCCGACGCCGTCGGGCTGGGCCGTGCCGCGATACGCGCCAAAGCACTGATCGGTACGATTCGAGACCACCACGAGGTTCGTGCCGCCGCTCTTGTTGAGGAACGGCTCGAAGGTCAGATCGAGTTGCGGACCGTGAATCCGCCAGGGCGCGCGCCAATCCGCGATGTCGTACTCCCACGCGAGCGGACCCACCTTGGTGATGCGGCCGTCGAAGTAGATCGAGTTCTCGGTCATGCCAGTGCCGTCGGTCCATTTGTCGCCGATCTGGATGCCGAGCACGTGCCGCTCTCCCGCGAACTCGACGCGACCCGACGCGGCGCCCCAATTCCACATGATCTGGTACGGCCAGCGGCCCCGGCCGTGGTCGAGCGTTGCCCAGGACTCGCCGTCGGGAACCTCCTCGCGGCGGCCATCCGTCTCCACCCAGCCGGAGGCAGGGCGCGCGATGTCCTTCACCGTGTACTGGAACCGCGTATCCGACCATGGCACCACCACCCCGAGCCGCTCGTGCCCGTCAGGCAGGTGCGCGACGACATCGAACGAGGCACCCGGGATTCGGGCGCGGAGACGGGTTCCCGCGGTGACCGGATCAATGGCGATCTGGAGCTTTCCGGACGCGACGTGGAGCGGCCCGTCCTCGAGGGACGCCGGCAGATCGATCGGCTTCAGCACATCTGATCGGTTCACGTGCCAGGTCTGCTCAGTGCGGCGATCATACACCCACACCTCGTGAACTCCGGCGTAGTCAATAGACGACGCCGTGAGCGCCAGAATGTGCGTGGGCGTCACCACGTTCCAGTACTCCCAGCGCTTGTTCCGGCCCCACGTGTGGCGGCCGTCAATGCCGGAGGTGTCCAGCAGCGGCTGCCGCATCCACCCGACGGCGTCCCGGTTCAGCCGGCCATTCACGACCAGCGGCAGGCATTCGGTGATCTCCGGCTCCGTTGACATGCCATCAGCCTAGCCACAAACTCCCCCGCTCGCGGTTCTGGAGCGCACAACCGCCTAAGCCGCGGAATAGAACGTCATTTGCTCCACGAAGTGCTCAAGAAACGAAAACCGTTCGGCCGCGGCCGTTGTCCCCAGCCTTGCGACTGAACCCAACGATTTGGCGAGACTCACCACGAACTCACCGCACGCCGTCGTCCCCGGCCCTTTTCCACTCACGTGAGTGGCAGAAGGCCAGAACGTGGTCCAAACGCGCACATTTGACACTCACGTGAGTGCCAAGAGCCCGGGATCAACCGCCGGTTTGCGCGGCGTTCAGCTTCAGCCGACGGGGACGGGGGCCCCTTCACGCACGGTGGGGATGCCCAGGTTCACGGGCTTCGGGAGCGCAACCTCGCCGTCGTCGGCGAGCGCCAGCAGGCCGCAGCCGCCGCAACTCGACTCCGCCGCCTGGATCTCATCCCACACGATGCCCACATCCTCGGAGAAGTCGAGGCGGGGGTCTCCATCGGTGTGCTGCTGCAACGCGGTCGAAAGCATGAGCTTGATGCGGTTGAGCTGGTTCACCTCGGACGCGCCGGGATCGAAGTCCACCGAGACGATGTTCGCCTCCGGGTACCGGTTTCGCAGCGCACGGAACATGCCCTTGCCGATGATGTGGTTCGGCAGGCAGGCAAACGGCTGCGCGCAGATAATGTTCGGGCAATCGTGCTCGATCATGTCCACCATCTCCGCGGTCAGGTACCAGCCCTCACCGGCCTGGTTGCCCACCCGCGCGATGTCCTGTGAGCGCTCCGCCATCTCGCGGATGCCGCGGTGCGGTTCGAACCGGGTCGAGCGCTTGAACGCCGCGTGCACGGCGTCCTCGTACCGCTCCATGGCCCACAGCGCTGCGCCCTTCGCCACGCGAGACTTCGTGGACTCGCCCAGGTGCTTCTGCCGCCACGCGCCGGTGGCCGAGGAGTTGTGGAAGAACTGCATCAGCCCAGGCAGCACGGCCTCGCAGCCCTCCGCTTCAATCACATCCACGGCGTGGTTGTTCGCATCCGGGTGGAACTTCACCAGGATTTCGCCGACGACGCCCACCTGGGGCTTGCGCGGAATGTCCAGCAATTCGAAGCGATCGAAGGCCTCGACCATGCGCGAGATGAGCTTCCGGTAGGACCAGTGCCCGCGCCAGTGCTCCGAGTAGCCGCCCTTGGTGAGCCAGTCGCTGCAGCGCGCGTTCCACTCCTCGTAGAGGTCCATCGCCGAGCCGGGCACGGCCTCGTAAGGCCGGACGCGGAGCAGCATGGACTGGATCGTGTCGCCAAGAACGATGGCCTGGATCGCCTTGTGCAGATCGCCCGCACCCACGTGGAAGCCGGGATTATCCTCAATCCCCTGGACCGAGATGGCGATCACCGGAACCTGCGCGTATCCGGCGTCCTTCAGACCCTTGCGGAGCAGCGCCGCATAGTTGGTTGCGCGGCACATGCCACCGGTTTGCGTGATCGCCACGGCGGTCTTGTTCGGGTCTGCGCGGCCGGTGATGAACTCGTCGATCAGCTGGCCGATGACCACGATCGCCGGATAGCAGGAGTCGTTGTTGACGAACTTGAGGCCCGTCTCCATGGTGTCGCGGTTCGTGTGCTCAAGCACGCGCGCGTTGATTCCAGCATTTCGCAGCACCGGCTCGAGGAGCCGGAACTGGATCGGCGCCATCTGCGGGACCAGGATCTCCCAGCCCGCGTCGCGCATCTCCTCGGTGAACACCGCCCGCGGCGTGATGTGGCCGGCGTCGGCGGCCTTCTTCTCTTCGGCAGCCGCGCGGCCCGAGGGGTCAACAATCCTCAACGTGTCGACGTGCTCCGAGGTCAGCGAGGAACGCTCTTCCACCGCGGCCTCCAGCGAGCGCAGCCGGATCTTGGCGGCACCGAGGTTGGAGACCTCGTCGATCTTGAGCACCGTGTGCACGTCGTTGCGGCCTTCGAGGATCTCCTGCACCTGATCCGCCGTGACGGCATCCACGCCACAACCGAAGGAGTTCAGCTGCACCATCTGCAGGTCCGGCTCGTCACCCACGCGGGCGGCGGCTTCGTAGAGCCGCGAATGGTAGGACCACTGATCGCGCACGCGGAGCGGCCGCTCCAGGCGCCCATCGGAAACCGCATCCTCGGTGAGCACGCCCATGCCGAGGCCGTTGATGACCTCGGGGATGCCGTGGTTGATCTCGGGGTCGAGGTGGTAGGGCCGGCCCGCGAGCACGATCCCGCGCACGCCCCGCTCCCGCATCCACTCGATGTATTCCTCGCCCTTTTCGCGAACGTCGCGCTTGAAGGACTCCTGCTCCTCCCAGGCGGCGTCGAGCGCCTCCTGCATCTCGTCGACGGTGACATCCCAGTCCGCAAACTCCTCGGCGAGGTGCTTGGCGAGGTACTCGCGGTTGCCCAGGTTCACGAACGGGGAGACCAGCCGCGCCTGGCCGCCCACGATCCGCTCAATGTTGTTGCGAATCACCTCGGGATAGGTGGCCACCACGGGGCAGTTGAAATTGTTATCCGCGCCTTCGAACTCCTTGACCTCGTAGTTGACGCACGGGTAGAAGATCGTCTCCACGCCCTTGTCCAGCAGCGATTCGATGTGCCCATGCACGAGCTTCGCCGGATAGCAGACGTTCTCGGACGGGATCGACTCCATGCCCTTCTCGAACAGGTCGTGATCCGAACGTCCCGAGATCATCACACGGAAGCCCAGCTTGGTGAGCATCGTGAACCAGAACGGGTAGTTTTCGTACAGGTTGAGCACGCGCGGCAGGCCCATGTCGCCACGGGTCGCCTTGTCCTCCGTGAGGCGGCGGTAGCCGAACAGCCGCTTGTACTTCCAGTCGTACATGTTCGGCAGCTCGGACTTCTTCGGGATTCGCTCCAGCGACGCACCGCGATCACAGCGGTTGCCCGAGACGTTCCGCTCACCGTTGGAGAAGGTCGAGATCGTCATCTGGCAGTGGTTCTGGCAGAGCCGGCACGTCTTGCGCGTGGTCTCCACGCTGAAGTTGTCAAGATCGCTGAGCTGCGCGAGCGTGGAATCTTGCCCGACGTCGTTCGCTTTCGCGGTCAGGGCCGCTCCGTACGCTCCCATCAAGCCGGCAATGCTCGGGCGCACCACCTCGCGCTCGGTGAGCAGTTCGAAGGCGCGCAGCACGGCGTCGTTCAGGAAGGTTCCGCCCTGGACCACGACCTTGTCCCCAAGGTCCGAGGGGTCCTTCAGCTTGATCACTTTGTAGAGGGCGTTGCGGATCACGGAGTAGGAGAGGCCGGCCGAGATGTCCCGGACGTTCGCGCCTTCCTTCTGTGCCTGCTTCACCGAAGAGTTCATGAACACGGTGCAGCGTGTGCCAAGGTCTACCGGGGCGGTCGATTCGACGGCGCGCTGGGCGAAGGTCTGCACGTCCGTGCCCATGGTGGCGGCGAAGGTCTGTAGGAACGAGCCACAGCCGGAGGAGCAGGCCTCGTTCACGGAGATCGAGTCCACGGCGCCGTCGCGGATCTTCAGGTACTTCATGTCCTGACCACCGATGTCGATCACCGAGGTGACACCGGGCATCATGTGATCGGCGGCGCGGAAGTGCGCCATGGTCTCCACGACGCCCTCGTCCATGCGCAGCGCGGACTTCACGAGCGCCTCGCCGTATCCGGTGGAGCAGGCGCGGCCGATGCTCGCACCTTCTGGCAGTTCGGTGCGCACCCGCTTCAGGATCGCCACGGCGGCGGCCACTGGATCACCCTCGTTCGAGGCGTAGTGCGAGAAGAGGATCCGCTGCTCCTCGTCGATCACCACGGCCTTGATCGTCGTGGAACCGGCATCGATGCCGAGCCAGCAGCGGCCTTTTGCTTCGGAGATAGGGAGGATCTCGACCTCGTCGCGGCCGTGCCGCTCCATGAACTCGGCCCGTTCGGCGGCGTCGGCAAAGAGGGGACGCATCCGGACCGATTCGGCGGCCACAGTGGCGCGCGCGAGTTCCTCCCCCAGCACGGCGAGTGGGCGCGGCGGGTGCGGCGAGTGGTAGGCATCAGTGTTCGCGGCCACGAGCGCGGCACCCACGGCCACGTAGAGCTGGGCGTTCTCGGGCGTCACGAAGCTCTCGGCCTTTGGGAGGAGCGTCTCGTAGGCCTTGCGAAGCTCGGGCAGGAAGTGTAGCGGCCCACCGAGGAACATCACGTTGCCACGTATTGGACGGCCGTTGGCGAGACCGGCGATGGTTTGCGTGGCAACGGCGGTGAAGATCGAGTCGGCGAGGTCTTCATGCGCGGCGCCTTGGTTCAGTAGCGGCTGCAGGTCCGACTTGGCGAACACGCCGCAGCGCGAGGCGATCGGGTAAAGCTGTGTGTGGTTCGTGGCGAGTTCGTTCAGGCCGGTGGGATCGGTGTGTAGGAGCGTTGCCATCTGGTCGATGAAGGCGCCGGTGCCGCCCGCGCAGGTGCCGTTCATGCGTTGCTCGGGGCTCGGGTGCAGGTAGGTGATCTTGGCGTCTTCGCCACCGAGCTCGATGACGACGTCGACCTCCGGGTGCAGGCGCTGCACGGCCTCAGTTCCGGCGATGACCTCTTGGACGAACTGCACACCCATCGCGGATGCCAACGAGAGTCCAGCCGAGCCGGTCACTGCGGCGGTGACCGTGGCGTGCGGGAACTTCTCCGCCATCTCTTCGAGCAGGTTCAGCAGCTCACCGCGGACATCGGCATTGTGGCGGCGATAGTCCGAGAACACCACGTGGCTGCCGTGCATGAGGACGGCCTTGACGGTCGTAGAGCCAATGTCGAGCCCCAGGTGAAGCTCTTCCTTGCCGAGTAACAACGTATCGCTCCTGTTGTCGAGTTAGCTCGATAGTAGGGAGCAAAAGCCAAGAATTTCTAGAACCACTAAATTAAGATGGAGGAATGTCGAGGGAAGCCGAACAATCGTTGCAATCTCAAGGAAGACGGGCAGCCACCGAATCTGGGACCGACGTCCCAGATCGCGCTGAGGCCGCTAAATTGCCCCACGGGAGAGGCCCGCGTTCGCAGCGTGGCGAGGTGCGCCAGCGGATCCTGAAGGAGGCTCGCGCACAGTTCACGTCGAAGGGATACGACGACGTCACGATGAGTCAGATCGCCAAGAACGCAGGATGCACGCCCGCAATGGTGACTTACTACTTCGAGTCGAAGTCGAGGCTCTTCCGCGAATGCATGGACCTGCCGGTAGACCCGGCATCGATGATCCTTGAGGTGCTCGCCGAGGGACGCGAAGGCGCCGGCGAGCGCGTCGTTAGCAGTAGCCTCCAGCTCTACGAGGAGCAGTTCACCAAGGACACCATGCTGGCACTCATGAACGCACTCATGACCGATGCCGCCACGAGCCAGCGCTTTCGCGAGTACGTGAGCAACGACGTCATGGGCGAGGTGAGTGGTGAACTCGGGATGAACAAGGAGCTCGCCGAGGAGATCGAGTTTGCGATCGCCACGCTGTTCGGCGTGGTGACGATGCGGTACCTGGTGCGGCTGGAGCCGCTCGCATCGATGACACACGAGCGGCTCGTGCGGGAACTGGGGCCGATCGTCCAGCACCGGATTGACCGCGCATTCGCCCGCCGCGACCTCCGCGGTGGGCACTAATTCCCGTCATTCTGCGCGGAGCGTCAGCGGAGTCGCAGAATCCAGATCGCACGATCGATCAAACGCACGTTCCTGGATCCTGCGACTCCATTCGCTTCGCTCATTCCGCGCAGGATGACGAAATGCGGGCCCGCGCGAGATGACGCACTACTATGCCGCGTCGACCTTCTGGGCGCGGACGGCTCGCTTGGCGGTGTCGAGTTGCTCGCTCACGAGGCGGCGCAGCGCGGCGGGCGCCGAGGCGTTCTCAGCGAGCCACTTCTCGGCCCGCTCCACCACCGGCTCGATGCCCGCAAGCTTCAGCGGGAACAGCCACACCACAATCTGCTCGGCCATCTCCGCGGTCCGCTCGTCCCAGATCCGCTCCAGCACGTTGAAGTACGGCTCCACGAACTCCACGAGGACGCCACGATCCTGCACCTGATCGAAGCCCTGTAGCGTGGCGAGCTGGATCGCGTTCGGGAGTCCGCCGCGCTCCACAACCGAGTCCCACACCGCGCGCTTGTCGTCGGCGCCCGGAAGCGCCGCGCGCACACGAGCCGCGGCCTGCTGGCCGTTCGCCGTCGTGTCTGCCGCAAGTGCCGCGTCGATCTCCGACGGCGCCACCCTGCCTGCAGAGGCAAGGGCAGCCATGAGGTCCCACGCGAGATCGGTATCGATCTCCAGGCCGTCGAGCTTCTTCTGCCCCGAGCGAATCGCGGCAACCGTATCGAACTGCGCCGGCGTGGCCGCCGTCGCCACGGCCGCCTTCAGTAGCTGGAACTGCGAGTCGGAACCCGCCGCGGCGGATTCAGCCAGGGCGAAGAGGCCATCGGCCACGCGCTCGGCAAGCGCCGCGCGCCCGGCTGGGTCGCTGTAGTGGTTCACCACGGTGGAGAGCTGACGCAGCAGCACCATAGTCACTGTGGAGTCTGCGATGCCACCGATGCAGCCCAGCACCAGGTCCGCATACGCAGTTGCCGACCACTCGCCGTCGCGAGTCATGTCCCACGCCGCCGAGAGCACCAGCGAGCGAGCCAGCGAATCGTGGATGTCCCCCACGTGCGCCTTGGCCGTCTCCAGCGAGCGCTCGTCCATGCGGATCTTGGCGTAGGTGAGATCGCGATCGTTCACGAGGATCAGATCGGGGCGCGCGAGGCCATTCCACTCCGGCACTTCGGTGAGTTCGCCATCGACATCGAGCTCCAGCGACTCGGTGCGCACGAGAGCACCGTCCTGGAACCGGAACGCACCCACACCCACGCGGTGCGGTCGAAGCGTTTCATAACCCTTCGCAACCTCTTGCGCGATTGCAAAACGGGTGACGGCGCCGTCGGACTCCTCCACCACGGGGCGGAGCGTGGCAACGCCGGCTGTCTCCAGCCACTTGGCGGACCATGTGGCAAGCTCGCGGCCAGAGGTGGCCTCCAGTTCCACTAGCAGATCGTTCAGGACCGTGTTGCCCCAGCGGTGCGTGCGGATGTACTTAGCAACACCGCGCAGGAACTCCTCCTGGCCCACCCAGGCCACGAGCTGGCGGAGCACCGAGGCGCCCTTGGCGTAGGTGATGCCATCGAAGTTCACCTCGACATCCTCGAGATCGTTGATCTCGGCGACGATCGGGTGCGTGGAGGGCAGCTGGTCCTGGTTGTACGCCCAGGACTTCTCCAGCGAGTTGAAGGTGGTCCAGGCGTCCGTCCACTCGGTGGCCTCAGCCGTGGCGAGGGTGGACATGAACTCGGCGAAGGACTCATTCAGCCAGAGATCGTTCCACCACTTCATGGTGACCAGGTCACCGAACCACATGTGCGCGAGCTCGTGCAGGATCGTGACCACGAGCCGCTCCCGGCGGGCCTCGGGAACCTTGCCGCGGAACACGTAGGACTCGGTGAAGGTGACGCAGCCGGCGTTCTCCATGGCGCCCGCGTTGTATTCCGGGACGAAGATCTGATCGTATTTCGCATACGGGTAGGGCTGCTCGAAGGCCTTCTCGTAAAAGTCGAAGCCGGCCGTGGTAATGCGAATGACGTTCTCGGCATCGAGGTACTGCGCGAGCGACTTGCGGCAGTACACCCCGAGCGGGATCACGCGGCCATCAGTGCTCGTGAGCTCCGAGTGTTCGCCATAGTACGGGCCAGCCACGAGGGCCGTGATGTAGCAGGAGATGACCTCGGTGGCCGGGAACTCCCAGGTGGCCGTATCGCCGTCGGGCTCGGACTTCACGCCATGCTGGTTGGAGAGCACCTCCCAGTGCGCGGGCGCGGTCACCGTGAAGGCGAAGGTGGCCTTCAGATCCGGCTGCTCGAACACCGCGAACATGCGGCGGGAATCGGCGACCTCGAACTGCGAGTAGAGGTAGACCTCGCCGTCGGCCGGATCCACGAAGCGGTGCAGGCCCTCGCCCGTGTTCGAGTACACGCAGGTAGCATCCACCACGAGCTCGTTCTCGGCCGCCAGGCCGGTGAGCTGGATACGCGAATCGGCGAACGCCGCGGTGTCCACCGGGGCGCCGTTCAGCGTGATCGCCTCCACCGATTCGGCGATCAGGTCCACGAAGGTCTCGGCACCCTCGGTGGCGGAGAAGTTGATCGTGGTGATCGAGTGGAAGGTGGTCTCGGAGGTGGTGAGGTCGAGGACCACGTTGTAGCTGTGCGTCGTAACGATGGCGGCTCGCGCCTCCGCCTCAACGCGGGTGAGATTCTGCCCGGGCATGGGGCTCCTTTCGTGTCAACATCGATACTTTCACGCGCCCGCGCGCGACGCGAAACCGGGTAACAATGGAGGCATGGACAAAGTTGACTTCTATTTCGATGTGCACTGCCCGTGGGCGTGGGTCTCCTCGCGCTGGATCCTCGAAGTGGAGGCGAATAAGGAGATCGATCTGACCTTCCGGCCAATGAGCCTCGCCGCGCTCAACGAGGGCCGCGACCTGCCGGAAGCCTACCGGGCGAAGATGGACAACTCCTGGGCGCCCATGCGCGTGGTCTTTGCCGCCGAGGAGCTGTGCGGTTCGGACGCGGTGAAGGCGCTCTACACGGCGATCGGCACCCGCGTACACACCGACGGCGAGGGCGGGCCGAGCCGAGAACTGGTCGCCGAGGAGGTTGCGAAGGTTGGGCTGCCGGAGAGCCTGATGGACGCGTGGGACTCCCCCGAGTGGGATGACGCGCTCCGCCGCGGCCAGAAGAAGGTCTCCGAACTCGTGGGCGACGACGTCGGCACACCCACCATCACGGTGAACGGCGTCTCCTTCTTCGGGCCGGTGCTCTCATCGATCCCTCGCGGGGAGGATGCGGTGCGCGTGTTCGACGGCGCCGTAGCACTCTCCTCGTACCCCGACTTCTACGAGCTGAAGCGCTCGCGGAACACGAGCCCGCGCTTCGACTAAGC
Organism: Ruaniaceae bacterium KH17; assembly: GCA_900199505.1. Taxonomy (GTDB): domain Bacteria; phylum Actinomycetota; class Actinomycetes; order Actinomycetales; family Actinomycetaceae; genus KH17. Next base: position 4,399 of record FZQV01000012.1, on the reverse strand, counting down.
CCGCCTCTTCGTCATCCTGCGTGCAGGGCGAAGCGCGGGATCTCAGGATCCAGGATCGTGACACGGATCCAACGTACCTTCCTGGATTCTGCGACTCCGCTTCGCTCCGCGCAGAATGACGAGGGACGGCGGACAACTACCAGATCTTGACGCGGTCCTCGGGGGCGAGCCACATGCCGTCGCCCTCGGTGACCCCGAAGGCCTCGTGGAACTCGGGCACGTTCTTGGCGGTCTGGTTGCAGCGGAACTCGGCGGGCGAGTGCGGATCGATCGTGAGCAGCCGGATCTGGTCCTCGCGGCGCGACTTCTCCCGCCACACGAGCGACCAGTTCAGGAAGTAGCGCTGCAGGGCGGTGGCGCCGTCAATCTCCGGCTCGTCCGCCAGAGATGAACCGCGCTCGGCGAGCGCAATCGCGAGTGCTTTGAGCGAGATCGAGAGGCCTCCGAGGTCCCCGATGTTTTCGCCGATCGTGAGCCCACCATTCACGTGGTGTTCGGTCCCCTCAAGCTGCTGCGGTGTGAGCACGTCGTACTGCCCGATCAGCGCCTTGGTGCGCGCCTCGAAAGCCTCACGGTCCTCGTCCGTCCACCAGGAGCGGAGCTGACCGGTGGCATCGTACTGCGCGCCCTGATCGTCAAAACCGTGCCCAATCTCGTGCCCGATCACCGCACCAATCCCGCCAAAGTTGGTGGCGTCGTCGGCCTCGAGATCGAAGAAGGGTGGCTGCAGAATAGCCGCGGGGAAGGCGATCTCGTTGGTGGGCGGCATGTAGTAGGCGTTGACCATGTGCGGGGGCATGAGCCACTCATCGCGGTCCACGGGGCCAGCGAGCTTATTCACTTCATACGCCACGTTGTGCGCGATGATCGCGCGCACGTTGCCCAGCAGATCGTCCGAGCTGACCTCGAGCGCCGAGTAGTCCCGCCACTTGTTCGGGTAGCCAATCTTGGGCAGGAAGGTGTCGAGCTTCTTCAGCGCCTCGACCTTGGTCTCCTCACCCATCCAGTCCAGCGCGGTGATGGACTCGCGGTATGCGGCGAGCAGGTTCGCAACAAGCGCATCCATCCGCTCCTTCGCAGCTGGTGGGAAGTGCCGGGAGACGTAGAGTTCACCCACGGCCTCATCCAGCGCGGAATCGACGAGCACGAGGGCGCGCTTCCAGCGGTCCTTTATCTCGGTGGCACCGGTGAGAACCGTGCCGTAGAAGTCGAACCGGGCCTGCACGATGTCGCTACTCAGGTACGGACCACGCGCGATCACGAGGTGCGCGAGCAACCAGGACTTGAGCGTGTCGAGATCCGTGTCGGGCCAGATCCGGCCCAACGCCTCGAAATACGGCGGCGTCATCACGTTCAGCCGCTCGAAGGCGGCGCGCTGGCCGGTGCCCTCCGCCCACGCGTCGAGCGGGAAATCGCCCACGAACTCACGGAACTCGTCGTAACTCATGGGGTTGTTGGTCTTGATCGCGTCCCGCGTGGTGACGGCGTCCCAGTGCTCGGCGGCAAGCGCGGTCTCGAGCTCCATGATCTTGGCGGAGTCCCCCTCAGGGTCCTCCGAGAGTCCGGCCAGACGGAGGAGTGTGCCGAGCGTCTCCACATACTTCACGCGGGTCTCGGCGTGCGCGTCCTCGCGGTAGTACGCCTCGTCCGGCAAGCCGAGCCCGCCCTGATAGATGAACATCGTGTAGCGGGTGGGCTCGTTGACGTCGTTCGAGACTTCCCAATCGAAGGCGCTGCCCGCACCCGTCACCTCGAGCGCGCCCATCACGCGCGCCAGGTCCTCATGGTCGACGGCGCCCCGGATGGCTTGCGCGTCCTCGGCAAGTGGGGTCGCTCCTGCGGCCTCGATCGACTCTTCATCCATGAAGGAGGCGAAGACGGCGCCGATCTTGTCTGCGTTCGGGCCGGTCAGCGTGCCGTTGGCGCAGTCCTCGACAATCGCGCGGACGTCCAGCTCGGCCTGGTCACGTAGCGCCATGAATGCGCCGTCGCGCCCGCGGTCTGCGGGAATCTCGTGGGTGGCGAGCCATTCGCCGTTGACATGCCGAAAGAGGTCATCGCGTGGGGAAACAGTCATGGGACCACTCTAGACTCGAACGTCCCGCTCTCATCTCTCTGCGCGGAACCGGAGGCGCCGTCCCAGATTCCACGAACGCGCGTCGCCTCAATGTCCCAGTCACGATAAGTCAGAATCATTGCGTCACGAGCGGAGCGAGGATCAAGAGAGCGTGCCACCAGTGCAGGCTACAGATATGCGGCCTCCCCTCAAGGATCGACTAGTTCGACCTCACTGGCGGGCCGATATCGACAACCATGTTGTTTGCCGTCTCGAAACTCCTCAATCTTCATTCTCACAATATCGTCGTCATGAAGCTCTCGAAATCCCTCCCCAGTCAAGTCAGAGAAGATTACCAGGCACTTGCCCTCCCCTGAGTCAAGATCGACGATGCCCCAACCTTTCTCTGGATGCCACACACGGACACGCCCGGTCCGCATCTCGTCATGGTCGCGTCCCATTGTCAGTTCTCCTGGCAGCACCTCGACAACCGCACTCTTCGAAGAGCCCAATCGTGCCTGCTCACCGCGTTCGGTTCGTCGCGAGAACAAGTCCCTACGTAGTTTTATAGTATGATAACACTCACACAGGAGCCCCGACGCCCGTTAGTATTGTTGTCGGAGGGTAGTGCCACGCCCATGACAAGAGGAGGACAAGAGGAGGAGACGTGCTGAAGCGAGTCTCATTGGCAGTCACTTCTATGATCTTGGTCGCGATTTGCGGGGGCCCTGTCAGCGCCGCAACAGCTCCCGAGACACGCCTGGTGCTTGATTGCGCTTACACGTCAGAAGTGAGGATCGAGTTCGATGGTGACCCCACGCTGTATACGCTCGACCAAACTGGCACCGTTGTTCCTCAGGTAGCCGAGTCCTTCGCTGATCTCGTTCCCGAAGACTGCGTAACGCAAGGGCAAGTAGTCCCGCAGGCGTGGCCGTCCGGCTGGAAGGAGTTCAAGCCGAGTAGCCCCCGTTTTAGCGCCTATGACACCAACGGTAGTTTTGACGCGCAGTCGCAGAATACCTCCATGTCTTGGTCATATCTTGTTGCGCCACATCTAGTGTCAATATCAACTGGCCAAGGGTGGTTTACTGCGACCCGGTCCCCCAACGGGCCTACCGGAAACCACTGCCACTACAGCAAGTGGCAGTCACCTGGTTACTGGTTCCACTCGAGTTGCTCTGGCCATGCGTACAGTGGCCAATACAGCCTGGCCTCGAACATAACGTTCCCTATCAAGGTCAACAACAGGCCTGGAACAGCCGAGATCAACTGGGTCTTCAACTACCGAATTCTCAGTTGGGGTTAGTGGCGATCGCCGCGCACACACGGATGTACAGACCGAAACGGCGCCAATCATTTACGATTCCGGATCCATCTACCCGAAGACAGCGAGTCACTTCGAGACGCTGAAGAGGCGGTCTCCGGTCTGCACCTTGTCCGCGATGGTGGGGGTCGCCGTCTTCCGGTTCATCGCCACAACGACCACAACGGGGTTGAGCCCGGCGGCGCGGGTAGCCTCAATATCCCAATCGATGATGGGCAGGCCGGGAATCACTGCGTCGCCCGGCTGAGCCATCACCTGGAAGGCCTCTGCGTTGCGGAACGAGTTGATGCCGAGGTGAACGAGGATGCCGCCGACGCCGTCGTCGATCGCGAAAGCGTGCGGGTGAATCGAGACGATCCGCCCTGCCACGGGCGCGCACACCGTGGCATGCGTGCCCGCCGGCTCGATCGCCACACCGGCTCCGAGCATCGCGAAAGCCGGATCGCCGGCGTACTCAAGCGGATGAACGCTGCCCGGGAGCGGGGCAGCGATCATGGAAGCTCGTCGATCTCGCGGGCGATATCGTCGGCCTCGGGGCCAACCACCACCTGCACGTCGTGGCCCGTGATGGCCGAACCGAATGCGCCGGCGGCGACAAGCGCCTCCTCGTCGACGGCGTCCGTCTCCGCCACGGTCACGCGCAGGCGCGTGATGCAGGCGTCCAGAGTGACCACGTTCTCGCGCCCACCGAGAGCGGCGAGGATCTCAGCTGCGTTCATGTTCCTATCCCATCTGCGCGCGGAGCGCTCCAATGAGCGAGAGTAGGCGCGCATTCGATACTAAGTCTTCCACGAGCACGGGTTTCTCGCTCCCATCTGCGAGTGGAATCCGCCAGTTGGGATACTCCTGATCCGTGCCGGGTTGGTTCTGAGTCCGGCGCTCCCCCACCGCATCCGTGAGGGAGACTCCCACTAAGGCCGACGGCGTCATGGCCACGTAGCGATGCAACGCCTCGATCAGCTCGCGCTCGGTGGGGGCTTCGCCAATGAGTCCGTATTCGGCGAGCCGCGCCTCCATCC
>FZQV01000058.1 GCA_900199505.1 Ruaniaceae bacterium KH17 | reverse complement strand
TGGGATGTCCCAGCACCACGCGATATGGCGACGAAAGGACCGGTCGGGTTTCGCTAGCTCTTTTTGAGCCGACTTTCCCAATAGCCAGGACAGGAACGCGTCCAGGACAGCGCGAGCGGAGACATCAGAGCGGCTTTGAGTTACCGAGGCCCCACACGAACGGCATCGCCACCGAGTTCTGCCCGCACTCGTCGAGCCGTTTTTCACGAGCTTGGAATCACATACACCACAACGAGGAGAATTCCCGGTAAGAGCCACCCAACATGCTCCCAGAGCATGTACACCCCGACTTTGCCCTTACGAATACTGGGCAAACCCCGAATTCCATACACACAATTTGGCCTATAACCCTTCGGCGATTCGGCGGTCACTCCAGGATTCACAAGGTTCCACACCGGCAGCGACGTCCCGAGCACGAGCGTCACGAGCGCGCTGTTCGCCACCGCGATCCCGCCGATCGCCCGGTTCGAAAGGCCCTCGCGCCGCTTCGCGAGCACCGCGTGCGCATCGAGGAGCGCCGCCGCGGCGATCGGCATCAGCACGGCCGAGTAGTGCCAGCGCCAGTCCCAGTAGTACTCCACGTTGCCCGCAAACCGCCAGGCAAGCGTGGGCAGCATCATCAGGATCAGCGGCGAGCGTAGGCCGATCCCGCCGGCCATGGCGATCAGCATGATCACGGTGATCCACTTGTCGATCGGCACGAAGAGGCCAGTGAGTGAGGCGACGTTGTCCGTGTAGTCATACTGGTTCGCGGTGTTGAGCGCGGGCAGGATCACCACTGTGGCAAGCACCAGCCAGGCGATGCCCCAGGCGGCGAGCCCCCAGCCGAGGCGGGCCCGGCGCGGCTGCCGCAGCGCCAGAATCGCGCCGAACACGGCCACGGTGACCCCGAGATCCTCCTTCACAAACACCAATGCGCCGATCCAGAGCGCCGCCTGCACTAGGTGCCCGCGCAGATACGCCACGAGCCCGAACGCCAGTAATGGCACGGCAAACGCGATCTCGTGGAACTGGACGTTGATCGCAGACTGCAGCCCCCAGGAGAGCCCGTAGGCCAGCCCAAGCCCGACGCCGAGGCCCATCCCAAGGCGTTGAACGGCAAGTCTCGTGATCGGATAGGAGGAGACGGCAAACAGGACCCCTTGCAGCACAAGGAGAGTCAGCGGCGTCGGCCAGATCCGCCACACCGGGCCGAGTAGCACGAGGATGGGGTGGAAGTGATCGCCGAGCAGGTTGAAGCCTTCGCCTTTGATCGGCACGATCGGCGCGGACGCCGTCGAATAGGCCTTGGCGAGTTGCGAGAAGATTCCGAGGTCCCACGAGGGAGCGGCGAGCGTGCGCCACTGAATCACGGCGATCAACGAGTAAACGAGCGCCACCCCCGCAGACACAAGGCCGGCGGCGAGGCGCCCGCGCGCCTCAGAGGACATCGTGCTTCTGCAGATGACGTAGCGAGAGCCAGCCGAGCGGTACGCGTGCCCACAGCGTGAGCACGCGGAACAGGAGCGTGGCGGACAGGGCCACCGAGGCCGGGACTCCGGCGACAGTCAGGCCGGACGTGAGCGCGAGTTCCACGGCACCGATACCGGCCGGCGTGGGCACGATCGCGCCAGCGGCGTTCGAGGCGAGGTAGGTGATCGCCAGGACCGCGAGCGGGAGTGTGTAGCCGAACGCGTTGAGCGTGAGGCCAAACGCCGCCACGTACCCCACGGTCATGATCACAGAGCCGGCGAGTCCCACGAGGAGCCGCTTCGGGTTCCCGAGCACCCAGACGATGCGCGGCCAGATCTGCTTGAAGACTGGTTCGATCTTCGCCCACGCCCATGTGCGGATTGCGGGGATCGCCGCCAGAATGCCGACGATGACGATCACGAGCCCAATCCCAATCAGCAAGGCAGTGGAGGGCAGGGTGATGGAACCGCCGCGGCCCGATGCGAACGTGACCAGCGCCAGCAAGAGGACGGTGCCGACTCCGCGGCTGACCGCCGTCAGGCTGACAGTGGCGACGCTGATCGGCGCCGAGACGCCCTGCTTGTTGAGGTACCGGATCTCCACGGCGGCAGGGCCCACACCGGCGGGCGCCACGATCGAGACGATCGCGGCGGCAAGCTCCACGAGCGTGGTGCGCCACACCGAGAGCTTCTCGACGGTGAAGGCGACGAGCCCAAGCGCCGCCCCCACATAGGTGGTGAGGCCGGCGCCGAACGCGGCGAGCAGCCACCAGGGGTTTGCCTGCTTGAATGAGGCGACAACGTCCTCGAAGTTGAGCGTCCCGAGCACGATGAAGATCGCGATGAGGAGAAGTGACACCGGGACGATGGTCTTTGGGGCAAACCGCTGGAGCGGGAGCAGTTCGGAGTCTGCCTCGGGGATCAAATTGGTCAGAGCTTCGCGTAGCTCAGACAGAGTGCTCTTCGGGACCACGTCACGCGTTGCCGCTGGGAGCGTCACCCGCTGCAAGAGCGGGGCGATCGAGGCGAGTTGGGCCTCGGTGAGATTACGGTTTGCCGAGGCGAGCGCGCGCTGCGTTCCGAACTGGCCGGCGAGCAGGCAGATCATCTGCGTGAGGTCCATCCGGCGGGAGAGCGAACTTGCCGTGATTTCGCCGTCGCTCCAGCCCACGATCCACGGCGCCTCGTCCTCATCGATGACGATGTGTTCGGCGGTGAGCGACCGGTGCGCGATGCCGTGGTCGTGCGCGTCACGCAGCTGGACCCACAGTTGGTCCAGGACCTCCACGGGGAGGTCATCGAACTGGGTCAGGTGCCGCCCGCCGGGAATGTGCCTTTCCACGAGGATCACCGAATCGGCAATCTGGGCGAATCCCAGTATCTCGGGAGTGCGGACACCCGCCGCGCGCGCGGCGTACGTCATCAGGACGGCCCGCTCGGCATTCTCACGCATCCCTGGGGAGACGCGCGGATCCGTGCCCTGAATGCGGATCCGTTCCCAGAGATTGGCGAGGAAACCGACGACTTGCCGATCGTCGTCGAGCACCGTGACGTCACTGCGTTCATTCCCGGACCAGACGGCGTAGCTGCGGGGGAGGCTGTTCGGCGGGCCCTGCCGCGAGCCCATCAGCCGAAAGGTCTCCTCGTCGATCGGCTGGGGATCGGGCGAGATCTGCTCGTGGCGGGCTCTCGTGGCGCCATCGACATGGGCCTGCGCGTTGTAGCCCACCGGCGCGGTGGAGGTGATACGCCAGGCGCGCGGCTCGCCAGGGCCGGCCCCGGTGCGCACCACACGCTCAGGATCGAGGCCCGCCCGGCGCAGGCCCGCAATGAGCGCCGCGCCATTCGCGCGAGTCGAGTGCACGCCGATCGTCCATCGCGTCAGGTAGCCAACCATCCGGCCCAGCAGGAGTGACGCCGTGGCGCCCACGATGTTCAGATCGGACTGCAGCACTGCCAGCACAAGGACGAACAGCAGCGCATACCAGGACCAGCGCACGGCCGAGGCGTTCGAGGCTTTCCCGACGGCGGTGAGGAACGCCGAGAGCGCCGTGGTGAAGGACGACAGCGGTGGGACGAGGCTGAGACCCACCAGCGTCATGCCGAGGCGCAATGGATTGGAGAGGGGTAGGAGCCCGATCAGTTCAATACTGAGCAGCGCCAGTGCCACGCCAAGCACTCCTGCCGTGGCGGCCCGCAGGATGGTGCGCCAGTACTGTTTCAGAATCAGGCTGACTGTCACCGCAACCGGCACGCCGAACGCCACGAGGCCCTCGACGAGCGCGATCGGGAGCATCAGAAGTTCAAGCGGGCTGTTCTCGACGGCGCCCAGCATGTCCTCCGTGACGCCGGCCGCGGTCTCGCGGCCGTACACGGCGATCAGGAGCAAGAACACGATCCCGACGGCGTTCAGGATCGCGTACACGAGGTCCCCCGCCCGGCGAATTGTGGGCTCTTCAATGTCCACGAGTTGCACGGTGCGATACTCAGGGATCGTGATGGCGCTCGGCAGTGGCGGGGTGGGGGCAACCGGGAAGGCTGGAGTGAGCGCTGTCGTGGGTTCGGCGCCGCTCGGGTCCGCGGGCATGGCGGTGTGACGCTCTGCCTCACGCGAGCCAGCACTTTCCATAACTGTGAGTCTACTTCGCACGATCACACCGGCGGCACCAGCCTTCAGTCTCGCGCCGAGACACCGACTGCGTCTGAACGGCCCCCGCCACCCCGATCCACAGGGCATGCAGCCTCGTTCCCGCACTGGCACAGTCTCAGGTGTTGGACCCGGTGGGCCGGATGTTGAGATGGACGGGATGATTGCGGGGACCATCCAGAGCTGCCGAGAGACCCGGCTCGTTGACGCAGCAGCAACCCCCCTCGTGGGTGCTTCCGCCGGGACCGATGGAGACGAACGAAAGGACCGGCATGAGCCTCTTCCCACGCGCAACAGTTCTCGGATACCCGAGGATCGGCCCGAACCGCGAGACTAAGAAGGCGGTCGAGGCCATGTGGGCCGGCCGCGCTACCGCCGACGAGACGGCTGCGGCGCTCGCCGCCGTCCGCGCCGGCACCCGCGCGCGCCTGAGCGAGCTCGGGCTCGAGGCGCAGCCAGCGGACTTCTCCGCCTACGACCAGGTGTGGGACATCTCCTCGTCCATCGGCATCGTGCCCGCGCGCTTCGAACTCGACGGCGCCCTCGAACTCGCCAGCTACTTCACGGTGGCCCGCGGAGAAGGCTCGCGCCCGCCGCTGGAGATGACCAAGTGGTTCGATTCGAACTACCACTACCTCGTACCCGAGATTGGCCCGGAGACGCAGATCCGCCTCGTGGATGACCGCGTGGTCCAGCTGGCGACCGAGGCTCCCGGCCTGCGCCCCGTCGTCGTCGGGCCGGTGACCCTGGCACTTCTGGCCAAGGCGGCCGACGGCGCCCCCGAAGACTTCTCCCCGCTGAGCCGCCTCGATGACATCGTGGCCGCCTACGTGGAGTTGCTCGCCAGGCTCGCCGAGGCTGGCGTTGAGTGGGTGCAGCTCGATGAGCCGGCCCTCACCGCCGACTGGCCGGTGGACGTCCCCGCGCTCGTCAGCCAGGCATACGGCGTGCTCGCTTCGCGTGTTGAGCGCCCGAAGCTGCTTGTAGCCGCCACCTATGGTGAGCTGCGCGAGAACCTCGCCCCGTTGGCCGAGACCGCGATCGATGGCGTTGCCCTCGACCTCGTGAGGGGTGGCATTCCCGCCGACGTCGAACTGCTGGCAGGCCGCACCGTGGTGGCAGGCGTGGTCTCGGGCCGCAATATCTGGCGCAACAACTTGCGCGCCTCCGCCGCGCTCCTCGACGAGTTGCGTGCGCGTCTCGGCGAGGACACTCGCCTCGCCGTGGCGACCTCCACCTCGCTGCAGCACGTGCCGCACGACGTCTCCCGCGAGACATCGCTTCCCGAGGATGTCCGCTCCTGGCTCGCCTTCGCGGATCAGAAGGTGGGCGAGATCCTCACCCTGGCCCGTGGCCTCGAGGAGGGCTGGGACGCCGTCGAGCAGGAATTGGCTCTCTCCGACGCCGTCCGTGAAGCTCGTGCCGCCCACCCCGGCGTGCGTGCGGGTGAAGATCCAGGTGCCGGCGCCTCCGAGCGCGTTCCCTACGAGGAGCGCGTGGACGCGCAGCGGGACCTCGGGCTTGGGGCGCTGCCCACGACCACGATCGGCTCCTTCCCGCAGACCTCCGAGATCCGCATGGCCCGCGCCGCGCACCGCGCCGGCAAGTTGAGCGACGAGCAGTACGACGACGCCATGCGCGCCGAGATCCTGCACGTGGTGAAGCTGCAGGAGGAGCTGGGGCTCGACGTGCTCGTGCACGGCGAGGCCGAGCGCAACGACATGGTGCAGTACTTCGCCGAGCTGCTCGATGGTTTCCTCGCCACCGAGCACGGCTGGGTGCAGTCCTACGGCTCGCGCTGCACGCGGCCCTCGATCCTGTGGGGCGCGGTTTCGCGTCCCGCGCCGATGACCGTGGCGTGGTCCTCCTACGCGGCCTCGCTCACCGAGAAGCCGATGAAGGGCATGCTGACCGGGCCGGTGACGATCCTCGCATGGAGCTTCGTACGCGATGACCAGCCGCTCGGCGTCACGGCGCGTCAGGTGGCGTGGGCGCTACGCGAGGAGGTTTCCGACCTCGAGGCGGCCGGCATCCGGATCATCCAGGTGGACGAGCCGGCTCTGCGCGAGCTGCTCCCGCTACGCGCGGACGATCAGGCCGAGTACATCGATTGGTCGGTCGGTTCGTTCCGGCTCTCCACCTCGAGCGCGGCCCCCGGCACGCAGATCCACACGCACCTGTGCTACTCCGAGTTCAACGAGATCATCGACGCGATCGACGGCCTCGACGCGGATGTCACCTCGATCGAGGCCTCGCGTTCGCGCATGGAGGTGCTCGAGCCGGTGCGTGATCGCGGCTACGCCCGCGGGATCGGCCCGGGTGTCTATGACATCCACTCGCCGCGCGTGCCCTCGGTGGAGGAGATCGAGGAGCAGTTGCGCCTCGCAGCCGCCGTGATCGAGCCCGAGAGGCTTTGGGTCAACCCGGACTGTGGCCTCAAGACCCGCGCATACGAGGAGACCATCGCCTCGCTCGCCAACATGGTGGAGGCCGCGCGCCGCGTCCGCGGCTAACCGCGCGAAAAGGTGGGGTGGGCTGCTGCGTGGATTTCGGACAGCGTTTTGATGGGTTTGCTTATGCTGCCTGTGTTGGCTGCTGGTAACTGTAGTGGACGTCGTTGGGGTAGCGGTAATCAAGCGCTGAGTGTCGGCGGCGGCTGTTGTAGAAGCCCTCGATATAGGCGATGATGTCGCGCGTGGCCTGTTTCTTCGTGGCATAGACGGTGCGGTGGACGCGCTCGTTCTTCAACGCTGAGAAGAACGATTCGGCCATCGCGTTATCCCAGCACACGCCGGTTCGACCCATTGAGGAACGCATGCCCAGACGCTTGATCAGGGCCCGGTAGTCTCCGGACGTGTAGACACTGCCA
>FZQV01000028.1 GCA_900199505.1 Ruaniaceae bacterium KH17 | reverse complement strand
TCGCTCCCTTAGGGTGCTTGGCGCTCCGCGCCCGCAACCCCTGCGCTCGCTCGGGACCCGAAACACAAGCGTTTCGGCCCTCGCTCCCTTAGGGTCGAAGAATGGAGGGACTTCACCAAGCACTCGAGAAGATGCGCGCCGCCGGGACATCCGAGCCCGCGATCCGCGTCTTCGAACACAACTACGCCGAACTCGCGGCGGGTCAAACGGGCGTGATCCCCGAGGACACGATCGAACCCCTGCTGGAACCGGACCGGTTCGAAGATGTTGAGTTCGACGGCGATCGGGACGGCCAGGCGCTCGCGGCCACAGCGCTCATCAAACTCAACGGCGGGCTGGGCACGTCAATGGGGATGAGCCAGGCCAAGTCACTGCTCCCGGTTCGGGACGGTAAGAGCTTCCTTGACATCACACTCGACCAAGTCCGCGCTGCCCGCGCCCGCTACGGGGTGCGGCTCCCGCTGGTCTTCATGAACTCGTTCTCAACCGAGGCCGATACCAGGGCAGCGCTTGCCGCCCACGATGACATCGTCGTCGGGCAGATCCCCTTGGACTTCCTGCAGTCCGCCGAGCCGAAGCTCGCAGCGGAGGGCCTCACGCCCATCGAGTGGCCGGCGGATCCGGACCTCGAATGGTGCCCACCCGGTCACGGCGATCTCTACCCCTCGCTCCTCGGCTCCGGCACGCTTGGCGCGCTCATCGACGCCGGCTTCCGCTACGCCTGCGTGTCGAACTCGGACAATCTGGGGGCGGCGCCGTCGGCGGAGATTGCCAGCTGGTTCGCGGCCTCGGGGGCGCCGTTCGCGATGGAGGTATGCCGCCGCACCGAGATGGACAAGAAGGGCGGGCACCTCGCGCGGCGCCGCTTCGATGGCCGTTTGATCCTGCGCGAGACCTCCCAGACCGCACCCGAGGAGAGGCGCTTCTTCGAGGACATCTCGCGGCACCGATACTTCAACACGAACACGCTGTGGTTCGATCTGCATGCGCTGCATGAGGCGCTCATTGCGCACGACGGCGTCCTCGGCCTCCCGCTCATCCGCAACTCCAAGACCGTGGACCCGCGTGATTCCACGAGCCCCGCGGTGATCCAGATCGAGACCGCGATGGGGGCGGCGATCGAGGTGTTCGCGGGAGCCCGAGTGCTCGAGGTGCCGCGCGAGCGATTCCTGCCGGTCAAGACCACGTCCGATCTGCTCCTCATCCAATCCGATGCCTTCGAGCTCGACGGCGATTCCCGACTCATCCCTGTGGCCGCGCCCGTGGTGGAGCTCGCCCCGGGCCCGTACCGCCGGATCGCGGATTTCGAGGAGCGGTTTGCCGAGGGCGCGCCGTCGCTGCGGGAGGCCGTGGCGCTCACAGTCCGAGGGGACTGGAAATTTGGCTCCGGCGTGCGGGTGACCGGCGCGGTGGAACTCGGGCCCGAAGGCGGCGTGGTGCCCGACAACGCCCACTTGAACGCCGCCAACGCATACTGACGACAGATGTGGAGCGTATGGCCTTCTATGGAGCGGAATAGAAGGCCATACGCTCCACAACTGCGCTTCCAGGCTCAACGTGACTCCCCGGCATCCACGCCTTGAACCGTGAGCTGATCAACTCGCAGGAGCGACGTGCCGCCAGTGTCCAAGCAGACCCAGTCCTGATCGAGCCCCGTGTGCGTGCCAGGTTTCGTCCCCGCCGGCGGCCTTCGCTCCCGTGAGGACTTCCGCCATCATCTTGGCAGTAGGCGAACGCTCAGCGTTCACTGAGTGCCAAGATCACGCTGTGCGTCGTGGCATGACCTCGACTAGAAGGCGGAACACTGCTAGTCGTGGTGGTGGTCGTCGATGATCTCGGCACCGTGCGAGTGGAGCGCGCCGAGGCCGTATGCCTCCGCAAGGTTCGCATCGGTGAGTACCTCGGCGGGTGGCCCGGCGGCCACCACGCGCCCGCTCATCAGGATCACGTAGTCCGCTGCCCGCGCCTCGTCGAGATCATGCGTGGTCATGATCACCGAGTGGCCTTTCTCGTGCTCGGAGTGGATCAACTCGTCGATGGTGCGCGCGGTGACGATGTCCAGGCCCGTGAGCGGTTCGTCGAGTAGCAGCACCTCGTGGTCCTGGGCGATGCCTTGCGCCACGTAGACGCGCTGCCGCTGCCCTCCCGAGAGCTCCCACAAATGCCGCTCCGCGAGCTCGGCGATCTGCATCCGCTCCATGGAGCGTTGCACGCGTTTCCGGTCCAAGTCGCGGAAACGCCGGAACCAGCCGAGCGAGGGGTAGCGGCCCATCTCCACGGCCTCGCGTACGGTGATCGGCACGCCAGTTGGGATCGCCACAGACTGCATCACGTAGCTGACCTTCCTGATGTGCCGCCCCGGGGGAGCGCCCAGGATCTGCAGGCCGCCAGCGCGGGGATGCACGATCCCGGCGAGCGCGTGCAGAAGAGTGGACTTCCCTGAGCCGTTCGGTCCAATGATGGCTGTCACGGACGCCGTCGGGATCTCGAATGAGCCATCGGCGACGGCGATCGAGTCGCCATAGCCGAGAACCAGCCCTGAGGCGCGGGCAAGTATCTCGCTCATGCTGTCACCACCTTCTGCTGGCGCCGCCGATGCAGGTGCGTCACGGTCAGTACGATGAAGAAGACCACGATCGGCACGAGCGCCATCGTGGCGCTACCGGCCGTGCCGAGGTGGTAGCTGAGCACGAGCCCGACCACCACCGAGGCGATCGAGATGAGGAAGGAGTAGAGGAACATCCGCGGCACTGTGCGCGCGAGGAGCGCGGAGGTTGCCGGTGGGCCAACGAGGAGGCCGAAGACGAGCATCGTTCCCACCGAGTTGAAGGCGCCGATCACGGCCGTGGCGATCAGCGCGAGGAGCAGGCCATGCGCGAGTCCGGGGCGCATGCCGAGAGTCTGGGACTTGGCATCTGAGAACGAGAGCGCCAGCAGCGGGCGGTATAGCGCGAGTGAGCCGATAATGACGACGGCGGCCACAACAGTCATGGCGATCAGGTCCGGTGTGGTGATGCCCAGGGCATCACCGAACAGGATCGAGGTGAGGGATCCGGCATAGCTCGACGACTTGGAGATGATCACGACTCCAAGTGCCATCATTCCCACGAAGAGTAGGCCGATCCCCGTGTCCTCTTTGAGGGCGGTTTGGCGGTGGATGTACTGGATGAGTAGCACCATCACGATCGCGGCGATCGCGGCGCCGATGTACGGGGAGAAGCCAAACACGACGGACGCGGCGATCCCCGGGACCACGCCGTGCACGAAGGCATCGCCGAAGAAGGTCATGCCGCGTAGCACGATCCAGACGCCTACGGTCGAGGTCATCGATGCGGCGAGCAGGCCGCCCACGAGTGCCCGCTGCTGGAAGCCCAGGAGAAAGGGCTCGATCAACCAATCCACGTGATCACCCTAATTCCCTCGCCAGTTCGGCGACACGCTCACACTTCGTCATCCTGCGCGTAGGCCGGAGGCCGGAGTCGCAGGATCCAGGAACGTGGATTCGATCCGATGCGCATGCTGGATTCTGCGATCCGCTACGCGGCCGCAGATTGACGAAGCTTGCCCTGGCTTCGCCTCGTTGCGCTCGTGGGCCCCCCGAGTTACTCAATGTGTGGCTACCCCTCGAGCGCGTCGGCGATGAGGTGGGCGTTAGTCCGCATCATGTCTTGGTATGTCTCGGCGCCGGAACCCGCCGGGCCGAGCGACTCGGTGTAGAGCGGTACGATCTGAACGTCGAATCCCACTTCCTCGGCGACGGCGTCGGCCAGGGCTGTCGTGGCGCCCACGTTCGCGAAGATGGCTGCGACCTGGTGCTCCTCAATGATGTGTACGAGCTCGGCGAGATCCGCGGAGGAGGGCTCGGCGTCCGTGTTGAGGCTTGGGATCACGGCGCCGACTATCTCGAAGTCGTAGCGTGCCGCGAAGTAGCCGAAGGCCTGGTGATCGGTGACGAGCTCACGATGCTCGACGCCGGCCAGGATTTCCGTGATCTCGGCGTCGAGCGTGAGTAGCTCCTCGGAGAGTTGGGCGCCACACTCGGCGAAGGCCGCGCCGCCGGTCTCTTCCGCGAGCGCATCGCCGATTAGCGCCGCAGCCGTGGCCATGCGTGAGGCGTCGAGCCACCAGTGCGGGTCGTATCCGGAATCGTGTTCGTGGGTCTCGTCATCGTGGTCCGGAGTTCCGTCGCCGTCGTGATCGTGTGAGCCACCCGTTTCATCGAATGTCAGCGGGTCCACGAGGGGACCGATCGCGAGCACATTTGCACCGTCGAGAGCCGCAGATTCGACCGCAGAAATCAGGGACCCTTCGAGATCCATGCCGCTGATGACGATCAGTGGGGCATTTGCCATCTCGGCAACTTGTGCGGACGAGGGCTGGAAGCTGTGCGGGTCATCGCCGATTCCCATAATCGTTTCGGCTCTGCCGCCACCGCATTCGGCGATCTGCCCGACGACGCTGCCCAGCGGAGTCGTGCTGACGACGGCCACTAGTGGCACATCGTCATCGGGTAGGGACGTGGCGGTGGGTTCGGCCGATGCGGTGGGCGTTGCGGCATTCGTCGGATCGGCGGGTGCTTGACCAAGATCATCTGTCAGCGAGCAACCGGCGAGCGCCAGCGCGCTCGCACCAAGGAGTGCGATGGCCCGCGCCGCGGTGCGCCGAGCCGTGGTTGTTGTAGTCTGCATGGCTGTCTCCCAAACCCTTACTGATAACGATTGTCATTAGCATACACCCGCGATGCGGTGGTGTGCGCCCGAGGCTGGGGATGGTGGCGCGACTGCTGCTCGCGTGGCTACTTCGTGCGCCACACGCGCGGTGTAGGAAGCACGCCAGCCGGTGCGCCACTGCTCTCCCCAGCCTGAAACCGCCGGCCCTGGCCGCGTGCAGTCGCCACGCGACCAGCAGTCGCGCCGCCGTCCCCAGCCCGAGGCCGTACGCCACACGCGGAGTGCGGGAGTCCCGCTAACTGCCACACCGTTGCCGTCCTCAGCCTTAGATGTGCGCCCGAAGCTGGGACCTTCGCCCCTCTGTGAGCGCTCACGCAAACATAGTCTTGACAGTGTTCGCCGAAGTAGGCGATGTAAGGCGACGAAAGCCGACAGCACAACCGAAGGAACGTCGATGTTCTCTGCCATGCAAGCACCGCTTGCGATCCGACCGTTCACGTCGGAAGCCAATCTTGAGCTCCCCGATCTCTCCGTCTTCAGCGCCTTAGGCATGAATGGCCGCGTGATCCTGGCGCTCGGCCTAATCGTCTGCGTTGCGGGCCTCGCATTCGGAATTCACTCGTACCGGCAGATCGACAATCTCCCCGTGCATCGCTCGATGCGCGAGATCTCGGAGTTGATCTACTCGACCTGCAAGGCGTACCTCATGCAGCAGGGCAAGTTCCTCCTGCTGCTGTGGGTCTTCATCGCCACCGTGATCATCATCTACTTCAAGTTCTTGCTGGACTTCACCTGGGGCCGCATGGGCATCATCGTGGGCTTCTCGCTTCTCGGCATGGCGGGTTCCTACGCCGTGGCCTGGTACGGCATCCGGATCAATACCTTTGCCAACTCACGCACGGCGTTTTCCGCGCTCCGCGGCAAGCCGTGGCCGGTCTACGCGACCCCCATGAAGTCCGGTATGTCGATCGGCATGGTGCTGATCTCGATCGAGCTCGCGATCATGCTGTTCATCCTGCTGGTGGTCCCGGGCAACCTCGCGGGCGCCTGCTTCATTGGCTTCGCGATCGGTGAGTCGCTCGGCGCATCGGCCTTGCGCATCGCCGGCGGCATCTTCACGAAGATCGCGGACATCGGCTCGGACCTCATGAAGATCGTCTTCAAAATCAAGGAAGATGACGCCCGCAACCCCGGCGTCATCGCAGACTGCACCGGTGACAACGCCGGCGACTCGGTGGGCCCCTCGGCCGACGGCTTTGAGACCTATGGCGTCACGGGCGTGGCGATCGTGACCTTCGTGATCCTCGCGGTGGCCGATCCGGCAATCCAGGCGCAACTGCTGGTGTGGGTGTTCGCGGTGCGCGCGATCATGGTGATCGCCTCGGCCATCTCGTACCACCTGAACGATCTGGCCGCGCACCGGAAGTACGGCGACGCGGACAAGATGAACTTCGAGGCGCCGCTCTCTTCGCTGGTGTGGGTCACCTCGGCCACCTCGATCGTGCTCACCTTCATCTCCTCCTTCTTCCTGCTCGACTCGCTTCCGGGCACGAGTCACCTGTGGTGGCAGCTTGCGCTGATCGTCTCCTGTGGCACGGTCGCGGGTGCGCTGATCCCCGAGCTAGTGAAGGTATTCACCTCCACCAAGGCCAAGCACACGCGCGAGGTGGTCACCTCGTCCCGTCAGGGTGGCTCCAGCCTGAACATCCTCTCGGGCCTCGTGGCCGGAAACTTCTCCGCCTTCTGGCTCGGCACGGCGATCATCGCGCTGATGACGGTGGCCTACCTGATCGCCGAGATGAACCTGGGCGAGATCATGCTCGCCCCGGCCGTCTTCGCATTCGGTCTTGTCGCGTTCGGTTTCCTGGGCATGGGCCCGGTCACGATCGCCGTCGACTCCTATGGCCCCGTGACGGACAATGCTCAGAGCGTCTACGAGCTCTCCATGATCGAGGAGATCGATGGCATCGAGGGCGAGATCGAGCGCGAGTTTGGGTTCGCCCCGCAGTTCGAGCGCGCCAAGCTGATGCTGGAGGATAACGACGGCGCTGGCAACACCTTCAAGGCGACGGCCAAGCCCGTACTCATCGGCACGGCGGTCGTGGGTGCCACCACGATGATCTTCTCGATCATCATGGCGCTCACAGATGGCCTCGCGCACGACATCGAGAAGCTCTCGATTATGCACGCCCCATTCCTGCTCGGGCTGATCATGGGTGGCGCCATTATCTACTGGTTCTCTGGGGGCACCATTCAGGCTGTCACCACGGGTTCCTACCGCGCGGTGGAGTTCATCAAGGAGAACATCAAGCTCGACTCGGGCGCACAGCGGGCCTCCGAAGAGGACTCGATGAAGGTTGTGGAGATCTGCACGCAATACGCTCAGAAGGGCATGCTGAACCTCTTCCTCGGCATCTTCTTCTCCACCCTCGCGTTCGCGTTCATCGAGCCCTTCTTCTTCATCGGTTACTTGATCTCAATCGCCGTGTTCGGCCTGTACCAGGCGATCTTCATGGCGAATGCCGGTGGCGCGTGGGACAACGCGAAGAAGCTCGTCGAGGTGGAGCTCCAGTCCAAGGGGACCGAGCTACACGATGCCACGATCGTGGGCGACACGGTGGGCGATCCGTATAAGGACACCTCCTCCGTGGCGATGAACCCGGTCATCAAGTTCACCACCTTGTTCGGCATGCTCGCGGTGGAGCTCGCGGTGCAGTTGGCGGGTGGTACAAGCGGTTCTCTGCTGACGACGATTCTCGCCGGCGTATTCTTCGCGGTGGCACTCGTGTTTATCTGGCGTTCCTTCTACGGAATGCGGATCGGCACCTCGTCTACGGACGCCGAGTTCGATTCTGGGGACTTTGTGACCGTGACCACATGATTTGTGTCCGCTTGATAACAGCACGATAACGATGCTGTCTCAAAGATCGCATTGATTCGGTGGGAGCCCGAACTCATGGGTATCCTCACAAAGACCATATTGGACATTGTCGATCATCGACGATGCCCAGACTCGAAGTTCCCCTAGGAGGAAGAATGAGGATGAGGCGATTCTCGGCGGCCATCACTGCTGTCGCAGCCTCGGCACTCGTGCTCTCCGCGTGCACGTCGGGCGACGCCCCGACCACGCCGGAGACGGACGGGACCGCTACTGAAGCACCCGATGACACGACTGACGGTGAAGAAGGCGACACCGGCGAGGCCGGCGACGCCAGCGACGCCTGCCTGCAGCCGCTTGGCATCACCGAGACCGCCGCTGGCGAGGTCTCCTACACGGCGGGTGACGTGAACTGGGCCGGTTACAACTCGATTCTGAGCAGCACGTACTCGACCTACAACTCCGTGATCGCTGGCCAGATGGCCTCCGGCTTCATCTACTTCGGCGTGGACGGCACGATCTGTGAGAACGACACCTTCGGTACGTTCGAGATCGTCTCGGGCCTGGATGATGACGCCCCGCTCGTTATTGAGTACACCATTTCGGATGACGCCGTGTGGTCGGATGGCACTCCCATCACGATCAACGACTACCTCTACGACTGGGCCACCCAGAACCCCGAGTTCCTCGTGCCCGGTTACGCCGATGGATCGGATCCCGAGGCGAAGCCGGTCTTCAGCCACGTCTCCTCCTCGTTCCCCCAGTACGTGCCCGAGGGCCCGGTCGGCGAGGTTGGCTCCAAGACCTTCACCGTTGAGTACAACGAGAAGTACCCGGACTGGAAGCTCGTGATCGGCAGCGCCCTCCCGGCGCACGTCGCGGCTGAGCAGTCGGGCCTCACGGCAGACGAACTCGCGCAGGCGATCATCGATCGCGACGCCGACACCGTTGCAAAGACCGCTGACTTCTGGAACAACTGGCTCTCGCCGGTCCCCGGGGAGCTTCCGGACCCGGCCGTTGCGCCGTCCTCGGGCCCCTACCAGCTCAAGGCTGGTGGCTGGGTTGCTGGTGAGTACCTGACCCTCGAGGCGAACCCCAACTGGTGGGGCGAGCCGGCCGCGACTGAGAACCTCGTGTACCGCTTCATTGCAGCCGACCAGGTTCCCACCTCGATGGCAAACAACGAGCTGAACGTCGTTGACCCGCAGGCAACCGTTGACACCCTCGACCAGCTCGCCCAGCTGGGAGACCAGGTGAAGGTCGATACCGGTGACACCCTGACCTGGGAGCACCTCGACTTCAACTTCGGCCAGGGCGGCGAGGTCGAGAACGAAGACGGCACCACCACCGAGGTTGCGCCGTCCGTGTTCGCCGACAACGCCGGTGGCCTTGCCGCTCGTGAGGCGTTCGCCTTCTGCGCGCCGCGCCAGACCATCGTCGACACGCTGATCGCTCCGATCAACAACGACGCGGTCGTTATGAACGCCCGCGAGGTCTTCCCGTTCCAGGAGAACTACGAGGCCGTTGTGGCCGCCGCCTATGACGGCCGTTACGACCAGGTTGACATCGCCGCTGCACAGGCCAAGCTCGAAGAGTCTGGCCTGACCACGCCGGTTGAGGTCGTGATTGGTTACCAGGCGCCGAACCCGCGCCGTGCGGACCAGATCGCTGCGATCAAGTCCTCCTGTGACGAGGCCGGCTTCAACATCGTTGACGGCGGTTCGGATGTCTTCTTCCAGACGGTCATGCCGGCTGGTGACTACGACGTGGCGCTGTTCGCCTGGGCGGGCTCCGGCCAGATCGCCTCTGGTCAGAACATCTACGTGACGAACAACCCGCAGAACTACGGACAGTACTCCAACGCCGAGGTTGACGCGGCGTGGAAGACCCTCGCTTCGACTCTTGACCCGGCTGCTCAGCTCGAGCAGATCAAGATCATCGAGAAGCTGCTGTGGGACGACCTGTTCGGTATCCCGGTGTTCGCGCACCCGGGCGTCACCGCATACACGAGTGGTCTTGAGAACGTGCGCCACACGGCCACGCAGGACCAGGGTGTGTGGAACGCCTCGCAGTGGGCATGGGCGAACTAATCGCGGCCTAGCCTGACATGAAACGGGCCCCGGTGGGCATACCTACCGGGGCCCGTTTCATGGTCTCATTGCCGTTCGGTTAGACTTCTTTTGCCGACGGCTTCACGATGTAGCAAAATCGGGTGATTGGGCCGAAGGCTCCGGACCACGGCAACCCGTGGACCGGCCCGTGACTAGAAGGATTTGATTCGTGCTGAAATTCATCGCACGGCGCCTGGGGATCTCTCTCCTCATCCTGCTCGGTGGATCACTGCTGATGTTTGTGTTGACGATCAACTCGGGTGATCCCATTGCAGACCTCCGTGAGTCCAGAGATCCCAATAAGGAAAACCTGATCGCCATGCGCACCGAGGCCATGGGCCTCGACCTGCCGTGGTACGAGCGGTACTGGAACTGGCTACGCGGCGTACTGGGCTACATCCCAGGACTGAACCGCCTCGAGTTCATCGGCGAGGGCACGCTCGGCAGGAACCGTTCCGGAGCGTACGTCTCGGCATTGCTCGCAAATGCAGCGTCCTCGACCCTTCGCCTGGTCCTGATCGCCACGCTCCTCGCGATCGTGATCGGTATCGGCCTCGGTATCGTCACCGCCGTGCGTCAGTACTCGGGATTCGACTACGGCGTGACCTTCTTGGCCTTCGTGTTCTTCTCCTTGCCGGTGTTCTGGGCGGCCGTGCTCCTCAAGCAGTACGCCGCTATTGCGTTCAACAACTGGCTGGCCGAGCCGACCATGAGTTGGGCCACGATATTGGGCATAGCTGTCACAGTCGGATTCATACTTCAGCTGGCAATGGGCGGCTCATGGAAGCGCCGCCTCTACAGCTTCGTGGCGTCCGCGGCCGTGGTTGCGGCTGCGCTCTTCTACTTCGACACCGTGAACTGGTTCCGGATGCCTTCGGTGGGGCTGCCCGTGTTCATCCTCTCGGCGATCGGTGCGGGCGCGCTCGTGGTTGCAATGTCCAGCGGCTTCGGTAACAAGCGTGTGGTGCGCGCGGTTGCCACCACCGTGATCGCCGGTTCGGTGATCTACGGCGTGCTCCGTGGGCAACTGCTCACCAACCCGAGTTGGCCGTTCATCATCGGATGCCTGCTCCTTTCCGTGGCTGTCGCCGTCGTTGCTGGTCTCGGCTTGGGCGGTTTCTCGCGGAAGGTTGCGACTCAGATGTCGATCGTGACCGCGTTGATCATGTCGCTGATCGCGTTTGCGGATCTCATGATGACCAACTGGGCGAGCTACTTGACGATTCAGCCGCGACCGATCGCCACGATCGGTTCGGTCACGCCGAACCTCAACGGTGACTTCTGGCAGACGGTGATCGATCAGGCCACCCACATGATCTTGCCGACGATTGTGCTGACGATCATCTCGATCGCTGGCTACATCCGATACACCCGGGCATCGATGCTCGAAGTGCTGAACCAGGACTACATTCGCACCGCGCGCTCGAAGGGCCTGTCCGAGCGAAAGGTGATCACAAAGCACGCCTTCCGGAATGCGCTGATCCCGCTCACCACGATCGTGGCCTTCGACTTCGCCGGCCTGATCGGTGGCGCCGTCATCACTGAGACCGTGTTCGGGTGGAAGGGAATGGGTGATCTCTTCCGGGTTGGCCTGGAACAGGTTGACCCGGCACCGGTGATGGCCTTCTTCCTGGTCACCGGAACGGCGGCCGTGGTCATGAACATGCTGGCGGATATTGCATATGCCTTCCTCGACCCGCGGATTACGAGGTAATCATGAGCACGAACGATCACGAGGATATGCAGATGGTCAACCACGAGCACGAGGTCGCCGAGGCCGAGGCCGGCGCGGCGTACTCCGTTGAAGAGGATCTCCTCGGCGAGAACACAAAATCCTACTCGCAGGGCGCGCTGGTACGCCGTCGCTTCTTCCGGCACAAGGCCGCGATGATCGCGATGGCGGTGCTCCTGTTCATCATCGTCATGGCGTGGACCTCGCTCGGAGTCGGCCCGCTCAAGGGCTGGTGGTACTCCGGGTACACCGAACTCCATCCCGTCCAGAACGGTGGGGCACCCACACTGTCGTTGTGGCCGTTCTCGATCGGGGACCACCCGTTCGGTCAGGACACGATCGGTAAGGACTACTTCGCGCTCGCGATGCGCGGCACACAGCGCTCGCTGGTGATCGCCGTCGTCGTCGGCCTGATCGGGACCCTCATCGGCACCATCGTGGGTGCGGCCGCCGGCTACTACCGCGGCTGGATCGAAGCGATCCTGATGCGCACCACGGACCTGTTCATCATCATCCCGACCCTGGTCCTCGCCGCCGTGCTTGGCCAGATGGTCTCGGGCCGCGGCATCATGTTGCTCGCAATCATGCTCGGCGTGGTCTCGTGGACGGGACTCGCGCGACTCGTACGCGGCGAGGTTCTCTCGCTACGTGAACGAGAGTTCGTGATGGCCGCGCGTGCGATTGGCACGCCGTCCTGGCGGATCATCTTCCGGCACATCCTGCCGAACACGCTTGGCACGATCATCGTGAACGCCACGCTCCTGATCTCCTCGGCCATCCTGCTCGAATCGAGCCTCTCGTTCCTTGGCTTCGGTGTGCAGGCGCCGGATACCTCGCTGGGCCTTCTGGTCTCGCAGTACCAGGGCGCGTTTGCGACCCGCCCGTGGCTGTTCTGGTGGCCGGGCATGCTCATTCTCGCGATTGCACTGTGCGTCAACTTCATCGGTGACGGATTGCGCGACGCCTTCGACCCGCGGCAGAGGCTGGACTAAGACATGACGACGACAGATTCGACTATTCACGTGGGCTCCGCCGAGCACGCCGTGCTCGAGTTCAAGGACCTCGATGTCACCTTCCGGACCGAGTTCGGTAAGGTCCACGCCGTCAAGGGGATCAACCTCGACGTGAAGCCCGGCGAGGTCGTGGCGCTCGTGGGCGAGTCCGGTTCCGGTAAGTCCGTGACCGCGACGACGGCGCTCGGTCTCCTCCCAGGCACCGCCACCATTGGTGGCTCCACCCGTGTGGGCGACGCCGTGATCGGCGAGCTCGACGGCAAGGGACTGCGCCGCGTGCGTGGCGCCGAGGTGGCGATGGTGTTCCAGGAGCCGATGACGGCCTTGAATCCGGTCATCACGATCGGCGAGCAGCTCACCGAGTCGCTCGAGCTGCACCACATCGCCTATGGCCGTGAGGCGTGGGCTCGCGCCGTGGAACTGTTGCGCGCCGTGGGCATCCCCGAGCCGGAGCGCCGCGTCAAGGAGTTCCCGCACGAGCTCTCCGGCGGTATGCGCCAGCGCGTGGTGATCGCCATGGCGCTCTCGTGTGACCCCGCCGTGATCATCGCGGACGAGCCCACCACGGCGCTCGACGTGACCGTGCAGGCCGAGATCCTCGACCTGTTGCGCTCGCTGAAGGACAAGATCAACACCGGCATCCTGCTGATCACCCACAACATGGGTGTGGTCGCGGACATGTCCGACCGCGTCGCGGTGATGTTCAAGGGCAACATCGTCGAGTCCGGTACCGCCGAGCAAGTTCTGCTCAACCCCGTGCACCCGTACACGAAGAAGCTGCTCGACGCCGTTCCCCACCTTGGGGAGGGCCACGGCCAGTTTGGTGTGGCGCCGGTACTCGACGAGACGGTCACCGAGCGGGTCCTCGACATCAGCAACCTCGTGGTCGAGTACCAGCGTTCTGGCAAGAAGCCGTTCCGCGCCGTCAACGACGTCTCCTTTGACGTCCGCAAGGGCGAGATTGTGGGCCTCGTGGGCGAGTCCGGCTCCGGTAAGTCCACCGTGGGCCGCGCACTGCTCGGCCTGATCCCGAGCCATTCGGGAGAGGTACGGCTGTTCGGTGACGACTTGCTCTCGCTGGACAAGAAGGGACAGAAGGCGCTGCGCAAGCGGATCGGCGTGATCTTCCAGGATCCGGCGGCGTCGCTGAACCCACGCCTGCCAATCGGTGACATCGTGGGCGAGCCTCTTTCCGTGCACAAGGTCGGGACCAAGCCCGAGCGCAAGCAACGCGTCCTCGATCTGCTCGAGGCCGTGCAACTGCCCAAGAGCGTGTTCAACCGCTACCCGCACGAGCTGTCCGGTGGCCAGCGCCAGCGCGTCTCGCTCGCGCGTGCGCTCACGCTTCGACCCGATCTGCTGATCGCGGACGAGCCCACCTCGGCGCTCGACGTCTCCGTGCAGGCATCGGTGCTCGCCATGTTCACCGAGCTCCAGCGCGAGTTCGGATTCGCCTGCCTATTCATCTCGCATGACCTGGCCGTGGTGGACTCACTGGCGCACCGCGTGGTCGTGATGAAGCTTGGCGAGATCGTCGAGAAGGGTGATCGCGAGAACGTGCTGCTCAACCCGCAGGAAGAGTACACGCGCCGCCTCATCGCCGCCGCACCCGTGCCGGACCCAATTCAGCAGAAACAGCGCCGCGAAGAGCGTTACGCGCTCCTGCGCGAACTGGGTGACGAGGTCGTGGAACTGCAAACCGAGGACCTCGAGCTACCGCACACCGATCCGTCCAAGCTCCGCGGGGAGTGAACGCTGGTTGAGCGGAGCGCGTAGCGCGGAGTCGAAACCATGCGCATGATGGCTTCGACGGCGGCTAGCGGCCTCTGCTCAACCAACGGTGAGGAAGTGGAGCAATAATGCGCATCGTGTGGGGGAGTCTCACGCGCGCGTGGCGAGCCCATCTACTGGCACTCGGGCTTCTCGTTGCGCTCACGTCTTTCCTCGTCAGCAGCACTTTCGGTGCTGGTTCGATCGGCGCTGCGGATGTGATTGAGGAGGCCCTCGCACCACTCGATGGTGCGCCGGCCATCACCGTCTCGACTCGGCTTGCAAGCGATCCCGATGCGCAGGATGCGCTCGTCCGTGACGTGCTCGGCCAAGAACTTGGCGCGGCCGTCACCGTGGAGCGCTCCGAAGTCGACTCCGGCACGGATACTCCGTTCGCCGAGTGGGACGTCACGAGCCTTGCCGTGAACGCCGAGAATGTCGGCGATCTCGTGGACGTGGGGGAGCGGATCCGGCTCGCGTTGCGTGGGACCGATGCGGTGGTGCGCGGCGTGCAGGTCGATGATGCACTCACGCCCCAGCTAGCGCCCATTGCCGAGACCATCCCGAATCTCTCTCTGCTCTCAGTGGTTCCCGCGCTGCTGCTTCTGGTACTCGCGTTAGTTGTTGTGGTGCAGGCGGCCGCAACCCTGCCTCGGGCGCGTGAGGAGACACTCCGGATCCTGAGCGCGCGTGGTGTCTCGCGCGTGCGGCTCGCGCTCTATGGAGCCGGGGAAGCTCTCGTGGTGGGCGGCCTCGGTGCCGCCGCTGGCGTGGCACTCGCACGGCTCGCGTTGAGCCGGTGGGGCGGTGGTCCGCTCGCGCCGCAGATCGTGGCCGGTGTCGCGCTCGTGCTGGGACTGGCCGCGGCATCCGCCTGGTATGTCAGTGCGGCCACGCGGCGTGCGGGCCGGAGCGCACGGATCACCTCCGCCGTGCTGCTTCTGATCGTGGCCGTTCTGACCGGGGTGACACTGTGGCGCCTGGTACGCAACGGACTCGATCTGGTGTCCGCGCCCGCCATCGGCCTGGCCGCATTGACCGGTTCCCTGTTGGCGCTGGTGATCGTGGTGCCGCTCGGGGTGCTGTTGGCAGGGGTTTCGGCCCGCACGCGCGGCCTCGCCGCGCCACTCGCGTTCCGGCTCGCCGCGCGCCGCCAGGGCGCGAGTGCCCCCGCCGCTCTTCTCGTGGCGCTCACCGTGGCGAGCATCGCGCTCGCGGCCCCGTTCCAGGGCACCGAGCAGGCCACCCGTGCCCGCGATGTGGAGCTCGATCGTGGCGCGGACGTGCGGCTGACGCTGCCGGCAAGCCCTGCCGGGCAACCCGGCGCTGCGATCGAGCCGTTCACGGAGCTTGAGGGCGTTGCCGATGCGATCGGCGTGCGCGTCACTGAGATCGTGGTGGGCGATGAGCCGGCCACGCTCGTGGTGCTCCCCACTGAGAATGCCGATGGAGTCGTTGCGAGTGATATCTCTGGTGAGCTGGCGTCCACGCCCGAGGGCATCGAGCTGGGCGATGGCCCCTACACGCTGGACGTGACGGCAACGATGCTGGAGATCGAGGGGCAGGTGCCGCGGGTGACGGTGCCGGTGAACCTGACGGGCGAAGCCTGGACGGTCGGTGCGAGTGGCGTAGTGCAACGGACCACGAGCACGGTGCGAGCCATGGATCTCGCAGACGAGGCCGGATCGGTAGACCTCCCGATCGAGGTGCCCGACGGCGCCGAGCGACTCCTCAGCGTGGGCGTAACCGTGGAACTCCAAGATGAGCAGTTCCTGAATGAGGCCCCGAGCATGAGCGAGGGCGACTTCCAGAACCTCACCGTCGAGGAGTTTGACGCGAAGTACCAGGAACTCATGGAGGACGGATACCCGGGTGTCTACAGCCCGTTCGTGATGCAGATCGATTCGATCAGCTGGGCGGGCACCGAACTCGACTGGTCGAGCACCCCAGGATCGGACATGGGCTCGGCCCCGCACGTGATTGACGGCTGGTTTGCCGGGGACTGGAACTCGCAGATGCTGATGGGCGCGGTACAGGTCTCCGCTGAGATCGATACGACGCCGATTGCCGCGATCGCCAGCCCCGACGTCGCCGAACTGCTCGCGCTTGACGTGGGGGACACGTTTGGCGTGACGCTGGACGGACCATCCTGGAACTTCGGGCTGGTGGGGATCTCGTCGGATATTCCTGCGGCGGGTGGCTCGCTTGCAGTCCTGGTGGATCAGAACCGGCTCGCCGAGTTCCTCTACGCCAATGGACGTGACGGTTACGGCCCCTCCGAGGTGTGGTTGGCCCTCGACGGAACGCGCTCGGCCGACGACGTCATCGCGGCTGCCCGTGAACTCGAGCCGAAGGCCGAACTTGTCGAGATCAACGAGGACGAGTCGCTTACTTCAGCCACCACTCGCTGGACCTTCTGGGCCGTGGCGGTGGCCGGCGTCGGGCTGGCCCTGGTGGGACTCATCGCGTTGCGGCTCTCCGAATCGCGGCAGATGACGGCGGAGTCCGAGGTGCTGCGATCGCTCGGCACACCCGCACGCACGATTCGCAGTATCCATCGCGGCGAGCTCTACGCGCGGGCGATCCCTGCGGCGCTCGGTGGCGCCGCCGCCGGGTTGTTGCTGGGGCGCTTCGTACTCCCGGCACTGGTGGTACTCGCTAACGGAACCGAGCGTGCCCCCGTCTTCGGCATCGCCTGGCTTCCGCTCGGGATCGGGCTAGTGTTGCTCGCGGTGGCGCTCATGATCGCGGCGCGAGTGAGGAGGCGGCCATGAGATTCGCGATTCACCATATGCGCCGCCAGCTCGCCGCAGACCCACTGGCGATCACGGCGCTGGTACTCGTGGTGTTGCTCTCTTCACTCCTCACGACCTCCGTGTTGCGGCTCCTGAGCGATGCCGAGACCCGGCAGGCTCAGTACGATCTCGCTTCTGCCAGCGTGTGGGCGCGCGAGCCCAGCGCCAAGATCATCCCGGCATCGCAGCTCCTCAAGTGGGAGGGCGCGAATCTCGATGAGGTCGATACGTCATTCGATATCGCGTACGAGGCGATGACCGAGGTACGGGAGGCACTGCCGGAGCCGTATCGCTCGATGCTCGTGGACGAGCGGATCGTCACCGAGTACAAGAGCGATGGCACGCATCAGGGCAGCCCCATCCCGATCCAGTCGCAGATCCTGCGCACGGATTCGCGTTTCGCCGAGGTGGCGGATCTCGTGGCGGGAGAGTGGCCCGATTCGTCGCCTTTTGACTGGTCGGACTCCGCTCCCACCACGATCACGATGGATGGCGACACGGAGCTGCCGGATCCGATTGAGGTGGTGATTCACGCCGAGGCGGCAGAGCTCCTCGGGTGGGAGATTGGTGACGAGTTCGCGGGCTTCATTCTCACCGGCACCTACGTACCGAAGGACTCGGAGGATCCCTACTGGGGCCACGTCTCGTATGCGGCGGCGCCGCACTATCGGGTGGACGTCGATAAGGGTCCGATGATCGATTACTCGGTCTACCTCAGCCCCAAATGGGGAGCCTTCACGCCCCACGGTCAGTTCGAGGCGATGCTCAACACCGACGCATCGGTGGCACTCACGTGGTTCACCGTGGACGAGTCGGCGCTGGACGGCTCGAACATGGCGCTGGTCGCCGCACAGTCGCGTGCATTCTCGACAGAGCAATCGGTACTGCATATCGGCGAATCAGAGCAGAAGGCGCGCTTCGTCTCCGCAACACCGGACGTGCTGGAGAAGTCGGTTGAGCGGATCGATGTGGTCCGAGCGGTGCTGGCACTGATCGCCGTCGGGCCGCTGGCCATCCTGCTCTCCGTGCTCGGACTGGGCGTGCGGCTGATCGTGGACCGGCGCCAGAAGGCCACCGCCCAGCTCGCTGCGCGCGGCGCGTCCACGGGGCAGATCGTGATTCCCGCCGTGGTGGAAGGGCTTCTGATCGGGCTCACCTCGGCGATCGTGGGGATCTTCGTGGCGTTCCTGGCCACCCCCGGGTCGTGGTCGATTGGCGCGGCGATACCCGCGCTCCTCCTCGGGCTCGTCCCGGCGGGCATGCTCGCGCTGTCCACCCGGCGCGCGGCCCGTGGCGCCGAGGGCCGTTCTGATCTTGGTGGGCGCGCGGGCCGCTGGCGGATCGTCGCCGAGATTCTCGTGCTCCTCATCGCCGTGCTCTCCGTGGGCTCGCTCTTCGTGGGTAACGGTGCGGTGGGGCAACTGCTCGCGCCGATCGGTGTCACGGCTGCTGCGATCGTGCTGGCGCTCCGGCTCTACCCGATCCCCGTGGCACTGGCGGAGAAGGCCGCGGCGAGGGGCTCCGCGGCGCCCGGCTTCGTGGGCCTCGCGCGTGCCCGCCGCTCGCCCTCGGGCGGGCTGGTCCCCGTGATCGCACTCGTGGCGGGCGTGAGCGCCGCGCTCCTCTCGACCGTGCTCTGGAGCACCGTGAACGCGGGCGCCCAGGAGACCGTGTGGCAGCAGGTGGGTGCGCCCGTTCGCGTCTCGGGCCCCGTGATTGATCCGGCCGCGCTTGAGGCACTCGACGGCATCGAGCACGTGGCCGGTATCGCCGATCTGGGCACCGCGGGGGTGGGCCCGGAGCGTGCCCAAATGATCGCCGTCGACGTGGCGGCCCTGAACGAGATCCAAGCCGGCGCGAGCGGGATCGATCGGGTGGAGCTCGGGGATCCGGCCGACGGCGTCCTCCCGATCCTGGCAACGGAGGGCTCGGGTCTCGAGGTGGGGGAGTCGGCCGAGATTTCCGGCGTCCCCGTGACCGTCACGGGGATGATCGAGCGGCTCGGCGGGTTCTCGCTGCAGGACGCGGCCGTGGTGGTGGATCGGGAATCGTGGATCGAGGCTTCCGGCACGAGCGCGTGGGCACGGATCGGGCTGGTCGATGGCAGCGAGGACGCCGTGCGTGCTGCACTCCCGAACTCCAAGGTCGAGACGCCCGAGAGCACGGGAGCGGACTTCGTGGCCTCGCCGCTCGGGAAGGCGATGCGCAGCTCGCTGATCGGCGGGCTCGCGATCGCGGCCGCGCTGATCGTGCTCACCGTGTTCCTGATGCAGGTGCTGGACGCTCCCGCGCGTACTCGCGTGACCGCCGTGCTGCGCACCATGGGCGTGTACCCCGGCGAGGTGCGGGCGATGACCGCCACCTCGATGCTGCCCACGGTACTGGTCTCCTTGGTGACCGGGCTGGTAGCCGGGCTCGGCCTGCCATGGTTGTTGACGGCGTCGGCCGATCTGAGGCCACTGACCGGATCCGTTTTCCAACCGACCCCCGTCTACGATCCGGTGCTCCTGAGCGCCGTGCTCGGCGGGATCGTGATCGTTTTGGCGCTCGCCATTTGGTGGGCGGCACGCGCCGCGGGCAAGGCGTCACTCGCCCGCGAACTGAGGAGCGTGGAGGGCTAATGAGAAGCGTTGAGCCGGATATCTTGTGCGAAGACCTGGTGCGCATCTACAACACCGAAGGCGTGGAGGTGCAGGCGCTGCAAGGCCTGAACCTGCGCGTGGACCCCGGCGAGATCGTGGCGATCGTGGGGGCCTCCGGCTCCGGCAAGTCCACGCTGCTCTCGATCCTCTCGGGGCTTGATCGGCCCACCGGCGGCCGGGCGTGGGTGGCCGGGTACGATCTGTCCAGCCTCTCCGGGCAGCAGCGGCTGATCTTCCAGCGCACCCAGGTGGGCTTCGTGTGGCAGCAGACGTCCCAGAACCTGCTGCCGTACCTCACCGCCGTGGAGAACGTGGAGGTGCCGATGGCGCTCGCGTCTCGTGGCGGTCCCGACGGCGAACCCCGCCGCGAGCACGCGCTGGCACTTCTCGATGCGCTCGGGATCGCGGACAAGGCCGATCGGATGCCGAACGAGCTTTCCGGTGGGCAGCAGCAGCGTGTTGCGACCGCCGTGGCGCTCGCGAACACGCCGCGCGTGCTGCTCGCGGACGAGCCGACGGGGGCGCTCGATCAGGCGACCTCCGAGGACCTGCTCGAGCTGATGCGCGCCACCTCCGAGGCGCTCGGTGTGACGATGCTCGTGGTGACGCACGATCCCACGGTGTCCGAGCACGTGCGCCGCACGATTCAGATCCGCGACGGGCGCACCTCCACCGAGACGATCCGGCGGGCGGGCGCGGATGGCGACATGAGTGACGCCGAAGAGTTCACCGTGATCGACCGCGCCGGGCGGCTGCAGCTCCCCGAGCACTTCGTGAAGGACCTCTCGCTGAAGGACCGCGTGCGGTTGCACCTCGCCGCCGATCACGCCCAAGTATTCCCCGAAGACGCGGTGACCCCGAGCTCGCCAAGTGACGCCACTGAGAGCTCGTTGAGTGACGAGCGGAGCGAGGAGTCGAAGCGCGGCGAGGGTGATGCGTCGGGCGTCTCGACTCTGCCTGCGGCCTCGCTCCACGACCTCGGAGGTGCGGTGGACGCGTCGCCCACTTCTCGTCATCCTGCGGGGGCCTTGCACTCTCGTCATCCTGCGCGGAGCGAAGCGGAGTCGCAGGATCCACAGAGTGAGAGTCTCTGCGGAGACAGTCCTGGATCCTGCGACTTCGCGCAGGATGACGGGCTCGGGATGGTGCCCGGAGACGCAGTTGCGGAGCCGCGGGACGCGGGTGCGGAGCGGCCGCTATCCCGCAGGGAGCTGCGGGAGTTGCGCGAGAAGGAGGCACACAATGACTGAGACGATTCTCTCGGCACGCAACCTCTGCCGCACGTACACGACGGCGGCCGGTGACGTTCACGCCGTGATCGACGTTGACCTGGACCTGGCCCCGGGTGAGGTGCTCGTGATCCGCGGGCCGTCGGGCTCGGGCAAGACCTCGCTCCTGCACATGCTTGGCGGCCTCGACCGCCCCACCTCCGGCACCGTGACCATATGGCGCGCTGATGAGGTTCGCACACGCTCCGGTGAACCCGTGACGCGCGCTGGCGGCGTTGTCGTCGGTCACGATGCTGCCGGCATCGATCCCTCCTCCGCCTTCCCATCACACGCCCCGGGCACATCCTCGCTCGCGCACGACCCCCATCAACACGCCATGCCTCCTGGTCGCGAGCTCTCGGCGCTGAGCGATCGCGAGCTCGATAACGTCCGCCGCAACGACGTGGCGTTCATCTTCCAGTCGTTTGGGCTGATCGGCGTGCTCTCGGCGCGAGAGAATGTCGAGATCCCGCTTCGCCTGCGCAAAGCAGACCCCGCCGAACGGGACCATGATGTGGAAGCCGCACTGACCGCCGTCGGGCTGGCAGGGCACGAGCACCAGCGGCCGGACGAGCTTTCCGGTGGCCAGCAGCAGCGTGTGGCGATCGCCCGTGCACTCGTGGCGCGGCCGAGCGTGCTGATCGCGGACGAGCCCACGGCGCAGTTGGACTCGCGCACGGCGGCCTCGGTGATGGACCTGCTCATAGACCTGGCGACGACCCGTGGCGTGGGCATGGTGATCGCCACGCACGATCCGGCGATGGCCGAGCGCGCCGATCGCATCGCCGAGATCACGGACGGCCGGCTTTCGGGCATTGCAGTTGAGTGAGGCCGCGGGCCGAGTCGAAACCGGGATCAGCCTCACCGCGACTCCTCGCTCCGCTCGTCACTCAACGAGCCTTGATGTGTATTGGCGGGGGAGTGGGGAGCGAGCAAACTCACTCGGTTCCGGCCCAGTTCAGCGGCTTGCGCTCAACTGGCGGGATGTAGAATCGCACCCGGCCCAGTTCCAACCTAGAGAAGAGCCCTGCATGCTCGAACGCCACGATCTTCGAAACGTTGCCATTGTCGCGCACGTGGACCACGGCAAGACCACTCTCGTGGACGCGATGCTCTGGCAGTCCGGCGCGTTTGGCGAGCACGATCACGTGGACGAGCGCGCCATGGACTCGGGCGATCTGGAGCGCGAAAAGGGCATCACGATCCTCGCGAAGAACACTGCGGTCCACTACAAGGGGCCCGCGGCGGCGGATGTCCCGGGCGGCATCACGATCAACGTGATCGATACTCCCGGCCACGCGGATTTCGGTGGCGAGGTGGAGCGGGGGCTGTCGATGGTCGACGGCGTCGTCCTCCTCGTGGATGCATCCGAGGGCCCGCTTCCCCAAACTCGGTTCGTGCTACGCAAGGCTCTGGCCGCACGCCTGCCCGTGATCCTCGTGGTCAATAAGGTGGACCGCCCGGACTCGCGTATCTCCGAGGTGGTTCAGGAAGCCACGGATCTGTTGCTGGCGCTCGCCTCCGATCTGGCCGAAGAGGTGGATCTCGACCTCGATTCGATTCTCGATCTGCCCGTCATCTACGCCTCCGCGAAGGCCGGCAAGGCGTCGCTGGAGCAGCCGGCCGACGGCGCCCTCCCGGACGCGGAGGATCTCGAGGCACTGTTCAGCACGATCATCGAGCGGATTCCGGCGCCCTCCTACGATCCCGAGGCGCCGCTACGCGCGCACGTGACAAACCTGGACGCCTCGCCGTTCCTTGGCCGCCTCGCGTTGCTGCGGATCTACTCCGGCACGCTCCGAAAGGGCCAGATGGTGGGCTGGGCCCGCCAGGATGGTTCGTTGCGCACCGTGAAGGTGACCGAACTCCTGCGCACCGAAGCCCTGGACCGCGTTCCGGCGGCCGAGGCCAACGCGGGCGAGATCGTCGCCGTCGCAGGGTTTGACGAGATCATGATCGGCGAATCCCTGGTGGATCCGGATGATCCGCAGCCGTTGCCGCTCATTCACGTGGACGATCCGGCGATTTCGATGACGATCGGGATCAACACTTCGCCGCTGGCCGGCCGGGTGAAGGGCCACAAGGTCACGGCGCGCCAGGTGAAGGACCGGCTCGATCGCGAGCTGATCGGTAACGTCTCGCTCCGTGTGCTGCCCACCGAGCGCCCCGATGCCTGGGAGGTGCAGGGCCGCGGAGAGTTGGCTCTGGCGATCCTCGTCGAGCAGATGCGCCGCGAAGGCTTCGAGCTCACCGTGGGCAAGCCGCAGGTGGTCACCAAGACCATCGATGGAAAGCTCCACGAGCCCATGGAGCGCATGACGATCGACATTCCCGAGGAGCACCTCGGCGCCGTCACGCAGCTGATGGCCGCCCGCAAGGGGCGCATGGAGACGATGTCCAATCACGGTACCGGCTGGATCCGGCTGGAGTTCACGGTCCCCGCGCGCGGCCTGATCGGCTTCCGCACCCGCTTCCTCACGGAGACCCGCGGCACCGGAATTGCCTCCTCGATCGCTGCGGACTACGAGCCGTGGGCGGGTGCGATCACCTCGCGCACCAGCGGCTCACTGGTCGCGGACCGCCCCGGTGTGGTGACGCCGTATGCCATGACCAACTTGCAGGAGCGCGGCTCCTTCTTCGTGGAGCCCACCAGCGAGGTCTACGAAGGTCAGGTGGTGGGCGAGAACTCCCGCGCTGATGACATGGACGTGAACATCACCCGCGAGAAGAAGCTCACCAATATGCGCTCCTCAACGGCCGACGCGTTTGAGAACCTGGTGCCGCCACTCAGACTCACGCTGGAGGAGTCGCTGGAGTTTGCGGCCGACGACGAGTGTTGCGAGGTCACGCCGGAGATCGTGCGAATCCGGAAGGTGATCCTCTCGGCGCAGGACCGGTTCCGGGCAGCCGCACGCCAGAAGCGGGCCGATCAGGCATGAGCGACCGCGTCTACGTACTCCTCGTGGGAGTGCTCTCGGGCGCGATCGTTGGCGTCGTTGCGGTTCTCACGCATCGTGCGCTCTACCAGGGACTGCCCGTGGGGATCGCCGGTGTCACGCTGATGCTGGCCGCGTTTGCGGTGTTTACCCGGACGATCTGCGGCCGGGCGGGGCTCTTTGCCGGTCTCGTGACGATCGCCAGCATCCTGCTGTGGTTCTACATGTCCACGCAGGACCGGATTATCGTGCCGGACATCTTCGGACTCATGCTCGCAGTCGCGGTGCTCGTCACTGGAGGGGTGGGTCTCGTTGCACCACAGTCGCGTCGGTCACATGAGTCTCGAAACGGTCTCGAAGGCGGCTCAGACGCTGGGGTTTCGCTAGAATCGCCGAGGAACGATCTCTGAAGGGTGGCCATGGACGACGAGCGTATCGACTGGAGTGCTGACGACGCTCCGCCGCCACCCCCGCCGCCACCCAACGACGTGGCCGAGCATTCCGAACCCGACGGCGATCCCGCACCCGAGCCCGACCCCGCCGAGTCAAACGCCCACACAGAGCCGGACCCCAACACCGACCCCGAGCCCGCACCGGGCGACACGGCCGAGTCTGCCACCGAGCATGTGGACGCGCCGACCGACGAGCAGACCGCGATTCTTGCGGAGTCCGCGCCCGAGCCGACTGCGGCGCTCCCCGAGCCCGCCCTCGATGCCGCACCGACCGCCGTCGTCCCAAATATCCCAACGTTCGAGCCGCCCACGGTGGACGAGCAGGAGCCCGAGCGGAGGTACGGCATGCGCCGCGGCACTAAGGTTGGTATCGGCATTTTTGCGTTCCTCCTTGTGTTGGGCGGCG
This sequence comes from Ruaniaceae bacterium KH17, assembly GCA_900199505.1. Classification (GTDB taxonomy): domain Bacteria; phylum Actinomycetota; class Actinomycetes; order Actinomycetales; family Actinomycetaceae; genus KH17. The sequence continues at coordinate 10,317 of FZQV01000028.1, read as the reverse complement.
CCTACGCCGGAACCGCCTTCTACATTCAGGACAAGATCCCGAACAACACCTTCGTGGACGATGTGGCGATCGGCGGCCTCACGGCGGACGAGGCCACGGCCAAGGTGGCGGCGGCGTTCGCCGATCTGCCGGAAGAGCCCGTCGCGATTGTCGCGGGGGAGAACAGCACCGAGCTGACCGGAGCCGATCTCGGGCTTTCGATTGATGCCGCGGGAACCGTTGATCCGCTGATCGGGGTCTCGTTCAACCCTTCGGATGTCTGGAACCATTTCACCGGACTCGGGCGGATCGAGCCGCTAACCGCGATCGACATCGATACGGCCCAGGCGGGGATCGCGTCAGTGCTCTCGATGCTGGAAGTCGAGCCCGTGGAGGGCGCGATCGCGCTGGATGGCGCCGAGGCCGTCGTGACGGATGCCGTCGAGGCGGTCCGGGTGGACATCCCGGCATCGATCGAGACGATTAAGAACGAGTGGCGCACGACCGACTCCATCGAGCTCACCACCGTCCTCAAAGAACCGGACATCTCGCAAGCGGACGTGGATGCGGCGATGAAGAACATCGTGGAGCCGCTCCTCTCCGGCCCCGTGGAGGTCACCTCTGGCGACGCCTCCGCGAAGCTCTCACCCGAGGACCTGGCGGGCGCGTCCCAGATCGTCCCCGAGAACGGAAGCCTTGCGCTCACGATGGATGCCGAGGCGCTGCACGCTCTGCTGACCGACGATGACAACGTCTTCGAAGAGTCGGGAAAGAACGCGCAGATTGTCATCAAGAACGGCGCACCCACGATCATCCCATCCACCACCGGCAAGGCGATCGATACCGAGCAGCTCGGGGCTGCCGTCTCGGCCGCTGCCGTGTCCACGGAGTCACGCGAGGCCGCGATCGAGCTGGTCGAGGCCGATCCCGAGTTCTCCACGAAGGACGCCGAGGCGCTCGGCGTGAAGGAGGAGGTCTCGATCTTCTCCACGCCACTGACCTCGGACAACGTCCGTACGATGAATCTGATTGCCGGAAGCAAGCACGTCACGAACACGCTCGTGAAGCCGGGAGAGACATTCTCGCTACTCGCCCAGCTCACCCCGATCACGGCCGCCAACGGATACGTGAGTAGCGGAGTCGTGGAGAACGGCTTCACGAGTGAGGCGATGGGTGGCGGACTCTCGCAGGTCTCCGCGACCACCTACAACGCCGCCTACTTCGCCGGAATGGACCTCATCGAGCACAAGCCGCACAGCCGCTGGTTCGCCCGCTACCCGGAGGGTCGCGAGTCCACGGTGTGGGACTCGAGCGTGGACATGAAGTTCAAGAACTCGACCCCCTATGGCGTGCTCGTTGAGGCCTGGGTTGCCGATGGCAAGCAGTGGGTGCGCATGTGGTCCACTAAGTACTACGAGGTCGAGACTTACACCTCGAACCGGTACGCGATCGTGCAGCCTGGGGTGAAGTACAACTCCGATCCGAAGTGCATCGCCGAGAGCGGTGGGCAGTATGGCTTCACGGTCGATGGCTGGCGTAAGCGCTACATCGACGGGAAGCTCGATGAGACCTACCCGTGGGTGTGGACCTACCAGCCGTGGAACGAGGTCCGCTGCGGCACGGAGCCGTAATCAGCGGAACGTTGGCGGGGGCGGGACTTTCTTGCCGGTGATCATCGTCCGCGCATGGACGACGACGTCGCCGCGCTTCGTCTGAACCGTCACGTGGTCCGGGGCCACCTCGAGAAGGGTGCCGAGAGCGTCAGTCGGCCGGCCGTCGTCGTCCCGAAAACGCACCACCACGCGCTCGCCGGGCTGCCACGCCATCCAGGGCAACTGCGGTTTGTCCATGCACCCATTCTCCCAGATCCGCCCGCGCGGCCACCCAGGCTCCAAGCCCCCGCTCGTACGTTTGCCACTCACGTGAGTGGCAAATGGCCGCTTCACTCTCTCATTCCGGTCGTCTGCCACTCACGTGAGTGGCAAATGGCCGGATGTGGCGGCGCGCCGGATGGCACGGGACGCGCGGCACATGTGGGAGAGGTCGCGCGCGCGGGGCGTGAGTCCGTGCGCCGAGAGTCGTAGAATGATCTTCAGACTTCAAGAGTAAGGACCTTTCGTGACGTACGTCATCGCTCAGCCGTGTGTGGACGTGAAGGACCGCGCGTGCGTGGACGAGTGCCCCGTCGATTGCATTTACGAGGGCCCGCGGATGCTCTACATCCAGCCGGATGAATGCGTGGACTGCGGTGCCTGCGAGCCCGTGTGCCCCGTGGAGGCGATCTACTACGAGGACGATGTCCCGGCCGAGTGGTCCGAGTACTACGACGCCAACGTCCACTACTTCGATGAGATCGGCTCGCCCGGCGGCGCCTCGCGCACGGGCGTCCTCGACTTCGATCACCCGCTGGTCGCCAAGCTCCCGCCGCAGAACGGCTAGTCCGTGGGCTTTCACGCCTCGGCGCTGCCCGATTTCCCGTGGGACTCGCTCGCGGAGGCGGGTGCCCGCGCGCGGCGGCACCCGGACGGGATCGTTGATCTCTCCGTGGGCACGCCCGTTGATCCCACTCCCGACGGCGTTCGCGAGGCCCTGAGTGCGGCCTCCAACAGCCCGGGGTACCCCGCCACGATTGGCACGCCTGAGCTGCGCACCGCGATGGTCGAGTGGTTCGCCCGGCGCCGCGGCGTCACGCTCACCGAGGCCGAGGTGCTCCCCACGATCGGCTCGAAGGAACTGGTGGCGCTCCTGCCCTCGTTCCTCGAACTGGGGGAGGGCGACGTCGTGGTCCATCCCGCCACCGCGTATCCCACCTACGATGTGGGCGCCCGCCTGGCCGGTGCGACGCCATTCCCGTCCGACGACGATCCCTCCAGCTGGCCAGAGAGCACCCGTTTGGTGTGGCTCAACTCCCCGGGCAACCCGCACGGGCATGTGCTCGGAACCGATCAGCTACGTGCCGTGGTTGAGTGGGCGCGCCCGCGCGGCGTGGTCGTGGCCTCGGACGAGTGCTACGCCGAACTGGCCTGGGCCGAGCCGTGGGCGAGCGAGGGCGTGCCGTCGCTCCTCGACCCGCGCGTGACGGGCGGCGACAACACGGGACTGCTCGTGGCGTACTCGCTCTCCAAGCAGTCGAACCTGGCCGGCTACAGGGCGGCGCTGATCGGCGGCGACGCGCAGTTGATCGCGCAGATCCGCGAGGTGCGCAAGCACGCCGGAATGCTTCCGCCCGGTCCCGTGCAGGCCGCCATGACCGTTGCTCTGCGCGACGATGCCCACGTGGCCGAGCAGCGCGAGCGGTACCGCCGCCGTCGGGAGAGGTTGGCGAACGCCGTCGGGCAGTATGGGTTGACGCTCGATCCGCGCACGGACGCCGGGCTGTACCTGTGGGCGCACGCCGAACGGCCCTCGATGGAGACCGTGAACGCGCTCGCCGAACTCGGAATCCTCGTGGCCCCCGGCACGTTCTACGGCGCCGCCGGGAACGGCTTCGTGCGGATCGCCCTCTCGGCGACCGACGAGCGAATTGATGCCGCAATCACACGATTGCGGGAGGCGAAACCGGGACCTTTGGCATAGGCTGAGGACATATTTCCGCCAAAGACGAAGGACGGCCTTTGTGAGCGATCTACAGCCTGCAATCTTTTCCGTAGATGATAAGAACCTCGAGTTCCCCCGTGTGAAGGCGGTGGAGGGGAATGACGGCGTCGTCATCTCCAACCTGCTGAAGGACACCGGTCTCGTCACCCTCGACTCCGGGTTCATGAACACCGCGAGCTGTGAGTCCAAGATCACGTATATCGATGGTGACGCGGGCATCCTGCGCTACCGCGGCTACCCGATCGACCAGCTGGCCGACAACTCCACCTTCCTCGAGACCGCCTACCTCCTGATCTACGGCGAGTTGCCGGACATGGAGACGTACGACGCCGTGGTGCGCCGGATCAAGCGCCACCGCCTCCTGCACGAGGACTTCAAGAGCTTCTTCACCGCGTTCCCCGCGAACGGCCACCCCATGGCGATCCTGCAGGCGGGCATCGCCGGGCTCGCCACGTACTACCAGCACACGCTGGACCCGAAGGACCCGTACCAGCGCGAGCTGTCCACGGTGCTGCTGATGGCCAAGGTGCCCACGATGATCTCCTACATCTCGCGCCGCGCCAGCGGGTTGCCGCTGCTGTACCCGGACAACTCCCGCACCTACGCCTCGGACTTCATCCGGATGACCTTCGGCATGCCGTTCCAGGAGTACGAGGTGGACCCGGCCATCGAGGACGCGCTGAACAAGCTGCTGATCCTGCACGCGGACCACGAGCAGAACTGCTCCACCTCCACCGTGCGAATGGTGGGCTCCTCCCAGGCCAACATTTACGCCTCGGTCGCGGCCGGGGTGGGGGCCCTCTCGGGCCCGCTGCACGGCGGCGCCAACGAGGCCGTGCTCGCGATGCTTGAGGAGATCTCGGCCACCGGCGAGGGCGTGGGTTCGTTCGTGGACAAGGTGAAGAACAAGGTCGAGGGCGTGCGCCTGATGGGCTTCGGTCACCGCGTCTACAAGAACTACGATCCGCGTGCCGCGATCGTGAAGAAGTCCGCGCACGATGTGCTCACCAAGCTCGGTGGCAACAACGAGCTACTGGATATCGCGATGGAGCTCGAAGAGATCGCGCTGTCCGATGAGTACTTCATCGAGCGCAAGCTGTACCCGAACGTGGACTTCTACACGGGCCTCATCTACAAGGCGATGGGCTTCCCCGAGCAGATGTTCACGCCGCTGTTCGCGCTCGGCCGCCTGCCGGGCTGGATCGCTCAGTACCGCGAGATGATCGAGGACCCGACCACGAAGATCGGCCGCCCGCGCCAGGTCTACACCGGTGCCGCCGAGCGCGAGTGGATTCCCCGCGAGGAGCGCCTGCAGGCCGTGCAGCACCAGTTCGCGAAGTAGCTCTCTGAGAGTTGCTGAGAGGGCGGGGCCGGAATCCGGCCCCGCCCTCTCGCGCCCACGGAGCGGGACGAAGTCGAGACGCCTTCGTCCGTAAACGGGCGAAGGCTGGGGGGTGGTACTGCTTTCTGCCGCGGGCGACTTGCACCGCGCCGGTGTGCGCACGGCGACGGCTGGGGATGTGCATTCTCGTGGGTTGCGCCGGTTTCATGCACGAGTCGTTCGCGTGCGCCCAGTTAGCGAGCAGGGTATGAGCAGGGGAGCCTCGGCGCTTAGGCTTGCGCGCATGACATCCCCTGCAGATCGTCCTCTTTGCGCCCTCTGGGACCGGCACCGCCGCTACCGCGGACGCTTGATCGGCGCGTTCACGATGTCCACCGTGAACAAGGTGGCTGATGTGATGCCCGAGCTGTTGATCGGTGCCGCGGTGGACGTCGTCGTGCGTGAGGACGACTCCTTCGTTGCCACGATGCTCGGCGTCGAGTCCCGCTACGCCCAGCTGGCCTGGCTGGCCGTGATCAACGTGGTGGTCTGGATCATCGAATCGGCCTCGCAGTACGTGGCGGACGTGATGTGGCGGTCGCTCGCGCAGGGTGTGGAGCACGATCTGCGGGTCGAGGCCTACGATCACGCCCAGCACCTCGACATGTCGTGGCACGAGGCGCGCTCCTCGGGTGACACGCTGGCGGCCCTGAACGACGACGTCAACCAACTCGAGCGCTTCCTCGACGCAGGCGCTCCGGCGATCATCCAGACGGTGCTCAACGTGATCCTGGTGGGGATCATTTTCGCGGCGTCGTCCGTGCAGCTCTTCGTGCTCGCCTTCTTGCCGATCCCGATCATCATCATCGGCTCGCTGTACTTCCAGCGTCGGCTCACCCCGCTCTACCAAGGTGTGCGGACCGCCGTCGCCGATCTGTCCAGCGCGCTCTCCGCGAACCTGGCGGGCATCAGCACAATCAAGGCGTTCACGGCCGAAGCTCGCGAGCGGCAACGGATCGAGCAGGTCTCGGACGCGTATCGGGAGGCCAACACGACGGCGATCCGGACCTCGGCGGCGTTCGTGCCGCTAGTGCGGATGGCGATCCTCGCCGGATTCACCTGCACGCTACTCCTCGGCGGCTGGGCGGTGCTTGATGGCAACCTCGAGATCGGCCTGTACTCGGTGCTAGTGTTCATGACCCAGCGGCTGCTATGGCCGCTCACGCGCGTGGCCGAAGTGCTGGATCTCTACCAGCGTGGGCGTGCCTCGGCCCGGCGCATTCTGCTTCTACTTGAGGTGCCGATTCGGGTGCCCGCGGGAACGGAGTCGCTGGAACGCCCCGTGCGCGGGCGGATCGAACTGCGCGGGGTGCGGGCCGGATACGGCGAGGCGCCGGACGTGCTGCACGGGATCGACATGGTCATTCCGGCGGGGGAGACGCACGCGGTGATCGGCGCGACCGGCGCCGGGAAGTCCTCGCTCTTGCGGCTCGTGCTGCGATTCGACGATCCGCGCGGCGGCGAGATCCTGCTCGACGGCCAGAACATTCGGGATCTCGATTGGGACTCGTTGCGTGGTTCCACCGGGTATGTGTCGCAAGACGTGTTCATGTTCGCCGGGACCGTTGCCGAGAACATTGCATACGGACGCCCGGACGCGACCACCGAGCAGATCCGCGCCGCTGCCGAGGCAGCCGCCGCGCTGGACTTCATCGACGAGCTTCCCGACGGGCTCGAGACCTGGGTCGGCGAGCGTGGCGTGACGCTCTCGGGCGGACAGCGCCAGCGGCTCGCCCTCGCGCGGGCGCTCCTGCGCGAGCCCGCCGTGCTCGTGCTGGACGAGGCGACAAGCGCAGTGGATAACGAAACCGAGGCTGCCATTCAGCGTTCACTCCGCGTGGCCACGAAGAACTGCACCGCGCTCGTGGTGGCGCACCGGCTCTCGACAGTTCGGCATGCTGATCGGATCTGGGTGCTCGATCACGGGCGGATTGTGGAGGCCGGCACGCACGACGAGCTCGTGGCGCGCGAGGGCACGTACGCCTCCCTCTGGAACGTCCAAACCGGTGCAATCGCTGGTTGAGCGTAGCGGAGTCGCGTCTCGACGGCGTTAGTCCGCGTGTGTGCTGTCGAGTCGCTGCGGGTGATCGTGATCTTGGCAGTCCATGACCGCATAGCGTTCGCCAGGTGCCAGGATCGGGACGTACTCACGGGCGCGGCTACGCGCGCTTCTCGCGGGTAAAACTGATCACCAGACGATGACGGAACCCTCAGGGGCGGGGGACTCCGCCGCGACCCAGGCGCGCGTGCCGCGCACCCACTCCTGATCACCCACGCGCACGCCCTCGATTCCCGTGACCGACGCCGTCGCCACGGCCCACTGCCCGATCGTCCAGTCGGCGATTGCGGTCTCATAATCGGGGAGCACGGCCGCGGCATCGACCACGAGTTCGTCGCCGTCGGTCTCGGATGCCTGGGAACCAAAGTCCCGCTCGAGCCGATCCAGGAAGGCGCCCAGATCGCCGTCGGCCGTATCGAGATCGCACGTGAGCGCAGCCGTGGAATGACCTCGTAGCGCGGAGGCGAAGGCGCGGGCCACGTGCTCGTGCTGGGCGTAATGATCGGGGTACGCGGAGAGCTGGATGCGCTGCGCGGCCACGGTGATCTCCATGTCCTCGTAGCCGTCGAGGTGAGCGAGCTGATCGTAGAAAGCGTTGGTGGAATAGACCGGGTCCATGATCTGCTCCTCGGTGCCCCAACCGGTGGATGGCCGCTGCTGGAAGAGGCCGAGTGAATCGCGATCGCCGTAGTCGATGTTGCGCAGGGAGGACTCCTGCATGGCCGTGGCGAGCGCGATCGTCGCGGCGCGCGCGGGCATCACGCGCTGGGCCGAGATCGCCGCAATGAGGGCGGCATTATCCGCCTGCTCGGCGGTGAGGGCGAAGCTGGAGCCGTCCGGGAGCACGGCGGTGCAGGAGTTGGTGGCGGGGACCTTGTCACGGCCGTTGAGGAACGCGACCACGCCCCACGTGGCGGCGGCGAAGATCGCGATCAGGATCAGCAGGCTGAGGAGCCCTCGGACAATCGTGCGCACTCCGGAGAGTCTACGCGTGCAGGGCCGAGTTGAGTTCGATCCCCACGCCCGTGCGCCGGATCGCCTGGACCGCTCCGGTCTGCGAGTGGCGGCGGAACAGGATTCCTGAGGCGCCGGAGAGGTCCCGCGCGGAGATGACGGCGCTCTCCCACGTGAGTTTCGTGCCGGCGGTGAGGTAGAGCCCGGCTTCGACCACGCAGTCGTCACCGAGCGCGATTCCGAGGCCCGAGTTCGCGCCGAGCAGGCTGCGCTCGCCGATCGAGATGCGCTCCTTACCGCCGCCGGAGAGGGTGCCCATGATCGAGGCGCCCCCGCCGATATCGGAGCCATTACCCACAGTTACGCCCTGCGAGATTCGGCCTTCCACCATCGAGGTGCCGAGCGTGCCGGCGTTGAAGTTCACGAAGCCCTCGTGCATCACGGTGGTGCCGTGGGCGAGGTGCGCGCCGAGGCGCACGCGGTCGGCGTCGGCGATGCGAACGCCGTCGGGAATGACGTAGTCCACCATGCGCGGGAACTTGTCCACGCCGAACACCGTGAGCGGGCCGCGGAAGCGCTCGGCCTCCACGTCCTCGGGGCGCAGCGGGCCGCGGGAGGTCCACGCGACGTTCGGCAGTACCGCAAAGATGCCATCCAGGTTGATCTCATTCGGCCTCACGAGCCGGTGCGAGAGGGCGTGCAGGCGCAGGTATGCGTCCTCGGTGGTGGTGGGTGCGGCCTCGGTGTCGATCGTGAGGGCCACCTGGGCGGTGTGCACACTGCCCGACGGCGCGGGCTGCTCAGGGAAGGCGATTCGCACGGGGTGGGAGGACGCCGTCGGGCGTGGGTACCAGACGTCAAGGACCTGCTCGCCAGCGATATGCGCCAGCCCGACGCCTGAAATCATCATGCCCACACACTAACGCCCGAATGTTTCGGCAGCATTGAGCTGCCCCCGCCGGTGGGCGTGTGTGCGTGCGCGACGTTCCGATGCCGTGGTTGTGGAGCGTACGGCTCTCTAAATGGCCGGTTAGGCGGCTACACGCTCCATGACGCGTGAGTGGAGGCCCGGAACCGCGCGTGTCAGGCGTTCCGGCGCGTGTCGTGAAACCGCGCGGGATAGACGTGCCGCCGCGTGAGGAGGCGGTGGGAGGGGGGCGGGTCACGCGTTCTGGCGCGAGTGGAACCAGTGGGCGGCCGCGATGCCCTGGCGGCGCTGGAAGTCACGGAGCCCGGGCATGTTCGGTGGCGCGGGACGTGTCGAGTTCTCGATATGGACGCCAGCAATCCACGCGAGCACGGTATCGATGCGCTCGGGCGTGCTTTCGGCGAACAGCGGGTGAGACTCGATGAGGGAATCGGCATCGACGCCCGTCCCTCGGAATTGGGTGTCGAGCAGGTACGTGAGCCCATCGAACCAGCGTGGACCGCGCGCCGCCCACGGCCAGTCGATGAGCCAGACAGCACCGGCGGCATCGATCAACAGGTTGTCTGCGCGGCAATCTCCGTGGACGAGATCGCCGCCCGTGAGTACCGCGCCCACGCCAGTTGCGGCGGCGGCACACCGATGTGCATCGGCGAGGACCTCGGCTGGGAGAGCCTCGGGTAGGCCGACGCTCAGTAGTCGTTCCCACACCGCGTAGCTGCTGCGATAGGTGTGCGCCAGTGGAGGGAACTGGTTGGCAGTGCCTGGATCAGATCGAAGCGTCATCAGTGCGTCCAAGACTGCAGGAGCATGAGTGGCTTCGGCGGCGCCGCCCGGGTGATCGCCGTCGACATCCTCAAGGACGAGCGCGATCCAGTCATCAGAATCCGCATAGTGGATCGTCTCGATCAGCTGCGGTGCCCGCACACTCGACGGCAATAACGCCATATTCCCGGCCTCCCGCGTGTGCAGTTCGAAGCCGAACGGGTTGTGTGAACGCGCGAGTGCCTTCACAAATGCGCGCCTCCCGGACGCAGCGCGGACTCGATCTGCAGATCCTGGCGACCAGCCTTCCTGCTGGCTTTCAGTCGTGGTGACGGGGCTATCGAGAGCCCCGCCGATCTGCGTGCGCAACGGCGGCGGCAGTGCATCCCACGTCATCCGGGCCATGCGTCGATCCTACGGGGAGTCACGGTGTGACGGTTGTGGAGCGTACGCCCTTCTACGCGGCGCTTTAGACGGCCACACGCTCCACAACAGGGGCGTGGTGCGTGGCCGGGGTTTGGGGCGGGGGGGAGTGGATCAGGGCTGGGGGTGGTGCCGGGGAAGCGTGCGCTACCGGATGATGCGGCGGATGCTCGCTTCTCACGGGGCCATGCGGGCGCCGGAGTCACCGGATGGGGTGGTGCCGGGGTAGCGTGC
>FZQV01000052.1 GCA_900199505.1 Ruaniaceae bacterium KH17 | reverse complement strand
GAGATGGCCTGGAACGTGTATCAGAAAGTGATCGGCGCCTATCGGGAGAAGAACAAGAAGAAGGCAGCGAAGAAGATGCGACGCCTGATCGAGGCCATCGGCACCGCAGTCCCAGCCGCGCTGGTCGAGATCGCGAAACTCGGGCGCACCCTACGCCGACGCGCGGCCGACGTGCTCGCCTACTTCGAACATCCCGGGACCTCGAACGGGCCTACTGAGGCGATCAATGGCCGCCTCGAACACCTCCGCGGCAGCGCCCTCGGATTCCGAAACCTCGACCACTACCGACTCCGAGCACTCCTCGAGACCGGAGGATTCAGACCAGCCCTACACTCTGGATTGCGATGAGCCCTTGAACTTCTCAAACTGCCGACCGTCGATGACGTGCAGGAAGGCTGGCAGTACCTGAAGCCCGGAATGTACTGGTCAATCTCCTCGAAGTCAGAGCACCCGGCTGAAGCCGCATTGCTCCTGGACTTCCTTGTCAACGACCCCGAGGCCGCCAAGATCCTCGGAGTTGAGCGCGGTATCCCAGCAACATCGGCCGCGCTAGAAGCGATTCGTCCTGATCTGACCGGACCAGAAGCCAAGGCTGTGGAGTTCGCAGAGTCCTTGGACTTGGGCGAGGCTCCGGCGATCGTGCCGACAGGTGCAGCAGAGGTCCAGAGCGTGCTACAACGCTACGCGCTCGAAGTGGTTCTGGAGCAGAAAACACCGGCGGAAGCAGCTGAAGCGTTCATCGCCGAAATGCAGACCGCTATCGCGGCTGCCAACTAAATGGGGCCGAGCTGGAGGCTGGCACCATTTGGGAGCCAGCCTCCAGCACACATCAGGAAATCTAGAAAGTTGGTATTGAGAACGTGTTGAGTGTGGGAATGATCGGCGCCGGGGGAATCGCTCGCGCGCATGTCGAGGGGTATCTTACTTTCCCTGATCTGTGTGAGGTTGTGGCGATCTGTGACATCGACCGAGAGAAGGCCGAGAACTTCAGGAGTGACCACGGCATCTCTGGTGCGCGTGTATATGACGATGTGGAGTCGATGTTCCAGGCGGAGCAGCTTGATCTCGTCAGCATCTCGACGCCGCCGTCCGCCCACGCAGATAACACAATCGCTGCCTTCCAGGCGGGCGTCAATGTGCTGGTGGAGAAGCCGATGGCGCCTTCGCTCGAGGAGTGTGATCGCATGATCGCCGCGCAGGAGGCCTCAGGTTTGATGTTGAGCGTGGTGGCACAGAACAGGTTCCGGGACGATTTCGCAATCCTGCGTGAGGCTTTGGACTCAGGGCTAATCGGCTCCGTTTCGCACGTGGCAGTGAACTCCGCCTGGTCTCGTGCGCTGCCCTACTATGACCTGTGGTGGCGTGGAACATGGCTGTCTGAAGGTGGCGGCTGCACTTTGAATCATGCCATCCACCACCTCGACCTCACGTTGTGGCTTCTTGGTCGCCCGAATGCCGTCACTGCAGTACTCACCAACGCACAGCATGACAACGCCGAAGTTGAAGATCTCTCCGTGGCGATCTTGCAGTATGACCGGGCGCTCGCAGAGGTCACCAGTTCCGTGGTCCACCACGGCGAAGACCAGTACGTGGTGATCCAAGGCGAGCGGGCGAGGATCTCGCAACCGTGGAAAGCGGCGGCCGATTCGTTTGCTCCTAATGGTTTTCCGAATGGAACGAACGACGAACTAGTTGCGCAGCTTGACTTGATTGCAGCCGATCATGTTCCGCTCGCCCATACGTCACACGTTGGCCAGGTGGAGGATGTTCTTGTGGCGTTGGCGGGAGGGCGCCTCCCTGCGATCACCGGCCAGGACGGGCGTAACGCAGTTGAGCTCGTCACCGCCATATATAAGGCGGGTATCGAGCACATCACCGTACCCTTCCCGCTGGAAGCGGATGATCCCTACTACCGTGCGGGTGCGGTCATCGATCGGGCTCCGCACTTTTTTGAGAAGAAGAAGTCGGTCCGCCGCCAAGAAGGCGAGACCGTGGTTGGTTCGATTTCCCAGGCATAAACACCCATCAACTCCCACGAAGGATAAGCAATGCAGTCTTCCGACGGCGCAATGTACGCCCCGCAGCCAATGCCCCAGCCCGTCGTCAACCCTGGCGAGTTTGTGATCGGCGCTACCCATCTCGATCACGGTCATATCTTCGGGATGTGTCAGGGCCTCGTCGGGGCAGGCGCAACGTTGAAGTGGGTCTACGACCCCGATCCGAGCAGAGTTGCGGCATTCCGGCAGGCATTCCCAGGAGTTAGGGTGGCACGCTCTGAGGAGGAGGTGCTCGACGATCCGGAGGTCAAGCTTGTCGCGGGCGCTGCCGTGACGAACGAGCGGGCGCCTCTTGGTCTTCGCGTGATTGAAGCGGGGAAAGACTACTTCTCGGACAAGGCCCCACTGACTACGCTTGATCAGCTTGAAGCGGTTCGTGAAGCAACCGCTAGGACTGGACTGAAGTACGCGGTCTATTACTCCGAGCGCATCCACGTGGAAGCAGCTGTTCTCGCCGGGCAGCTCGTCGAGCAAGGTGCGATTGGCAAGGTGCTTCAGTTCATCGGGCTCGGCCCACACCGACTCAACGCACCCTCGCGACCTGATTGGTTCTTCAGGAAGGAGCTATACGGGGGGATCCTATGCGACATCGGATCACACAACTTTGAGCAGATGCTCTACTACACAGGGTCGAGCGATGCGACTATTACCGCGTCGACCATCGCCAACTATGCCCACCCGGAGTGGCCCGAACTCGACGACTTTGGGGACGCACACATCGTCACTGACAACGGTGCTACCGGATACTGCAGGGTGGACTGGTTCACACCGGACGGCCTCAACACCTGGGGCGACGGGCGCACATTCCTGTTGGGAACGGATGGCTACATTGAGTTGCGGAAGTATGTCAACATCGCAACGAACGATGGCCCCGACCACGTCTTCCTCGTGGACGGCAACGGTGAGCACCACATCCGAGCACATGGTCAGGTGGGCTACCCGTTCTTCGGTGAGTTGATTCTCGACTGCCTTCACCGAACCGAGAACGCGATGACCCAGGCTCACGCACTCAAGGCGGCAGAGTTGAGTGTTGTCGCTCAGCGAAGGGCGGTGGATCTGACCCGGCGCTAGCGCGGCGGCCAGTCCGGCGGCGGATATCCCTGCGTGTAGGAGGCGGGAAGGGCATTGCCGGGGGCCCTACAACGCAGGCCGCTCGATGTTGAGGGTTCCCACAATTCACAACCTTCGGTACCGTAACTTACGCTTGCGTAGGTAGGCACGGTGTACCCACTGCGCCCGCGGAAAGGACAGTCCATGCTCCAACTGCTATCCCCCGACGGCACCCGCCGCGCAGCTGCAGAGACCCTGCAGGACGAGGCGTTCCCGCAAGATAGTGAGTCAGCATCCGCCCTCGAGGCCTACGCCGCGGAACTCACCCGCGAACGCCTCGAGGAGGCCTATCGCCACATGGCGCTTACCCGCGCCTTTGACGAGCAAGCCACCTCCCTGCAGCGCCAGGGAGAGCTGGGGCTCTGGGCGCCTTGCCGCGGTCAAGAAGCCGCACAGGTGGGATCGGCGCTCGCGGTCCCACCTGAAGACCTAATCGTCCCCTCCTACCGGGAGCACGCCGTCGCCCATGTGCGCGGCCTCGACATGCGCGAACTGATCCCAGTCTTCCGCGGCACCACACACGGCGGCTGGAACCCGCGCGCGCACAACTTCCACCTCTATACGTTCGTGATTGGCGCCCAGACCCTGCATGCCGTCGGCCTGGCCGAGGCACTCCAGCAGGGCTCCCGCCCGACGGCGATCGCCCCCGAGGCGACGGCCGTCACCGTGTACTTCGGGGACGGCGCCACCTCGCAGGGCGACGTCAACGAGGCCCTAGTCTTCGCCGCCTCCGCGCAGGCGCCGATCCTGTTCTTCCTCCAGAACAACCAGTGGGCGATCTCGGTGCCCACCTCGCGCCAGTCCCGCATCCCGCTCGCCCGCCGCGCGGACGGCTTCGGCATCCCGCGCCTGCGCGTGGACGGCAATGACGTGATCGCCACCTACGCCGCCACTCGCTTCGCGCACGAGCGGATCCAGTCCGACGGCGGTCCGTTCTTCATCGAGGCCGTCACCTACCGCATGGGCGCACACACCACCTCGGACGACCCCACCCGCTACCGTAGCCGCGACGAAGAGGCCGAATGGGCGGCGAAGGACCCGATCGCACGGCTGCGCGCACACCTCGAGTCGCTCGGCACGGCGCCCGAATTCTTCGAGGGTGTCGAGGCCGAGGGTGCCGAGCTCGCCCGCGAGATCCGCGACTTCACCCGCACCAACACGGGCGGCGATTTCGAGGAGATCTTCGAGAACGTCTACGCCACCCCAAACCTCCAGATCGAGGCCGATCGCGCCGCCTGGGAGGCATACGCCGCCCGTGGAGATGGGTACTGATGAGAGCGATCACTGGCGCACGCACACGCTCGCCGCATGATGTGGAGTTCTCAGCCATCTATGGGGCCGAATGGATCGCTCACAGCTCCACAACCGCACCGAAACCCGCCAAGGAGGCGCAATGACAGCGACCGGCACGGTACCTGCAGCCACCACCTCCACCCTTGCCGGCGCGATCACCGCCGGCCTGCGCGAGGCCATGCGTCGCGACGATTCCGTGATCCTGATGGGCGAGGACATCGGCCCGCTGGGCGGCGTCTTCCGCGTGACCGCCGGCCTCCAAGACGAGTTCGGTGCCGACCGCGTGCGCGATACCCCGCTGGCCGAATCCGGGATCGTTGGGACCGCCGTCGGCCTGGCCCTCGGCGGCTACCGCCCGGTGTGCGAGATCCAGTTTGACGGCTTCGTGTTCCCGGGTTTTGACCAGATCACCACGCAGCTCGCCAAGCTGCATTACCGCTCCGGTGGGCGGCTCGAGGTGCCCGTGGTCATCCGCATTCCCTACGGCGGCGGGATTGGCGCGATCGAGCACCACTCCGAGTCCCCGGAGGCGTACTTCGCGCACACCGCCGGCCTGCGCGTGGTCTCCCCGGCTTCACCTGCGGACGCCTACTCGATGATCCAGCAGGCAATCGCCTCCCCGGATCCTGTCATCTTCCTCGAGCCGAAGGCGCGCTACTGGTCCAAGGGGCCGCTGCCCACCGAACCAATCGATCCGGCCGACGCCGCCGGGTTGCAGTCCGCGCGGACCGTTCGGGCTGGGCGGGACATCACCCTCGCGGGCTATGGCCCCACGGTGGCGAGCCTGCTGAGTGCCGCCGAGGCCGCCGCGCAGGATGGCGTGAGTGCCGAGGTGATCGACCTCCGCTCGGTCTCCCCGCTGGACGTCGAGACAGTGGCCGCCTCCGTGCGCCGCACCGGCCGCCTGGTGATCGCGCACGAGGCCCCCACCGCATACGGAACGGGTGCCGAGCTTGCCGCACGCATCGCCGAGGAGTGCTTCTTCTCGCTTGAAGCTCCCGTGCGCCGCGTGGGCGGATTCCACACGCCGTACCCCGCCAACACGCACGAGCACGAGTATCTGCCCGGAATCGACCGGATCATCGACGCCATCGCGCTGAGCTTCGAGGAGTGACCATGCGCCGCGAATTCAACCTCCCAGACCCCGGTGAAGGCCTCACGGACGCGGACATCGTCCAGTGGCTCGTGGCCCCCGGTGACACGATCTCGGTGAACCAGCCGATCGTCGAGATCGAGACCGCCAAGTCTCTCGTGGAGCTGCCCAGCCCCTTCGACGGCGTGGTGGCCGAACTCCTCATCGAGGTAGGTGCGAACGTGGCCGTTGGCGAGCCAATCCTCGTGGTCGAGACAACCTCTCCCGACGACGCCCAGGCCGAGCCCGAAGCCGACGAAGAGTCGGGCGCGGTACTCGTTGGGTACGGCGTGACGGCGAGCGAGCCATCGCGGCGCCGCGTGCGGCGGGTTAAGCCTGACGCCGGGACCAGCAACGCTGGCGGGCCCGGCGGGACTGAGCTGAGCCGGCGTGGACACGGCGCGGAATCGCAATCGACGCCTCGTGCAGCTGGCTCCCGTTCAGCTGCGGTTGGGGCCGGTGAGCCCGGACAGGGCTCTGGTACCTCAGCGCGTGGTGGGCCTGCTGCCCCGGCTGCGGAGGGCGCCGTCGGGCGGGATGTGCTTGCCAAGCCGCCCGTGCGCAAGCTCGCGCGCGATCTCGGGATCGATCTGACTGCCGTGCGCGGCACCGGTCCCGGCGGGATCATCACCCGCGACGACGTGGTTGAGTACGCGGACAATGCCGCGAACCCGGTGGAGATCGTGGATGCTGACGGCGATCCGTGGCTCGTGGGCGGAAAGGTCACCGAGGATGGCCGCCAGACTCGTGTGCCCGTGAAGTCTGTGCGGCGTCGTACCGCGGAGGCGATGGTGGCGAGCGCGTTCACCGCGCCGCACGTGACCGTGTTCCACACCGTGGATGTGACGCGTTCGATCGAGCTGCTGGCGAAGATGAAGGAAGATCGCGAGTTCGCGGGAATCCGGCTCACGCCGCTGCTTCTGACGATGAAAGCGCTCCTGATCGCCGTGGCCCGGCACCCCGAGGTGAACGCCTCGTGGGACGCCGAGAACGAGGAGATCGTTTACAAGCACTATGTGAACCTGGGGATCGCCGCATCCACGCCGCGCGGACTCATGGTGCCGAACATCAAGGACGCGCACCGGCTCTCGCTGAAGGAGCTCGCTTCCGAACTGGCCGGGCTCACCGAGCGGGCGCGGGCAGGCGCGACACCGCCAGCCGAGATGAGCGACGGCACGATCACGATCACCAACGTGGGCGTGTTTGGGATCGACACCGGCACACCGATTCTCAATCCCGGCGAGGCCGCGATCCTCGCGTTTGGTGCGATCCGGCAGATGCCGTGGGTGGTCGACGGCGAGATCGTACCGCGGCACGTGACGCAGCTGTCGCTGAGCTTCGATCACCGGCTGGTGGACGGCGAGCTCGGCTCGCGCGTGCTGGCGGACGTGGCCCGCATCCTGGAGGATCCGGGCCAGGCTCTCATCTGGGGGTAGGCGCGCGCGGCGCGTTCGAGAGGCGCCGGAGAGACCCTGGCGATTTCGTGACTGGCGCTGCCAGGAGTAGCGAGCGGGGACTTCGATCGACTGTTCAGGAAAATGCAATCACCCGATGGCAGCGGGGTAGTGTCGTTACCCGAACATTCTGATAACATGTTCGGGTAACGACACGAATCCGCTGGCGGCGGAGAGTAGTAGATACCCGAATGGAGGTTGCCCGATGACCATTGTCGACACCATCACTGGGGCGGAGGTTGAGCGCCGAATCGCAACTTTGGTGCGGGAGAACCTGCCTGCAACGTGGCAAGCTACGGAGACGTCAACCCCTAAGCGAGGCCCGCAGGGGCCGGATCTCGAGATCGCGATCGTGGCCCCCGACCGCCGTCGCATGCGACTGGTGATCGAGGTAAAGCAGGTCGTCGAGCGTCGCGACGTCGCGCGCATCGCGGGCCAGGTACGAAGCATGGTGTCCGGACCTGCCGATGTCCCGGTCGTGGGCGCGCGGTACCTCTCACCGTCTGTTCGGGAGGCCTTGACAGGGGAGGGTCTCTCCTACGCAGACGCGACCGGCAACATGCGCATCGAAGGTGACTCGCCTGCGCTATTCATCTCCGTTCGCGGGGAAAATCGAGACCCGTGGCGCAAGGGGCGTCCTCGAGGAACCCTCAAGGGGGAGCCTGCCGCACGGGTGACGCGCGCGCTCCTGGACTACCGTCGCGACTGGCGCGTGCGTGAACTCATCTCAGCATCGGGTGCGTCGAGTGGTGCCACTTACCGGGTGCTGGAGTATCTCCAACGCGAGGACTTGGTCAAGAAGACCGGGGACTGCTACAGCGTGATTGATTGGGAACGGCTGCTGCGCGAGTGGAGCGCAGACGCTCCCTTCCAAAACACCGCGAGGGTGACGGCATTCATTGAGCCGCGGGGCCTTGATTATTTCATGGAGAGGCTCCCGCTGGAATGGCCCTTCCGATTTACTGTCACGGGCTCAGTTGCCGCGAAGGAATGGGCGAGCTATGCGCCCACGAAGTCCGCGTTCGTCTATGTTTCGTCAACACAGGAGGCGGCGGAGCAGTGGGGGCTCCGGCCGAATGATGCCGCGCCCAACGTCATCCTGCTGGAATCTGCGACGGCTAGTGATGTGCCGCTGCGCAACTCCGGCACGTCTGTTGCCGGATACCCGGTGGCAGCCCCAGCTCAGGTTGCCGCAGATCTGATCAACGGTCCCGGCCGTGACTCGGCAGAGGGCGAGTACCTGATCGAATGGATGAAGAGGAACGAGGAGCGGTGGCGCCGTGACTGATGAAGTCGCCAAGGCGAGGGCAGGCTTGCTCGATGCCCTCGAAGCCCTGCACGCGCACCTCGACGCCCTCGTGCTTGTGGGCGCGCAGGCGATATATCTGCACACGGGATCGGCGAAGGTGGCGATTGCCGAGTATACGAACGACGGTGACCTTGTGTTGGACCCTGAGTTGTTGAGTTCTGATCCCCTGATCGAGCATGCGATGGTCGCTGCACGATTTTCTCCCCATCCGAGAGGTAGTGCTATAGGAACGTGGATCTCTCCACGTGGTATTCCGGTTGACCTGATGGTGCCAGACGTGGTTGCTGGCGCCGGGCGGCGGGGAGTGCGCTTGCCGCCGCACGACCCCAAGTCCATGCGTCGAGCGCGTGGACTCGAGGCATCCTTGATCGATAACTCCAAGATGATTGTTGGCGCGGCGCATTCAGACGATGTTCGTGAGTTCACCGTCCCCGTTGCTGGTCCCGCCGCGTTGCTCGTGGCCAAACTACACAAGATTCACGACAGGATCGGGAACCCATCGAGGTTAGACAACAAGGACGCGCACGATATCTACCGGATCCTGCGTGCCGTCGAGACAGAGGCTCTCGCTGTCTCCTTGGAGCGACTACTCGCCGTGGAACTAAGTGCGCAGGTCACTGGTGAGGCGCTTGAATATCTATGCGAGCTCTTCGCACGAGGTTCGGAAGCTCGTGGATCCGCGATGGCGGGCGCCGCTGAAGCTTTCGTGGGCGACCCTGCAGGCGTCTCGATAAGCGTGGCTCTGCTCGCCCAGGACCTGATCGATACTGTCCGCACCTGAGATTGCCGCGGCGGTCACGATCTGCGTGGGCGCGGCGCGTTGGCTGCGGCGGTTACTGCCCGACGGCGGCCAGATCGTCCCGCACTCGAGGCGGCTCTTCGGTGAGGGGCATGTTGTCCTTGTCCAGCGCGCCGTCGATAGTCGAATCGGCTACGAGCGCGCCGAACACGAGCGCCAGGTCATCCTGCGCCGGCCCTCGTTCGGCCACGAGTTCAAGAGTCGTGTGATCGGCCTCGGGGGTGGTGAGTGCCTCCACGAGGACGCGGGCGATCTGATCGCGCGCGATCACGCCGTCGGCAGGCGAAGCCGTGCTGCGCAGGTCACCTTGCAGCATGACGATGCGGCGCTCGTCTGGCTCGTTGTAATCGAACCAGCCCGGCCGTGCCACGGTGTACGCGTTGCCGGAGGCGCGCACGAGGCGTTCGGCACGCCGCTTCCAATCGTGGCCATCATTCGCACGGTCCGTGGTCCCGATCGCCGTCATCAACGAGATCCGTACCGGCCGCCCGTCGAGGGCCGTCAGCACGTTGCGCACGGCGCCGTAGTCAACGCTCTCCGCCGCGCCAGAGCCCCAGTGGGAACCGTGCGTGAAGACCACGGCGTCGATCCCGTCCACCGCCGCACCAAGGGTCTCGGCAACGGTCAGATCGCCGACGACGACCTCGGCACCCTCGGGAAGATCCTGTGCGCGAGCGCTGCTACGCACGAGGGCACGAACGTGGTGCCCGCGCGCCAGCGCCTCGCGCACCACGTGCACGCCGATGCTGCCTGTTGCGCCAACAACAAGGATGGTGAGCGAACTCATTGCGTTCAGTCCTCCGGGATCTCGCGGCCGAAGGTCTCCAGCGTGATCACCTCGGGTTCGGGACCGCCGCGCACGCCCGTATCGAGGGCGTCGATGCGGGCGATCTCATCCGCACTGAGCTCGAAGTCGAAGACGTCGAAGTTCTCGGCGATGCGCGCGGGCTTGACGGACTTCGGGATGGCCTGGACGCCGCTCTGAATGTGCCAGCGGAGCATGACCTGCGCCGCGGACTTGCTGTGGGCGCCAGCGATCTCGAGGATCACCGGATCGGTGAAGGTGCTCTTGGCGCTATCGGGGCGATACGAGGTGATGCCGCCGATTGGCGACCAGGCCTGGGTGAGGATGCCACGCTCGGCGGCGAAGCTACGCAGTTCGCGCTGCTGGAAGTAGGGGTGCACCTCGATCTGGTTGACCGCGGGCACGATGGTGGTCTGCTCGAGAAGCGCCGTGAGGTGCTCGATCATGAAGTTGCTGACGCCGATGGCGCGCACCTTGCCCTCTGCGAGGAGGGTCTCGAGCGCCTTGTACGCGCCGATGGTCGCATCGAAGGCGCTCGGCAGGGCTTGGTGCAGGATGAACAGGTCGAGCACGTCCAACCCGAGCTTGCGGGAGCTCTTCTCGAACGCGTGGAGGGTCTCCTCGTAGCCGTAGTCCGAGATCCACACCTTGGACTCGATGAAGACGTCGTCGCGGGTGAGGCCGGATTCGCGCAGCGCATCGCCCACGCCGCGCTCGTTGCCGTACGCGGCCGCCGTATCGATGAGCCGGTAGCCGGTGGAGAGAGCGGCGGCGACCGCCTCGGTGGTCTCGGCGGGCGGGGTCTGGAAAACGCCGAAGCCCAGCGCGGGAATCTCGATGCCATTGTTCAAGGTCAGGTTCTGTGTCATGCCTCAATGCTAGAACCGACCGATCGCCGGAGGGAGGAACTGTTAGTACACGTAACGCCCGCCCATACGTGACCGGTACCAGGAAATGCCGCTCGGCGCCCAGGGAATGCGCACATACCCAACGGGGTATCGAAAATTCTGCTAGCCTGCTCGTGAGGCGCGCATCGAAGCGCGCAAGAGAGGCAGGAACATGGCGCACGTGGTCGTCCTTGGCGCAGGCGTTTCGGGGCACACCGCCGCCCTGCATCTGCGCAGGAAACTGAGCAAGGAGCACACCGTCACGGTGGTCTCCCCAAATTCGCATTGGAACTGGATTCCCTCGAACATCTGGGTGGGTGTGGGGGACATGACGGAGGACCAGGTGGTCTTTCCGCTCGCCCCCGTGTACGCAAAGAAGCGAGTCGAGTTCATCCAAGCGAAGGCTGTGGCGCTGCGGCCGCACGGGGACGACGCGGACCCTATGGGCGCCGTGGACATCGTCCACACCTCCGAGGCCCGCGGCGGCGAGGAAGAGCGCATCCGCTACGACTATGTGATCAACGCGACCGGCCCCAAGCTGCGGTTCGAGGCCACGGCGGGGCTCGGCCCCGAGGGCGGCAACTCGCTATCCGTGTGCACCGCATCCCACGCGGTCGAGGCGGCCGATCACCTGGCGCAGGCGATCGATGCGATGAAGCGTGGCCACCGGAAGACCCTCGTGGTCGGCATGGGCCACGGCACGTGCACCTGCGAAGGCGCGGCATTCGAGTACGCGTTCAACGTGGACCACGAGCTGCGCGAGGCCGGTGTGCGGGACAAGGCCGAGCTCATCTACCTCACCAACGAGGCCGCGCTGGGGGACTTCGGCGTGGACGGCATGACGTTCATCGAGCAAGGCTTCCAGCAGTCCTCGCGCATGTGGACCGAGTCGCTGTTCACCGAGCGCGGCGTGCACTCGATCCTCGGCGCGCACGTCTCGAAGGTGGACCCGGGCGTGATCCACTACGAGACGCTCGACGGCGAAACCCACACGCAGGACTTCGACTTCGCGATGCTGCTACCCCCGTTCGGGGGAGCCGGGCTGGCCGCGTACGATCGCGGGGGTGAGGACATCACGGGGCAACTGTTTGCGCCGTCGGGCTTCATGAAGGTCGACGCCGATTACACGCCGAAGGAGTACAACGACTGGCGCGCTGAGGACTGGCCGGCAACGTACGAGGTGCCGGGCTTCCCGAACGTGTTTGCGGTGGGAATCGCGTTCGCGCCGCCGCATCAGATCTCCAAGCCGCGGAAGAGCCCGAACGGCACGGTGATCACGCCGTCGCCGCCGCGCACGGGCATGCCCTCCGGAGTCATGGGGAAGACCGTGGCCCTGACGATCGTGGATCGCATCGCGGGCAAAGCCGTTCCCGCCCGCCGCGCATCGATGGCGTCGCTCGGGGCGGCGTGCGTCGCATCTGCGGGGACCGGCATGACGAAGGGTTCCGCCGCGATGATGACCATGTTCCCCGTGGTGCCCGATTACCAGGAGTTCCCGCAGACCGGGGGCCGCAACCAGAAGGGGACGCGCGGCGAGATCGGTCTGGCCGGCCACTGGATGAAGCTGATGCTTCACTACTTGTTCATCTACAAGGCCAAAGCCAAGTTCGGCTGGCCGCTAATCCCGGAGTGAGAACCGATGTCTAATCCTGTGATCACCAGTTACCCCGACGCCCCGCTACCCACGAAGAAGACCCTGCGGCGCCGGCAGAACCTGCTCATCCAGTTCGGACGCTTCGTGGTGGGTAGCGTCAACATCATGATGATGGTCGTGACGGGCCACAAGGAGAACTGAGGGTTCGGCTGCCGCCTCCCGCGCTGCGGCTGGCACGGCTCTCGGATCGTGTCTGGTAAGTCTGGGGTACCCAAGAGCGCTCTTGGGTACCCCAGACTTACCAGACACGATGGCGCCTCCCTGTGAGAGCCGCCGCAGGAGCTCGCTGAGGAGTCAGCGCAGGAGTCAGCCGAGGAGCTCGATCCGCTCCGGGGCCGCGCCGAGCACCTTCTCGCCGAGGAAGTTCAGCACCACCTGGTACCAGATCTTCGCGTGCTGCGGCGTGAGCACCCAATGGTTCTCGTCCGGGAAGTAGAGGAACTGGTGCGGGCTCTGCCCGCCATCGCCCGCCGCGAGACCGGATGCCGAGAGCAGTTCGTACCAGAGCCGCAGGCCCTCGCCGATCGGCACGCGGTAGTCGTTGTCCCCGTGGATCACGAGCAGAGGCGTGCGGATCTCGGCCACCGAGTTGTGCGGCGAGTTCGCGATCATCATCTCGGGCGAGAGTTCGCGCTGCCAGTAGTTCGAGGCGTCCGTGGTGGGCCCGAACTGGTCCAGCGCCCACAGCGAGGCATGCGTGACGATCGCGTCGAACCGATCCGTGTGCCCGGCCACCCAGTTCGCCATGTAGCCGCCGAACGAGCCGCCCATCGCCGCCGTCCGCGTGGCGTCGATATCCTCGCGCGCCTCCACCGAATCCGTGATCGCCATCAGGTCCGTGTACGGCGCCTCGCCCCAGGATCCCCACCCGCGCTGGATGAACTCCTGGCCGTAACCCGTCGAGAGCGCCGGATCGGGCAGCAGCACCGCGTACCCCTGCGCCACCAGCAGCCACGGGCACCAGCGCCAACTCCACGCGTTCCACGAGGAGAGCGGGCCGCCGTGGATCCACAGCACAAGGGGCGAGGGCGAATCAGCGCTTGCGCCCGCGGGCAGGGCGAGCCAGCCGCGCACCCGTGCGCCGTCCGCCGCCGTGGTCTCCACCTCGGCCAGAGTCCCCGGAAGCTCGGGCCGAGCCGCCGCCGAGGGTAGGACTGCGAGCGCGGCCTCGGGGACGTCGTCGGCCAGAGCCGAAAGCGGCAGGCGCACGGGTTCGTTGGGGAACTCGTAGCTGGTGCGCAGCGCATAGATCGCCTCGGGCGTGGCCTCGACCGAGGAGTACGTGCCATCCGCCGTGAGCCTGCGGGGCTCGGAGCCGTCCAGCGGCACGAGGTAGAGGGGCGCGCGGCCGTCCGTGTCCGCGGCCATCACGAGGGCGGAGCCGTCGCGCAGCCACACCGGGTGGCCCGGCCAGTTGTCCCAGTTTTCCGCGAGCCGACGGCGCACCCCGGTCTCGGAATCGATCAGCTCCAGGTGGGTGCTCGGGGCCAGCTCAGGGGTCGAGAGCATATCCACGATCACGGCGATCTGCGTGCCGTCGGGGCTGATGGACGGAGCGAAGAACTCGGCCGCGGGATCGTCCACGAGGATGCGGCGCTCGCCGGTGGCGGCATCGATCCGCGTGAGCGCGTTGCGGAAGTCTCCACGCGCCAACGGGACGGTCCAGGAGGTGGCGATGAAGGCGCCGTCGGGGGAAAGATCCGCGTGGGCGGCGGTGAGGGACTTGCCCGCGTCCGGGGTGAGATCGCGCAGCGTGAGGCGGTCCGCGGTGGCCAGTTCGGCGAGGTCCGCAACGTACGCCCGCGGGTAGCCGGGCCCGAGATCGTGGTCCCAGTAGCGCACGGGGTAGCTGGTGTGCAGGATGGCCGAGACCTTCTTCTCGGCGCGCTCCTTCCGCAGCTCGCCCTCCTGCTCGAGGTCCGTCGAGGCGGGCAGCGTGTTCGCGAGCGCAAGCAGGGTGCTGCCGCGCACGATCACGCCCTCGAATCCGCCGGGGTGCGTGGCCACGATGCGGGGGTCGCCACCCTCACGCGGCAGCAACCAGAGCGCCGCGGGTGCCTTCTCGTCCTCCTCCTCGGTGGGCCGCTTCGCGATGAAGAGGAGATCGCCGTCGGGGGTGAAGGCCGCACCATTCTCGCCCTTCTCGCCGCGAGTGAGGCGCCGCGCCGGGCGCTCGCCGGCCGGGTCCAGCCACCACAGGGACGTGGTCCAGGCGGTCTGCTTGGAGTTGAGGGTCTGGACCGCGCCGATCAGCGCCGAGCCGTCCGGTGCGGCGGTCAGCGAGTTGAGGCGGGGCAAGGCGATGAAGTCGTTCAGGTCGTTGAAGCTCACCATCTAGTCCTATCACTCGGCCCCCTCTCACCGGCAACCCATATCTGGCGGCCGTCGGTGGGGGAGCGCGGTTGTGGAGCGTACGGCCATCTATTCCGCTGTTTAGGAGGCTAGGTACTCCACAACCGGTGCGGC
>FZQV01000018.1 GCA_900199505.1 Ruaniaceae bacterium KH17 | reverse complement strand
GCCGTTCGGGAGCGCGGGAAGGGTCCCCGTGCAGTCGAACTGCGTACCGACCGTGAACGGACCGGCCCACTCGGTGCCTTCGGAACCATCCGGGAAGGTGCAGACGAGACCCTCAATCGCACCCTCGCCGTCGGTCAGCTCATCGCTCACCACGACGTCCACCAGATCCTCATCACCATCATTCGAGATCGTGAAGTTGATCGGCAACGGCTGCTCGGCAACCAGCGCCTTCGAATCGTCGTCGAAGTCCCCAGCGAAGCCGTCGTTCAGCAGCTTCCCGGAATCGTCGTACTCGGGCTCTTCGCCCTCATCGTTCCACTTCTCGATGTCGATACTCGGATCCGGAACGTATCCGTTCCAGTCATCCTCGTCATCCACAGGAGTGCCCGACTCGATGCCGACGCCGGTCACGGTGGCCGTGTTCACGTGACTCACACCGCTCGGGAGACCGGGCAACACGCCGGTGCAGGAGAACTGCGTGCCAACCTCAAACGGACCATCCCACTCGGTGCCCTCGGAATCATCCGGGAACACACAGAGCAGATCCTCGATTGCACCCTCACCGCCGGTCAGCGCATCGCTCACCACGACGTCCGTGAGCGCCTCGGTACCGTCGTTCGAGATCGTGAAGTTGATCGTCTGTGACTCATCCGTGACGAGCAGCCTGCCCTTGCCGGAGTCGAAGTCGCCCGCGTAGCCGTCGTTCAGCAGAGCGCCGGAGTCGTCATACTCAGGCGCCTCGCCCTCATCAGTCCACTTCTCGATGTCGATGCCGGGAACCTTCACATGGCCACTCCACGGGTCCTCGTCATCCACGTCAATGCGTGAGTCGATGCCGATAGCCGTGACCTTCGAGAGATCCGCGTGAGTGTCACCATTCGCAAGCGCGGGCAAGGTGCCGGTGCACGAGAACTGCGTGGCAACCTCGAATGGGCCGGCCCACTCGGTGCCTTCAGAACCATCCGGGAAGGCGCACACGAGACCCTCAATCGAACCCACGCCCCCGGTCAACTCATCGCTGACCTTGATGTCCACCAGATCCTCATCACCATCATTCGAGATCGTGAAGTTGATCGGCAACGGCTGGCCAGCCACTAGCGACTTCGAATCGTCGTCGAAGTCACCGGCGTAACCATCGTTCAGCAGAGCGCCCGTCTCCGGGTCGTACTCAGGGGCCACGCCCTCGGTCTCGACGTTCCACTTCTCGATGTCGATGCTCGGATCCGGAACGTATCCGTTCCAGTCATCCTCGTCCTCCACATCGGCGCCCGATTCGATGCCGACTCCCACAACGGTCGCGGTGTTCGCGTGGGTCTCCCCGGCCTGGAGCGCCGGCAGCGTGCCGGTGCAGGAGAACTGCGTGCCAACCTCAAACGGACCATCCCACTCGGTGCCCGCCGTGTCATCCGGGAACGTGCAGACGAGGTCCTTGATCTCACCAGAACCATCGGTCAACTCATCGCTCACCTTGACGTCATTGAGCGCCTCGTTGCCGTCGTTCGAGATCGTGAAGTTGATCGGCAACGGCTGCTCGGCAACCAGCGCCTTCGAATCGTCGTCGAAGTCACCGGCATAGCCGTCGTTCAGCAGCTTCCCGGAAGCGTCGTACTCGGGCTCCTCGCCCTCGTCGTTCCACTTCTCGATGTCGATACTCGGCGCGACAGCCTTGTTTGTGAGTGTCACCTGGGCGTTGGCGCGAGGCGCAATGCTGACTTCGGCCTTTGCGCCTTCCTCAATCGGAACGACGCCGTCGGCAGCGGAGAACACCGGGACAAACGCCGTCACACCATCGATCTGGGGGAACTCTGGCTCCGAGAGCACGAAGATCCAGCCGTTTCCGCGCGCGTTCTGGCCGTTGACGGGCGCACCGTTCAGTGGCACCTGGAGCCGGTAACTCTCGTAGGCATCGCCATCGGGATAGGTTCCAGGGGCGTACTCCTCGACGAGCACCGTGAAGGCCGTGCCGTCAGGAACAGAGACGGAGTCATCTGTCAGCTTCTTCGAGATCGAAACCGAGCCGCGCGACGCGCCACCGGAACCCGTACCACCTCCGCGACGCTCTTGGGTCACGGTACTCGAGTCCTCAATTCCCGTGCCCTCGATCGAGTTGCCGTACGTCGTTCCCGCCTGGTCCATGCCGCCACTCGTGGTGCAGGTTGTGTATGACACGCTGTAGCGGTATTCACGGTCCCAACCGTTGTCCGGTTCGGCAAGGGTGATGATCAGGGCGCCATCATCGCTGATAGCAGCGGTCGCCGTGACCGAAAGATCATTACGTTCCGATCCAACCTGGTCCCGTGCCACGGCAACGAGATTGAGGCGCTCATTGAGCGATTTCCCGTCAATCTCGCACGCGCCGTGCGGACCAGAGAGCACATCGGTCAACGTGATCTGACCAGTGTGCGTGGCGCCTTCGTAGGGGTTCAGCTTCTCGCCCGGAATCTCGACGTACCAGTCGAGGGTGGTGTAGGGGAGGAAGGTCTCACCAGCGATCTCACGCGTCCCGGTGTTCAGCGAACCAGACTTGAAATTCGCGCGCTTCGGGACTGTCACCTTCGCCGTGTTTGACGCGCCGCCCTCGACCGTAGCCGAGTTCGAGAGCTCCGTGCCGCCTGGCGGAAGCCCCTCATAGGTTGACGTTGTCTCGTACCGGATGATGTACCAGTACGGGTGGTCACCGTTGAAAGTCCTGGCAGGATCCGTGAAGGCCAGATCAAGGGTGAAGGCCTCTGCGGACAGGTCCGACGGCTTCAGTGTCAGTTGGTTCGTAATGTTCGTTGCGTTACCCGGACCGCGGTACTCGAACACGGCGAGGTTCCGCAGTTCGTACTCGCCGGCTGTGTTCGTGAAGAGCTCGTGTGCGCCGGTGAGCGTGTCTGTGACCGTGAGAGCGTTCTTCCCCGCAACGGTCGCGCCACTCGCACGGACCTCCCACCTATAGACGCTGTCATTGTTGCTTTCACGGCTCAGATTGCTACCGGCCTTCGAGACCGCCGGCGGCGCCCAATCCTGGACTCCTCTGCCAATCCCGTCTCCAGCGAGGCCGTCGATGCTGATATCCGCAGTGTTCAGGTACTCCGTGCCAGTGGGATCGAGCCCGTCCGAATCCGTGCAGGTGGTGTAGCTGATCACGTACGTGCGGTCTGCCGCGAACGGCGCAGACAACTTGATCGTGAAGCTCTGGGCATCCGTCACAGTGAAGTTGACATCGCCCTGAGGAGCAGCGGTGTCGCCACCTCGCGCGGTTGTCACCGAGAACTGGTCCGCGTCGAGGCTACACAATCCGTGCCGCCCCGAGATTGCGTCGGTGATCGTCACCGGGTTCTGGCCGGAGGCTTGGAGCGCCGCTCCTGGGACTTCGATCCTCCAACTCATCTCGTTGCGGTCATGGTTCGTGAAGCCGCCAAAGCTCTTGCTCCACTCACCGGGGATCTCGATACCGTCAGTGATGCCACCATCGGGGCCGGGGAGATCAACGTCGTCCTTCGTACCGTTCAGGTCGAATTCGACCGTCTTTGAGTCGGTGGTCTTGACGGCCTCAACTTCGAACTCAAAGGTCCCCTTCACGTCTTCCGGGAAGTCCGCGACGGCATCAAGCAACGTGCAGGTGAGGTCCTTCGCGGATGTCACCACGCATTCCGACCAATCGTACGTACCTCCGTCGGACGCCTCACCCGACTTCTTGAAGGTATGCCCAATCGCGTAGTCAAGGTCCAGCTCATCCGGCAACGTGATCGTGTACTGATCGCCGGGCTGCGGGTCCGCGTTCGTCGCGTCCCAGGTACCTGAGATGAGCAGTGTGTCACCAAGGACGACGTTCGTTCCGGGCTTCGAAAGGTTCTCGATCGGACTCACCGTGAGTTCGATGTCTTCGGGGGCTGCGGCCGCTGCAGTCCCAAGACCCACCATGCTGGCGGCGGCAAGTGATACGGTGCCGAGGCCGGCGAGCCCTCGCCTCCAACGGTTGTGCCCAGGTGTGTGGGCCCGTGTCGCTTCTCCGTGTCGATTTCTCCCGGAAGCTCTTGGTAGCCCCCCGATTACCAAAAATCACGTATCAAATCCTTCGTCAGACTGATGGTGGCAACTCGCTTGCCCATGCCTATCCGCGCTCGTTGTACCCTGGCTTCGAGAGATCACGCATGGCAGTAGATAGAGAACGCCCCCACGTACAAGACGAAGCTAAATCGGGTCAACACCGAACACTCACGGTTTCAGCGGAAACCGCCCTCCGCGACCCAGAAAACAACCCTGGAGGTGAACTCCAGCCCCCTATTGGTCGAAGATAAAATGAACTCCGACCCGGTGCGTGCCACTCAATCCGGCCGACGACGCAACGGGCGATAGGTCCGGTGGGGCTAGTTCTCGCTACCGAAAGGGTGGTGTTGGACGGCCCAGTTACCCCACACCGTGCCACCCACCGAAAATGCTGAAAGGGCGAACGTCGGCGTTCAGAGCGACGTCAACGATCGGGACAAACCATGAGTGAGACGAGGCAGGACGATACGTCTGTGGACCCACTTTCTGCGTTCGCCAGGCGCCTTGAAAGCACAGTCGCCGCGGGCGATATAGCGGCGGCGGCCACACTCATTACGAACCATCTGCCGGAGACCTGGTACGGGTTGCCCCTGACGCGCGTGAGCGAACTCCTTCAGCAGATCAACTCGAGCAACTCCCTCGACCCAATGATCTCGAGCATCGCAGCATTCCTGGCGGGACAAGATCCCGCAGTCGCCACTGGCCGAGGCACCACGCCCGCCCTGAGTTCAGCGTGGGCACGGACAGTCCAGACACTCCAACTTCGCACGCGCGGAGCAACCCACGAACTGCAGGAGCGGCTGCACGAAAAGCCAGGTATTCTCGTCACGATCGAGCCCTTGTTCGACCCGAACGGCAGCATGCACCTGATGATGACCGTTCAGCTCGGCATCACCGCGATGCTCGCCGGAGAGTACAACCTCGCACTCACCTACTTCGGCGCGGCTCAACTCCAGCGACTCGTGCCAACGGTGCCCTTCCTCACCCGCGATGCCTACCTCAAATCGGCGATCATCCATGCGAGCCTCGGAGATACGCGCGATGCCCAGCGGGCACTCGACCAGGCTCGGGATATTCCCCGAACCCACAGTTGGGCGGAGCCACTAATTGATTCCAACGAAGTCATCGCCCGTGCCCTGATCTCCCCATGTGACGCCACCGCAGACGAGATGCTCGCGGTCCCATTTCACAACCTGGGAGAGATCTGGCCGTTCTACATGACCGCACTTATTCGGCTCGTCTCGCACCTAGGGCGGCGGCACGACGTTGAGAACCTACTGCTCCGGATGGAACAGATGCCCTTCCCCCACACACCCGGAGAGGGTCTCCCGGGGAGCATCATCCCCATCTCACGTAGCATGCGGAACATTGATCGCGGAGACATGACGGCCGCGAAACGCCTGATCAACGATGCAGACCCTGCGGACCCCTTCACTCAGCAGTGCATGATCGTGGTTGAACTCAATGCGGGCCGACTCCGCGCAACACAGCGCGCCGCGCGCGCGCTGGAGAAGAACCCGTGGGTGACGGGGCTCCGCCGCGCCGAACTCTGGAGTCTGGTCGGCCTTGCCGAGTCATACATTGGCCTCAACTCGCCGGATAAGGCACTCGAGGCCCTGCGTTCCATGGACGCACTGCCCGGCGGGATGCGGCCCGCCGATCTCCGCCAGCTCGGACCGCGTACACGATTGCTCGCCTCCTCCGAGTTCCCCTGCTGGCTCGTTGATGACGTCGAACCACTCACGTCTGGAGGTTCAGCGGGCAGCCCCGTGAACCTCACGGAACGCGAGTACGAGACACTTCGTGTGCTCGCCAAAGAGATCACGCGCGCCGAAATGGCGGCCGAACTGTTCATCTCGGTGAACACGCTGAAGGGACATCTTCGCTCAATCTACAAGAAGATGGGCGTCACCAACCGCGAAGCGGCCCTCTTGCGGGCACGCCGCGAAGGCTGGCTGTAGCGCGCACCACCACTCGTCGTATCGCGAGCGCGAATGGACGCACCGGGCCCCGCACTGCCGTGCACCCCATTACTCGAGGCGGTTCACCATCGCGTGGGCGGCGCGTTCGATGTAGTCGCGGAAGGCATAGTCGAGATCCGGCTCCAACCCGGCCGCGTCAACCGCCGCATGCATGTGGGTGAGCCAATGCTCCTTTGCTTCCAAAGTGACCGCGAACGGCGCATGTCGCATCCGTAGTCGAGGATGCCCACGCTGCTCTGAGTACTCGGATGGCCCGCCCCAGTACTGCTCCAAGAAGGACCGCAAGCGCCACTCGGCACCCTCCCAATCGCCGTCGGGATACATGGGTGCGAGCACGGCATCCTCGCGGACTCCCTCGTAGAACGTGTGCGCGATGCGCGCGAAGGTCTCGCTCCCGCCCATCTGCTCCCAGAGGCTTACCTCGTCCATACTCAGACTCTAGCCGGGTCATACTCCATGAGATAGAACGCGGTGCCATGCACGGACGGCGCGGACTCGATAAGTGGCGTGATGTGCGGATCGTCGCGGTGCCCTTCGAAGCTGATCTCGCTCCACCCCAGCCCGACGGCGGCCTGCAGAGTTCGGCGGACACACGCGGCCAGGTAGGCCCCCGGCACGTCTCGGGCCACCGTCTCCGCGTTGAGCTCCAGCGGATCCGTGCGCGGGGTGTCGAAGGCGAACACGCCAGCGAGGGTCACGCCGTCACGCCGCGCGAAGGAGGAAGCATCGCGCAGCAAATCCAGCCGCACCTCCTCCGCGAACACGCGCGCCACATCCTCACGCGAACGCACCGGCGACCACCGCTCGTGCGTCCACTCGTACATCGCCACCCAGGCGTCGATCAACTCGTCATCCGTCAGGGACTCCGCTGAAACGATCTCGGCGTCCCCGCCATCCGGGAGCGCATCAATCCAGGCGAGCGTTGCCTCGTCCGTGAGATCGAGGCGCAGGCCGGGCACCACTTGGTAGGGCGTGGCGCCAAGCGACTTCAGGAACTCGAGAGCCGGATCGTCCGCGCGGCAGCGGTAGGCGAAGGGCAGATCCTCCGCGCGCAGTCCCGCGAGCTCCTGCACGAGCTCGCGCCCAATTCCACTCAGCCGCGCCGATTCGACCACTCGAACCGTGGTCCAGTAGCGCGTCTGATGGAGGCCCGAACGGAAGGCCTTTGCCACGCCCACGATGGCGCCGTCGTTGTCCTCAGCAACGGCCATGTGCTCGAAGCCAACCCGGGGATTGAAGATCACCCCGGAGGCCAGTATCGCCGGGACGTCGGCGCTCGATCCTTCTCTCACGTGCATAGTCCCGAGCGTAATAGCGTGGGCGGTGCGGCGCGCGTTGAGGCACGGAATTGGGCCGTTAGTCCCGGCTAGATGATCGACTCCAACGTGCATGTCATTCGGCGCGGAGCGTAGCGCAGTCGCAGAGTCCAGAACCTACATGTGGATCCGTCAAACCACCTGGATCCTGATGACTCCACGTTGTTCCGCGCAGCATGACACTAGATATCCGGTCCCCACGGAAGCGCCCCTCAAAGCGGCACTCTTGGAATCGATCATCTAGGCGGCGGCTCGGTGCAGGGTTTCCGGGGTACGGAACCAGGGCAGTGCGCAGGCAATCAGGATCAGTCCGGTGAGAGCGAACGCCCAACCGAAGCCGAGATAATCGGCGATCAGACCGCCGAGGACGGGGCCGAGGATCGCGCCGACGTCCGCCACCATCTGGGAGGTCGAGATCACGGTCCCGGCCGTGCGATTCGCGCCCACCACATCCGCGAGCACGGCCTGCTGCGCAGGGTTCAGTGCACCCACCCCAGCGCCGGCGATCACCGAGACCGCCATCAGCACCCACATGTTCGGGGCGAGCCCAAAGAGCATCGTGAAGAGGCCAGCCAGAATCGCTCCGCCGAGGATCAGCGGACGGCGGCCGACGGCGTCGGCGAACCGGGAGGAAAACGGCAGCACCACGGCGTTCCCCACCGCGAAGGCGGCCATCACGATGCCCGCGGCCCGCGCCTCCTCCGAGATCACGGCCGCCACGAACAGCGGCACAACCGAGACGCGTACACCGAAGTTGGTCCAGCCGTTGCCGAAGCCGGTGAGCAGGGTGGCACGATACGCCGGATCGGTCCATGCCTCACGGAACGTCAGCGGCGGAAGAGCACGTGACTGCGCACTCGGTGGCGGGGGTTTGGGGAGGAGGATCCCGATCACGGCAGCGGCGATCACGAGGGTTGCCGTATAGATCAGGAACGGGGCCTGGATGCTGATTTCGGCGAGGAAGCCACCGAGGATCGGGCCGGTGATGTTGCCGATCAGGAAGGTAGCGCCGTAGGCCGCAGAGACCTTCCCGCGGATGTGCGGCGGTGAGAGCCGCACCAAGATGCCCACTGCCGAGACCGTGAACATCACCGAGCCGACGCCGCCCAGCGAACGGAAGATCAGCAGCTGCCAGAAGTTCGCCGCGAAGGCCGTGGCCGCAGTGGACGCCGCAACGACCAGCACCCCGCAAATGTAGATGGGGCGCTCGCCGAAGCGCTGCACCAGGCCGCCGGTGGGTGTGGCCCAGGCGAGCCGGAACAGCGCGAATGCGGAAATCACAACGCCAGCTGCCCAGTTCGGGATGCCGAAATCCTTCGCGAAAATCGGCAGGATCGGCGCGATGAGGCCATACCCAATCGCGATCAGGAAGGCGGCGCCGATCAAGATCCAGAGCTCGCGAGGGATCCGGCGGTCCTGCGCGCGAGGAGAGGCGAGGGGATCGTTCGTCATGACCTCTACATCATGCGCCAGTCAGCGCCGAAAGGGCCAACGCGAGTCAGCGCAGTCGGCCACCACCGGCGAGCCATGCCTGATTTGATACGCGCCAAAGCCTCGAGGCGTATGAGATCACGCACGGCTCTGCGGCGGCGCCGCATGTGCACTGACCGGCGCAACGTGATGCAGGGCAGCGACCCTCAGCGAGAGACGTACCGCAGCAGGTCCTTCTCCACCGTGCATTCGGCGCCGAGGCGCATCGGCGCGATCGCGCCCTCCCGCCGCAACTCAATCAGCCGCGCCAGCACGCGATCGTGCAGATCAAACGGCGAGATCGTGTTCACGTTGATCTTGGTGGAACCCTCGAATCCGGCAAGCGTCGAGATCCGCCACTTGAGCATCACGCGCCACGGCATCGGCACGTCAAACCCGCGGGGCTGGTGGTACCACTCCTCGTTCGAGGCGACCTCGGCGCCGGTGGCTGCGTGGCAGGCGTGCACGAGATCCGAGACCGCTCGCACCTGCGCCGCACTGTGTTCCCAGGGCGCCGCCACGGGCGCGGTCGAGAACACCTCGAGCGTGGGGTAGCGGTGCCCGAATCCCGCGAAAGCAATGGCGCCGGAGTTCTGCGCAAGGATGAGTCCCTGATCGGACGCATAGTTCACCGCGAGTTCGTTGTAGATGTTCGGGTTCGCGGCCACGCGATCGTGCTCTCGCTGCGCCGCCGCCCCCACCTCATCGATCGCCACGAGCTGCTTGTGGAGGTGATCGAAACTCGCCCCGGCGGGTCGCAACCAGTTCTGGAACACCGCCACGTATTTCACATCCGGCGCGAAGTCGTAGAGCTCCCGCATCGCATCCACGGTGTAGTGCGTGAACCGGAAGTGCTCCTCCGGCGTGAGCCTCCCGGAGGATGCCAACTCGTTCTCGCCCTCGGCCCCGTCCACGAAATGCCGCCGCGCGATCACCACGTCGTGCCCGCCGTCGAAGAAGTTTCGGGCCCACGCCATCCGATCGTCGTCGGACAGAGACTCCCACTTGCCCGGATCCATCCCGGAGGCGAGCGCCTTCCCGCGCGCCACCTGCATCACGTGGGCCAGCCCCTCGGGCGCCGCGAGATATGCCCGACGGCGTTCGCGAACCTCCGCGGACGGGCGGTAGCCGTGGTTCTCCTCCCAGTAGTCGACAGACATGATCTCGAAGAGGTTGGGGACGCGCCGGAACTCGGCCGTGGTCGCAGTGAGTTCCGCCGCAGGGACGGCCGTGAGCGTGAGCCAGTCATCGCCGTCGTGCAGCAGCCGAGACTTCTCGGGCGGGGTCTCGAGGTAACGGCCGGGGCAGAATGCGCAGTAGTGGTCGAGCCTGGCGGGGGTGATCGGGTGTGGCGCGGGTGCGGAGGAGACAATGGGGCGATTGCCGCGGCCGGGCACCGTCCACACCTGGGTGCCGGAGAAAGGGTTGACCTGTTTGATGGTTCCGTCGGGGAGTCGGCGGATCGGCTCGATGTACTCCACCGCTCTAGAGTATGCGCTTGCGTTCCCGGATACCTGGCTTCCGCTCCTCCTCGCCCTGCAGGTGCCGCTGCGCGGTAGTCTCGATGCATGGACGTGCAGATCAGTAAGAACGAAGGGCGCTCGCGTTTCGAGATCACCGGGGACGGCGAGCTCGTGGGCTTCGCCGAGTATTTCGATGACGAAGGCTACCGGCAGTTCCCGCACACGGAGGTGGATCCCTCCTACCAAGGGCAGGGCCTCGCCGGGAAGCTCGTGGGGTATGCGCTGACGGCGACCCGCGAGGAAGGCCTGAAGGCCGATCCGATCTGCCCCTACGTTGCCAGCTTCATCCAGCGCCACCCCTCGTACCAAGACCTGCTGGGCTGAGCACCCGAGGGCGCACACCCACGTGGCAGTGGAAAGTTGAGGGGAGAGGTACGCATCGGCGCTGATGCGTACCGCACAGCTCAACTAGCGCGTGCCGGCGGCCTCGGCCTCCGCTGCCGCCTTGGCCGCGGCCTCTTCACGCAGGCGGCGGAGCTCACGGCGGGTCATGGGGCGCGGCTCCTCGGCCGCAGCGCCTTCCGCGGCACCCGTTGCGGCGGTCTTTTCGGCGATCGCTTCGGCCAGCGGTAGCACTGGCGGTGCCGGAGCGGAGAAGTCGTAGCTCGTGGCAGGCTTGGGCTCCGGCGGTTCGGCAGCGTAGTGCGCCGCGAGCAGGTCCAGCGCCGTGGGTTCGATCGCGCGCGAGGCCGCGATCACGTCGTCGAGCAGATCATCCACATCGTCCACGTCGTAGCCGATCGCGATCCGCGTCGTGTTGAAGAGCGCGGCATTGATCGAAGCCTCTACCTCGTCCACCGAGGCGCCCTGCCGCACGAGGTTCTCCAACTCGTCAAGGTAGCGGTCGACGTCGTCCTGGTTGTAGCCGGCCCGCATCCGCACCGAGGAGAAGCGCACCTCGGCGATGGCATCCGCAAGTGCGTCCTTGTCCGTGGTGGGCAACTCGAACCGGGCTCCGCTCATAGGCCAAGAATAGATGGCGAGCCGAGGGATCGGCGTAAGCCACACACTGTGAGACGCGCGTCAGCCACGCGGCTTCGCGAGATGCGGGCGATGAGCATTCCCACGAACGGCGCCCACTGAGTCCACCAGCCCGGGTAGAGGATGGACCAACTCGAGAACCACGAGAGAACGCCAAATTCGGGCTCTTCGTTATCGCGCCCGAGCTTGATCCGGCCGAACGGCGACGCCGCCAGAACGATCACGAAGAGGACGAAGAACGCGACGACGAGTACGTAGTACCAGCCAAGGTTGGCGACGATCCAGTCCTGGACATCGCACCATGGCAAATCAGGAGTTCGCCCCGCCCTCGGCGCAAAGCCAAAGGCGGGGCGAAACTGTGAGCGTTCTAGAACGTCTCGAAGAAGTCCGCGTTGGCTTCGAGCCACTCGGCGGCAGACTCCTGGTAGTCACGATCCGGGTTCTCGTTGAGCATCAGGTTCTCAAGATCGGCGAGGTGTTCATCCGCCATCTCGAAAGCGGTCAGGCGCTCAGCAAGCCACGGGAAATCGGCCGTAAAACCCTGCCGCGCAACGGTGTGAACACTCTCGGCCCCACCAAGGGCGCCTTCCGGGTCCTCAAGGTTGCGAATGTCGTAGGCACCGTACGCCCAGTGCGGTGTCCATAGGGTTACCACGATGTCCTCACCGGCGCGCTGCGCAGCATCGAGAGATGCCAGCATGGCGGAGGTCGATGAGATCAGGAAGTCCATATCCTCCAGCCCGTAGGTGGGGATCACCTCATCCTGCGTGATGCGCGTGAGACCCGCACCTGCGTCGATACCAACAATCTCGTTGTTGAAGAGGTCTGCGTTCTCCGCGAGCTCGTCAAGCGAGGTGATCGGGGAGTCCGAGTTCACGGCAATGGTGAGCTTGGCATCGTCATACCAGACGCCAAGATCCTCGAGCTGGTCACCGTACTCTACCCAATAGTCCTCGTGGGTGACGGGGAGCCAGGTGTCCATCACGATGTCCACATCGCCCTTCGCGAGCGCCCCGTACAGGACACCCATATCGGCATCCAGCAGGTCAACCTCGTAGCCGAGATCTTCCAGGTACACGGCCCACAGGTTCGAGACCGCCACGGCCTCGTCCCATCCGGCGGGCACACCGATCGTGATCGCGCCGCCCTCTGGCTCACCGGCGCTGCCGGTTTCACCCTCGGTCTCGTCTCCACCGGGAGCCTCTTCGGCACCCGTGGTGGGATCTTGGGGAGTCTCTTCCCCATCTGATGCGCATCCCGCGAGCGCCAGGGTGGCGCCGAGTGCGAGTGCAAGAGTCCGCTTCAGTGTTCTCATTGTGATTCCTTCCTTTCGCGGATTAACGTTTAGCGAGCGATAGCAAGTTTCGGGCCGCCGTTACCAAAGGCAGCCGTCACGCGGTCCAGATAGATGGCGAGGATGACCACGGCGACTCCGGCCTCGAATCCGAGACCCACCCGGAGACGTTGCAGGGCTTGAACCACGTCATTTCCGAGGCCGCCGGCACCCACCATTCCCGCGATGACCACCATCGAAAGCGCGAGCATGATGACCTGGTTTACTCCGGCCATGATCGTGGTGCGGGCCAGTGGCAGCTGAATCTGCCCGAGGATCCTGAGTGGGGTGGCGCCAAATGCGTGTCCTGCTTCAACCACTTCACTATCCACTTGCCGAATACCAAGCTCGGTGAGCCGGACTGACGGCGGCAGTGAGAAGAGGATCGTGGCAACGATCGCAGGCACAACACCAACCCGGAACAGCACCACGAACGGCACGAGGTACGCCAGTGCGGGCATGGTCTGGAGGAAATCGAGGATCGGCCGCACCACCCGCGAAACGGGCTCGAAGCTTGCGGCCAGGATTCCCAGCGGGACGCCAACGATCACGGCCACCAACGATGCCACGAGCACAAGGCTCAACGTGTCCATCGCGTTGCCCCACTGATTCACACCGTCAATGAACAGCAGGCCGAGGAGTGACCCAAGGGCGAGTTTCCATCCCTTCGCGGCGAAGGCCAACGCCACGAGCAGTGCGAGCGTGGTCCACTCGGGTCCTGCGAACAGGCTGATAGGTACGAACAGTACGGCACCGATCGCGGCACCGATCCAGCGGTGCACCAAGAATCCGATCGCAGAAGCCGCGATGATCGCGAACAGGAGCGGCGGATCGTGGAGCACGCCAGAAATGGCCGTGTCCATACCATCCAGTACTGCCTGGACCCAATTGAAGAAGCCCTGCCATGCGACGGTCATCCAGTTGATGGCGCTGGCGATCCATTCGCCAAATGGGATGTGGAAGATCATTGGGCCACCTCCTCTTCGCTGGGCTGGACTCCGTCGGCATCCATCTCCAAGTCGGCAAACTCAGCGAGTGCCGAGAGGATCGAAACCTGCGAGACGACACCCTGAAGTACGCCCTCATCATCGACGATCGCGAGCGGCAGCTCGGCATCAACGGATGCCGCGAAGGCACCCATCAGGGGTGTGTCCGGCGTGACTGCAGAGTTGTCCGGACGGATGAGTGCGGCGAGCGGGCCCTCCTTGCCGGAGATATCAGCGGCGCGCACGGATCCGATGAGCTTGCGGGTATCGCGATCGATGACGTATGCGCCTGAGCGTTGCGCGAGTTCTAGCTTGCGTAGCGCCACGCGGGGACCATCGGTCGAGACAACGAGCGGCTCGGGCTCCTGCATGATGGCGCCCACCGTGATCACGCGTGAGCGATCAACATCGGAGATGAACTTGGCAACATAATCGTTGGCCGGGTTCGTGAGGATCTCCTCGGCGGTGCCGATCTGATCCACTCGGCCGGCGCGCATCACGGCGATCCGGTCGCCGAGGTACATAGCCTCGTTCAGATCGTGCGTGATGAAGACGATGGTCTTCTTCAGCCGCGCCTGGATCTCCACGAGCTGGCGTTGCATGTCACGGCGGATGAGTGGATCGAGTGCGGAGAAGGCCTCGTCCATCAGCATGATGTCCGCGTCCGAGGTGAGTGCGCGGGCAATGCCCACTCGCTGCTTCATTCCGCCGGAGAGCTCGCCGGGATAGCTGTCCTCCCACCCCGCCAGGCCGGTGAGCGCCAGCAGCTCGGCGGCACGCTCCTTACGGCCCGCCTCGGGCACGCCTTGGATCTCCAGGGGATAGGCCGTGTTCTCGAGCACCGTGCGATGCGGCAACAATGCGAAGTGCTGAAAAACCATGGAGATCCGCTGCTGGCGAAGCTGGCGAAGCGGCTTTGGCCGCATGGTGGCAATGTCATCTCCCCACACGCGCACCGAGCCGGAGGTGATCGGCAACAGGCCGTTCAACATGCGGATGAGCGTGGACTTCCCCGAGCCGGAGAGCCCCATCACCACAAATGTCTCGCCCTCGTTCACCGTAAACGAGGCATCGATTACGGCTGCGGTGGACTGTGGTGTGAACGCGTCCCGATCAGCCCCCTGCTTTAGCTTCTTAACGACGTCTTTCGGGTCCTTGCCGAACACCTTGTAGACATTCTCAACCTCAATTGCGTGCACGTGATCCTTTGACTGGTGCGCTTCGGGGGCGCACCAGGGGCTTGGTTTCGTATCGGTCCTGCCGTGCGGCATGCGCGGCGTCCTACCACCTTGCCAAAGCTGTCCAGAGATTGCATCTCTGGAAATTCCGCCAAGAACCGTACTTTCGCGCGTCACGTTGGGGGAAAGTACGACTCTGGCACGGTGTCATATAGTTATGGAATCGTTATCAAAAATGGAGAAAATGTGTACCGGCACACTATTTCTCATTGACTCTCTAGTCAGACGGCGCTGGGGCCAGGAAGGCCTCGACCTCCGTGGTTGCGGGGTTGGCCCAGAGCTCGTCTGGGGTACCGATCTGGACGAGCTTGCCGGCCATCATCACGCCGATTCGGTCCGCGATCGCGCGCGCTTCACCCTGGTCATGAGTCACGTAGAGCGCGGTCGCGTCAGCATCGCGCAAAATCTGTCGCATCTCCACCACGAGGTGCTCCCGCAGTGCGCGGTCCAGCGAGGACAACGGCTCATCGAGCATCATCATCCGCGGCGCAGGGGCGAGCGACCGTGCGAGTGCCACCCGCTGTCGCTCCCCACCCGAGAGGGTGTCCACGCGGCGCTCCCCGTACCCCGCCAGACCGACGAGTGTGAGCATCTCCGCCACCCGCCGCTCCCGCTCAGCCCGCGGTTGCCGGAACAGTCCGTAGCCCACGTTGCCGGCCACATCCTGGTGCACGAAGAGTTGCCCATCCTGAAACATCAGCCCGAAGCCGCGCTTGTGCACGGGCTCCCGCGCCACGGACTCACCGTCCCACAGCACGTCTCCGCTCGACAGCGGCTCCAACCCGGCAACGGCCCGCAACAGTGACGACTTCCCGCAGCCCGAGGGGCCCAACAGCGCAACGATCTCGCCGGTCGCGATCTCGAGCGAGACGCCGTCGACCGCCGTGTTCCACTCCCCCGGGCCCGCCGGGTAAAGGACCGTCACATCGGACACCTGCAGCATGGTCACCATTCTCCTTCGTCGGACGCCCGTAGCGTTTCCGCCGCCAGCATCACCACCGCCGTCAGCACCGCCAGCACCACGCACGCCGCGAGCGCCATCCCAAAGTTCTCCGCACCAGGCCGCCCAACTAGCCGGTAGATCACCACCGGCAACGTGGGCGAATCCGGCCGCGCCAGAAACGAGGTGGCCCCGAACTCTCCCAGCGAGATCGCGAACGCGAAGCCCACCGCCATGCCGAGCGAGCGCACCAGCGGCGGCCCATCCACCGCGGCCCAGGCGCGGATCGGCCCCGCGCCCAGCATTGCCGCAGCCTCGCGCTGCCGCGGGTCGATCGCGCGCAGCACCGGTAGCACCGTGCGCACCACGAGCGGTAGCGCCACGATCGCCTGCGCGATCGGGATCAGGATCATCGAGGTGCGCAGATCGAACGGCGGCCGGTTCAGCGTAATCAGGAAGCCGAAACCCACCGTCACGGCGGAGACGCCGAGCGGCAGCATGAACACGGCGTCGAACAGCCCCACGGCTCGCCGCGCATGCGGGTTACGCGGCCGGGTCGAGAGCACCACCGCCACGATGGTCCCGAGGAGCACCGCGAGAAGCGTGGCCCCCGCCGCCACCTTCAGCGAGTTCGCGAGCGCCTCCCACACGGTCACATTGAGCGCGTTTCGCCCGCCCGTGGTGCCGAGGTTCAGGTAGTTCCCAATCCCCCAGCCACTCGGCGTGCGGAAGGAGCGGATTAGTAGCGAGAGGAGTGGCGCCGCCAGCAGCCCCAGCACGACGACGACGGTCACGGCCACCGGGACCGCGTCCCGTTTCAAGTTCAACGGCCGGGCTACCCGCCCGCGCAGTTGCAGCGATCGCTCCCGCGAGCGGCGCGCACGGCCCGCCAGCCAGAGCGCGGCGGCCACCACCACGAGCTGCATCACCGAGAGCACCGCGGCGGCGCGCAGGTCCAGGAATTGCGTGGTCTGGAGCCAGATCTCCGTCTCGATCGTGCCGTAGCGGGTGCCGCCGAGCACGAGAACCACGCCATACGCCGTCGCGCAGAAGAGAAACACCACAGAGGCCGAGGAGGCGATGGCCGGCGTGAGCTGCGGCAGCGTCACGGTGCGGAAGATACGCGCGGGCGAAGCACCGAGTGCGGCCGCGGCCTCCTGCTGGCGCGGGTCGAGGCGCGCCCACATACCGCCCACCGAACGCACGATCACCGAGTAGTTGAAGAACACGAGCGCGAGCACGATCGCGGGGTAGGTGCCGTCGAGGCCGAGGAAGCCGAGCGGACCACTCTCGACCAAGTGCGAGCGGAAGGCCACACCCACCACCACGGTGGGCAGCACGAACGGCACCGCCACGAATCCCCGCACCAGGCGCTGGCCGGGGAATGTGCATCGGTAGAGAACGTAGGCGCCGGGGATGCCGAGTAGCACGGCAAGCCCGGTGCCGAGCACGCCGTTCAGCAGGGTGTAGCCGATGATCCGCCAGGTGCGGGAGGAGGCGAAGACCTCCGCGAACCCACCGAGGTCGAGGGCGCCGTCGTGTACGAAGCCGCGCAGCACCATGTTCGCAACGGGCCAGGCGAAGAACACGCCGAGGAAGGCGAGCGCGAGTACGGCGGCGCCGATCACCAGCGCCGTCGCGACCCCGTTGCCCCGCGCGCGAATCACGGCCCCGGTGCCAGCATCAGCTCGGTTGATTTGCTCGGCGGAGTGAGCGAATCAGCCGAGTAAGCGAGGGCGCGGCCGCCCGGGGTTGGTGCGAAAGCAGCGCAGATCAGTGCGTGATGCGC
This sequence comes from Ruaniaceae bacterium KH17, assembly GCA_900199505.1. Lineage (GTDB taxonomy): Bacteria > Actinomycetota > Actinomycetes > Actinomycetales > Actinomycetaceae > KH17. The sequence continues at coordinate 33,519 of FZQV01000018.1, read as the reverse complement.
GCCAGTTTCATGCCAACCCCTTGGGTGCGCCCGGAATGCCATCGGAGTTCCTCTACCCGAGCTCCTCAAGCCAGGCCTTCAGCCACTCGGTGCGGTGCGCGGCGATGAGCGCCGGATCCAGCTCCACGGGGTTCTCGGAGAGGGGGGCGAACTCGGCCCAGTCTGCTGGCGTGTGTTCCTCGATGACCGGGTACATCCACATGTAGTCCGGGATCGCGGCCTGGACCGCGTCCGAGAGCAGGAACTCGACCAGTGCCTGCGCACCAGCCGGGTTCTCGGTCCCAGCGATGACGCCCGCGTACTCGACCTGGCGGAAGCAGGTGGCGGAGACGGCTCCAGTGCGGGGGACGCCGTCGTCGTCCAGTTCCGAGGCGGGCGACGACGAATAGGACAGCACGATCGGACGTGGGCCTTCACCCTCGGAACCCGAGAAGTCAACGTAGTAGGCATCCGACCAGCCGTCCGCGATCTTCAGCCCGTTCGCCTCGAGGGCCTGCCAGTACTCCAACCAACCGTCTTCACCGAAGTGCCCCACGGTGGCCATCAGGAAGGCGAGCCCCGGCGACGAGGTGGCCGGGTTCGTCACAACAGCCAGTTCCTTGTAGGCCGGATCCGTGAGGTCTTCGAAGGACGTCGGCACCTTGAGTTCGGACCCCGCGAACCACTCGAGGTCCACATTCAGGCAGACCTCGCCCTGGTCGATCGGGGTGAGCACGCCGCCGAAAGTGTCAATTCCTTCGGGCGTGCGGTTCGCCACGAACGGCTCAAACACGCCCTCCTCGACGGGCCGCGAGGCGAAGGTGTTGTCGATCCCGTACACCACGTCCCCGAGCGGCGAGTCCTTGGTGAGGATCAGCTGGTTGCTGAGTTCGCCGCCGTCGCCCGGCGCGATCACGTTGAGCTCGTACCCGGACTCGGCCTCGAAAGCCGCCAGAACCTCGCCGGGCAGATCGAAGGAATCGTGGGTGACGAGGGTCAGCGTGCCGCCCGCTTCCGCATCCGTGGCGGGCGTGCCATTCTCGGCCGAAGTGGGGCCGGCGGTGGGTTCGGGCTCGGTGCTCGAGCTACATGCGGCCAGCGCCAAGGCGCCCACCAGGCCGACGACGATCAAACGCTTGGACATAAATCCTCCAACCAAATGGAGGGGTATGAGAACTCAACTCCCTACGCCGGTGCGAACCGGATCAGGTGTGAGGGTCTGCTGGGAATCTCTTCCGTATGCACTCTCAGCGCCCGGGTGGCGCTCCCCTGTCGATACGCCGATCATACCGCGCGGCGGGGAGCAGCCCCGGATCAGTCCGTAGTGACCCGCTTCTGCCACCCGCCTTCGATCGAGGCAGGTGCGAAGCCGAGCTCCACGTTGATTGCGAGCATGTACTCGTTCTCGCCGGCATTCCAGGTGTGGATCCGCTCTGCGGCCGGATTCTCCCGGCGCAGGAACTCCAGGTTCGCGGCCTTGACGAGCGCGCCCAGCCGATGCCCGCGGTGCTCGCCGTGGACGAACGTGTCCATCTGCCACACGCCCGCCGGCCGCTCGCCGGGCCACATCATCTCGGTGTAGGCCACGAGTGCGCCGCTCGGAGTGTGCCGCACGAAGGCCGAAACCCACTCGTACCCACTCTGCGTGCGCTGCTCAATCCCCTTTGCGATCCGCTCGGCGTCCCACTTCTCCTCTTCGAAGTCGAGTTCCGCCGAGGGCGCATCCACGCTCATCCGCTCGCGCAGCCGGGCATAGCCGTCATGGAACTCCGGCGGGATGCCGCCCTTCCACTGCAGCAGTTCGTACTCGTCACCGGCCGTCGCGGTGTCCCGCTCTTTGCGCTCGGCCAGCTCTCGCCACCACTGATCGCCCTCGGCCGGAATCGCCAAGACGGAGTGCCGCTCGGTTTGCTCCAACTCGAAACCGAGCGTGCGCAGCCAGTGTGCCTGCGGCGTCTTCGGGTCGATCTGCCCGACGCCGGTCTTGGCGGAAAGCGCATCCCCTCCTTGGTAGGGGTGGTGGTTGGCCCACACCTGAATCGACGTGCGTCCGGACTCGCGCAGCGCCGCCTCAACGGTTGGCAGGAGCGACGCCGCCACGCCCCTGCCGCGGTGTGCCGGGTGGGTGACGATATGCGCCATTGCGAGGTGCGTGTTGTCCGTCAGCGTGAGCTCAACGAACGCGAGTCCGATCGCGGACGCGGGAGCGCGTTCCCCCTCGGGGAACGCCACCCAGCGCTGGGCGCGGTGATACGTCTGGTCCGAGTCCTCGACATGGCGCTCGTGCGCGGTACTGGCCAGATCGTCGTTTCCGAAGAAGTCGATGTCCTCGACGCGGAAGACGTGCGCATAGGCCTCGTACAGCGGATCGACCGGCGCGTCCGCCGAAGCGGGTGCCGGGATCGGGACGATGTCAATGTTCATGCTGTGTAGCCTCCCAGGCTCTGACTCACCAGCGCCAGCTTTTTTGCGAGGCCCAGCCCGACGCCGTCGGCCACCACCCCGCCGGAGGTGTGCTCTGCGTTCACGTCTGGGGTGATGAACCCCCACAGCGTGCACCTCCAGCTCGAGTTTGGGGAGAGCACCCGGGCGGGGTGCGCATAGGATGGGCATCGGACTCTAGGAGGAAGACGTGAACTCGAACGCTCAGAAGATCGTAGTCGCCGGAGCGGTGGCTCTCGCGGGGCTCGTTGCCGGCAAAGTCCTCGAGAAGGGCTGGAAGGCCGTGACCGGCCATGCAGCTCCGGTGGACTTCAGCGACGATCAGACCACTATCAGCGAGTTCGTCATCTACGCCGCAGTCTCGGGAGCGCTCCTCGCCCTCGCCCGCGCGGCCACGCAGAGCCAGACCCAGAAGATGTTCGCGCAGGTCCCAAAGGCCTAAGTCTCCGCCGGATAGGATCTGTCCGTGCAATCCCTTCGCGCCCTCGGCTCGATCCTGACCGATGCCGCGCGCACATTCGGCCGCTTCATCATCGACGCCGCACGTGTGATCGCCGCGCATTGGCCACAACTTGTTGTGCTGTTCCTGCTCGGCTGGATCGGCCGGATGTCCTTCCTCTGGATCACCACGGAGGTCTCGGACTGGAGCCCCACGCTGGCCGTGCTGATTCTGCCGTTCGCGCCACTGTCCACGTTGCTGTCATTCGTGTTGATGTTGCGCGCAATGGCACCCTCCCTTCCCGCATTCGCGGGGATCTTCGACGAGGCGGGCCCACGCCAGCGCGTGGCCGACGACCTGACGGTCGCCGGGCAGGTCATGATTCCATTTCTCGCGGTTTATGCCTCGGCCGGACTCCTGAAGCAGGACACCACCGTGTTTCTCCTCGATTCCACGGCGGACGAGTCGATGAACACCGCGCTTCAGAACATCGATTGGGGCCGCGCGGACTACGCCCCCGGCGTCACGATCATCGCGTTCATCGTGATCGGACTCGCGGGTCGCAAAGTGATCTCGCTGAAGGGCCTCGCTGATCGCCATATCGCGTGGGCGGGTGTGGCCGCATATCTCGAGGTGCTGTGGATTATCACTCTCGCCCAGGCACTCTCGTCCGAGCTGGCATCCGTGACCAGCTGGATCACGTCCCGGCGCATCATTGCCACCATCATCGACTGGTGGGAGGGCCTCACCACGGCGATCCGCGAGTGGAACGCGGTCTTCGGCGGGATCATGGACGCGATCAACTCGCTCCTCGGAAACCTGGGCGCGGTGGTGATTGTGCCCGTCGCATGGCTCGCGATCGGCGCCGCGGTGTACGGGCACAAGTTGAACTCCGTAGACCTCGCGATGCCGAGCCACGAGGAGTACACGAAGCGTATCGAGCGCGTCCCCAGCCCCGTTCGCCGCGCCGCCCGTCACGTCACGGAGCCCGTCGTGAGTCCGATTCAGAGCACGCTCGGCGCGATCCGTAAGATCGCCGTGGCAGGAGTCCTCCCAATGATCATGTTCTGCGTGGTGTTCCTTGTGGCAGGTGCCGTGCAGTCACTGGCAGCGCTCGCGATGCGCGCGCTATTCGGGCCGGGAGAGGCGTTACGCCAGTTTGCGCTCGAGCCCTACACGACCATGGTGGAGCGTGGCGCGTACTTCGTGATTGCGCTCGCGCTCCTCGCCGCAGCGGTCAACGCGATCGTGCTCGCACAGAAGGCCACGGCCGAACGCGAGGCCGTTGCCGTCCCCGCCGGCGACTAAGGGATTTCCAGTTCTAGGTAGACGGGCTGGTTCCAGCCGATGCGCACAGTCTCGGGCTCGACGCCGTCGGGCATCGCGATGAGCGCCTCATAGCGCCACGTCCGCGGCCTCTCAATCTCCGATTCGACCACCTCGTTGGAGAACAGTTCGACCGATGGCCCGGGCGCGTCTTCCGGCACGCAGCGCAAGATCCAGGGGGCGAGGTAGAAGCCGTCCTCCTCCGCCGATTCGAGTCCGCTTGAGAAGTCGTAGCGGTTACCCTCCGCATCGGTGAGTTCGATGTAGCAGCCGTCGAGATGTTGATCCGGCTCGGCGCTGAGCTCGAGCCAGACGCGCCACATCGTCCCCCCTGGGACGGGCCGCACCCCGTCGAGTGTGGGGTAGTCGAGGACGGAGAGCACCTCCACCGTGACCTCACGCTCGCGGCGCACGTCATCGAGATCCTGGAACGACTGCGTGAGTGTTCCACTCGAACCCTCCGCCACGATCGGCCGCGACCACTGCCATGGCAGGTAGAGCGTGACCATGCGGAACGACGACGCCGCCACGGCCAGGGCGAGAACGGGCACCAGCACACACAACCAAATTCGGTTGCGCCGCCACCAGCTGCTCTTCACATCGCTGGCAGCCTCCGCCGAGGGCGGGACGGAATCTGAGATCAGCTCGCTCATTTCGTCACCGCCGTGGTCTCAATGAGCTCGAGATGCTGGTCAGTCGCAGCCATCTCCGCAGCACGCTCAGCGTCGATCCCGAGATCGACATCAGCCACATCATCACTCGTGTTCACGGATGCACCCGCAGGAATCCACAGGTGGGCTCCTTCGAGCGCATCGGCAGGAAGCTCGAACGCGAGCTGGCAGGTCACCATGATGCCCGGTGGGGTGGGCCCACAATTGGTCGTCACCGCCTGTGTACCACCGAATGTCCGGCCATCTGCCGCGCGGAGAACGGCGTTCCCTCCCGCGATCAGCGTGCTCTGCCCGCTCGGTTCGAACTCAACACCCACCACGAGCCACACACCGGAGGTCCCCGCGATCTGGGAGAACAACTGAACCTGACTGGCGGTTTCCACCTCCGTGACCGTCACCGAGCCGGTGCGCATCTGCGCAGTCTCGCCCACGGCGACCTCGTGCAGAAACGGCTGATCCGCGGAGACCTGGCCCGGCGTCGGGATGAGTGTGGTGATGTAGGAGCCGAAGAACAGCGCCGCGATCACGAGTAGCGCCGTCAGGAGTCCTTCGCGGGTGAACGTCATGGCTCATCCAATGGCTCAAGGGGCAGGACGAACTGGGCGGCGGGGACGGCGTCGCGCCACCCCATAGACCCGTCAAGCGTCGATGTGCGCCAGGTGAAGTCGGAGAATCCGATCGTGATCTCGTCCGGAATCGGCTCGGTCACGGCCTGCTGCCAGGCGAGCACCACCTCGGTGGGCAGCCCCGGCTGGAACGTGGGTTGGGAAAGCCCGTCGATACCTCGCCGCACCTCGGCATCGATCACTCGCGGGCCGGCCTCAAGCTCGATCGTCCGCACGCCTGCGGCGTCGATCGTGGTTCCCTCACGTAAGGTCTCGGTCGAAACAAACGTGTCCGTGGTGTTCTCCACGGTCATCAACACGGCGATGTATCGGTAGCCATCCTCGGCGTAGAAGACTCCCGCGAGCTCGTCGAACACGCGCGCTCGCGAGGGCGTGAGTGTGAATGGCGAGGTTTCGGCGCTCTGCCCCACCTCGAGAATCTCAACGTCCTCAACGGCATCCCCGACGGCGCCCCATCCCCCGAACACTCCCACGGCCAGTAGGAGGAGCGCACCGAGGAGCAGACCAATCCGCTGCGGGGTGAAGATATCCGAGACATAGCTATACGCCTTCGCCGCACGCTTGAGCCGGGATGGCTTCTTGGGCGGCTCGGCGGACTCGGGGGATTCGGTCACGGGTTGATTCTATGTGGAGCCGGGTCAGTTCGAGTTGCGCTCTTCTCGCATCACGCTCATGAGGTCGCCTCGGAACTCGTCCACGTAGAGCTTCGATGAGTCCACTTGGCCCGAGCGGTAGCCACCACGCGCGGCCATGTGCGCCGAGATCGGCGCCGTGATCAGTTGGAACAGCACCACGAGCACACACGTCCACGCCACGGAAGGATCGCGCACCGTGAGCGCGACACCGGCCATCATGAAGATCAAGCCCACCACCTGCGGCTTCGCCGCCGCGTGAAGTCGCGTCAGCAGATCGGGTAGCCGGTACATGCCGATCGCAGCAATAAGCACGAAGAGGCTTCCTGCAATGAGGCAGATAGCGCCGAGGAAGTCAGCAACCTGGTCCCAATTCACTGTTCACTCCCCCCATCGCGAATCGCATCGAAATCGATCGCTTCACCATCCTCCAGGGCGTCGATATCGTGCACGGGTGCGGCATCGTCGTCGAGCTGTTCCTCCTCTTCAAGGAGCGCCTTCAACTCGTCCCGGGTGAGAATCCGGCGCTCCTCCGAGGATTCGGACGAGACGAAGCGGGCGATCGTGACGGTCGAGATGAAGCCCACCAGCGCGAGCGCCGCGATCACCGGGATCAACGCCCGCGAGTGAGTTCCCACCATGATGATCGCCACTGCGGCAATCAGCGCCGCCGTGATCACATCCATCGCTACCGCGCGGTCCAGTATGGACGGCCCACGCTCGGCCCGGACGAGCACGATGAAGGCGGCGCCGATCACCACCACCAGGCAGAAGGCGAGAATCACGTTCATGAGTGTTCTCCGCTCATCCGGAAGCCCGGCTGGTATCCGGCCTCGATCAGCTCCTGTTTCGTGGAGAAGGCGCGCATCAGCCGCTCCTCCTGTGCAAGGACGGTCCTGCGCATCTTCTCCAGACGGGCGGCGGGATCGTCTCCGTGCACATCGAAGACGTGCAGGTAGATCACGCCCGTCAGCCGGTGCGCCTCAACGACCACCGACCCTGGAACGAGAGTGACCATTCCGGAGGTGGTGGCCATGATGGTGTCCGAATGCGAGCGCAGCTGCACCTTCATCACCGCGGACTGGGGCGGGGTCTTCCGAAGGACGACGGCGGCCACGCTCACCGCGCCCAGCACCGCATCCCACACGAATCGCACGGCGAGCCGAGCAACGGCAAGCGGCCGGAACACACTATGGGACGCCACCCGAGGCAACGGCATCACGAAGCTGACGACGACCGCCAGGATGACTCCGTTGACGAAGTTCCCCCACGTGAACTCTCCCCAGAGCAGGATCCAGACGAGGGTGAGCCACGCCGTCATCCACACGGATGGCAAACGCTGGCGCACGGACAGGCGCGGCAGCGGCTCGGTCGCGTTGTCAGCCATCGCTCCCCTCCTCCGAATCGCTCCACGGGTCGAAATAGATGTCCCCCACCTGGTCGCCGTTGGGGAGAACGACCGTCACATAGCGCTGGGCACGCAGATCGTAGGCGGCGCGATCGGTGTACGCCATCAGCGGCCCGGCACCGGCAGCCATCGCCAGCGAGAGCGCCACGAGCGAGGCGGCGCCGGCGGTCATTCGGCGCGGCACCTTCTCCGACAGCAGCGGCTTCTCGCCTTCGGTTCCCATCCAGAACGCCATGTTCCACGCCTTCACCATCGCGTAGAGGGTGAGGAGCGAGGTGATCAGGCCGCCCGCAATGAGCATCCAGGAGAGGCCATCGCCCTTGGCCGCAGAGGCCGAAATCAGGCCCGCCTTCCCGAGGAAGCCTGTCATCGGCGGGATGCCGGAGAGGTTCATCGCCGAGATGAAGAACAGGATCGCGGCCACCGGCGCGATCTTCGCGAGCGAGCCCAGCCGCCTCAGCGAGGTGGTGCCCGTGCGCGCTTCGATGAGTCCCGCCACGAGGAAGAGCGCGGTCTGCGCGGTGATGTGGTGGGCAACGTAGAAGATCGCCGCTGAGAGACCCGCTGCAGTCGAGACCGCCACACCCCACACCATGAAGCCGATGTGGGAGAGCAGGGTAAATGAGAGCATACGTTTCAGGTCATCCTGCGCGACGGCGCCAAGGATACCGATGATCATCGTCGCCATCGCGACCCAGGCGAGCACGGACGAGAACTCGCCGCCAGGGAACAAGAGCGTCTCGGTGCGAATGATCGCGTACACACCCACCTTCGTGAGCAGGCCCGCGAACACGGCCGTGACCGGTGCGGGCGCCGTCGGGTAGGAGTCGGGTAGCCACGCCGAAAGTGGGAAGATCGCCGCCTTGATACCGAACGCGATCAACAGCATCACGTGCAGCACCATCTGCACACCCGGATCCACATCGGCCAACCGGAGCGAGAGCTGCGCCATGTTGATGGTTCCGGTGGCCCCGTAGATCAGCGCGAGTGCCGTCAGGAAGATGATCGAGCTGAGGAGCGAAACCACCACATAGATGGTTCCCGCACGGATCCGTTCGCGAGTACCACCGAGCGTGATCAAGACAAACGACGATGCCAACAGGATCTCGAAGCCCACATACAGATTGAACAGATCGCCCGAGATGAACGCGTTCGAGACTCCCGCCGAGAGCACCAGGAACGTGGGGTAGAAGACGGACACCGGCGCGCCTTCGCCCTTATCCGCGACCCCCTGCGCCGTGGAGTAGATGAGCACCACGAGCGTCACGGCGACCGAGACCGCAAGCATCAGCGCCGAGAGCCGATCGATAACCAACACGATGCCGATAGGCGGAATCCAGCCGCCCACGTTCGCGGTGATCGGCCCGTCATCCACCGCCACAAACAGCACGACGGCGATCGCGAGCGAGATCGAGAGCGCTCCGATCGCGATCCACTGTTGGGTCTTCGGGCGGCGCCCAAAGGCGAGTGAGAGACCGGCCGCCAACAGCGGAATCACCACGGGAAGGGGAACCATCCAGCTCATGCGCGGCCCCCTTCGTTCGCGTCGGGGACCTCAGCGTGATCGGCCTCGGACTGCTCAACCGCATGATCGCCGTCGTCGAAGATCTCGTCCACTGCCTCGCGGGCCTCGTCATCCAGGCTTGAGCCGTCATCATCCGTGGCGCGGGAGTCAACCGCATCGCGTGCGGCACGCTGCGCCAGACGGCGATCCTCGAGATCGTCCTGCACCTCGTCATGGCCGTTCAACTGCCAGGCGCGGTAGGCCATTGCGAGCACAAATGCGGTCATTCCGAGGGTGATCACGATCGCGGTCAGCACCATGGCCTGCGGGAGCGGATCTGAGTAGGAGACGAGTTCGCCATCCACGTACAGCGGGGCCGCGCCCGGAGCACCACCGGAGACCAAGAAGAGCACGTTGATGCCGTTGCCCACCATGGCAACGCCGATCACGATGCGCGACAGCGAACGTTCCAGCAGCAGATACACGCCCACGCCCACCAGCACGGCGGCGAGGACAATCAAGATCATCGGCGAACCCATCAGGCACTCGCCTCCGCGGACTCATCCGAGTCGATCCCCTCGACCTCGCCGTGGCGGTCGATTTCCGCACCGAAGGAGCGCAGAATGTCCAGCACCAGGCCGAGCACGAGCACGTACACACCGATGTCGAAGAGTAAGGCCGTGGCGAGGTGGACATCGCCCCAGATCGGCAGATGGAAGTCAAACACCACGGTCTGGAGCACCGCGCCGCCGAAGAAGAGCGGCAGAATTGCGGACAGACCCGCGGTGGCCACGCCCGTGCCCAGCAGATATCCCGCGTGGACGGGCAACGCCTCACCGAGCTCGTAGCGGCCGCCCGCGAGATAGCGCACCACGAGTGCCGTACCGGCCACGAGGCCTCCCGCAAATCCGCCGCCTGGCTGGTTGTGTCCGGACAGTAGCAGGAAGAGCGAGAGCAGGATCATCGTGTGGAAGATGAGCCGCACACCGATCTCAAAGATCAACGAGCGACGCTGCGGCGAGAGGGTCTGCCCACCGCGGAGCCACGTCTCGTTGCGACGTCCACGCGGGTCCTGGTTGGTGACTCCCGCCCGGCGCAGCTTGGCGCCCAGATCGTAGCCGTCGTCCCATACGCCGATGGTGGCACCCTTTGTCACGCGGTTGCGCGCCGAGTCCACGATGCCCGTGCGATCACGCAGGAACAGCAGCGAGGCCACACCGGTGGCCGCCACCATCAACACCGAGATCTCGCCCATCGTGTCCCACGCGCGCGCGTCCACGAGGATCACGTTGACGATGTTGCGTCCGTAGCCGTACTCGTAGGTGGCGTCCGGCAGGAACAGCGAGATCGGCTGCGCCACGCGCCCGCTTACGGCAACGATCCCGAGAAGCCCGACTGTGATTCCCGCGGCAGCACCAATCAGCATCCGTCGGTAGCGGTCAACGGTGAGCGGCCGGTTCGAGAAGTAGGTGGGCAGGCGCCGCAACACCAGCACGAAGACCACGAGCGTGATCGTCTCAACCATCACCTGCGTGAGCGCCAGATCCGGAGCGCCATAGCTCGCGAAGAGCATGGCCATGCCATAGCCGGAGGCGCCCAACAGGATCACGGCCTTCAAGCGCCGTCGGGCCCGAGCCGCCAAGACCGCCGCCACACCAATGAACACGACAATCGCAACCTGCAGCCACGAGTTCGCCCACACCACGTGATCGGGGAACGGATCTGTGAAGACCAGCGCCACGCCTTCGGCGAGGATCATGACGGCCAGGATGATCGAGAGGTAAGCGGGAAGCGAACCACGCTGGGTGGCCGCGGTGACGTCCGCCGCGAGATTCTCCAGGCCACGAATCGTGGCGCGGTAGAGGCCGGCGGCGTTCGGGAACTCGATGAAGTGCTCTTGGAACGAGGTCACCCAGCGGCGTCCCGCATACAGTCCGAAACCGAGCAGAAGCACCACCACAGTGATCGCGAGCGGCACGGTGAAGCCGCCCCAAAGGGTGAGGTGACCCGAATCGCCCGGGTAGAGATCCGCATGTGCCGAGAGCGCCTGCTCGACGACGCCCGGCATCAGACCGAGGAGGGCGGTCCCGATTGCGAGCACGACCGGCGAGAACTGGATCAAGGCCGAGCGGCGCTTGATTTCGGTGTCCGGCAGATCGCCGTACTTGCCAAACGCGCCCATCCAGAAGCGCAGGCCGTAACCCACCGTGAGGACCGCACCGAGTGCGAACACCACGAGGACCACCCAATCGTGGGCGTGGTAGAAGCCATCGAGCGCCGCTTCCTTCGCGACGTACCCGAGTAACGGCGGGATCCCCATCATCGAGGCGATGGCGACTCCCGCGGCTGTGGCGAGGATGGGCATGGACTTGCGGAGGTTCGAGGTCTCACGGAGATCGCGGGTCCCCGCCGCCCAGTCAATCTCACCGACAACGAGGAACAAGCAGGCCTTGAACATCGCGTGGGCCACCAGGGCGGTGAGACCGGCGAGCGCCACGGCCTTGCTGGGGTATCCGACGAGCACGATCAGCATGCCGAGCTGGGACACGGTCCCGTAGGCGAGGAGGAGCTTGAGATCGTACTGCCGCAGGGCCATGTACCCACCCAGCAGCATCGTCGTCAGGCCAAGGATCAGGGTTGTCCATTGCCACACAGCTTCGGAGGAGAAGCCGGGGCCGAGCCGCGCCACGAGGTAGACGCCGCCCTTCACCATTGCCGCCGCGTGCAAGTATGCCGAGACCGGGGTGGGCGCGGCCATCGCGCCAGGGAGCCAGAAGTGGAAGGGGAAGAGCGCGGACTTCGTGATCGCGCCAAGCAGCACCAGCACGATCGCGGCATTCACAAGGCCGGTGAGGTGCGTGCCGTCCGCGGTGACACCGAGAGTGCCGGCCGATGCCGATTCCACCAGCTCCGCAAGCGAGTACGAGCCGCCCGGCATCTGGCCGAACGCGATGATTCCAGCCAGCATTGCGAGGCCGCCGAAGGTGGTGATCACGATCGCCTGGAATGCGGCACGGCGGGAGGCCTGGCGATCGTAGTAGTGGCCGATCAGGAGATACGAGGTGACCGTCGTCAGCTCCCAGAACACGTACAGCATCAGGGAGTTGTCCGTGGTGACCAGGCCAAGCATCGCTCCGGCGAAGGCCACGAACACGCCCGCGAATCGGCCGAGCGACTTCGCCGAGGAGGAGAAGTAGGCAGCGCAGTAGATCAGCACAAGCGCGCCGATGCCGCCCACGATCAGCGTCATCACCCACGAGAGCGTGTCCAGCCGGAAAGCGAAGTGAAGGTTCAGCGAGGCAACCCAGGACAGATGCGACTCTGGGTAGTTCCCCGCCAACACGGCCGGGGTCTGGACGGCCGCCCAGATTGCTGCCGTGCCGGGGGCCACCGCCAGCAACAGGAACGCCTTGCGACCGAGCCACTTGATCAGTGCGGGCGCCGCAACGGCCGCAACGATGTGAAGCACAATCAGTTGAAGCATCGCGGTCCCGGGGGGGTCGTCAATCGGCGGTTCCCACATTCTAGACTGTCTCAGGAACGGATCGCGCACGCGTCCACGCCGCTCCCGTCCCGACGGCGCACATCCCTCGCCTAGCCCGGCCAACTCGGCAACTGAGCGAACCAAGCACGGCGAGTGAGTCGATACCATGGCGCGCTCTGGTCTCGACCTCGCTTCGCTCCTCCCAACCAACGGCGCACAGCTACCCTTGAGACATGAACCTTGCGAAGACCGAACGCGCCGCGCTCTGCGAAACTCTCCGCTCCATGAGCCCCGATGCCCCGACGCTCTGCGAGGGCTGGGACGCCCACTCCCTCGCCGCACACCTGTGGCTTCGTGAGAGCGGTATATCGCGGATTGCGAAGGCGGTCGTCACACGTGGCGACTCCATGGACGCCGCGACGGCCGAAGTGAAGGCCGAGACCCCGTATCTCGAACTCATCGCCAAGATCGAAGCCGGGCCGTCCGGCGCATCACCGTTCCGGGTTCCGGGCGTCGACAAGGCCGCGAACCTGATGGAGTTCTTCGTGCATCACGAGGACCTGCGCCGTGCGGGCGAGCACCCGTTGCCGCCACGTGTGCTGTCCGATGAGATGGAGTCCGCGCTGTGGAAGGCACTGAGCTCGAGCAAACGGCTCCTGTTCCGCAAGGTCCCGTTGGGCCTCATCGTGGCGACGGGTGCGGGCCAGTCCTTCGCCGTCGGGAAGGACTTCGAGGCCACGGTGGTCGGCCGCCCGAGCGAGCTCGTGCTGTACGCATCCGGCCGGACCTCCGCCGCGCAGGTTGAGGTCAAGGCGGAGCCGACGGCGGCACGGCGCCTCGCGGATTCGTTGGGCCTCTGATGGCGTTCCTGAAGGTCGCCAAGGCCGTCATCAAGTTCAGTCCGGTGGTCATCGTAGCGGCGCAGCGGGCGTGGCCGTATATCGCGAAGACGCTCCAGGAGAACCCGCAACTCGCGGTGAGCGCCAAGGACAAAGTCGCAGCCCTCTCGCGCACGCACCGGAGAGCCACCGTGGAGGATGTTGAGCTGAGACTCGCGGCACTCACACTGCATGTCGAGTCGATGGATGACACGTCGGGAGCTCTCGTGGTCGACGGCGCTCCCGGCGTGACGAGGGGCGAGGCTCTCTCCCGGATCGCGCAGATCGACGCCGCTGTGCATTCGCTCGATGCTTTGACGGCGAAGGCGCGGCCGGCGGCACTGCGCCGAATCTCTTACGAGCTCGACCGTCTGGCCACCCAGACCCTGATTCCGCGGAACTAGGAGACGTCCACGAGGAAGCCGTCATCGTCGACGGCGACGCCTTCCGTGAGCGTTGCGATCCGGCCAGCAATCTGTTCGATCGTGGCGGCGACCTCGGTGCGTAGCTCGCGCTCGCGTGGCCCGAGTTCGCGGCCGATCATTAGCTCCGGCGGATGCCAGCGGACTTCATAGCCGCGCAGCGAGAGCTGGGACCACTCAAAGTTGCTGAGCACGATGGGCGGGATCGGATGCACCCCGGCGATGACTTGTACGTGGCCGGTCTTAACCGGAAGGCTGAGCGACCAACTGCGGCGCGCCTCGGCGTCGGCAACAGCGCCCGGTAGCAGGGCGCGTGCTTGATCCGCACGAAGGAACCTGGACGCATAGACGGTGAGGTCGATGCTCTCGTCCGGATCGGGTTCGATCGTCACTGCCGTGCCCGCGAGATGCAGTGCGCCGGCGAGCCGGCGTGCGCAGGCTCGTCCGAACTGGAGCGTCTCGAGCTCGCGGCCGCCGGGTGTGGCGTAGGGGTAGGCGTCGGCAATCGCGTCGAGGCCGCGAAGCTCCGGCGGAACGGGTCCGGTACGCTCCTGCGGGCAGAGGATCATGACCACCTGCGTGGCCCAGCCTGGGGCGCGGATCTGAGCGGCGACGCCGGCAGGGAGTTCCCATGGGCCGGTGAGCATCACGTCCTGATCGAGCGCGATTGTCTCGGCGTCAAGCCAGCCGGCGTGGGGATAGCGGGAGCGGGCGAGTGCCTCAACGTCATCGGCGCTGATCTCAGCATCGAGGAGCAGAAGGTGGTGCAGGTGGGCGTCGTGCTGCGAGAGTTGTGCGGGCACGGACGCTCCTTTCGATTCGCGCCGCTTCCGGCGCTATAGTGGGTACTCAATGCGGATGTAGTTCAATGGTAGAACTTCAGCTTCCCAAGCTGATAGCGCGGGTTCGATTCCCGTCATCCGCTCCAATCACGAAACGGCCCCAAGCTTAGAAATGGGGCCGTTTCGCCGCTTCTAGGCACCTGGCGCTCTAGCCCAAATCGGGGCCGGTGTAGCAAATGGTGTAGCAAATCACCCTGCGACCGCGCGTAGCCGCCACCGCTCGCTCGGAGCCTGAACGCAAGCGTTCAGCTCCTCACTCCACTCAGGTACCACCCGGTCGCGGACATTCATCACCACGACTTTCCCGCACAATCACGCCGCTAGATCAGGATCCCATCCACTCTCTTGACCTACACCCCCGGGAATCGAGTGGGAGTGTTTGGCGCGGCTCGCTTGCCGCGCGCGGGCGTACCGTTTGAGGCTGGGGACGGTCTCATTATCGGGCGGCGTGTCGTTCAATCGCACAGCATCATCCCCAGCCCGAATCCACACGCACCGGCGGTCACACGAGATGCCGGACCGGCGAGGCAACCGGCACACCGTCCCCAGCCTAAGGCGGCGAGTCCAACGCACCATGGTTTCGATACTTCGTCTCGCTACGCTCGCTCAGCACGGCGCTCCACCTCCGGCTCCGATCAACCAACGAGAGGCATGCCATCACCTTCCCGACACAGCAGGCCGCCGCACCAACGTATTGTGGGCGCATGGCACTTGTGGTGGGCGCTCTGATCGTCAACAGTGGCCGCATTCTCGCCGCGCAACGCGCCTATCCCCCTGAGTTCGCCGGCCAATGGGAGCTACCCGGCGGCAAAGTGGAGCCCGGGGAGGACCCGGTCACAGCCCTCCAACGTGAGCTTCAGGAGGAACTCCAGGCGGACGTCGTCGTCTCTCAGGAGGTCGTGTCTCCCGACGGCGCTCCCTGGCCAATCCTCAACGGTCACCGGATGAGGGTGTGGGTCTGCGAAGCACGCTCGGAGCCGCAGCTGGGCCCGGACCACCTCGCCCTCCGCTGGCTCGAGCCGGCGGAGGCATTCACCGTGCCCTGGCTCGCACCGGACATCCCGATTATCGAGGAGTACTTCGCGGGGCGATCTTAGCCCTCGTCATCGTCGAAGTCCCAGTCATCGAACTCGTAGCCCTGGCTATTACCCCAGAGCGCATCGCGCTCTGAGCACGCGTCACCGGTGACATCTTCCGGAGCCTGTCCGCACGAGAAGCCCATCGTCTCGTACTCGCTGTCCCAATCGGAGAGCCAGTAGAGATCGTCGCAGGCCTCCATGTTCCCGCTTTCGCAGGCGGTGTACAGGTTGTCGAGCCGCGGATTGTCACCGAACGCCGCGCCCGACTCACACCCGGTGTCCATGCAGCCATCAGGATCGTCAATCGCGAGCGGCACCATTGGCGAGTCTGGCTCGACAGCAGTCCCCTCATTGCCCGACTCGGACTCCACGCTCGGCTCGGGCGCACTCCCCTGATCAGTCTCCTCGACATACGAGTTCGCCGGCACGGACATGTTCACGGACGGATCGGAGCACTCCACAAAGCCATCGGTGCGGCCACCGCAGGTCTGCCCGAACCACTCCTGGTCACTGCCCGCATCGGAGGCACGGAAAAGATCCTCGCAGGCACTCGCCGAGCCGGCCTCGCACTCGCTGTAGAGCGCATCGGTGTCCACGGAGCTGAGGAGCAATCGCACGGCGAAGAAGATCATCAGCCCGACGACGGCCAGCACAGCCAGTAGAATCCACAGCCACGCGCGGGACTTCTTCTGCTGCGGAACCTCGCCGTAAGGAGCACCATAGGGCGAGCCGTACGGAACTCCCTGCGGCTGACCTTGCCACTGCTGCTGGCCCTGCTGCGCCCACGGCGACTGCTGGGTGGGCGCGCCAAAACTCGACGGTGCGCTGCCCATCGGCGGTGCCGGCTGGCCACCCGAAGGCTGTGCCGGCTGGCCGGAGGCCCCCTGCGCGCTCTGCGTACCCCACGGCTGCGTGGGCTGTACAGGCTGCGAAGTCGGAGGGTTGTACGCGTAGGGGTTCGCCTGCTGCGGGTTGTACGCGTACGGATTCGCCGGTTGTTGAGGTTGCGCCGGTTGCCCCCACGGCTGCTGAGCCGGAGCGGGTTGCTGCTGGTTCGGGGCCGCCTGCCCATAGACCGATTCGTGCGTGCCGGGCCACTGCTGCACCTGCGGCTGACTCCACGGCGTCTGTGGCGGAACGGACTGTTGCGGCGGCACGGACTCCTGCGGCTGTCTGGGCTCCTGCCCCGCCTCGTCGTCGCGCTGATCGGTCATGTGCGCCTCCTCACGAGACCTAGCGTACGCGGCAAACTCGGCTCCGGTGTCACCGCACCGGATTCGCGGACCAATGGAACAATAGGCCTATGCCGAAGATCATCGGCTCGACTCTCGCCGAGCACCGCGCAGCCACACGCACACGACTCTGCAATGCCTTGGCAACACTGATGCAGGAACGCGGATTCGATGCGATCACGCTCGCGGAGATCGCCGCCGAGGCCGGGGTGGGCCGTACCGCCGTCTACAATCACTTCCCGGACAAGGAGTCCGTGCTCCTCGCCTACATCAACGACGAGACGTCCGGTTACCTTGAGTCACTTAAGCAGGAGTTGGCGGAGGTCGAGGAGCCACTGGAGAAGCTCCGGATCTACATCCGCCGCCAACTGCAACTGAACCAGGTTTTCCACTTCGCACCGGGGCCCTCGCTCCGGCAGGTCGTGTCCCCGAAGGTCTGGGATGACCTGCGCACGCATGGCGCCGCGATGGACAACTTCCTCCGCGAGATCCTCGCCGGGGCCGTGGCCGACCGTGCCATCCAGGTTCAAGACATCGAGGTCGCCGTGCGGATTATCCACTCGATTCTGACTGGGCGCCCCACGCCCACACGTGAGCCGGGACGCACCGCATTCATCGACTCCATCGAGGCGTTCATCCTGCGCGGACTGGGCACACAGGACTAACTGCGCCACTCGCATTCTGCGGCCACGAAGTGGATCGAGATCGTAGGACCGACTCGCCGCGCGTTCCGGGATTCAGCGACTCCGCCCTTCGTCCTCCACGCAGGACCTGAGGAGGACGGACGGCTCCGCGCAGGGTTGCGAGCGAGTGCTAGCCCTTGACCGCGCCGGCGGCAAGGCCGGACTGCCAGTAACGCTGCAGGAAGAGGAACAGTGCGATCAGCGTGATCGTGCGGGCCAGCTTGCTCGGAGCGTAGGAGCGGGGTGGCTCGTTCGCGGCGCGGGCGATGGCCCGCTCAGCAGCAGTCTCTCGCGCCATAGACCAGCGTGAAATGGTAGAAGAACGTGGTGAAGCGAACGACGTCAACCTCGGGGTGCTCGGTGAGCCATTCGCCGAGCGCGGCACGGGCATGCTGCCACGTGTCCTCGTGGCGCACATCGTACGGGCGCTCCTTGACTCGGCCCGGCTCGTTCTCCCACCCGTTGGTGAGGTAGTTGTGCATCTGCGTGGAGTCCCAGGTCTGGATCGCCAGGAAGCTCCCCGTGTACACGTGGCCGAAGGTGGCGTCGTCGAGCACGACCTCACATCCGGCGCCTTCCCCTCGAACCCGCCACCGCTCCGGCGGGATGACCGCGCCCGTGCTGCGGTCAATAGGCTGCCACCACCGGGCCACATCGCAGGACGTGTCCGGGCTGACTTGCTCGGCGAACCATTCGCTCATCAGCGGGATCACGAGCTCGCCGTCAGAGGTGGCGGGCACGCGGGGCGACATCAGGTAGACCCGGGTGGCCTGTTCGGGATGTGCCAGCGCCCATTCCTGATCGCGGCGCGCCACGAAGTAGGTGGCATAGACCTTCGTTGCAAGTTCCTTGACGACCTCCGGCAGCTCGGTGCCATCGCTGTTTCGGACAGCATCCGCACCGAAGCGCTCAAGTAGCGCACGTAACGGCTCATCCATGCCCTGTTGGACTGGGAGCGTCAACCGTCCTGCCACGTTCATCTTGCCTCGTCGCACTACACGAACGGTTTATTCGTTCAGTATTCCAACTAATGGCTGACGCGCGTCTGGTCAAGCGGCCTTCGTGCCTGATGCGAAACTGTCACGTGGCGGGGACGAGTGTGGGATCCGCAAACACGCCTTCGAGCGCCACGATCGCGCCACCGTAAGCCGCCGAGCTGATGCCCAGTCTCGACGCCGCCAGCTCCACCGCGCTGCCTTCGTCCATCCGCCGCGCGGCCAAAGCCGTTGCGAGGCTCGGCAAGATATGGGGGGCCATCGAGGTGAAGTACCCTCCGAGCACGATCACCTTGGGATTGAGGACGTCCACCAGGATTCCGAGGCCGCGGGCGAGATTCGAGGTGATCGTCGCGAGCGCGGCACGAGTCCGCTCATCACCCGCATCGGCGCGCTCACGGATCATTGTGAGGCGGTCCTCCAGCGGCCGCTCCGGATCGTTGATCTCGTCGTTGTCGCTACCCGCAAGGCGGAGCAACTCGTTCAGACCGATGCACAACTCCCAGCATCCCGTGCGACCGCAGTTACACGGCCGATTCTCGAGATCCAACGGCAGGTGTCCCACCTCGCCCGAGAAGCCGGACCAGCCGCGTACTAACTGCCCTTCGGCCACGATACCCACGCCGACGCCGATATCTCCGGTCACGAAGATCAGGTCCCGAACCCCTCTGGACTCGTAGGTGGCGCACTCGGCGAGCGCCGAAAGCTTGGCGTCGTTCTCCAGGTGGATGTAGGGGACGTCCGGGCCAATGAGACGCTTCAGCTCGCCAACGAGCGGGACCGATCGCCACCCGATGTTCGGAGCGAAACGCACCGTGCCGTCGTCGTAATCGATGATTCCGGGCGGCGACACCGTCAGCGACGCCACCCACATCCCATCGGCGCGAAGCTCCTCGAGGCGGCCTGAGACGAGCTCGGCGACGATCCGCAGCATCTCCCCCACCGGCACAGTCGCGGCGGCCAAGGGGTGCAGCTCCTCGATCAGCACGGCACCCGTCAGATCCGCAACGACCAAGGACACGTGATCCACATTGATCTCAACGCCGATCCCACAGACCCGACCACCATCAAGCTCAAGCATCACCCCGGGACGGCCCACCGTCCCCGGACGATCGGCGCCGACGTCGTGCACAAGCCCGAGTTCGGTGAGGTCACCCACCAGGGTCGAGACCGTCGCCTTCGACAGTCCCGTCTCCGCCGCTAGCTTGGCTCGGGAGCGTGGGCCGTGCGCGCGTAAATACCGGAGGATGAGGCCCATGTTGGTCGAACGCATCTGCGCCGCATCGGCGCGGCCCGTGAGCGGCAATGCGGCCGCAGGGAGCATCGCCATGCTTACGTCCTCTCAGCTTGCCTCGGACTCACGATAGCGCCAAGGAGCCGGGCACGCTGAATCTCACCAACTCTGGCCGCCACCGAACCCGCCGCCGCCGGCCTCATTCCCGTGCTCGTTGGCTTCCTTGTTGCGGTCTTCGAGCTCGCCGATCCGCGGATCGTCCTTCTGGCCGCCCCCTTCACCGATCTCGGGCTCGTCCGTGGAGTTCTCTCCAGCGCCCCCGCCAGGCGTGCCCTCTCCGCTGTTCTGGCCGCCACTGCTACCTTCGCCGTCCGACTGATCTTCCTGCTGCTGTTCCTCGCGAGTCTCGTCGCGCTGGCCCTTTTGACGTTCCTCGATCCGATCTTGGGGGCTCTTCTCTGAATCGCCCGTGCCACCGCCGTCGGACGAATCGGTGGACTCGTCGCTCGACTCATCCGAAGACTCATCGCTCGACTGATCCGAAGAGTCATCGCTCGACTGATCCGAAGAGTCATCGGTGGACTCATCGGTGGACTCATCGTGTGAATCCTCGGGCTCGTTGTCCTGATCCGATTCGGACTCGTTGTCTTCATCCGACTCGGACTCGCCGTCAGACGTACACGGGCCGATCATCTCCAGCGCCTCGTTGTAGAGCGCAATCGAGTCCACGCGCGACTTTGCCTGGCGCGCCTCAATCGCGAGCCCTTCGATGGCGAGCGAGAGATTCGTGCGCACCATACACTCGGCCGAGTCCGGGTCGAGTGCACCATCGGGGCCATCCGGGGCGGGGGGCGCGGGCGGCACCAACTCGAGCGCCTCCTCAAGGGTGCGGCGGGCCGAGAAGAAATCATCCCGGAGCAGGGTCGCGGTGCCCTCGTTGAACACGGCCTTCCACGGCTGCGGCCACCACTGCGTCATGGTGCGTTGCACGGAATAGGAGTTCTCAGCCGCGGCGTACTTCCCGTTCTCGAAATCGGACTTCGCGAACACGGCGGCCACTGTCACGACGAGGAGGGCAAGGCCCACCGCCACCAGCAGGATCGCGGCCGGCAACGCGAACCAGAAGCGACGCGTTAGGCGAGGTGCAGACTTAGCGGACACGGGTCCCCCTCATCTCACGGATTGCGCGCGCCGCGTCGAATGCCTCCCACGCCAGCAGGCCCACGATCACCCACACAAACGGCCAGTAGAGATCGCGGTGCACGCTCACCTCGGTGCGGCCGTCCTCGACGATCGAATCCACGTCCACGGCGTCCGCAAAGAAGCTCAGATCGCCGGGTGACGTGCGGTGCGCGTATCGCACACCAAGCTCGGCGGCCACACCACGCAGGTTGTTCTCGTCGATCCGCGAGATCGCGTCCTGGCCGGTTGCAGGATCCTGAATGTAGGGCCGGTTGGGATCGTCCACGCCGGTCCACTCCTTCATCTTCGCGCCCGTAACCGTTCCGTACCCGAGCACCCCACCGCCGTCGACCAAAGGAGCGATCACCGAGTACGACGACGGCGACTCGTCCCCCGTTGTCGTGTCACCCTGGGTGTTCTCGCCGTCGGAGAGGAGGAAGACGATCCGCACGTTCTGCGGGTTCAGCTCCACCGCGTTCTCCAGCGTGCGCTTCAGTAGTGCCACCGGGCGGTCGATCGCCGAGCCGCCCGAATACCAGGTGTTCTCTTGGTGCAGCGTATCCGCCCAGGCGCGGACGGCCCGCGCATCCGTGGTGAGCGGCAGCTCGCGCTGTGCTTGCGCGGAGAACGAAATCACCGAATACCGCGAACCCGGGAACGCCGCCACGATCTCGGCCACGTCACTCCCCACTCCGGAGAGTCGAGTCGCGGAGCCGTCGTAGTCCTCGGCCGCCATCGAACCGGTGCGGTCCACCACCATGTACACCTCGAGATTCGACGTCACTTGCTGGGTCTCCGTGACGATCGTGGGGGTCGCTCCGATGCCGACGACGGCCAGCACCAACACCATTCGACGCACCCACGCGACGCCGCGGCCATCACCGGCACGCCGGGAGCGGATGAGCGCCCACACACAGACCCCTAGCAGTGCAACGGAGAACAGGATCAGCGCCCAGGGCTCCCACAAGAATCGGAACGTCATGAGCGAACCACCGCCGCTCCGATCACGAGCAACGCCGCGAGGCCGGCGAGCCAGCCGAAGTAGCGATCGGGCCGGTCCAGTTCGACAACCTTCGGATTTGCGTCGAGTTCCACGGCCTGCTGGCGGGTGATCTCGTCGATGATCCCTGCCGTGGCGTTCGGATCCGAAAGTTCGTAGAACAAGCCATCGTGCGAGGTGATCACACTCTCGTATTCATTACGCTCGTCGGCGATCCCAAACTCGGCCGCATAGATGGCGTGCACGGTGATCTGCCGCTCAGCGGCGAACTCGGCGGCCTCAGGGAGCGTGAAGACTTCGTCACCGGCCACCTGGTTATCGGTGGCCATGATGATCGTGCGTGAACGCTCAGTATCGGCGAGGTCGAAGGAGAGCGCGCACGTGGCCAGGCCGTCTCCAATGAGCGAGGAGTTGTAGGAGGTGGGAGACCAGGTTCCCGCGAGCCACTCCTCCAAGTCTTGATACGAGTAGCTGTTGCCGAAGAAGTTCAAGTCAAGAAGATCGGCGGCATAGTTCAGTTCCTGCTCGATCATCGCGTAATCGTCCGTCAGTGGAAAAACCACGCGGGTGGTTGCGTTCCAGACGTTGAGGGCGATTCGCTCGCCGGCGAAGGACGGGATCATCTCGGCGAACTTCTCGAGGACTTGAGAATCGAAGCTCATCATCGAGCCCGAAACGTCGAGGCAGAGCACGATATCGCGGGTGGCCATCCGCTCGTCCTGCGTGAAGCGATCCACGGGGCGCCCGGCAAGGCCCGCCGCGGGAATCGTGAGGAGCCCAATCATCACCACGATTGCCCCCGCCGCGAACCGTTGTAGCTGGACCCGGCGTTGGAAGGACGGCAACGAGTAGATGTAGTCCGTATTCGAGACATACGTTTGGGTGCGCTTGTCACGGCGGCGCGAGAGCACCCAGCCGAGCGCCAGCCCTGCCGCGACGATCGCCACCACCACCCACGGGAGCCACGGGGTCACCATTTGCTGACCACCTCGCTCACCTGATTCATCGTGGTACGCGCCTCGGCCTTTGAATCGCGCGAGAAGGACGGCTGCTCGCACCGGCGTAGCAGAATGCCCACGCCACCGCGCGGGAAGGCGGCCTCCACCTCGGAGCGTGTCATCGAGGTCAGGTCGCGGCCCATCCGTTGCGACCCAAACTCGCGCAGAATCGCGGCCACACGCAGGTGGAAGTGACGCAGATCGATCTCGCCGGCCTCGAACCGCTCGTACTCCGCCTGAATGCGGGAGAGCGCCGTCTGCCGGGAACGCTGCGCCTCGGCGGAGCTCTGAACGGGCTTCGTGCTCGGTCGTGGCGCACGCAGGGACCACCACAGGAGGAGGCCCGCGAGCACGATCCCGAGGAGCCCGAGCGCGGGCACCCACCAGGAGTACAGAAGGGGCGCGAACGCGTCATCGACGAACACGGCGCTGCCTCCCCAGGAGATCGATGAGAGCGTCGACGGCGTCCTCCGAGCCGCTCACGACAGTGGACGTAATGCCGCGGCGTCGCAGCATCGCCGCGACCGCCTTCTTGCGCTCCTCGACGCGTTCGGCCGCCTCCGCCCGAATGACCCGATCGCGGCGCACGAAATCCGGCAGACGCCCACCATCGACGTCCACCACCACGCCCTTTGAACTCGTCAGTTCCGTGGGCTTCAGGTCCGCGATCGCAAGCACCATCACCTCATGGCGGGTGCGGAGCCGGCGCAGATCCATCTCGTCATCGGGGTGGGGCCGCGCCTCATCGGTCACGACGACGATCAGCGAGCGCCGCGTGGCCGTGGTCAGGACGCGCTGGAGCAGCCGCCCAAGATCCGCCGGTGGCGAGTCGAGACCGAGCTGGCGCTCGGCAACGCGGAGCAACTGCTCGAGGTGTTGTGTCCCTTGCCGCGCGGGCACCTGCACGAGCCGCTCGGCATCGCCTGCGACGAGGCCCACGTGATCGCCGCGGCCGCGGGCGAGGAACGCGATCACCTCGCACAGGAACATGGCGACTTCTGCCTTGGTTTCGCCCGACGGCGTGAGGGTCGCCATCGAGCGGCCGGTATCGAGCGCGAGAATGATCCGGAGGTTGGTCTCCTTCTGGAAACGCTTGATGATCGGGTGCCCTGCGCGCGCGGAGGCCTTCCAGTCGATGTCGCTGATGTCATCGCCGGGACGGTAATCCACCATGTCATCGAAATCCTGGCCGTGGCCGGAGAACACGGAACGGTGGCGTCCCTCAAGGAGCCCGGTGGCCTTGCGCACCACCGGCAACTCGAGCCGCGCGCGGAGCGCGGCGAGGCGCGAGAAACTCACGGCACCTGCACGGCGGCAAAGACGGCGTCGATCAGGGACTCGGGGCTCACGTTGTTGGCGAGCGCGTCGTAGGTGCGTACGAGTCGGTGCCGCAGCACCGCATGCCGGAGCGCCTTGATGTCATCCGGAATCACGTAGGTGCGGCCACTCATCAACGCGACTGCCTGGCCGAGCTTCATCAACGCGATGCCACCACGGGGCGAGGCGCCCACGCGGACGTGATCGGAGAAGCCGGGAAGCGGCCGCGGGCCGCCGCCGCGTGTGGTGTTGATGAGCGCCACCACGTATTCCTTGATGGTGCGGTGCACGAACACCCGGTTGGAGACGGATTGGAGGAACTCGACGTCGGCCAGTTCGATCGGCCTCGTCGTGAGGGGCGCCGCGAGTGAACCATCCGCGAGCCGCTCGAGGATCTCGACCTCTTCGGTGGGCTCCGGGTAGGTGAGTACCTCCTTCAAGAGGAAGCGGTCCATCTGCGCCTCAGGGAGGACATAGGTTCCCTCCTCTTCTATCGGGTTCTGGGTGGCCATCACCATGAACGGGCTCGGGACCTTGTGGACCTCCCCGCCGATCGAGGTCTGCCGCTCCTGCATCGCTTCCAGCATCGCGGACTGAGTCTTCGCGGAGGAGCGGTTGATCTCGTCCAGCAACACGAGGTTCGCGTGGACCGGGCCGAGCTGAGTGGTGAGCGTGCCGGTGGTGTAGTCGAAGATCTGGGTGCCGACGATGTCGTTCGGCATCAGGTCCGGCGTGCACTGAATCCGGTGAAACGAGCCCGAGACGGCGGAGGCGAGGGTCTGCGCGGCCGTGGTCTTCGCGAGGCCCGGCACGGATTCAAGCAGCACGTGCCCGCCCGCGATCAGGGACGCTACGAGCGCGGTGCGGAGCTGCTCCTGCCCGACGACGCGCTGGCCAAAGATGGCATTGATCCGCCCGAGCAGCGCCTTCGCGCGCTCGAGTTCACCGGTCGAGATCTCCTCGGACATACCTCACCTGCTTCGCATAGGAACCGCGTTCAGGTTACGGTGCCGCCTGTTTCATAGGCAATTGGGCCTACGCCCGCCGCGCCAGGTTGGGGATCGTGGCAGCAGCACGCGTTACGGGGTTGCCACGCGCGGCGAGGGTGCACGTTCCAGGCTCGGGATCGTAATCAGCCCGAGCGCGTTGGCGAAGCGGCGGGGCGCCACACGAACCGGTTCGGTGTCGCCTTCGGCACTTCCATGCCCACGGGACTCGTAGGCTAGGGGGGTGGAGAGCGAGGCACGGTCGAGGGCGAGTTGGCCCATTGCTGGGCTGCTCCTCGCAGCCGCGCTGATCGCCGTCGTCCTTGGGCTCATGAGCACCGGCGCCGCGGTCGGCACCGCACTCGTGGATCCCGGCGCAGTGGTGCGCTGGGGCCTGCCTCTAGTGACAGTCCTCGCGAACCTCGCCTCGGCGGCGACGATCGGCGCATTCGCGGCGGCGGCATTCCTGATCGGGCCTTCGGCGGAACGCGCCTGGCGCGGCGCCGTGGCGGTGGGCCAGGTGGCCGCGATCATCTGGGCGCTGGCCGCCGTGCTGCACGTGATCTTCGGCTATGCCTCCGTGTGGGGCCGTCCGCTCACAGCCGAGAACTTCGGCACCGAACTCCTCACCTTCATTCGCGGAACCGAGCTCGGCACGAACTACTTCTGGGCGGCGGCGCTCGCCGTGCTGGTGTCGCTCTTCGCGGTCGCTACCGGCGGTATGACGATGGCCATGTGGACGACTGCGCTCGGCGTCATCGCGCTTGTGCCCGTGGCCTTGACGGGGCACGCGGCGGGGGCGGTGGCCCACAACCTGGCGGTCTCGTCGCAGTTCCTACACCTCACGCCGGTCGCTTTCTGGATCGGCCCACTTCTCGCGCTGCTCGTGGTGCAGCGGCGGCTCGGCGAGCAACTCGTTCCGGCCGTGCGTCGCTACTCCTCCATGGCCGCCTGGTGCTACGTCATCGTCGCACTATCCGGGGTCCTCGCGGCGATGATCCGGCTCAACTCGCCCGTGGAACTGTTCACCACCGGCTGGGGCCGGCTCCTCCTGATCAAGATCGTGCTCTTCGCCGTGCTCGGCGTGCTCGGCTGGCTGCATCGCCAGCGGACTATCCCGCAGCTCACGGAACGCCCGGCTCTCTTCTGGAGACTTGCCGCCGCCGAACTGGCCGTGATGGGCCTGGCCGCAGGGATCGCCGTCGCCCTCTCATCATCGGCACCGCCCGTGCCGCAGAACCCGGTGGTGGATCCCTCGGCCGTGTTCGCACTGACCACCTACCCCGAGCCGCCGTTCCCGACGCCACTTACCTGGCTCACGCAATGGCACCCCGATCCGCTCTACATCATCGGCGGCGGCGCGGCGATGTTCGTCTACGTCCGGTGGGGGCTGCGGCTACGTGCGCGCGAGATTGCCTGGCCGTGGTGGCGCACCGCAATCTGGCTGCTCGGCTGGGTGCTGTTCATCTGGGTCACCACCGGCGGGCCGTACGTGTATGGGGCGGTACTGTTCTCGGCGCACATGATCATGCACATGGTGCTGGTCATGCTGATCCCGATCTTCTTCACGCTCGCAGCGCCAATCACGCTCGGACTACGGGCCGTACCGCCCCGCCGGGACGGCTCGCGCGGCCCGCGCGAGTGGGTGCTCTCGATGCTGCACTCGCGGTATGCGCAGGTGTGGTCGCACCCGATCGTAGCGGGGGCGAACTTCGCGGGCTCGCTCTTCGTGTTCTACTACTCGCCGCTGCTCACGCTCGCACTCACCACGCATGTGGGGCACGTGCTGATGGTCATTCACTTCACGCTCGCGGGCTACCTATTCGCCAACGCGATCATCGGGATCGACCCCACGGCGGAACGGCCGGCCTATCCGGTCAGGCTCATCGTGCTCTTCGCGACCATGGTGTTCCACGCATTCTTCGGGCTCTCTCTTGCCAACTATGGGAGCCTGCTCGCGCCCACCTACTACGGGCACCTCGGGCTCTCGTGGTGGGTGGACGCGCTCGCCGATCAGCAGACGGGCGGGTTCATCACGTGGGGAATCGGCGAGGCGCCGGTACTGATTCTCGCGATCGTGATCACGTGGCAGTGGATCAAGTCCGATCAGAAGGAGGCCACGCGGCTCGATCGGGCTGCCGATCGGGACGACGACGCCGCCCTCCGCGCCTACAACGAGATGCTCGCCAAGCGCGCCGAACACTGATCCTTCCTCGCCGTGCGAGAGCACGGCGAGCCTCCGATCAACCCACGAGAATGCCCTAGAGCTACGAGGCCTGGGACTGGCTACTCGGTGGCGAAGTCCGCGGCCGAGACGCCGGTTCCGGAAAGCTCCGCGCGCACGCCGTCGGACACGACCTCAACGGAGTCGATCTGCAGCGGCCCCAGAGGCACTTCCACGGGAATCGGTTGAATCTGAGCGCCGAGTCCGAATGGCAGGTCCTCAATTGCCATGTCGAGCCCACCCAAGGTGACCTGCTCAGGCATGAGCGTCAGACCGCCGTCGACGGCGCTCGGGGTGAGCCCAATCGATAACTCCTGCCCGAGGATTGTGGTCCCCACCGTCACCAGGCCGTCCGCGATGGCGACCGCGGCGTCGTCGCCCATTTGTTGGCGCACGAGTTCCGCGAGAGCCGCGCTCGAAAGCTGGCCCGCCAGAACGACGTTGGCGCTGATCTGAGGTTCCGTCACGAGATTGCTGGCGTGCAGGGACACGCCTTCGAGTTCAACGCCATCAAAGATGAGGCCCTCCGCTGCGATCTCGAGGCCCACCAGTGTGAGCGGATCCAACTCGATCTCGGTGCCGCTGAAGGTGATGGCCGTGAGGCTCAGCTGCTCGATCGATGCCGAATCGGCCGTACCCGAGACAGCGGCAATCGCTTTGGGATCGCGGATCCCGATCTCGGAGGCCTGAACGCTCACGCCCTCGGCCACCAGGCCCTCGAACTCCAGGTTCTCCGCGCTCCCGTCAACACCGGCGATCGCGCCCCGAGCGAGATCGAGCAAGAGCGGGAACGAATCGAGCGTCACGTTGGGGGTGGTGCCCGTGGCGCCCTCCACGGCAGTCACGATCTGGCCAACAACGTGGCGGCGCGCGAACCACTCGCCCACGCCCGCCCCAGCCCCGAGCACGAGCACCGCCACAATCAGTGAGATCACGATCTTCCGCATGGGCACAGAGTATCGAGCAGGGCTGAGAACTCCCGGATAGCCGAGATCAGGCCCGTCATTTCAGTACTTCGCGCACGCGGATTACGTGCGCCGTGTAGCCTTTTGCGAGTAGGAGGTAGCACATGACCCGCACCCACGATGAGGCCGTTCGTCTCGCGTCCGATCCCGCAACCCCACTCACGGTGTTACACGAGCTCGCGATGAACCACCCCGAGGTGCACCCGCTCCTCGCCGAGAACCCCTCGACCTACCCCGATCTCCTCACCTGGCTTTCCGGCCGCGGCAATCCCGAGATCAATGCCGCGCTTGCACGCCGGGCGGTGCGGTCTGCCGAGGGTGCCGACGGCGCCCCCGCACCCGAGGCGGTCGCCTCGCAGCCCGCTCAGGTCGAGCCGGAGGTCGTCGAACCCGAGAGCGCCGAGGTTGAGCCTGAGCCGGCCGACATTGAGCTCCGGGACTCCGAGACTCACGCCTTCGAGACGGCAACCGCCGCAGCGGCGGCGGCCAACGTGCCCGTCGAGGACCTGCCCACCTCAGCGATGCCCGCCATCCAGGACGGGTCCGAGACCGAGCCGGAGCCCACGCCCGAAGCCGAGCCGGAAGCTGAACCCAAGGCGACCGTCGAATCCACTGAACCGACCGCCGTCGTCCAGGAAACACCCACGGTGGCGGCCCCCATCCAGCCAGGCAACGCAAATGGCCCCACACGGCAGTCAATTCTGGGCCAGGGTAACCAGCTGAACTACCGGCCCACGCAGCGCATTCCGCAGCAGCCAGCCCAGCAGCCCACGCCACAGTTCGCACCGCAGCACTCGACCCCACCGGCCGTTCAGCCCGTCTACACGCCCGCGCCCGAGGAGCCGGAGGAGAAGCGCCGCAGCGCTGGCCTGTGGGTGTTGCTCGTACTTCTCGCACTCCTCGTCCTCGCCGGGATCCTGTGGGCGATCAACACCTTCGGCGGTAGCGACGAACCAGAGGCGACCTCGACCCCCACCGCCGCGGCAACGAATCCCGCAACCGAGCCGGAGGGTGAGGCAACGAATGCCGCACCCACCGAGACCGAGACCGAGCCCGAGGTGGACACGGAGGCCGAACTCGCGGCCGCGGCGGGTGCACTCGGGGCGGCTGCGTCCGCGTCAACCTGCTCGGACGCATCCGCCGATGCAGAGGCATTCGATACTTTTGCCTCCGCCGTGCGGGACCTCGCCGGCGACTGGGCCGATTCGAGCACCGAGACCGTCACCTCGACCCTCGGCACCCTCCAGGATCGTTGCAACCCGGGCTACGCGCTCGCCGTCCAGGAGGCCGCGAGTACCCTCGCGGATCTCGATCTCGGTGACTGGATCACACCGGTCCGGGCGGCCCCCAGCGGTGCCTCCGCCATGAACGCATTCACCTCGCCCACGGGTAACATCCGGTGTTCGCTCGACGACAGCTCGGCCTACTGCACGATCACGAACTACAACTTCTCTATCCCGGATGACAGCAACTGCACCGCCGGCCGTCCCGCAACCCTCCTGGTCGACGGCGATGACGCCCGCTTCAACTGCGAAGGCGAGGCCTCGGGCGGCGATCGGCTGGCGTACGACACCTCGGCGAAGAACGGCCAGATGGCGTGTACCTCCACCAACTCGGGCGTCGAGTGCTGGAACACGCTCACCGGATCCGGCTTCAAGGTGGCCCGCGCAACGGGCGAGCTCACCCCGCAGGAGTGGGGCTCCGGCAAGGAGTAGCGCTACTGCGCCAGAAGCCAATCCGTGAGCCCGGCGGCGAGCGCATCGGCGTAGCGCTGCCGCACCTCGGGATCTTGCACCGCCTCGGCCTCTTCGGGGTTGTGAAACTCGGCGAGTTCCATGATCACCACGGGTCGCTCGGAGTGATTCAACGTGCCTTGCTCGCTGTTCAACATCACGCCGCCCTCAAACGCACTGGACTGTGTGAAGCCCTCGGCCGCCAGCGCGGCCATGAGGCTCGCAGCCAACGCACGTGACGGCTGCCCCTGCGCCTCGTTCAGCGGCGGCTCCGAGAGGATCGCGAAGTAGCCCTGTTGCGCGGGGTTCTCGGACCCGTTACCGTGCACCGAGACCATCACGTCCGCCCCGTGGGTTTGGGGGAACTGGCCGCGCTCATCCACACAGGGCCCAACGCCGTCGCCCTCATGAGTGAGTCTCACGGTGGCACCTTCGGCGTCGAGGAGCGCACGCATGCGGTCCACCACGTCCCACGTGAACTCGTATTCGGCGTAGCCATTCGCGGTCATGGTGCCCACGGTGTTGCATGCCTTCATACGGCCGCGGCCATCCGGGACGAGGGCATTGATGACCTGGGGGTTGGCGGCGTTCTGCGAGTTGTGTCCGGCATCAAGCGCGATGACGAACCCCTCCAACGTCAGCGGCTCGGGCTCAGGCTCGGGCTCCGGTATGGGGGCGGGTTCGGGGCGCGGAATCGCGGCGACGCCTCGCCCATAATCTGCGAACGACGGCGTCTGCCCAAGCCACAGCCCGAAGCCACCGATGGCGAGCGCGAGCAGCACGGCGATGACTCTGACTGCGCGGATGATGCCCTCCCGATCGGATCCCGCCCAGTGTATGTTCCGGTTGTCTCCGTCCCGATCCGCCGCGCCAGTGGCGCTCGTGGAGCAAGGGTCGGAGCGCCCAGTCGCAGCACCTCTCCCCGCGGCCTTTTCCCACTCACGTGAGTGGCAAACGCCCGCTTCCGGCCCCCTCTCCGAACTTTTGGCACTCACGTGAGTGGCAAACGCCCATGCCCTCGGACACACGCCGCCGTGGAGGGCTATGCGGCCTCCTTCCGCTTCACCCACCTCACCACGGCGTAGGTGACGGGAAGGAGCACCGCCTCCACGAGGGTTTTCCACGCCAGCCCCACGAGTACGTAATTGAGGATGCTGCCCGCATCGCTGAGCCCGATCACCGGCGCAGCAAAGAGGCAGAAGATGATGGTATCCGCCGATTCCCCGACGACGGTGGAGCCCATCAGCCGCGCCCACAAGTGCCGCTCTCCCGTGCGCTTCTTGATCGCCACCAGCGACCACGCATTGAGCAGCTGCCCGGCGAGGAAACCCAGGAGGCTGCCGAGCACAATCCTCGGCGCCGCGAGGCCGAGGAGTGACTCGAATGCGGACGCATCCCACCCCTCGGTCGTGGGCAGAGCGATCACGAGCTGGAAATACGCCAGCGCACCCACCGTGACCGCAAAACTCAGGTAGACGGAGCGCCGCGCCAAGCGGAATCCGTACACCTCGCTAAGCAGGTCACCCACGATGTACGCCAGAGGAAAGAGGAGGAATCCGCCGTCGAGGATAAGACCAAAGTCGCCCGAGAGGCGGAACTCCACGGGCTGCGTGGCCGCGATGTTCGAGACGAGCAGGAGCGAGGCGAAGATCCCGACGGCGTATGGGTACAGGCGGACCTGCGGCGGGGAGTCGGGAGAGGTCGCTTCGGTTCCATTCACAAGCCTCATGCTATTCCCGCCCGCCCCGGCGACGTGGACCGCAGGCGTCAGCATGACGGCAGGCGCGGGAAGTGCCTTCGGGTTCCCCGAATGAGAGGATACGGATCATGCCCTTCCGGTTCGAACCCCGCAGTCACCTCGCTGGAGCCGCCGGCCGCACCGGGACGATTCACACCCCACACGGCAGCATCCAGACACCCGCGTTCATTCCCGTGGCCACCAAAGCGGCCATCAAGGCGGTACTTCCGGAGGCGATGCGCGCCGCCGGAGCTCAGGCGCTGCTGGCCAACGCGTATCACCTCTACCTTCAACCGGGCGCCGAGATCGTGGAGGAGGGCGGCGGCGTCGGGCAGTTCATGGGATGGGATGGTCCCACCTTCACGGATTCCGGCGGCTTCCAGGTGCTCAGCCTTGGGGCCGGGTTCAAAAAGGTTCTGGCGATGGCCACTGAAGGGCTCGGCAATGACGAGATCGTCGCCGAGAGCAAGGAACGACTCGCACAGGTCGACGACGATGGGGTCACATTCAAGTCGCACCTGGACGGCTCTCTGCACCGGTTCACCCCCGAGGTGTCGATGCAGATCCAGCATCAGTTGGGCGCGGACATCATCTTCTCCTTCGATGAACTGACGACTCTGGTGAACACCCGGCGCTACCAGGAGGAGTCGCTTGAGCGCACCCGACTGTGGGCCGAGCGATGCGTGGCCGAGCATCGCCGCCTGACGGAGGCGCGAGGCGAGCGGCCGTACCAGGCGCTGTTCGGCGTTCTGCAGGGCGCTAACTACGAGGATCTCCGGCGCAAGGCTGCTCGGGATCTCTCCACGATGGGATTCGATGGCTACGGGCTCGGCGGTGCCATCGAGAAGCCGCGACTCGGTGAAATCGTGGGGTGGATGACCGCCGAACTTCAGGAGGATCGGCCACGCCACCTGCTCGGGATCAGCGAGCCCGATGACCTGTTCGCGGCAGTTGCGGCGGGCGCGGATACGTTCGATTGCGTCTCCCCCACGCGCGTGGCACGCAATAGCGCAATCTACTCACGCTTCGGCCGCTACAACGTGACCGGTGCCCGCTATCGTCGTGACTTCTCTCCGCTCGATGAGGGCTGCGACTGCTACACCTGTACGCATGTGACCCGTGCTTATCTGCACCATTTGTTCAAGGCCAAGGAGATGAACGCTGCCACCCTCGCGAGCATCCACAATGAACGCTTCATCCTGCGCCTGATGGACGAGATCCGTGAGTCAATCGACGGCGGATATTTCAGCGAGCTACGCACTGAGCGGATGCATGACTACTACGGGCGCACATAGCACGACGTGGGGTCAGCTGGTCGTCTCTGCGTGATGCCAGCATCTGCCACGGTGTCACTCGCGGGGCCCGGCGCCGCACCTTTCGCACTCACCGGAGCGGCAAACGCCCCCGGCACCCGGCGCCGCACCGGTTGTGGAGTACCTAGCCTCCTAAACAGCGGAATAGATGGCCGTACGCTCCACAACCGCGCTCCCCCACCGACGG
>FZQV01000019.1 GCA_900199505.1 Ruaniaceae bacterium KH17 | reverse complement strand
GAACGTGTATCAGAAAGTGATCGGCGCCTATCGGGAGAAGAACAAGAAGAAGGCAGCGAAGAAGATGCGACGCCTGATCGAGGCCATCGGCACCGCAGTCCCAGCCGCGCTGGTCGAGATCGCGAAACTCGGGCGCACCCTACGCCGACGCGCGGCCGACGTGCTCGCCTACTTCGAACATCCCGGGACCTCGAACGGGCCTACTGAGGCGATCAATGGCCGCCTCGAACACCTCCGCGGCAGCGCCCTCGGATTCCGAAACCTCGACCACTACCGACTCCGAGCACTCCTCGAGACCGGAGGATTCAGACCAGCCCTACACTCTGGATTGCGATGAGCCATCAATTGGCAAGCGCTCAAGCAACTCGCCAACTCGCCCGGCACGAGCGTGCTGCAGCTCCTCTTCAGCCGTGCCGCATCGGTCGACGACGTCAAGGCGCTTCAGGCGCTCTTCCTGCTCCTGATCTCTGGTCCCGATGAGCTGGTCCGCAAGGAGTATGAGGGCAAAGGCTTCCTCTCGATGCCGTTCGGCGACGGCGTGAACCTTGACGATCTGATCGGCCTCATCAACTCGCCGCTCGCGGTGTACCCGGGCACGGACCTTGCCGCCAGCCCCGCCACCACGGGTTCGTTCAAGAACGGCCCCACCCTCCCGAGCCACATCCCACGAATCGTGGTGAACGCGCCGGGCACGGATGCCCCCATCGATCCGCAGCGGCTCCTCGATGGCTTCGTGATCGAGGTGGTCGCCAGCGCGGAGAGCCTCAACAAGCTTTCACTGCCACTGTGGGGAAGCAGCTGGATGCTCACGGGCTCCGCGAAAGGCTCCGGCAACGTCACCGGCCGCATCACACTCAGCCAGTCCCCGGGCGGCACACCCGCCGTCACGACGGACACCAACTCACGGAGCGATGCCGCGCTCACCATCGGGCTCGGCCACACCACAGCCGGCGATTCCTTCCTCTTCGGGGACAAGAAGCGGACCTTCCTCGCGATCGGGCGCGCGGAGGCATCCCTCACCCTCACCCCGACGCTGCCGAACCAGGCGGAAACCCCCGTCTTCGGCCTGCTCCTCACCTTCGACAAGGTCAAGCTCGGCCTCTCCGCCGATGTCCTCAGGACCATCGGAATGGGCCTCAGCCTCCCCGATTCGCTGATTGCATCCGGTAGCTTCCGCATTCCGTTCCTTCAGGGAGCGGGCCTCCCGCTCGAGGGCGGCGCCCTCGCCGTCGAGTTCCCCGCGCATCTTGGCGTGGCCCTCGGCGGGAGCGGTGCCGGGCTGTGGGTGGACGATCTGCTCACCCGGATAGAGTTCGCCGTCGGGAATGAAGGCCTTGCGTTCCGGATCGTGTTGCGTGTGAGCGCTCGGGCCGAACTGGGGCCAATGAAGGCCACGATCGACGGCGCCGGAGCGTGGCTCGGGCGGTGGAGTTCCGGCAACGCTGGCCTGCTCCCGCCCAAGGGAATCGGGCTCGCGCTGGAGGCCGGGCCAATCTCCGGCGGCGGCTTCATGAGTCAGATGGGGCCCGATGAGTTTGGCGGCGCGCTCGATATCAAGATCCTCGGCATCGGCGCGTTCGCGTACGGCATCTACAAGAGGTTGCCCGACGGCGCGATCTCTTTCGTGGCGCTGATCGGCGTCCGCCTCCCTCCGCCGGGCATCCAGCTCGGCTTCGGCTTCGCGGTCTCGGGCTTTGGCGGGCTGATCGGGATCAACCGCCGTGCCGATCTGGACAGACTGCGGGAGAAGCTCGCGAGCGGGAGTGCGGGGGACGTGCTGTTCACGTCGGATCCCACGCGCAACGCCCCGAAGCTACTGGGCGACATGCGTGAACTCTTCCCGGACGAGAAGGGCGTGCACGTCTTTGGACCCACTCTCCAGCTCAACTGGCTCTCGCTGATTAAGCTGGACGTGGGCGTGTTCATCGAGCTCCCGGGCCCGCGGAAGATCTTTGTGGCGGGTTCGGGCCGGATCGTCGTCGGCTCGGAGGCCTTCGCGCTGGTCCACCTGCGGCTCGATTTCGTGGGCGGCGTCGACTTCACGCAGTCGCTGATCTTCTTCGACGGCGTCCTCGTGAACTCCCGCGTGCTCGGCTTCATCCAGATCACGGGTGGCCTGGCCCTGCGCTTCGGGTACGGCTCGAACGCCTTCTTCCTGTTCAGCGTGGGTGGCTTCCACCCGTCGTTCAATCCGGGCGGGATGGCCGTCCCTGATATTCCGCGCGCGGGCGCGGGCTTCGACCTGGGCTATGTCTGGTTCCGCCAGCAGATGTATTACGCGGTCACCTCGAACACGGTGCAGTTCGGCTCGCGCACGGAGGCTGGGGTCAAGATCGCGGTGATTTCGGTGCATGGCTGGATCGAGTTCCATGCGCTCATCCAGCTGCGTCCGTTCCACTTTGACGCGATGATCGATGTGGGCATGGAGGCGAGGGTTTTCGGTCGTTCTTTTGCGAGCATCCGGGTGCAGGGCCAGCTGACCGGTCCTGGTCCGCTCGTGCTCCGCGCGAAGGCGAGCGTGAAGATCCTCGTGACGATCTCGAAGAATGTCACGATCACCCTCGACACGTCGCCCGGCGAGCAGCTCCCGGTCATTGACAGCCTCGTCGACGTGATTCTCCCGGAGTTCACAAAACCGGAGAACGTGCGCGGCGAGGGGAGCGATCCGGAGGTGCAACTCGCACCCGAGATGACGGCGCTGCTACCTACCGGCTCGGTGGTCTGGGAGCAGAAGCGGCTGCCACTCAACATCCCGGTGCAGCGGGTGGACGGCGCCCCTGTCGCCGAGCAGTCGCTCTCGGTGACCGTCACCAACATGCCGTACTCACACGCGCAGGATCTCTTCGCGCTCGCCAGCTTCCGGAACGTCTCGGATGGAGAGAAGCTCACGATCCCGGCCTTCTCGGATGCGGATTCGGGAGTCTCGATCGATCTGACCGACGGCGTCACCACCAGTCCGCATTCGGCCGCTATTCCTGACGAAGTCAACCTGATTCGACTCCCTCAGCGCCGCAGGTTCTCGGCGCTGTTCGCCACCTACGCGCCCGGCATTGTGGCGGGTCTGTCCGAACGGGCCACGGGCGCACAGGTGAAGAAGCAGGAGGCCAAGGTGGTACTCGCCCCCGAAACATGGAATGGCGGCCTCACACCGGCCCAGGGCTTCATCCTGCAGTCGGGCGTGCCTTCGGGCCCGACGGCGTCTCCGCAGCTCGCGATTGAAGGAGTCTTCCAATGAGCGTGCAGCTCTTCCACAGTTGGCGGCGTCCCACGAAGATCGCGGAGGAACCGGATGCGGCGCAGCCTCGGATCCGGATGCAACTCGCCGCAACGATCGCCGATGCCACACAGAGCGTTGCGCGGGAACTCACTCTGGAGCTCGCCTCTGGCTTGGACGTCACGGCGATTAACCGGCGCGCGCTGCGCGGCTTCGCCCCGGTGCCGGGCACCCCGGAGGCGGAAACCCCGAAGCGGACTCACGTGGACTTCCACTCTCCCGATTTTCCCTGGCGATACTCCCCGCAGGGCGCTAACAATAAGGGCGAGATGCTGCCCTGGCTCGTGCTTGTGGTGGAGCCCGCCACCTCGATCGTCGTTGCCGGCGGCCAGGTGACGATCCTCCCGACGGCGCTCACGAAGTACCCTCTGAAGGAGTCCTGGAAGTGGGCGCACGTGGTGGCGCCCGATGGAGAGGCCGGGGCGGACTCTCTCACGTCGGGCCCGCAACGATTCTCGCGGCTGATCTCGCCGCATGATGAACTTCTGCCGCTGACTACCTACACAGCTGTCCTCGTGCCGGCCTTCGCCGCAACCGGCGCTCCGAGCTGGGACGCGAATGGCACGCTCGCGAGCGGCACGGCCCTGCGAGTCCTGTACCAGTGGAGCTTCAGCACCGGAGAGGGCGGCGATTTCGAGACGCTTGCCGCGCTACTTCACCTCCAGGAGACCGGCGAAATCGGAAAGGCTCGGCTGAGCTTCAAGGCGGAGGGTTTACACCCCGAGGTCGAGCCTGTGTCGATTGGCCCCGTGGATGTGCGAGGGGCCCTGTCCTCCCTTGCCGCGACCACCCCTGACGAGGACCTGCAGGTCACCACGGCCAACGATCTCGCGGAGATGGTGCGTGGCGACGCGGTGTACGGGCCTCCCGAGTACGGCCGCCCCTGGGTGCCGGAGCCCGGAGAGCACCACGAGGGCTGGGTGAGCCAACTGCGTGAGGACGCCCGGGTTCGGATCCACGCGGGCACGGGGCAGTGGATCGGAGTGCTCAGCCAGGACGAGCTGGTGCGGGCCGCCGTGGAGCAGGCGGGCGCTCTTCCCGATGCTGCTGCCCTCATCAACCGTACGGCGGCGGCCGTGCTGGTCGCCGGGCAGCAGTGGCAGAACGAGCTACCCTCCGATCCGGCGGCACGGCTCGCGGTCCTCGCACCGGTGCTCTCGCGGATGCGGGACGATACCGGGCGCGGCCTCCCGCAGGTGCTCGGCGGTGACGACTCGGTGCTTGACGCCGCACTCTTCAGCGGCGCCGGGCAACGGCTTCTCGGCCGCGCCTCCCGGGAAGGGAAGGGTCACGCGCCGGCCGCGCTCCTCGGAGCACTGGCCACCTCCGTAGATCCCGAGGGTCCGTCCGATGGGCTCCTCGAACTGTGGGCCGAGGAGCATCCGCCCGACGGCGCCGATGAGTGCATGCGCGTCTGGTACCTGCTACATGACCTGGCGGATCTCGTGCGAGCTCTGCGGACGGATTGGCGACGCGGCGCCGATGAGGCCGAGGTGGTGGCCACGCTCAGCGGCCGCATCGATGAAGCCCTCGGCCAGTTCCGTTGTGAGGGGATTCTCGAGCAGGCCGCCCAGCTCGCCCATTTGCCGAACGCGCAGTCACTCACGCGGGCCCTTCTACTGGAGGATCACCCCGAGGCACTCATCTACGGACCGTTCCAGACCGCACTCCTGATGTGCGTCCTCGAGTGCCGCAGCCTCACGTCGCACGGTCGCCTCACCGAGTGTGCGGCACGGATCGAGCTACTGCGGATCCCGGCGCCCCGTGGCCAGCGAGGCGTGGATCTCCGATCCCTCGGTGACGCCGTCACCGCCGCGCTCGACCCGCGCAGCCCTAACGCGCCGGCCGTCACCGCCGTGCGCGATCGGATCGGGGGTCTTGTGGTGGGGAACCTCGCTCCGCCACGATTCTCGGTGGAGTTGGACTTCCCCACCTGGTCTCTCGTGAAGCGGCACGCGCCGGAGTGGTTCCTGCCCGGCGCGGAGCAGGTCGAGAAGCACGCGGTGCTGGCACTGCGCACGAACCCAGAGTTCATCGATTCCTTCCTGGTTGGCCTGAACTCGCAGTTCCTCAGCGAGTTGCGCTGGCGGGGGATGCAGGTCGACCGCTGGGGCACGCCACTGCAGATGTTCTTCGCACCCACCGATCCCGTCGATGGCTCACGGAAGGCGGATATCCGCCCCATTGACGCCTGGCCGGACACCTCCCCACTCGGCTC
This sequence comes from Ruaniaceae bacterium KH17, assembly GCA_900199505.1. Taxonomy (GTDB): domain Bacteria; phylum Actinomycetota; class Actinomycetes; order Actinomycetales; family Actinomycetaceae; genus KH17. Next base: position 41,396 of record FZQV01000019.1, on the reverse strand, counting down.
GGTCGAGCATCTCCCCACGGTGGGTAGCAGCTCGGCCGAGCGCCTGGTGGTACTGATCCACAGCCCGATCTTCCGGCGCTACCCCCGCACGCTCGTCTACCTGCAGCAGAAGGTGCCCTTCCATATCGTGGGGCGCGATCTCGATGACCTTGCGCTGAAGGAACCCCCGCAGCTCGTCCCACCGCCCGGCGCGGACATCCCGGCGTGGCTCGCGGGCCGTACCCAGTTCGCCCCGATCTTCACCGGGTCGATCACCCCTGAGCTGGTGTTCTTCGGCTTCGACGTGGAGCCAACCTCGCTCGAGGACTACTTCCTCGTGCTCGATGAACCGCCCACCGAGGAGATCCGCTTCCGCACGGATCGCCCTTTCTCGAAGGATACGGCGGCCACGAATGCCGCGTACGTCCTCGATCCGCCCACCCGCGTCGCCATCGATGGCGCGAGTCTCGCCGCCCGAGGAGGCCAGTGATGAGTGAACACATTGGTGTCCTCCTGCCCGTGCAGCTGGAGACCGTCTTCACCGATGAGGGCGATGGCCCACTCTTGATGGTGCGGGTGATCCCGCAGCCTCCCCACATCGACGAGCACTCTGAGTTCATCTCCGACGGCGAACTCGACGCCGTCAGCCGGTTTCGCCAGGCGGTGGGCCGGGTTGGCACGCTGAAGGCCGCGTGGCTCGATACGAGGCACCTGCCTGCCTTCGATGAACTCGTGGCCGCCACGGGCGGCGCGCGCGCCGCCTGGCTGGCCCAGCACACCACGGCTCGCCGGATCGACGGCGTGCTCACGGCCGAGCCGCTCACTGCGCTCGGCGAGGATCTTCCCTCGGTGGTACGGGGGTTGCCGCCCCGGTTGAAAGTCGGGGTGTGGACATACGCGCCGGATGGCATGGAACAACTCGAGGTGATCGGCGAGCTGCCGCAGGATGGCGCAGAGATCTTGCCCGGACGGCTCCCCGATCTCCGCGACGAGAAATCGGTGCTCGAGCACTGGATTGGTAGCTTCGCGCTCGCCCAGGACGCGGGACTCGGAGGCGTCTTTGCGCTTCCGGAGGGGCTCGAGCCGAGCCGGATCGCCGGGGTCACGGTGTTCGGTCTCGGAGATGAGGATCCGGCCGCGCTCATGGAGAGCCAGGTCGCGGCGGGCCGGCTCACCGAACTCCCCCTCGGCACATCTACCGCCAGCGTGGGCGGGGCGGCGACAGCGCCCGCACAGGACTGGTGGGCAACCCTGATGCGCCGGTTGGACGGCTCCGCGACCAGCCTCGACGATCTGGTCGAGCGTTATCTCACGGGCGCCGCCCCGCCGAGCCTCCCGCGCGCCGCCGAGAGCGAGCAACTACTCAGGGAGGCCAACCCGGATCGTGGCGTCCTCGGCCGCATCGCGGACGAACTGCCAATCGAGAGCGTGATCGACGCCTGGCCCGAGCATGCCCGCGAGACCGGGCTCGCGCCGCTCCTCCTGCGCGCACTGTGGCCGGTGCTGTGGGGAGAGCACAGTCGGTTCGCCCACGCCGATCCGCAGGCGGGCCCGGACGAGCTGGAGAAGTTGAGCGCCCGAGTCGCCGAGTTCAGCGAGTGGGCCCTCGACTATGTGAATCCCGAGGGTCCGCTGCCTGCCGTCCGGATCGGTGAGGATCCGTATGCCGTCCTGCCCCTCACGCAGGTCAATCGGCTGGATCCCCAGCACGCGAACCTCCCTGATCCCGTGGCGCAGATCCTCGAAGGACTGCGGCTGGAGCGCCAGGCCCGCTTCACGAGTCTGGTCGATGTGGGAACGGTGCGGGGCGCGGACGCCGAGAGATACGCCTCGCTCCTGGCGCGCGGCGGGAGCCCCCGCGCCTTCGGGTACCGCGCGCGGATTGCCCTCTCCGTTTTCCCCAACGTCAGCTCCATCTATGGATGGCACGATCAGGAAGTCGAACGCTGGGGCAACCGTGGGCTACGCGCCTTCGAGACCTCCGATCCGCTTCTCACGCACCCGCTCGATCCGAGCGCGATCGCGCTACCGCTGGTGCACCCCCGCCACTGGGCGGCGTTCGGCCTGCGCGGTCGGTGGCACCGGCTCCCGTTGCCCGTGCTACTCACCGCGATCTGGGACGATCAACGCCTGCTGCGGCACGAGGGATCCCAGAACCCCTGGCCGCCCACCAGCCTCTGGCAGCTCTTCAGTGACAACGCGCCGTTCATCGCGTCAACCGAGGGTTGGGACGGAGGTTTCACCTCCGAAGGCTGGCTGCGAGTGGTTCCCGAGTCCTTACTCGCCCGTCTCATCCTGCAATCGGCGCTCACGCTGAATCGCTGGGAGCAGGATCCCTATGATCCGATGCGCATGCTGGCGTCCGAGCGAGGCACCGAGTCCACCCGCACGGCGCTACTCCAGCTCGCAGTATTGCTCGATCCCACGGCGGAGGATCCGTGGGAGACGTTCGATGAGGACCGGCACGGCTACCTGGCACCGGAGGTTCCACGCTTCACGACGGCGCCCACTCCCGGCCTGGTCGCTCGGCTGGAGCGCGCGCTCGGCGCCACCCTGGACACGGTGTCCGGGCGCATCGATCCGTGGCTGACGGGCTTCGCCTGGCAGCGTCTCCAGGAAGCTTCGGCGAGGCCGGACACGCACCGCCGGCTCGGCGCCTACGGCTGGGTGCAGGGCCCATTCCTGGGCGTCCCCGGCCCCACGAGTTCCGGCCTTCTGCACGCGCCGTCACAAGCGCAGGCGCAGGTCGCCACACTCGCCCTCGATAGCTTCCACCAGGGGCTCACCAACGAGCAGGGGCAACCGGCCTGGGGCATGGCACTCACCGGCTCGGCGATCCGCACCGCGAAGGAGCTGGTGGCGGATGTGCGCGATGGCCACCACATCCGTGAGGTCCTCGGCCGTGAGGTGGAGCGGATCGTTGGCGATTTCGGCGGCGGCCCCTTCAGCCTGTATGAACGGCTCGCGTGGTTGCGAACGGAGTTCCCGATGCATGAGGAGCGCCCGGATCCCCGCCAGACCTGCGATGGCGAGGCGGCCCTGAAGGCGCTCCTCGATAACCCGGCATCCGCCCCGTTTACGATCACCGCGTGCCGCACCGCACTCCTCGACCTGTCCGCTGGCGTCGAGGCGATGGCGAAGCTGAACCTCCTCGATGGCGCCGTGCACCTCCTGAACGGCAATCCCGATTCTGCCGCCGCCAGCATGGACGCCACCGCGAACGGCGCCCCGCCCGAGCCCCGCTTCCCCGAGACGCCCACCGCCGCGCGTGAGCTGAGCACCACCGTGCTGAGCGTGCTGCCGTGGCGTGAGGCGCAGCCGGGCGATGCGGCCGCAACGCTTGCCGATCCGTCGCTGGCCGGCTACCTCGCGGATCAGCTCGGCACCGAGTGGACGTGGCGGTTCCTGCCCGACGGCGCCGGCCCACCCCGGGAGGTCCACTTGAGTGAGCTGGGGCTGCGTCCGGTCGATACGCTCGCGCTCTCGTCCGCCCACCTGCGGGGCGCGGCCGCGGCGGCACTTGGGCTCCGCGGCGCGCAGCACGAGAGTGGGCGGTTCGACGCCTCGATTTCGGAGCACGAGAATCGCTATTGGGAGATCGTCCGGAGGGATGTCACAGCCGGCACGGTGCGGCTCGCTCAACTCGGCATCGATCCGGCCGTGGCGGCTGCGATGGAGCCCGCCGCGCTGGAGAGAAAGGTGCTGCGCACCTTCTTCGGCTCGCACATTCCGGTGCGGACCGCCGTCCAGCCGGTTTCAGCCGAGGGCGCCCCGAGGCTGTGGGCCGTACACAGTGCCATGGGTGCCTTCCTCGGTGCAGTCGATGAGGACGATCTCGGGCTCTCCGAGGGCGAGCGCGGGGCGGCACTGGATGAACTCGCACCGCGGATACGCGCGGCCGTCGCGGAGCCGGGCGGGCAGATCGTTGATCCTCCCGAACATGAACTCGCCGCTCGGCTGAATACCGCATTGGGTTCGCCGGCCGCCGGGAAGGATCTGCCGCTCGCCATCGAGAGTCCTGGCAGCTACGCCGATCTGCGCGAGCGCTACCTCGCGGTGCATGCGGACCTTACGGCGACCGTCAAGCAGCTGCGGGCGGCCCGCCGCACGAGTCGTGTGGTCGAGTTGCTCGCCGCGATCCGCCGCGCGGCGCCGTGGGGCGTCGCTCCGGGGGCCACACCGGAGGATGAAGCCACGTTTTTCGCCGCCGTCACGGGCACGGTGCGGCCGCGCGGCGCCACCACGCCCAAGGATCTGGCGGGCGCCCTCGCCGACGCCCTCGAGGAGCGTCTGAAGGCCTCGCCGAAGCCCACGCAACTCCCCAGTGTCACGGCAATCGCAACGCGGCTCAAGGACTATCGGAAGCGGCAGGAATCGGGCCTCCCGGATGGCATCGATTCGCTCGCCTCCGCGCTGTCCACCCTGGCCGCGCCCCAGGGCACGCTCGCGATCCTCACCCGGTGGGAGCGCGCCGAGTTGCTGCAGGCCACCGGACTCGACACGCAACCCAACCCGGCGGTGAACGAAGACTGGCTCACCATGAACGCCTCGGTGCGCGCGAATATTGCCCGGGTCGAGGCCCTCCACCTGCATGGCGTCGCGCTTGAGGCGTGGTCGAGTTCCGCTGATCCGTGGCAGGTCGAGGAGATCTCCCAGCAGCCGGAGGGCCGTGAGCGCGATGCCCAGTTCGCCGTGCCGCCCCTGGTGACCGCCTTTGGACCGGGTGGGTCCCTCGCAGCCCAGCGGGTCGCCGTCGGGCTGGTGGATGCGTGGCGCGAGGATGTGCCCACGCCGCATCGCGTTACCTTCGCGGCGTTCGGCTTCAACGCCCCGGCCGCGCAGGCACCGCGCGCGATCCTGCTCGCCGTGCCCCCGCACGCCGGGGAAGAGCTCACCGTGGACGACCTGCCAGGGCTGCTCGCGGAGCTACGGATGTCTCTGGTGGCGCGTACCTGGCGCGGTCCCGATCCGTGGCTTAGTTCGATCCGGTTGCCGGTGACGGACGGCCGCAGTGCACTTGCCGATCCGGCCTATCAGTGAGGAGCCGCCATGCCGATCTTGCACGCCCATCAGCTCGAGCCCCTTCCGGCACCGGATATCGATGACGCCGTGCGTGCCGTGGTGCACGATCCGCTCTGGTTCCTCGCCCGCCAGTGGCAGATGGGCGAGTTCCAGGGCGAGAACGCCAGCACGCCGGTCGAGGTGCGTGCCACGATCCGGACCCGCCGGATCTCCTATACCGCGGCAGCGCTTCCCGGCGCACCTCCCTCGCTGGAGGCGTTGCCGCCCGAAGTTCTCGTCGAATCCGAGAACAACGATTGGTGGACGATCGGGCGGCGGCTGAAGGTGGGCGCTGAACTGGCCGTGCAGCTCGGCCTCGCGCCGCAGGAGCGGTGGCTTTTCGCCGATCCCCCACCGCCATACGATCTGGTTTCCCCGGCATGGGACGCGCTGGCCATCTTGGCCGACGGCGATCTGGACACTTCGGGCCTCGATCCCAGCCCTGCGGAGCCGGCCCATTGTTGGGTGGATGACGAGCTTGTCTACGAGCATGCGGACGCCTTCGACGCGGAGGGGACTGCGCTGCACCTGCGGCGGCACCGCGGGGGCCGAATGGACTGGTATTCGGTGGACGCCGGTGCCGGCCCGGCCGAGCCAGCCGGCGAGTCCCTGGAACTCGAACCCCTCATTCCTGCCCGACTCGACTTCCCCGGCCGCCCACGCGCGGGCACGTGGGAGATCGAGGATGCGCAGCACGATTACGGTTCGGTGGGCGCGGATGCGAAGCACACGTCCACTGCGATCCTGGTGAATCTAGTCCAGGGGCACCGGGACGAATGGTTCGCGGTGCCGATCGGCGCAGAGACGGGCGTGATCGTGGAGATCACTGAGTTCTGGGTGCGCGACGCGTTCGATCAGGAGTGGGACAGCACCACGTCCGACGGCCTGAACCCGCCCACCGATCTTGTCGCTACTCCCTTTGGTCCACGCCCGTGGGCCCTGTTCGATTCCGGCACGTCGGGCCTGACTCTCTGGAACGCCGTCGATCGTACGCTGGAGAGCGAGCCGATCGAGCAGGTTCAGTTTGGCGTGGACGATCAGTCGAACCTGGTGTGGGCGGTAGAGCGTCGGCTCGATTCACGCTCTCCCAGGCCGATCGGGCCGGAGCCGGGCTTGTATCCGTTGATTCCGCCTCCGCCCGGTGACCAGACAGTCTCGTCTGATTACCGCTATGTGCCCGGCATGGGCGCCGAGGCGTACTGGATCCCGTACGCCCTCGATGCGGAGGCGGCCCGGCGCGAGTTGGCGCGGCACCGGCTCCGCGATCTCTCCTTCTATCCGGCGCTGGATCTCCCTGAGGCGGCCGCGGCCGTGCTCCGTGATGCCGAGCGGATCCGGGAGGGTGTGGTGCCGATTGGGGGCGTGCAGGTGGAGCGGCGCTGGCAGTTGGCGCGCGCGAGCACGGGTGCACCGCAACTGTGGATCGAGCGCAGGCGAGGCCCGCTGATGTCGCCGCCAGCGCGGACGCTGCGATTCGATGTCGCCATGGCCACGGATCCGGAGGAGGTCTGAGTCTCCCGCACCTGCCCACGTCGAGTCCTTGACCGTTCCCATTCGTCGCCACTAAATTGTGCCCACCGCAGGGGGAGCTAGGAACGGAACTGTGGAAGGGCGAGTCGCGGCGACTCTTCGGGAGCAATCTCGATCCGTCGCATTCGGAGGCAGCGGTTGGGAACGGCGGCTGGCGTGCCAGTGCGCCCCGTTGTTTGCACCGTCGGCCTCGGTCTACGTTGCCCGGCTCATCGCCATGTCGCACGCGCTCGTGGTGACGGAGTGGTTCGATGCGGAGGATCTGCCCGGTGGCCATCCCGCGGCGTGTGTGGCGGTACAGGCGGATTGTTCGCGTGAGCCCGCGGTGGCCGCCATGCTACGGCGTGGTACTGCGGGGCCGGTACGCCTGAGCGACGTGGTGGATGTGGCACAGTTTCGCGCCACGTCCGCGTTCCGGTACTTTCACGCGCATCCGCCGGGGACTCGCTTCGCGGCGGGGGCCGCGCTTCGCCGCACCTCCGATGAGCTGGTACTGCTGGGCCTGCACGAGCGGGATCGCGATTTCGATGCCACGGCGATGAGCCTGCTTGGTGCGATCCAGGCGGTGATCGCTCCCGCACTGGAGATGCGGCGCCGGCTCACCCTTTTGGCTGATACGCCGATACCGGAACCTCAGGATCACGGACCACGTGGCGAACGTGCTGAGGAGTATTGGCCCACGCCCCGGGAACAGGATGTGCTGGAGCTGGTGGTAACGGGCCTGACGAACGCGCAGGTGGCCCGGCGCCTGGCGATCAGCGAACGTACCGTTCGGAAGCATCTCGACTCGGTGTTCCGGCACACCAACACTCCGGGCCGCGCGGCCGCCGCTGCCTGGTGGCAGCGCCACAACGCCTAGTCGCATCCGTGCCAGCATGGCTACGGAAGGGAAGTTATCCACAGACTCCATCCACAGGGGTGTGGACGACAACGGAATCATGCGGAATTCCTTGTGGATATCCGCTCGTTACCGGCCCGTTACCACTAAATCGTTGAAATTCCAACGAAAAGGTCAGAATTCGCCGTCCGACGCAGCATATTCGCCTCATGTGGAACTTGAGGGTTGGGTTCGTCTATCCACAGATATACACAGGCACGAGAGGAGAATTCCGTGAGATTACGGAGTTGCGCACTGGGCGATGCGCCCGGCCCCGCTCACGTAGAGCTTCTCCTCAGCGGCCGCAACGAACGCCGCCTCGCCACGTTGCAGTTCCAGCGCCTCGCGCCCGCCGAATGGAAGCTCCGTACGCACGCGCACCGTACCCTCCGTGCAGATCACGATCCGTGGCCCCTCCCCGGGAACCCACACCTCGCTGCCCTCGGCATGCGTCGCCGAGAGCCAGAACTCTTGGGCCGGCGCAAAGAAGCGATCCGTGCTCTCCGTGGGATGCTCCGGAGCCAGGCGCATCGGAGGCAACGCCGAGAACTCGGCGATCTCCACGAGTTGCGCCGCATCCACATGCTTCTGTGTGAGGCCCGCACGAATCACGTTGTCCGAGGTCGCCATGACCTCAATCCCCATCCCCGATGAGTACGAGTGGATCATTCGCGGCGGAATGTACACGCACTCCCCCGGACGTAACGACACCGGGTTCATCAAGAAGGCGACCACGATCCCAGGATCACCCGGATACAACTCGGCGAGGCGCGCGATCATCCGATCCGTGCGCACCGAGGGCGTGTTCCCACTCGCCAGGCGTGCAGCGCTCGCCTCGACGAACTCACTCACCGCCTCCGCGGTCACCGGCGAATCTGGATCAAACAGCCACGCCACCAAAGAACGCATTCCGCCGCGCACAGTCGAGAGGTTCAGCCGGCGGCGCAGGTTCTCCGCTAACTCACAATCCAAGCCACCCAGCAACTGGCGCGCCCGACGCGGCACGCGGAAACCCACCAGTGCCTCGAAGTCCGTGAGCGCATAGAGCATCTCCGGCTTGTGGTTCATATCCCGATATGAACGATTCGGCGAGGTTCGCTCGACTCCGAGAAGCTCCTCGCGCAGATATCCTTCCCGAGCGATCTCCTTCGTGGGATGCACCTGAAGCGACAGCGGCTGAGATGTCGCGATCAGTTTCGCCATGAACGGCAACTGATCGCCGAATGCATAGACCACACCACTGCCGAGCGCCGGAGCCGGATCACGTTGAATGAACTCCCGAAGGTTCACCCCCGCAGACGTGCCCGTGGGACCATCCACATGGGTGCCGTACCAAAGCTCAGACCAGGGATCGCCGTCGGCCGCAGTGCCGAGGAACTCGGGGATGAGATCAGTAGATCCCCATGCATCCCGCTTGACCCAGGGCTTCAACAACTCCATCGCGCCAGCTTAGCCGCTCAGCTTGCGGCACCCGGATGAGCCATCACCGCGTGCCCGAGGATTTGAGCTTCAACAACTACGGATTTGAGCGACACAACTCGCAGACTTGAGCCAGTCTCTTGACGGCTACGCATCGAAGCAAAGCCATGCTCAATGGGAGGCGAGGACTCCGGCGATGATCGAATCGAAGAAGCCGCGGCCATCCGCGCCCGTGCGGGGGCCGAGAACGCCGTCGACTCTGCTGCGTTGTTAGAGGTATACCTTCAGCTTCGAGGCCGAGAACAAGGAGTTACAGGTATGCCTTCAACCACCGAAGCCCCACCATCCATGGCCACGGAAGCAAACGACCACGTCGTCAGTTGCACCCCACCTGTCCGGAGCACTCCTTCAGTACCTGCTGGCTGAGGCCTGCAGTGGATTGCCCATGTGCCATGCGTTCGAGGTGCCGCTTGACGGATTCAGCGAAGATCTCACATTTCGCATCCATGAGTGCTTCTGAAAGTCCTTTCACGTCAGGTTTGCTATCGAAATACTTCAGTTGACGCCGGATCACGCGATCCGTAGCAGCGGGATTATTGGCGGCAACCAGCGCGAAAAACAAGTCTGGCGTGATCACCTCGTATGGCAAGAGATCCGGGTCGATCCCAGCAAAACCCGCATCTTGCGTCAGCAGATAGTCCGCACCGGAGGCCTTCGCCGCCGCGTGAATATAGCGATCATCCTTGTCTGCACCAGGGAAAGACGCACCGCTTGGGAATGAGACGACGATGTCATCGACTGCATTCCGTACATGCTCGATGATGCTGCGAATCGAATCCCCAGGAGCATCCGGCATCTTCTTGCGTAGCTTGTACGCCGCCTCGGTAAGCGCCTCCTCAGAAGTATGAAGGACAAACAAGTGACCGCCCGTCTCAAGCCTTAGCAGGCAGATCCAATCGCGCAACGTCTTCGAGAAGATGACGTTCGCGTCAATGAATGCAACCTGCGGACCCATCTCTCCACACTATCGATCCAGACTGACACGCCAGGGTTGCTCAGCCCTCGAGTTCGAGCAGGCTCTCGATCGCCGCGTGGCGCTCTGCCTCACGCACCTCGCGGAGCTTGACTAGATCCGTGTGGAGCACACGATGATGGGTACCCACCATCGTCGCAGGAAGATCACCCTTCTTGATGAGCTTCATCAACGTGGGCCGTGAAACCCCAAGCATCCTGGCGGCCGTCGAGGTGGTCAGGACTTCGGGGACCGTCTGAATCGCGACCGAGCCACCTTGAGCAACCCTCGCAACGACGTCAAGAATGAACCGGGACAACTCCTCACCCAACTCAAGATCGTCACCCGACTTCAGCTGCAATACTGTGCCCCGTGGGCGCCGGTCACCTACCGCCTCAACGGCCTCGACCGCACTCGACTGCAGTACCTCATCAACGATGAGCGTTCCTCGTGACATTAGCGCGTGAGCCATCTGTGTCCCCTAGTTAGGTTGCCCTGGTTACCCGTAGTACGGCCCATGACGATTGGTTTCACTTACAAGTGAAACTCTACGGCCGCATTGGCGCGGTTGTCTAGAGGAAATAGCTAGCGGACCAACTTGCAGATTGGAGCTATTACGAATGCATCTCTTGAGCCACCTGACTTGCAGGTCTGAGCTACTTAACTTGCAGACTTGAGCCAGTCTCTTGACGGCTACGCATCGAAGCAGAGCCACGCTCAATGGGAGGCGAGGACTCCGGCGATGATCGAATCGAAGAAGCCGCGGCCATCCGCGCCCGTGCGGGGGCCGAGGACGCCGTCGGGACCAAAACCGGTCTCCACCGCGTGCTCTGGGTGCGGCATGAGGCCCACCACGTTGCCCTCTTCGTTGCAGACACCCGCAATATTCCGGGCCGAACCATTCGGGTTACCGCCCGCGTAACGAACCACCACTCGGCCCGTGGCTTCGAGCTCGTCCAACGTGCGCTTGGACGCCGTGTACCGGCCCTCACCGTTCTTCAACGGGATCGTGATCCGCTGGCCCTGCTCATACGCGCTGGTCCAGCGAGTATCCACCGCCTCCACGATCAACTCCTGATCGCGGCAGCCAAACAGCTGGCTCTCGTTGCGGGCGAGGGCGCCCGGCAGGAGGTGCGCCTCGCACAGAATCTGGAAGCCGTTACAGATGCCCAGCACCGGCATGCCCGAACGCGCCGCATCCACCACCGATTCCATCACCGGGGAGAAGCTCGAGATCGCGCCGCAACGCAGGTAGTCACCGTACGAGAAGCCGCCGGGGATGATCACCGCGTCCACGCCGTGCAGGTTCGAATCGTTGTGCCACAGCGACACCGCCTCGCCGCCGCCAAGCGCCACCGCACGGGCGGCATCCCGATCATCCAGCGAACCCGGGAAGGTGATGACGCCGATCTTCACTCTGCCACCGCCGTCACCGCGACGACATCCTCAATGATCGGGTTCGAGAGGAGCGTCTCGGCCGCCTCACGGGCCGCCACGAGGTGCTGCTCGGTGACTTCACCGTCCACGCTCAACTCGAAACGCTTGCCCTGGCGCGCGCCCGAGAAATCATCGATGCCCAAACGCTGTAGCGCACCCGCCACCGCCTTACCCTGCGGATCGAGCAGCTCCGGCTTCGGCATAACCTCAACGACGATACGTCCCACTGTGCCTCCTCTTTCGCGCCCAGGCTACCGCGAGCTTCCCGCCGGTCACAGCATCCGCCAGCATCCGGAACGGCTGCGCCGGGTCACTCTGCAAGTTTCGACTTCGCCGCTTCGCGACTACGCTCAACCAACGTCAGAGCTTGGGGTCCTCTCCTGTGAGGCGGCGGAACGCCTCCAGGTAGCGCTCCCGAGTCTTCTCGACGATCTCATCCGGCAACGGGGGCGGCGGCGCATCCGAGGCGCGGTCCCAGCCCGAGGCCGGCGAGAGCAGCCAATCGCGCACGAACTGCTTATCGAAGCTCTGCTGCACTCGGCCCGGCTCCCACTCATCTACGGCCCAGTACCGCGACGAATCCGGCGTCAACACCTCGTCCGCGAGAATCAGATCGGCGGGGTTACGAGCCTCATCAGCCAGCCCGAACTCGAACTTGGTATCCGCAACGATCAGCCCACGTTCAGCGGCAATCTCCACTGCCCGCGCATAGACATCGAGCGTCACCTCACGCAGCGCCTCCGCCTGCGCCCGGCCCACGCGCCGGGCCGTCTCCTCGAAGGTGATGTTCTCGTCATGCTCCCCGACGGCGGCCTTGCCAGCGGGCGTGAAAATCGGCTCTGGCAGCTGATCAGCCTCGCGCAGGCCCGCCGGCAATGGCACGCCGCACACCTCGCCTGTGGCCTGGTACTCGACGATCCCCGAACCGGTGATGTAGCCACGTGCCACGCACTCGATCGGTGCCATGCTCAGCTTCCGGCAAATGATTGCCCTGCCCTCGACCTCTTGAGGGACATCCAGGCTCACCACGTGGTTCGGCACCACATCGCGCAACTGGTGGAACCACCACAGCGAGAGTTGGTTAAGAATCTTCCCCTTATCCGGAATCGGCGTGGGCAACACGAAATCGAACGCCGAGATCCGGTCGGACGACACCACAAGCATCACATTGCCCGTGCCATACCCCCGCGGATCCTGCGGAACGTATAGATCCCGCACCTTGCCCGAGGACACATGGGCCCAGCCATCAAGGTTGTACATGAGCGCCTCCCGCAGGGGAATGGAAAGGATGGTTCCATTCTCGCATGTCACAGCACAGACGGTAAGCGAGCGAAGCGCCGTGAGACGGCGCGAATCGGGCTGGCCGAGGGGCCGAAATGACAGAGGCGCCTCCGCACAGAATGACGAACCGTGCTTCCGTCGCGGGCTCTGCCCTCGTTCAACCCACGCTGGCGGCGATGTCCGGGCGGTGGTGCGAGCCGGCCAGGCTAATCTCCGCCACGCCCGCGTAGGCACGCTCGCGAGCCTCGGCGATATCCGCGCCTTGGCCCACGACGCCCAGCACGCGGCCACCAGCGGAACGGATCGTGCCGTCGTCGTCCATACGAGTTCCCGCGTGCAACACGTGCACGCCCTCCAGCGCCTCCGCCTCCGCGATGCCCTCGATCGGATCGCCCGTGCGCACCGCACCCGGGTAGCCCTCCGCCGCGATCACCACCGTGACTGCGGCGCCGGCGCCCCACTCGGGGCGGGGCGCGCCCGCCAGTTCGCTCCGCGCCGCGGCATAAAGCAACCCACCCAGCGGCGTCGAAAGCCGCGCCAGCACCGATTGCGTCTCCGGGTCCCCAAACCTCACGTTGAACTCGATCACGCGCAGGCCGCGGCTCGTGAGCGCCAACCCGCAATAGAGCACCCCCACGAACGGCGTGCCGCGGCGCGCCATCTCATCCACCACCGGCTGCGCCACCGTGGCCACAATCTCCTCAACCATGCCCTCCGGCGCCCACGGCAGCGGCGAGTAGGCACCCATGCCGCCGGTGTTCGGACCGGCATCGCCCTCATACGCGCGCTTGAAATCCTGCGCGGGGGCCAGCGGCACCACCGTCTCGCCATCGCAGATGCAAAACAGCGAGACCTCGGGGCCGTCCAGGTACTCCTCGATCACCAGCTGGCCGTGCTCGAGGCACGCCTCCGCGTGGGCGAGCGCCTCGGCGCGATCGCTCGTGACCACCACGCCCTTGCCCGCGGCCAAGCCATCGTCCTTCACGACGTGCGGGGCACCGAACGCGTCCAGCGCCGCCTCCACATCCTCGATCGTGCGGCACACACGCGAATCGCCCGTGGGCACCCCCGCCGCCGCCATGATCTCCTTCGCAAAAGCCTTCGAACCTTCCAGCTCGGCGGCGCGGGCACTCGGACCGAAGCAGGCGATCCCCGCATGTACGACGGCGTCCGCCACCCCCGCAACCAACGGCGCCTCCGGCCCCACCACCACGAGATCGACATCTTGGGCGCGGGCTTCGCGGACCACGGCGGCGCCGTCGGTGGGATCGATGTCAAGGAGGGTCGCGAGGGTTGCGATACCCGGGTTCCCCGGTGCGGCATACAGGTTCTCAGTGGCCGGATCGGCAGCCAGAGCACGGGCGATGGCGTGCTCGCGCCCACCCGAACCGAGCAGAAGGATATTCATGGGGTCAACGGTATCGCGGACCCCGCCTCGCCTTGCCCAGGCCCGCGATCCGAGGACTCGTGCTACTCACCCACGTTCGGCGCGATTGAGAAGTTCCAATCTGGGGTTCGTAGCACAAGTTCGGGAGGAGGGCGGGGTGGGGCCGGGCGCGGGCGACACTTGAAGTGAATCCGAAGTGGTTGCTGTGTTGGCGTCTCAGAGCGATGGCACGCCAGTACAGCTACCACTTCGCCGCTTGGCGTGTGTGCGGGGCAGTGGACGCGTGTGACGTTTCGACTCGGGCCGCGCCCTCGCTCAACGCACGGGCGGGCGCCGGGCTACTTCGGGACGGTGAGCTTGTAGCCGAGGCCGCGCACCGTCTGGATCAGGAGCGGCTCCGCAGGATTCTCCTCGATCTTGGAACGCAACCGCTTCACGTGAACGTCCAAAGTCTTCGTGTCGCCAATGAAGTTCGGCCCCCACACGCGATCGAAGATCTGCCCGCGGGTAAGGACCCGATCCGGGTTGCGCATCAAGAACTCCAGCAGCTCAAACTCGCGAAGCGGCAACGGCACCAACTCGCCGTGGACGGTCACTTCGTGCCGATCCACAGACATCACCACCGGCCCCACCTCGAGCAACTCATCCGCAGTGACCGGCCCGGCCGCCTCCGCCGCACGGCGCGCCACCGCGTTAATCCGCGCCATCAACTCTCGGTACGAGTACGGCTTCGTCACGTAGTCATCGGCGCCGAGCTCCAGCCCGAGCACCTTATCAATCTCGTCATCGCGCGCCGTGAGCATGATGATCGGCACCGTGCTCGTGGCACGGATCTGGCGGCACACGTCCATCCCACTCACCCCGGGCAGCATCAGATCGAGCAGCACCACATCGAAGGAATCGTCGAAGGTGGTCAGCGCGGAGGTCCCACTGGCCACCGCCACCACCGTGTACCCGTCCCGGTTCAGCTTGAACTGGAGCGTCTCGCGATACGTGGCCTCATCCTCGACCAGCAGAATCTTCATTATGCGTCTCCTTCTGCGTGCTCCGGAATGATCAGCGTAAACGTGGCGCCACGCCCCGGCTCGGACCAGAGCGTCACCGTGCCGCCATGGTCCGCCGCAATATGCTTCACGATCGAGAGGCCGAGGCCCGTGCCACCAGTCTGCCGCGAGCGCGCGGCATCCGTGCGATAGAAACGCTCAAACACGCGATCCTGCGCCTCCTGCGGAATGCCCTCCCCTTGATCGACGACGGCGATCCGAACCATCCCATCACGGACCGCCACCCCAAGCGAGACCACCCGATCGTCGTCGGAGTAACGAATGGCGTTATCGAGAAGATTGCGCAAGGCCGTGGCGAGGAGGCTGTGATCACCCATCACGCGCACGCCACGCTCGCCACCCGTGCGGATCTCGATCCGGCGCGCCGCCGCCTCCACCGAGGAGCGGTCCACAGCCTCGTCAATCACGGCATCGAGATCCACCAACGCTGGATTCACAAGTGCCGTCGGCTCCTGCAGGCGAGAGAGTTCGATAATGTCCCGCACGAGATCGCCAAGGCGCTTGCTCTCCAGCTTCATCTGGCCGGCGAAACGCGCCACCAGTTTGGGATCGTCCGCGGACTCCTCCACCGTCTCGGCCAGTAGCCCGATCGCGCCCACGGGAGTCTTCAACTCGTGCGAAATGTTCTGCACGAAATCGCGACGCGTCTGCTCGAGCCGGATCGCGGCGGTGCGATCGTGCACCACCACGAGCACGCGGTCCTCGGTGAGCGGGGCCAGTGTGATCGTCACATAGAAGAGCCCCGCGTCCTCGACGGAACCTCGGCGCAGTGTCAGATCGGCGGGGGTCGTGTCACCCGTTGCGCGCAGCCGCGCCACCATCTCGATGAGCTCGTCATTCGCCAGGTGTGAATCCTTCACCAGGCCGATGTAGAGCGCTTCGGCATCGGCGCGCAACACGCTGTCCTCGGAATCCAGAATGATCGTCGTCTCGGGGAAGACTGCCACGAGCGCCTTCTCGTCATCGCTCAAGTCCGGAACGTCAGCCGCGACCGTGACGCCGCGCTCCCGCTCGGACAAGAAGAAGGCGAAGGTCGCCACGGCGCCAACAAGCACGCCAACGAGCGCAGCGATAATCACGTCGAATCCGATACCCACGAGACGACTCTATGGGAGTCTGGAAGATAGTGGCGACCCACGCTCCCGCCGTTCGCTGAGCCGTCACCAAACGTTCACTCAAGCCTGATTTTCTTACCGTCAGGACGAAACGAAGGGATTCGACGTGCGCACAATCTTCCGGCAGGACCTCGAGGAGATCGGCGACGGTCTGCTCCACCTTGGCACGTTGGTGGCGACCGCCGTCGACAAAGCCGCGCGCTCACTGAAGGAGGCAGATCTCCAACTCGCCGAAGAAGTGATCGTTGGCGACAACGAGATCGATGAGCTTGAGGAGCGCATCGAGAGTTCCTGCCTCACCATGCTGGCGCTTCAGCAGCCGGTCGCCACTGATCTTCGTGTGGTCGTGGCGGCGCTGCGCATGTCCGCAACCCTCGAGCGTATGGGCGATCTCGCCCGGCACGTGGCCTTCGCGGCCCGCGGCGCCTACCCAAACCACGTGGCAAACGGCGAGCTCCAGGAAACTTTGGTCAAGATGGCCGATCTTGCGAGCACCCTGGTACACAAGCTGGTCTCACTTCTCGAGGACCACAACCTCGAACTAGTCACCGAGATCGCCAACGAGGACAACCAGCTCGACGCACTTCTGCGCGACACGTTTGATCTGCTCATTCGGCAGCAGGTTCCGGCCAACCGCCAACAGGTGGTCGACGCCGTCCTCCTCTCACGCTTCCTCGAGCGCTTGGGCGATCACAGCCTGTCCGGCGCGAAGCGCGTGGCCTACCTCGTGACCGGGGACCTCGACGCCTCGGCCCTCATCGACGATCCTCACATCGAGATGGACTAGCGGCGCGTCATTCTGCGCAGAAGAGCGAACGCGCGGCACAGAGCGGTGGGGCCGGACAGATTGTCCGGCCCCACCGCTCTTGTTCGAACTACTTACCCTGGCTGGCCACGGCAGCGATGGCTGCGGCGGCGGCGTCGGGATCGAGGTAGGTCCCACCCGGGGTGATCGGCTTCAGGTCCTCGTCCAGCTCGTAGTAGAGCGGGATGCCCGTGGGGATGTTCAGCTCGGCGATGTCATCATCCGAGATGCCATCGAGGTGCTTCACGATCGCGCGCAACGAGTTGCCGTGCGCGGCCACCAACACGGTCTTGCCCGCCTTCAGATCCGGCACGATCTCGCCATCCCAGTACGGAAGCGCGCGCTCGAGCACGTCCTTCAGGCACTCGGTGAGCGGGGCGCCATCCTCCTGGTAGCGCGGCTCCTGGTCCTGGCTGAACTCACTGCCAGGCTCGATCTCCGGCGGCGGCGTGTCATACGAGCGACGCCACAGCATGAACTGCTCGTCACCGTACTTATCCCGAGTCTCCTTCTTGTTCAGACCCTGCAGCGCACCGTAGTGGCGCTCGTTCAGGCGCCACGAGCGCTTCACGGGGATCCAGTGCAGATCCGCCGCGTCCAGCGCGAGGTTCGCCGTCATGATTGCCCGGCGAAGCAACGAGGTGTGCAGCACGTCCGGGAGCACCCCGGCATCCGTGAGCAACGTGCCGCCACGCTTGGCTTCTTCCCAGCCCTTCTCCGAGAGCGGGACATCAACCCACCCGGTGAAGAGGTTCTTTGCGTTCCATTCGCTCTCGCCATGGCGGAGCAACACCAGCTTGTAGACCATGTCTTTATCCTGCCTTATCCCGGGAACCCAAGCCACGGGTTAGAAGTCCTATTCGTACGCCGAGCAAAACTCACGACGTGTCCTGAGCGAGGCGTAACCGAGTCGACGTCAGCGAGTGACGTCGAAACCATCGTGCCCTGTTTCGACTACGACCTGTGGCCTCCGCTCAACCAGCGGCTCGCAATCAGTTCTCGGCGGCGTACTGCGCGCGCAGATCGGCGGGAATACGGCCACGCTCGGACACCTCGATGCCCTTGGCGCGAGCCCACGCGCGAATGGCGGAGGCATCCGAACCACCCTTGGAAGCACGCGCGGCCGTGCGCCGCGCACCGCTCACCCTACGACCAGCACTAATCCACGGGGCGAGCGCGGAACGCAAACCGGCCGCATTCTCGTCCGAGAGATCGATTTCGTACGAAACGCCATCAAGCGCGAAGCTCACGGTCTCCGCTGCGGGCGACGAGTCCGTATCATCGATCAGTTCAACAACAACCTTCTTGGCCATGATTCCTCTTTCTTCGCATTGTGGGATTCCGAGGAAAACACTAGTCCATTTC
This sequence comes from Ruaniaceae bacterium KH17, assembly GCA_900199505.1. GTDB lineage: Bacteria > Actinomycetota > Actinomycetes > Actinomycetales > Actinomycetaceae > KH17. Next base: position 23,064 of record FZQV01000019.1, on the reverse strand, counting down.
GCGTGAGGTTGTCACGCCTCGGAATCCTCGTATTCCTCCTCAAGTTTGCGCAACGCGGCGCGTTCCTTCGAATCCGCGCGAAATATGTTGCGAAGAATATACGCAAATAACGCCATCACGCCGACCGTAGGAATGAGGGCAATCACCGATTCCATCGTTCCTCCATCCGAACCAAAGCCACACCAAGTCTAGCTTCAGCAGTATGGGACGTTGACCGCGAGCCCGCCCTCGGCGGTTTCCTTGTACCGGGAGGACATGTCTTCGCCGGTCTGACGCATGGTCTCAATCACCACATCGAGGCTCACGAGGTGCACGCCATCTCCCATCAGCGCGATCCGTGCCGAGGTCACCGCCGTGGATGCCGCAACTGCATTTCGCTCGATACACGGGATTTGGACCAACCCGCCCACCGGATCACAGGTGAGCCCAAGATGGTGCTCCATCGCAATTTCCGCCGCATTCTCCACCTGCGCCGGAGTTCCACCCCACACAGCGGTGAGGCCGGCCGCCGCCATTGCGCACGCGCTCCCCACTTCGCCCTGGCACCCCGCCTCGGCTCCGGAAATCGAGGCATGCGCCTTAATAAGAGAACCAATTGCGGTGGCAGTGAGCAGAAACTGCCGAATGCCTGCCTGATCGAGCCCCTCATCCACGGCATATCGAATCACCGCGGGAATTACTCCCGCCGCGCCATTTGTGGGCGCCGTGACAATCCTGCCGCCGCCCGCATTCTGCTCATTCACGGCCATCGCATAGACGAGCATCCGCTGCTCCACGGCACCGCCCGCCGGCGTGATCTCCTGGACGGCCTTCCACAGCGCCTTCGCCCGGCGCTGCGCCCCAAGCCCACCCGGGAGCACCCCTTCGGACCAGATTCCCTGCTCAATGGAGGCATCCATCGCTTTCCAGATCGCGTCCAATCCCTGGTCGACGGCGCCCTCATCCCTCCCAAGCGCGGCCTCCTCAGCGCGTGCCACGTCCGCAATGGTGCGTCCATGCGCCACCGCGAGAAGCTCATCTGCCGTCTCGAAGCTTGGATCGGGTGCCACACCTTCCGGAATCTCGGGCTCCCCTGCGGGCTGAACGAAACCACCTCCGATCGAAAGGTATGTTTCGGACCGCACCGGATCGCCGTCGGCGGAGAGAGCCTCGAACGTGAGCGCGTTCGGGTGGCCGAAGTGGCGGGCGCGCGGCTCGAACACGACGTCCTCACGCGGCAGCCGCATCCCGTTGATGTCCAACTCGCCGAGGCGTTCGAGCCGCGCCCACAGTTCCGGCACGGCCTCGGGATCGCAGGTCACCGGATCCCAGCCGTGCAGCCCGGCGATTGCGGCACCGGGCGTGCCGTGCCCGAGACCCGTTGCCGCGAGCGAACCGTGCAGCCGCACCCGCAGCCTGGCGGGGCGGAGCCCATCCGCCGCGGCGCCATCCACGAACCGCTTACCCGCCCGCATCGGGCCCACCGTGTGCGAACTGGACGGCCCAATGCCGATCGAAAAGAGCTCCATTGCCGAGACGTAGACCACATATCGAGTATGGCACGTTCGCTCTCAGCGGGACTCTCAGGGAATCCCCAGAAAAGCGTGGATAATTGGGCGCAGTGTCTGGTGGAACCGCCGCCAGCCGTGCCGCCGCGAGAATGCGTGCGGCCCCGGGCTCCACACGCTGACCCTGGGCCGACACGGGGGAGCCCGCCACCACATGCTTCAGCTTCACAACATCCGGAAGTCCTACACAACCGGAGACTTCACCCAAACCGCGCTCGACGACGTCTCGATCGCCTTCCGGGACAACGAGTTCGTGGCCGTGCTCGGCCCCTCGGGTTCCGGTAAGACCACGATGCTCAACATCGTGGGCGGGCTCGACCACGCCGATTCCGGCAACCTCGTGATCGACGGCATCGACACCACCGAATACCGCGACCGCGACTGGGACACCTACCGGAACAACCGGATCGGCTTCGTCTTCCAGGCCTACAACCTGATCCCGCACCAGACCGTCCTCGCCAACGTGGAACTCGCGCTCACGCTCTCCGGCGTCTCCCGCGCCGAACGCCACCAGCGCGCCATCGACGCACTCACCGCGGTGGGCCTCGCCGATCACATCAACAAGCGCCCCAACCAGCTCTCCGGTGGCCAGATGCAGCGCGTCTCGATCGCGCGCGCCCTCATCAACGATCCCGAGATCCTGCTCGCGGACGAGCCCACCGGCGCCCTCGATTCGAAGACCTCCGTGCAGATCATGGCGATGCTCACCGAGATCGCCAAGGACCGGCTCGTGGTGATGGTGACGCACAATCCGGAGCTCGCCGATGAGTATGCAAACCGGATCGTGAGCCTGCGCGATGGCCACATCGAGTCGGATACCAACCCATACGACCCCACGGCGGATCTCGACGGGGTCGAGGCGAAGTCCGCACGGAAGACCTCGATGAGCTTCCTCACCGCGATCGCGCTGTCCTTCAACAACCTGATGACCAAGAAGGGCCGCACCCTCATGACGGCCTTCGCGGGTTCGATCGGCATCATCGGTATCGCCGCGATTCTCGCGCTCGCCAATGGCGTCAACGACTACATCAAGTCCATCGAAGAAGACACCCTCTCGATGTATCCGCTGGAGATCCAGAGCCAGGGCATCGACATGACCTCGCTCATGTTGGCCGGCTCCGATCTCAGCGGAGAGGTCCAGGGTTCCGGCGCCGCGGAGACTGAGGGCGAGGTCCAACTGATCGAGGTGATGTCGCGGATGTTCGACACCGTGGGCACGAACGACCTCGCCGCGCTCAAGACCTACCTCGAGAGTGATGAAAGTGGGATCGACCAGTACGCCAACTCGATCGAGTACGCCTACAACGTCACCCCGCAGCTCTTCTCCCAGGCCGACGACGGATCGGTGCGGCAGGTCAACCCGGACAACACGTTCGCTGCACTCGGGTTTGGTGGCGGCTCCTCGATGAGTTCACTCATGAGCGCCTCCATGAGCACCAACATCTTCTACCAGCTCGCCAGTGACACCACCCTGATCGAGCCACAGTACGAGGTACTCGCTGGCGACTGGCCGAGCGGGCCGGATGAGGTCCTCCTCGTGCTGAGTCCTGGCGGTGGCATCTCCGACTGGGCCTTCTACACGATGGGCTTGCGCGATCCCGCCGAGCTCGACGCGATGGTGAACGCCCTGGTCGAAGGCGAGGACATCGTGACTCCCGAAGGCGGTCGAACCTCGTTCTCATACGAAGAGATCATGGACGTCACCTTCACGCTCGTCCCCTCGGCCGAATACTTCGTCTACGACGAGGACTTCGAAGTCTGGACGGACAAGAGTGCGAACGCCAGCTTCGTGAAGGACCTCGTGTCCGACGGCGAGACGGTCCGGATCAGCGGCATCGTCCAGCCCACCGACGATGGCAACGTGGCGGCTCTCCAGCCCGGTTTCTACTACACCGCGGACATGATCACGCACCTGGTCGAAGAAGCGCGAGAGCACCAGATCGTGCAGGACCAGCTCGCCAAGCCAAACTACAACGTGTTCTCCGGGCGCACTTTCATCGACGAGCAGGAGAATCCGGAGAGCGGTGAGCTCGACCTCGCGAGCCTGTTCTCGATCGACGAGGACGCGATCGCCGAAGCCTTCACCTTCGACGAGTCGAAGCTGACCTTGGACACCTCGAGCCTGAACATCTCGATGCCGAACCTCCAGATCGATCCGGGCTCGCTGCCCGAGCTGGATCTTGGCGATCTCATGGGTTCGATGGACATGAACCTCGAACTCGATCCCGATTCCATCTTCGACGGCATCGACATCGAGGGCCTCGACCTCGGGATCGATGACGACGTGGCAACGGAACTCGCCTTCGACGTGGCAACCTCCTACATGCAGTACTGCATGCTCGGCCAGGCCACGGGGACAGTCGACTGCCAAGCCGACCAGCAGGGGAGCTTCCAATCCTTCCTCGAGACCGACGAAGGACAGGTTTTCGTCACCAGGTTCAGCGAGCTGATGGACGGCGCCGCACCCGAGCTCGAGGCTGCTCAGGACCAGATCCTCAACCAGGTGGCGGCTAACATCGGCTCCCAGATCGAGGGTCAGATCGCGGCAAACTCGGCCGCCATGGAAGCCCAGTTGCAATCCGCGATGTCCGCCTACATGACTCAGGCGATGAACGCCGTCGGGCAACAGATCCAGGCGCAACTCGGCAGCGCACTCCAGCAGCAGCTCGGCACCGCCATGCAGCAGGCCATGAGCAGCCTCGCGGACAACATGTCCGACGCGATGGGGATCGATCAGGACAAGTTCATGGAGGCGTTCCAGTTCGAGATGGACGAGCAGGAACTCTCGCAACTTCTGATGGCGATGGCCAGCACCCAGCAGGCGACCTTTGATGGCAACCTCGTGCGGCTCGGCTACGCGGACTTCGCGAACCCGTCGCAGATCAGCATCTACCCGAAGGACTTCGAATCCAAGGGCCAGATCATCTCGATTCTCGACTCGTACAACGAGCGGATGACCGAATCGGGTAACGAGGACAAGGTCATCACCTACACGGACATCGTGGGCACACTGATGAGCTCCGTGACCACGATCATCGACGTGGTGAGTTACGTGCTCGTGGCGTTCGTCTCGATCTCGCTGGTGGTCTCCTCGATCATGATCGGCGTGATTACCTACATCTCCGTGCTCGAGCGGAAGAAGGAGATCGGTATTCTGCGCTCGATCGGTGCCTCGAAGGGTGACATCCGTACGGTGTTCAACGCCGAGACCATGATCGTGGGGCTCGTCGCCGGGCTTATCGGCATCGGGACCACGCTACTTCTGACGATCCCGGCGAACGCGATCGTCTCGGCGAACTTCGATATCGATCGCGTGGCGATCCTGCCTTGGCAGGCAGGCGTGGTGCTGGTGGCGATCTCGGTGGGGCTCACCATGCTCGCAGGCCTGATTCCCTCCTCGGCCGCGTCCCGCCGCGACCCAGTGGAGGCCCTCCGCTCGGAGTAGCGCTCAGGCGAGGGAGTCAGCGCTGCGCGGGAGGACGGCGTCGTCCGTGAGTTCGGACCACATCGCCTTAAGCGAGAGACTCCGCGCGCCCTGCGCGGCGGCGAACTGATCGAGCGCGGACGTGGCCACGCGCGGTGCAGTCTCCAGCCGAGCCTCCAACTCGTTGCGGAACTCCCCGACGACGGGGGCTACTACCGGCGCCAAGCTCCCCCCGATCACGAGCAGGCTCGGATCGATCAACGCCGTCACGAAGGCGATCGGCGCCGCCAAACCCAACAGGAGCCCGCGGGCCCCCGCAACGGCCCCAGGATCCCCGCCGAGGGCGGCGCGAAGAGAATCGCCCTGGGCATCGGCACCGTCGCTGGACCAGTCGAAGCTGTGCGGGATCAGCTCGTTGAGGGTGAGTTCACCGGCCGAGCCATGAGTCCCCTCGTGCAAGCGCCCCTTCAGGAGTAGCGCCATGTTGGGGCGCCGGCCCAGGTGCAAGTAGAGCACGTTCGTGTGCTCCGTGGCCGTGCCACGCTCGTGCTCTGCCCAGAGTGAGGCCCGCGTATCGTGCCAGGGGTGCGCCCGGCCGGGAATCAGATCGGCGAGGAGCTCACACGGGCGCTCGCCCTCGAAGGCGCCGAGCGCGACGGACCGGACTACCCGGCCGTCCCGATCGATGATTCCCGAGAGCGCAACGCCCGTTACCCACACATTCGAAGTGTCGAACTCCGCGAGTACCGCCGCCACAGCCTCACGGGTGGCCGCAATCATGTCATCCGCGGGGACGATCGGAACCTCGTGCCGGGTCTCGGCACCCTCACGGGTGAGGACCGCACGCACGGCGTGACCGCCGATATCCAGGCCGAGCACGGCGTCATCAATCGGGCGCATCTGGTAGGTCTGCGCGGGGCGGCCTTTGCCGCCCTGCGTGGCTTCACGCTCCTCGATCCAGCCCTTCGCAGCTAGTGTGCGCAACACATCCCGCAGCGCCACCGTGGTGAGGCCCGTCTCCAGGGCAAGCTCCGAGACGCGCAGCGACTCGCCTCCGCGCAACACATCGAGCACGCGCTGCTCGTTCCACTGGCGAACGGAACTCGCGTCCGCCCCGGTACTCCGAACCACGGTCCCCCCTTCGGGTCACTCGATCGGGTGTGCTCCTCCGTGCGGCCGCGTGACGAGAGTGGTCGCACGGCCCGCCACCTGAGGATACGCGGCAACGTACGAGTCCAGCCATTCGCCGGCGAATGCCTCCGCCTGCGCCTCCGGCACAAGCGCCCACACACTGCCACCGAAACCGGCCCCAAAGGCCGAGGCAGCAGCGGCGTCGAGGCGGACGGCGTCGCGCACCAGGAACGCGGTCTCCTCGACCTGGTTCTGCAGGCCCTCTTCGGCGCCCTTCTGGGAGCGGCCGACGGCGTCGCCAAACGCATCCAGATCGCCGTTGCGGAGCTCTTGAGCCGCCGTGGGAATGCACTGGCGCGACTCGGTGACGAACTGCTCGTAGCGGCGCTCGAGCTCCGGCTCGCCCCGCAGGAGTTCGCGCAACTGCTGCTCGGCCCCCGGGGCGGAGTGGATGGCCTGGCCGACGTTCACATCCGTGCGGCCCGTGGCCGCATTCCAGCGGTCCCGGATCTCGGCCGTCAGCTCGGCGAGCTGGTTGTAGTGCTGTTGCGCGCCGCCCGTCTTCTCCGCCGCCACGCCGCTCACGGCCACCACGAGTGCCAGGCTCGGGTCCCACGGGAGCGTGTCTTCGAGGGTGGGCGTGGCGCCCCGGAAGCTGTACTGCGAGACCTGGTTCGGGAGGCAGCAGATGATCGCCGTGTGATCCTGCGAGCCGCCGAACGTGCCCACCCCCCGCTTGCCCTCAAGCGCACGGAAGCTCGCACCGTTCTCGATCGTGGCGAGGTAGGTGGCGAGGTCCTCCTGGGTGGCGATGTTCTCGCGCCAGAGTTCGGACTCGGTGAAGCCGGCGTGGTTCGCCAGGGCGAGCGCCGCGGCAATCATCAGCGCGGACGAACTGCTCATGCCGCTCGCGAGCGGCAGGGTCGAGGTAATCGTCAGCTTGGCCGAGGGCAACCGCCCGAAGCTGTGCTCAAGGCGCGTCACGACGGTGCGCAGGTAGTTCCCCCAGTGACCGTTCGGCAGAGCCTCGGCCGCCCGTAGGTCCACCTCCCCAGGGAAGGCATCGGACTCGGCGACCAGGCCGCCGTCGGCATCATCCAACCGCACCGTAACGCCACGATCGATCGCAACAAGGAGCGAACGGCCACCCGCGTAATCAGTGTGCTTGCCGAGCAGCTCGATGCGGCCCGGCGCGAACCATGTGGTCACAGGGTGACCTCATGCGCCGCGAGCGCGTCCACGACACTGGAGATGTCCGTGCGGCTCGAGAGATCGAGCACGCCTTCATCCGTGGGGACCACGGTGAAGACTCCGCCCGCCGCGAGCGCCCCGCGGACAGCGTCCTGCACCTCGAGCTCGCCGCGTGAGGACGGGGTGAGGTTCGCAGTGAAATCGAAGATACGGGGGGTGAAGACGAAGCAGTTCATCGAGACCGGCGCGTCCTCGCCGAGGCGGGCGATGGTCCCGGCATTCGGCTTCTCGTGGATCTCCCGAAGCTCGGTGCCCTCGGTCTCGATGAGCGCGAATGCGGCGATCCGCTCGGCCTCGATGTTGCCCTTGGCAACGAGGCCGGCCTTCGAGAAGCCGGCGAGCGAGTGGCCGGGAGTGTGCGCGAGCGCCGCGATCACCGAAGTGGGGTAGAAGTTGTCCGAGTTAATGAGCAGGAAGCGGCGATCGCCCACGGCCTCACGCGCGCTGTGCACGGCATCGCCGGTGCCGAGCGGCTTCTCCTGGATCGCGAAACTCACGGAGACACGCTCCATCGGGAGGTTCGCATAGTACTCGCGAATCTCCGTGTGCTCCGGCCCGATCACGAGGATGACATCCGCGATCCCTGCATCCGCCGCTTCGGAGATGACATGGTCGAGGAAGGGGCGGCCGACGTCGATCATCGACTTCAGGCCCTTGGCGGCCATGGCCGCTTGGTCGCCCGAGAGCTGCGATTGAGCGTTGTCCGCGCGCATCCGGGTGCCGAGGCCGCGCGCCATGATCACGGCAGTGGTGACGGGGTCGTGAGTTGCGTTCATGCTCACAGCCTAGGGCCCTTCGAAGCCTTTTTGCAAGAGTCTTTTCAAAGTGGCTTTCATTATTAGTTCAGAGGCCGTACGATGGTCGCATGATTCACTTTGGAACCGGCGGTTGGCGCGAAATCATTGGCGACCAGTTCACTCGCGAGAACGTCCGCCGCATCACCCAGGCATTGTGCAACCGCATGTCCGCGGAAGGCGTCACCGAGCGCGGCATCGTGGTGGGCTACGACCGTCGCTTCCTCTCCGGGGAGGCCGCACTGTGGGCCACCGAGGTGTTCCTCGGCAACGGCGTTCCGGTCACGCTGATCGACCGCTTCGCCCCCACGCCCATGATCATGTGGACCGTACGCGACAAGAACTGCGCCTACGGCTTGGCCGTCACCGCCAGCCACAACCCGGCCCTCTACAACGGACTGAAGATCTTCACCGAGGGCGGCCGCGACGCCGAACTCGCCGTGACCGATGAAATCGCAGCGGCAGCTAATGCGCTCACTGTGGACGACGTCGTCGGCATCGAATCGTACGAAGTGGACGCTTCGCCCCTGCTCACCAAGCAGAGCTCGATCAACTGGTACATCGACGCGATCATCGAGAAGCTCGACATGGACACGATCCGCCACGGGCACCTGCACGTGGCGGATCGATCCGATGTTCGGCGTGGCGCAGACCAGCATGCAGACCATCCTGATGACGGCGCGCTGCCAGGTGGACGTAATCAACGCCCGCCACGACACCCTGTTTGGCGGCCAGCTCCCCTCCCCCTCCGCGGCCACGCTTGAGCCGCTCCGGAAGGCCGTGCTGGAGCGCGGCGCCGATCTCGGCATCGCGACCGACGGCGATGCGGACCGTTTGGGGATCATCGACGACAAGGGCGAGTTCCTCCACCCCAACCAGATCCTCGTGCTGCTGTATGACTACCTCCTCACGGTCAAGGGCTGGAGTGGGCCGGCGGTGCGCAACATGTCCACCACGCACCTTCTGGACCGCGTTGCCGAGGCGCACGGCGAGACCTGCTACGAGGTCCCCGTGGGCTTCAAGTGGATCTCGGCGAAGATGACCGAGACCAACGCGGTAATCGGCGGCGAGTCCTCCGGTGGTCTCACGGTGCGCGGGCACATCTCCGGACAGGACGGCATCTACGCCGGTTCGCTCCTCGTGGAGGCCGTGGCAGCCAGCGGCAAGAAGCTGAGCGAGCTCTACGCCGATCTCGTGGCGAAGTACGGCCAGCTCGAGATGGTGGAGCGCGCATACAGCTTCAACGGCGAGGAGCGAGATGCGCTGCAGAAGCGCGTCTTCGTGGATCACGATCTGCCCGATTTCGGCCTGCCGATCTCGCGGATCCGATGGGACGACGGCTGCAAGGTCTACTTCGAGGACGGCGGTTGGATTACCGTGCGGTTCTCCGGGACCGAGCCGGTACTGCGTGTGTTCTGCGAGATGGAGAACGAAGCGGACGCGCTCGCGGCCGCGGACCTGGTCGCCGCACACCTCGGACTCGGCGCCTAGGGTGTGTCTCCTTGTTCAGCCGAAGTCCGTCCAGGAGTTCAGCAATGGAACTCCGGTGCGCGCGAAATCAGATACGTTTCGCGTGATGAGCGTGAGTCCGTGGACCTGCGCGGTCCCCGCGATCAGCGCGTCCATGTCTGCCATTGGATCTGGCACGTGAAATCCAGCGGCCGCCGTGGCAACCCGCACATCCACCGGCAAGATTCGCCCAGCAAACCTCGGTAGAACCTGATCTGTGAGCCAGCGTCGAAGGGCGGCGCCCTGGGTAGCATCGCGCCGCTCCATCAGCTGCACCCCAACCTCGATCTCCAGAATCGTGATCGAGCTGATGGCGAGCTCGACGGCGGGCTGGACCTCAATCCATGCATCAAGACTTGGTACCGCTCTGCGCCGCACATCGCTGAGCACGTTTGTGTCGAGCAGGTACTTCATAGGGCCGGAATCCGGAGCGATGAATGCCTGGCTCGTTCCGGGATGGGCAGTTCGATCTTCTCGGCGTCAGGCATGTAGAGGCTGTCCGCCACGAGCTCCTGTGAGCCCGCCATCTGGTTGTAGTCCTCAAACGTCATCAGAACGTGGGACGGCCTGCCATGGTCAGTGATCGTGACCGGGCCATCCTCGGCGGCACGCTTTGCAGCACTGACATCGCGATTGAACTCGCGACTCGTGATCGTGACACTCATTTCACCCTCCTCCCCCTTGTACCTATTGTACCTACAGGATCAGCGTGAGACTAGGGTGGAGGTATGAAAAGCGGGATCGCGGAGGCGAAGGGGCGGCCAAAGCGCACGTACACCACGGGGCCGGTGACGCAGTTGCTCCGCTGGCTCGTTATCGCGAGCACCCTCGTCCTCACGATCTGGGTGATCGTTCGCTACCCGTCGCTTCCAGCCAAGATCCCCACTCACTTCAACCTCATGGGCGAGTCCGATGGATGGGGCCCACGATCCTCGATCATCTGGATGGTGGCACTCTTCGTTGCGATGATTGCCGGAGTCGAGGTGCTCTCGCATTTCCCCCGCGCTTTCAACTATGTGGGCACGATCACCGAGCACAACGCGCAGGAGATGTACCGAACTGGCGAGCAGATGCTGGTCTGGCTGAACGTCACGCTCGTGCTCATGTATGCGTCGCTGATCCTCTCGGTCCTCCAGGTTGCCAGCGGAATGTGGCTTCTCATGCTGTCCGTAGCGGCGATGGTGGTGGTGATCGCCGTCGGCATTGGGAAGATGATCCGGGCTGGCAGGCAGTAACAGAACGGCGCGGCCCCTGCCACACGCCAACTACCGAATAGCCAATGGCTACCACAATGGCTATCACCGCCCCGGCCAGACTGCCGGGAACCTCTGAGCCACCTAAGGGAATCGAACCCTTGACCTATTCATTACGAGTGAATCGCTCTGCCGACTGAGCTAAGGTGGCGAACCGCAGACGAGTCTACCGTGTGCCGGTATCCCCACCAAAACGCGCCGATCCCCACACCCCAGCACGCCCGTCACCCAGGCCCCACGGGCCTCCGCTCAAACCCACGGAAGCTCTAGCACGTGGTGCCCTCGGCCGGGATCGTGCCGTTCAGGAGGAAGTCGTCGACGGCGTTCTGGATGCAGCTATTCGAGCGGCCGTAGGCCGTGTGACCGTTGCCCTCGAACGTGAGCAGGTGCCCGTTCTCCAGCTGGCTCACCAGCGCCTCGGACCACTCGTACGGCGTCGCCGGGTCACCGGTGGTTCCGATCACCAAGATCGGGGCCGAGCCCGCCGCCGTCACCGGCGCTGGGGTACGCTCTGCCTCGTGCGGCCACTGGCTACAAATCACCTCGGTGTACGAGAACGAGTCCTGCCAGAACGGCGCGATCTCCTTCATCTCCTCTGCGGCGGCCTTCCAGTCCGCAGCATTCCCCACCACTGGATAGTCGAGGCACGTGATCGCGAGGAAGGCGTCCGCCGAGTTGTCCTCGTAGGTGCCATCGTCGAGGCGACTGACGCTCACATCCGCCCAGTACTGCAAGGCCGAGCCATCGCCGTCGTTCATCGCCACATCGAGGGCGTTCGAGATCTCACCCCAAAGCGAAGACTCATACAGACCAATGAGCACGGCCGAGATGGCCCCCGACCCCCCGAGATCACGGTTCGGATCGCTCGTAGGTAGCGGTGTTGCCGTGACCATGTCGAAGAACGTGTTGAGCTGATCGAGGCCATTCTCCACGCTGCCACTGAACGGGCAGCCCACCCCCGCCAGGCAGTCCTCCATGTACGCGCGAATCGCCTTCTCGAAGCCGAGCGTCTGCTCCTTGCCCATGTCCTGCATGCTCAGCGTTGGGTCCAGTGCGCCGTCGAGCACGAACGCCCCCACACGCTCAGGGAAGAGCTCCGCGTACTGCGCGCCCAGGAAGGTGCCGTAGGAGTAACCGAGGTAGTCGAGCGTGTCCTGCTGTCCCACCACGGCACGCAGGATATCGAGATCACGGGCGGCAGAATCCGTATCGATGAACTCCAGCAGATCGGAGGGCGTGTTCTCCACGCACTTGTCCACGAACCACTTGTAGTCCGCGGTCATCTCATCGAATCCGGTGGCGGTTTCGAGATCCCAATCCTTCTCGTTCCACTCATCGCGCTCCTGATCACTCAGGCAGCTGACCGCATCCGAAGTGTTCACGCCGCGCGGGTCAAAGCCCACCAGGTTGTAGGTACTCGTGACCGAACCCGAGATCGAGTGCTCGATCCAGTCCAACATCGCGAAGCCCGAGCCACCCGGCCCACCCGGATTGAGGAACAGGCCAGGACTGTTCGAACCCGCCGTCCCGAGGACACCCACGTGTAGCCGCACGGTGCGGCCATCATCGGGATTCGCGTAGTCAAGCGGGACGACGACGTCCGCACACTCGAGATTCGAGCCGCAACTTTGCCAGTCCACGTCTTGGCCATAGAACTCGGCCAACGCCGAATCTGTCCCTGCGAGCGGATCGAAGATGCCGCCGTCGTCCGACGACGTGGCGTCATCCGTCGAGGTGCCACCGTCAGTCGATGGCCGCGTGGGCCATTCCTTATCCGGGATGGACGAGCCGCACGCCGTGAGGACAAGGGCAGCGGCGGCAAGCGCGGTAGCCGCGCGCAGAAACTTCATGCAACGACTCTACCGGTCAGCCCTGGGGGCGCAGGCCCACGGCCATGGCCTCGACCGTGAGGAGCGGCGCCACATTGGCGTCGAGCCGGCGCCGCGCCTGCTGGATCGCCTCGATGCGGCGCACCGTCTGTTCCGGCGTGGATTCGGCGGCGATCCGCTCGATGTCCTGGGCGAAGTCCGAGTTCACCAGGTCCACATCGGAGCCAAGCTGCCGCGTGGAGACGTCCCGATAGAACGAGAGCAGATCCACCATGATCCGATCGAGCGCGTCCCGCTGCACGCGCGTGGCGCGGCGCTTCTGATCTTCTTCGAGCTGCCGAATCTGGCCCCGCATCTGCGGCGGGATCTTCTCGCCGTCCTCGATGCCGAGAGTCCGCATCAGATTCGCCTTCTCGACGGCGTCTCGTTCCGTCCCGACGGCGCTCGCCTCCTCCGAGGCCCGCTCCACCAGATCGGCGGCCACCAGCACCGCATCCGCCACGCCGCGAATCGAGCTCGGCACTCCCATGATCGCGCGGCGCCGCTCGGCCGCCTCAGGATTCGTCGCCAAACGCTTGGCGATCCCAATGTGGGACTGCGCCGCTAGGGCCGCAGCGAGCGCCGCCTCGGGCTCGACGCCATCACGCGAGACCAGCAGATCGGCCACAGCTTGGGCGGGCGGAATCCGAAGTGACACGGGCCGGCAACGCGAGCGGATGGTGACCATGACGTCGTCGAGCGAAGGAGCACACAGCAGCCACACGGTGCGCTCGGCCGGCTCCTCGATCGCCTTCAACAGCACGTTCGACGTGCGCTCCACCATCCGATCGGCATCCTCGATCACCACGATCCGCCAGCGGCCCTGCGAGGCGGAACGGGCCGCCGTCGTCACGAGCTGGCGCACCTCTTTGATGTCGATGATCACCTTGTCCGTGGACACGTAGGTCACGTCCGGGTGCGTGCCACCCATGGTCTGGCGGCAGTCGCGGCACTCGCCGCAGCCGCCGTTCTCGCACTGCAGCGCGGCGGCGAAAGCGCGCGCGGCCACCGAGCGGCCGGATCCGGGCGGTCCCGTGAACAGCCAGGCGTGGGTCATCGAGCGCGGGTCCGCAACGGCGCGCTCCAGAACCTCCACCACGTGCTCCTGCCCCACGAGGACGTCGAAGACACTCATCGTTCACCCACATTCGTCATCCTGCGCGCAGGGCATAGCCCGGAGTCGCAGGATCCAGAAAGCAAGGCGTATTCAACGTGAGTTCCTGGATTCTGCGACTCCGCTCCACTCCGCGCAGAATGACGAGTTAGGGGCGCGGTCATGGTCTCGGCTCCGCGCTCAAGCCACGGGAGCTGAGAGCCGCACGGATGGCGGCTTGAACCTCGTCAACGGTGCCGGACGCGTCGATCACGATCCAGCGCTCGGGCTCCTGCGCGGCCATGTCGAGAAAGCGCATCCGCACCGCCGCGTGGAACTCGCCGCCCTCACGCTCAAGGCGGTCCTTCGGCCCGGACAGCCGTGCGCTCTCTGGCTCCAGATCGAGCAGAATGGTGGCGTCCGGGAGCAGGCCGCGGGTGGCCCACAGCGAAAGGCCGCGAACGTCGTCGACGTCCAAATCCCGCGCCGCGCCCTGATACGCCACCGAGGAATCGAGGTACCGATCCTGGACGACGACGGCGCCTCGCTCCAGCGCTGGCCGCACCAGTGTGGCGATATGGTGGGCGCGATCGGCGGCGAACATCAACGCTTCAGCGCGTGGATCCACATAACCGCCGTGCAGGATCAGTTCACGCAACTCCTTGCCGAGCACCGTGCCACCGGGCTCACGCGTCTCCACGACTTCGCGCCCCGCCTCGCGGAACCACTGCGCGAGGAGGCGCTGTTGCGTGGACTTGCCCACGCCGTCGCCCCCCTCCAACGTGAGGAACAGCGGGCGCAGGGAATCAGTCACTCGGACAGTCTAGTTGGCCGCACCGACGCGCTCTCCTCTTGCCCGCGCCCGCCGCTCGTTCAGTGACGAGGCGCCCTAAGTTCGGGCTCAGCGAGCGTCTGTGGCGGGGTGCGGGGGGCGGAGGGAGGGCTCGTTCGGGTAGCGGACTCCGAGCTGGCGGCGCACCTCGTCCATGATCTCCATGACCTCGATCGTGCCCTGAAGCGGGAAGATTTCGGACTCGAGCTTCCCCTCGGCGATGCAACGCGAGGCCTCGGCGATCGGGTAATCGTGGCCGCGGCCCTTATAACTGGGCTGGAAGCGCACCTTCTCGCCGTCGTGCCGAACGACCTCAAGACCGGTGGTCTGGTAGAAGCCGCGATCGAAGTCGATGTAGCCCTCGGTGCCGCCAATCCAGGCGCGCACGGGACTCTTTGTGCGGAGCGACGTGGTGGCCACGGCGCTCACGTCGCCATAGTTCAGCGCCGTGGTGGAGGTTGCGTCAACCCCGGTCTCGAGCAGGCTCCCGCGAGTGACGATCGAATCCGGCACACCGAGAACGGAGTGAATGAACGAGAGCGGGTAGACGCCCAGATCGAGTAGCGCGCCACCGGCCAACTCCGGATCCACGAGCCGCTGAACGTGGCTGATCGCCTGGCAGTGATCTGCCACAATCTGCGTGACCTCGCCGATCGCGCCGTTCGCCACCAGCGCCCGCGCGGCCACCATGTGCGGCAGGAAGCGCGACCACATCGCCTCCATCACGAAGACGTTCGCTTCGCGAGCGGCGTCAATCACCTCACGCGCCTCCGCAGCGTTGCGCGTGAACGCCTTCTCGACAAGGACCGCCTTCCCGGCATCAATCGCGAGCAGCGCATGCTCGCGGTGGTGTGAGTGCGGGCTCGCCACATAGATCGCGTCCACGTCTTCACGCGCCACGAGCTCCTCATACGAACCCGCGGCGGCGGGGATGCCGAACTCATCGGCAAACGTCTCCGCGCGCTCCAGGCTCCGCGAGCCCACCGCGGTCACGGTTGCCCCTGTGACTTGCACATCGGAGGCAAACTTCCGCGCAATGCCGCCGGGGGCGAGGATTCCCCATCGAACCGGCGGGCACGCGGCCACATCCGGCACGGTCGCGGACTTGATGATCTCGTTCAGCATTGGACGCCCTTTCGTCAGATGACGTCCATTATCCCGCCATTGGGCGTTGCGCGGGGGCGAAGACCGCGCCGAAACGCGACGTCCGCGACCCGAAGTGGTTGTAGCTCTGGCGTCTCAGCCCTCCGGCACGCCACCACAGCAACCACTTCTCGGGAGCTAGCGCAGCCGGTGGTGGCAACGCACCCGGCCCCTACGAACTTGTGCTCTGCACGTTCTCACCCGAAGCTGGGGCCCAAACCGTGCACCCAAAGCACAAGTAGGTGACGCTCCTGCCCGACGACGTCGCCCTCCCCAGCCTCACCCTGACACATCCGCTCAGCGCACGGCCCTTCCCCCGGACCCTTGTGCTGCATATCCACGACCAACACGCGTCACCGCCGCCCGAATCGTGGATGAGCAGCACGAGTTTGGGAAGGACGGGAGGGCAGTGGCTACTTCTTGGGTGCGGCCTTCTTCGCGGGGGCCTTCTTGGCCGGAGCCTTCTTCGCGGCGGTCTTCCGCGCGGGGGCCTTCTTCTTCGGGTTCGCCGCATCCCGCGCCCGCTTCTCAGCCAGCAACTGTGCGGCACGCTCCAGCGTGATGTCCTCCGGCGTATCGTCCTTGCGCAGCGTGGCGTTCACAATCCCGTCCGTCACATACGGCCCAAAGCGGCCATCCTTGACGACGACGTTTCCGCCACTTGCCGGGTCCGCCCCCAGCTCGCGCAGGGGCGCCGTGGAGCGCGCACCACCGCGGGTCTTGGGCTGCGCGAAGATCGCGAGCGCCTCCTCCAGCGTGATCTCAAAGATCTGCTCCTCGCTCGTGAGCGAGCGCGAATCGGTGCCCTTCTTCAGGTACGGCCCGTAGCGGCCGTTCTGCGCCGTGATCTCGTTGCCCTCGGCGTCAGCGCCCACCACGCGCGGTAAGGAGATCAGCTTCAGGGCATCCTCGAGTCCGATCGTCTCCAGCTGCATCGACTTCAGCAGCGAACCCGTGCGCGGCTTCGCCTTCGAACCCTCCGGCAGCACCTCGGTCACGTACGGCCCAAAGCGCCCGTTCTTGGCGATGATCGTGTTCCCGCTCACCGGGTCCACACCCAACTCACGGCCATCCTCGGCACTGGCCGCGAACAGTTCGTGCGCCTTGGCGAGGGTCAGTTCATCGGGGGCGACGTCGTCGGGCACAGAGGCGCGCTTCGTCTCGCCGTCCACAACCGTCTCCAGGTACGGCCCATAGCGGCCCACGCGCAGCGTGATGCCCTCGCCCAGATCCACCGAGTTCACGGCGCGGGCGTCGATGTCGCCGAGTCCTTCGACCAGGGCCTTCAGGCCGGTGCGCTCGTCGTCACCGAGGTAGAAACTGGAGAGCCACTTCGTGGAATCCGCTTCGCCGCGGGCGAGCCGGTCGAGACCGTCCTCCATCTTCGCGGTGAAGTCGTAGTCCACGAGCTCGGGCAGGTTCTCTTCGAGCAGCCGCGTCACAGCGAACGCGAGCCACGAGGGGACGAGCGCGTTGCCCTTCTTCCCTACATATCCGCGATCCATGATCGTGGAGATCGTGGCGGCATACGTGGAGGGGCGGCCGATCTGTAGCTCCTCCATCGCCTTCACCAGCGAGGCCTCGGTGTAGCGCGGAGGCGGCGTGGTCTCGTGGCCCTCCGGCGTGATCTCCTGGGCCGTCACGGACTGGCCCTCTGTGAGATCGGGGAGGCGGGCGTCGTCGTCCTCGGAGGAGTAGCGCGCCGCATCGCGGGACTCCTCGTACGCGGCGAGGAAGCCGCGGAACGTGATGACCGTGCCGGAGGCCGAGTACTCGGCGGTGGCACCCTCCGCACCGATCCGGACCGGAGCGTGCACCTTGACGCTCGCGGTGGAGCCGGTGGCATCCGCCATCTGCGAGGCCACGGTGCGCTTCCAGATCAGGTCGTAGAGCGCGAGCTGGGCGCCAGTGAGGCCGGTCTCCTTCGGGGTGCGGAAAGTCTCGCCTGCGGGGCGGATCGCCTCATGCGCCTCCTGCGCGCCCTTCTGAACCTTGCCGTAGGTGCGCGGCGTGTCCGGGATCGAATCCGCGCCATAGAGCGCGGCAGCCTGCGCGCGGGCGGCGGCCAACGCCTGCTTCGAGAGCGCCGAGGAGTCCGTACGCATATAGGTAATGAAGCCGTTCTCGTACAGCTGCTGCGCCACGCGCATCGCCTCGCGCGAGGAGAGCCGGAGCTTGCGCGAGGCCTCCTGCTGCAACGTGGACGTGGTGAACGGAGCTGCCGGACGGCGGCGATACGGCTTGGTCTCGACACTCGCCACGGTGCCCTCGAGCGTGGTGGCGGCGATCGAGCGCGCCTCGTCCTCGCCGAGCACGCGCGCCTTGGAGTTCTTGAGAGTGCCATCGTCCGCGAAATCGCGGCCCGTTGCCACCCTGACCCCATCGACAGCTGTGAGCCGAGCGGAAAAGTCGTCATCGCCGTCGGCCAGAGTTGCCGTGACGTCCCAGTAGGAAGCCGCGCGGAACGCCATCCGCTCGCGCTCGCGCTCCACCACCATGCGGGTGACCACGGACTGCACGCGGCCGGCAGAAAGACCCGTGCGAACCTTCCGCCACAGCAGCGGCGAGACCTCGTAGCCCACGAGCCGGTCGAGAATTCGGCGAGTCTCCTGCGCGTCCACGAGATCCACATCGAGCTCGCGCGTGTTCGCGGCGGCCTCCTCGATCGCCTCGCGGGTGATCTCGTGGAACACCATGCGCTTGACCGGAACCTTCGGCTTCAACACCTCGAGCAGATGCCAGGCGATCGCCTCTCCCTCGCGGTCTTCATCGGTTGCGAGGTAGAGCTCGTCGGCCTCCTTCAGGAGTTTGCGAAGCTCGGTGACCTTCTTCTTCTTGTCCGGGTAGACCACGTAGTACGGCTCGAAGCCGTTCTCGATGTCCACGGCGAACTTGCCGTACGGTCCCTTCTTCATGTCCGCGGGCAGATCCGAGGGTTGCGGCAGATCGCGGATATGGCCAATCGAGGCCTCAACGGCGTAATCGCTACCGAGAAACGCGCCCAGCGAGCGCGCCTTCGCTGGAGACTCGACGATAACGAGCTTCACTGTGTCCTTTCCCGCGGCCATCCCGTGACCGTCCAGGGTGAGTGTTACACATTCTGTGCGCGAGCGAGAAACGCACTCGTCAGCAGTCCTCGCCTCTCGTCATCCTGTGCGGAGGGCAAAGCCCGCAGTCGCAGGACCCAGACGACGTACCACCACGCCGACTCGCCGCCTGGATTCTGATCCACTTCGCGGCCGCAGAACGACGCGGGCGTATGCACTTGACCCTCACGCGGCGTTATGGGTGAGCCTAGACCACGTCAGAGAGGAGATGCTGTGTACATGACGGATGAGATCAGCGCCACGCTGAGCGTGGGCCAGGTGGCCGAGCTCGTGGGCGTGAGCGTGCGCACCCTACACCACTGGGACGAGATCGGACTCGTGCGGCCGGACCGCACGCTCGCCGATTACCGCCTGTACTCGGCCGACGACGTCGCGCGGATTCACCGCGTGCTCGTCTACCGCGAGGTGGGAGTGACGCTCGAGGACATCGCGCGCATTCTCGATGAGCCGGGCGTCAGTCCCGGCGAGCACCTCGCCCGGCAGCGGCAGCTCCTCGTCGAAAGGATCGATGCGCTCACCGCCAAGGTGGCCGCCGTCGATCGGATGATGGAAGAGGAGAAGATGAACAAGAAGCTGACACCGCAAGAGCAGGCCGAGATCTTCGGCACCGAGTGGAACCCCGAGTATCAAGCCGAGGCCGAGGAGCGTTGGGGCGGCACCGAACAGTGGGCACAGTCGCAAGAGCGCGTGGGCTCGATGTCCAAAGAGCAGCTGAAGAACTTAGCGGACGAGGGCAGGAGGTTCAACCAGGCTCTCGCAGACGCCATGGCCGACGGCGTTGAGCCGGGCTCGGCGGAAGCGAACACTCTGGCGGAGCAGCACCGTGCGGGCATCACGGCGACCGCCTATGACTGCACGCACTCGATGCAGGTGCTGCTCGGGCGGATGTACGTGGCGGACCCACGGTTCACCGCCACCTACGAGAAGTTCGCCCCTGGACTCGCGGCCTGGCTCAGTGCGGTGATCGATGCCAACGCCCGCGCCAACGGCGTGGACCGGACACCGCAGCCTGGGAGTAGTTCCCGGCGCGATCCGCTGAGATCCGTACACCAGTGGGCAAAAACAGGCCCAAGACCGCTTGAAAGGGCACCTGGTGTACGGATTTCAGCGGGTAGAGACCTCGGCGCGAGTTCAGATAGAGGTCACAGCGCCAGCCAGCGCACGAGCAGGGCGATCGCGGCGGAGCTGCCGAGCGAGAGCAGTGTGCCGATGATGAACCGTTCAGCGAACGCCGTGTCACCTTCCTTCAGATCCCCAAAGCGGCCCAGGCCCTTGATTGCCACGAGGACACCGATCGCGGCGGGATACCCCACAACGATCGCGACGAATACCCAGGCGCGCTCGAGGATTCCGATCCAGCGGCCACCGCGCGGCGTGCCGTGGCCGGAGCCTTCGCCCTCCGGGTCGATCCGGCGCAGTGCCCAATCGATCAAGGGAACGCCTCCCAGCACGACGGCGATCCCCGCCACCGCAGCGATGGTGTAACCGAGCCACTCCATCAGCTACCTCCTGTTCGGGCCGTGTCAATGAGCCTAGCGCCGAGCTCGGACGCGCGTTGAATCTCGGCATCATAGGCGCGGGCGAGTCGGCGAGAGACGGCGCCCTGTGTGATCCCAAGTTGTTCGCCAATCTGCTGTTGAGTAAGGCCCGCGTGTGCCAGTTCCAGCGCCTGCCAGGTGGCAGCGGAACGGCCATGAACGAGGGGCTCGGCGAGGCGAAGCACGGTCTCGGCATCGCGGGCCGCGGAATCGGCCGCGTCGATCCGGAGCCGCGCCGCGACACCCTCGGCCTCCTCGATCGCGCCACGGGCCGCGAGGTACGCGGGCCCGCGCGCCTCGCGGGTCGAGGCGGGTAGCGGCGCCTCGACCTCGCCGATCCCAATCCCGATCGACCACTCGCCCAGCCGCCAGAGCCGCAGGATCGCTTCGACTGCGGCGGCGCCGTCGGGCACGAGTCCCTGGATTTCGTCTCCAGCCGTGCGTTCGAACGAGAGTACAGCGGGAACACTCGCGAGTTCCGTGAGCGCGTGTGGGACGGCGTCCGGTGAGCGCCGGCTGCCGACCTGGTCCGCAATGATCGCAATATGATTCTGTGAACTCATGTTCTCGATTATGCGTTATTGCAGTCATAGATAGCAATATGCGCTCTCCGGCACATTTGCAGCCCCCCGGGTCAGCGTGCCATCCCACGCAGGGTTGCGGGACCCAGGAACACAGATCCGCTCCGAGTCACGCCCTGGATCCTGCGACGAGCGCAGCACTATGCGGCGCCCGATCACTCAATGACGAGGAGGCCGTATTCGTGCGCCTCGGCGGCCTCGTTGAGGACGCGCACGGCGAGACCTTCCTCCCCCAGTAGCGCTTCGAGAGCGTGGGCGATCTGCCCAGCCGCGAGCTCGCCGTCGGCCGCAGAGAAGAAACCGGCGAGCGCCGTGGAGAGCAGGAGGGTGCGCCCGAACCCACCACCCTGGCGGGCCACGATCGCGGTGGGCTCCTCCGCGAACGGCATGTAGTGCCGCTCGATCGTGACGTCCGCGGCCACACGTAGGTGGAGGTCCGCGATCTCGCCATCGCGCTGGAGGGCGTCAAAGCAGGCGGCGAGGTGATCGCCGATCGGCATCGCGGCCGGACCATCCACCCGCTCAAAGCGGCGGATCGGCGCGGCGCCCGACTGCGGTCGCGCGAGCACGTACCCAAAGCCCACGGCCGTGACACCGCGCGCGCGGAAGTCCGCGAGCCAGGCCGCATATGCGCGCTCGCGGGACTCCCCCTCCGGCATGCCGCCATCACGCAGCCACATCTCCACGTATTCGGCCGGATCGAGCCGCTCACGCTCAATCACCCACAGATCCAGCCCGACGGCGGCCTCTCCCAACCGCTCGAAACCCTCCCCTTCCCGGTGCTCCCAATTGCCGAGCAGCTGCGCGCTGCCGCCGGGGGCGAGGTGTGCGGCGAGACCGGAGAGGAGGTCGAGGAAGAGGCGGTCGCCGCTCTGTCCGCCATCGCGGTACTCGTAGCGGGCGAGGCCGGCATCGATCGCGGCGGCCGGCGTGATCACGAACGGCGGGTTCGAGACGATCAGGTCAAAGCGCTCGCCCGCGACAGGCTCGAGCATCGAGCCCTGGCGTAGCTCCCATCCCTCCCCCGCACTTTTCGTTGGTTGAGTGGAGCCACAGGCGGAATCGAAACCCAAGTCCGGCCCCTCCTCTGGCCGAGCAGAGTCGAACCCGTTGAGCGCGGCGTTGAACGCGGCAAACTTCAGGGCTCGTCCAGAGAGATCCGTCGCCACGATCTCGGCACAGTGCGCGGCGAGGCCCGCCGCCTGGATGCCGCCGCCAGTACCGAGATCGAGCGCGCGCTCCCGCGGGGCGCGATCGGTAATGCCGGCGAGCGTGAGCGATGCGTGGCCCACACCAACCACGTGATCGGCTGCGAGATGGCCGCCCGCACTGTCCGAGGCGAACCAATGCGTGCGGCCCTCGATCTCCACCGGGGCAAGGTCGATCGCCTGGCGCAACCCATCGCCGTCGGGCTGGAG
Source organism: Ruaniaceae bacterium KH17 (assembly GCA_900199505.1). Classification (GTDB taxonomy): domain Bacteria; phylum Actinomycetota; class Actinomycetes; order Actinomycetales; family Actinomycetaceae; genus KH17. Next base: position 575 of record FZQV01000019.1, on the reverse strand, counting down.
CACGCCAAGTTCCATGAGGCCAGCCGCGCCACACCGCGCGAAGGCCCCATCAACCTCGGCGACGGGAACGGAGTCCGCGAAGAGGAACAGCCTCGCGACAGTCGCCTCCGCGCCCTGGACGCCCTCAAGTTCGGCGCGGGCGGGCGCGAGCTCGTCGCGGCGGATGGCGGCGTTCGCCGTCTCGCTGAAGAGATCATCGAGCGAGCCGAACGAGTCAAGGTCCTCACGCAGCGCAGCGATCAACTGGGGATCACGATTCAAGGTCACGGCCCCACCGTATCGGGTACGCGTCAGTAGACGCTGAGGACGGCGCGGATGCACATCGCACAATTCCTCCCACCCCCGCAAGAGCACACAACAGAACCCTGGATCGTGACGGTGCCGCACTGGCGGGGCTGCCGCGCACGGCGCGGACGCAGGGCTCGCTGCTGGGGATGGCGAAGATCGCCACGAGGCGTCGTTCCGCCCACGCCCACCGGTGCGCCGTTCAGGCTGGGGATGACACGGAGTCTCCCGGTGCGTGTTCTCTGCGCTGGGCGGCGGCATATCGTCCACGGCCGGGGATGGTGCGCCTC
>FZQV01000050.1 GCA_900199505.1 Ruaniaceae bacterium KH17 | reverse complement strand
TGGGCGACCTTCGACGTCATCGACCTGGATCGGCAGCTTTCGGAGGACGCGGCGCGTGATGCGCACCGATACGCGCTGCGGGCATATGACGCAGTCCACTGCTCTGCTGCACGGGCACTGGACGATGACAATCTCGTGGCTGTCGCTGGCGATGGCGCTCTGCTGGACTGTCGACGGCGCTCGAAAACTGAACACTTTCGGCGGTTGAAAAGTGAACACTCACGATTGGAGAGTGATCACTTTGGAAGATTGGGCGTTGATTCGGCGGTTGGCGGCGGAGGGTGTGCCGCAGACGGAGATCGCGGAGCGTTTGGGTATCTCTCGCCTTGGGTGAGTGCTACTCGTTGACATAAGTCAGAGGCAATTTGTCTGTGTTGTATTTGCTAGACCCAGCGACGACAACTTGATAATTTGTCTTTGTTAAGAAAGTGGGAGTGCTCGATGACAAATTCTGGTTCAGTCAGAAGCGGCCGCGGTCGCCCTTCCCGTGGGGTCATCTATGGACGTTTCGTTTCGGCGATCGACGAACTGGCCAACTTTGGCGGACTTCCCAAGCCATATGAGGCCAAGAACCTCTGGGACGATCTCTGGCACCTTGAAGCTCATCACTCCACTGCGATTGAGGGAAACACCCTCGTGCTCCGAGAGGTTGAACAACTCCTTGAACAAGGACGCGCTGTTGGATCGAAAGAGCTAAAGGACTACATGGAGGTGCTCGGCTACGCGGAGGCAGCTCAGTGGGTGTATCAACAAGCCATTCAGCCAGCGGAATGGAACCACGACCAGCTTGTTACAGTCAGTGAGATCCGCCAGGTTCACGCCGTAGCGATGTCGAAGGTGTGGGAGGTGGCGCCGCATCCGAGTGCGGGACCCAACGAAGCTCCGGGAGGATGGCGTGAGCATGAGATTCACGCATTTGCTGGAGGAATGAAACCGCCCACGTTCCCTCTCGTTCCCGCAGAGATCGAGGCGTGGGTGGGACGTGCGAACGCTCTCGGACGCGACATCAACGCGAACGCGCGAGAGATCAAGGATGTGCCGGAAGAACTCGCCGCTCTTCACCGAGATTTTGAGCGCATTCACCCATTCATCGACGGCAACGGTCGGACGGGACGCCTTCTGCTTAACTTGATACTGATTAGGTTGGGATGGCCGCCTGCCATCATCCTTAAGGAGCAGCGCCGCAAGTACCTGCGGGCTCTTGACCGTGCGGACAATGGGGATCTCGGCCCGCTGGCTGAGATCATTTGCCGGTCTGTTATTGACAATCTCCACCGCCTTATTCCGAACATAGCGGGACCGGCAAAGTTTGTTCCGCTTGAGGCGCTTGCTGATGAGGAGATCTCCCTTGTGGCGCTGAAACAGGCTGCCGTGCGCGGCAGGCTACACGCGATAATCGGCTCCGATGGACGGTATCGCTCCAGCCGAGCTGCGCTTGATGAGTACAAGGCGTCCCGCTACAAGCGTGAAGGTTGACTCTTCACTGAAAGTGGTTCGTGACTCGTCGCGAGATGGGGCATTTCCTCGGGCAGCCGCACGTCACCTGCCCCGCGGTGGGGGCGGTGGCGCCGGTGATGCTGCAGCAGTCGCTCCGGCTCCAGGGTTGCGTCCCGAATGGGTGGCCGAACCCGTAGCGATTGGTTGCGCTTACGCTACGGTGCGTTCGGCTCCTGGCATCAGCGTGCTACCGATGAACGGAAGCGTTCGGCGATCTCGGCTGTCTCTGGATCGAGCCCATACTCATCTCGAGCAACGGTATAGACATGTTGTGCGGCTTCCGAGACTCGTTGAACCGTAGCCGCGACAGCGCTGCGTGGGACTCCCCAGTCGAGGCCCATCACTGCGTCGAGCGAACGATCGCGCACTGCGCTTGAGAGAGGGGTTCCCTCGGCCTCCCACGGGAACGGTACGACGTCGAACACGGGAGAGACGTCCCACCGGCCTTGTCCATTCTGAAGCAGTCCAATGTTCCTGCCATGATCGTCGATATTGTGCACCGTGATGTTCAGAGCGGCACGAGCAACGATTTCTAGGACTCCACGCTCGCCGGAGTGAAAGCCTGCTGCAGATGCCATCATCTTGTAGTTGAGTTCCTCGTACGGGCCAACGCGGGTGGCTGTGCGCATCGATTGGTAGCCGAACCGCCCAGTGGCGGTCCGGTCAAAGCGCTTGATCACGAGGATCGCGCGATCCTCGTTGACTCGGATTAGGCGGAAATCTGGAACTGCGAGGCCCCCGGTCCGGGCAACGTTGAGCGCTGCCGCCTCACACGTCTCGACGTCATACGTGTCGTCCTCGGAGGGGAACTTTGCGATCCAGATCGAACCGTCATCATCCCGCACAGACGCCTTCGGGCGAAGCCCACCCTGGCTGGTTGCTGCTCGGAGGAGCCGGGCGACCTCGCCAGGCGAAGCATGATTGCTCTGGAAGCCGCGAACTTCCTCATAAAGTGATTCGATGCTCGAGAGTGGTTCCGGGCCGCCGTCAGAGAGGAACGGGCCGTCTGGCTGGGTGGCGAATCTGAGAGCACCCTGGCGTGACTCGTCTGCCGCAGCCGCGATGTACTGCGTTGTTGAGCGGGGAGGGGGTGTCAGCTTCCGCGAGAGGATACGGCGGCCCCAGGTATCTGGACCAGCGTCGAGGAAGACCCCAAACTCGCTGGCGCCGCCAGGAGGGAAGATCGCGCCCGGCATTGCGGGGAGATCCTCCCCGAGTGCGAAACCTGGGCTCCTAAGCCACGCGGCGTCGTAGCTGAAACGCTGAACTCCGGCGCCGCCAACGGTCTGTAGTTCCCCGGCCAACTGGGTTGTGCCGTCCGGGGCCGTCCAGTAGATAAAGAACGAGTCCACTAGATCTCACCCCTTGCTTTGGCAGTGAGGAGGCTTTGGCCGCGGAACGACTGCGCCGGATCGATCGCGGCCGCGAGGGCTTCATCGATTCCCAGGACTGCCAGAACCGCGAGGACATTTCCAAACGACGCGCGGGCCGGATCGGACTCGATTGTGCGCAGAGTGTTGCGGGTAATCCCGGCGCGATCCGCAACCTCGGACGCAGTGAGGCCCTGGATCACGCGCCACGTCTCGATATTGGTGCCCATCTGGTCGAGTAGACGCTCCGTCTTTGGGTGGAACCTCATTTTCCCTCCAATGATCAATACACTGATCATATCGAACGAAAATGAGCAATTCAATGATCACCAACTTAAATATAGCGCCGGTGATGCTGAAACAGTCGCTCCGGCTCCAGGGTTGCGTCCCGAACGGGTGTCCGAGTCCTTAGTTCTTGGGGATGCGGTTGGCCACGGCTGAGAGCCTGACGGCCTGGCGTAGCTGTATCCACACCGCGCGAGGGGCCGTATCCACAGGCACGTTTGCTTGCCCTCGCGCGGTCGCTTCTGGAACTCCTAGAGTCGCTCATGCGCCACGACTCTAGGAGGTAAAAATGGCATTGATTCTGCCGCAACCACGTCAGATAATGGCGTCATTCAGAAGGTCTGAAATGGCGTTATTTGGAGGCGAGATGAACGTTGGGATTCGGGAACTCCGCGATGGGCTGAGCCGCCATCTTGAGACGGTCAAAGACGGAGGGACGGTGACGGTGACCGAGCACGGGCGACCGATAGCGCAGATCGTTCCCATCAATCGCCCCACTCGCCTTCAGCAACTGATCGCAGAGGGAAGGGTGACGCCTGCTCGTCGCGTGAAGCGACCTTCGCCTGAACCTATCGTGGTTGTGGGCACGGCAAGCGATCTTGTCACTGAGCAACGACGATGATCGCCTACTTCGACACCTCGGCTCTCGTTCCGCTCCTGCTGAACGAGCCAAGCTCAGAGGCGTGCCGGGAGCTGTGGGACGCGGCCGACTCGGTCGCGACCGCGCGTATTGCATACGTGGAGGCGTCGGCTGCGCTTGCGATGGCCGAGCGTCTCCAACGGATCACGAAGGCCGAAGGTGACGCCGCGCTTGGGCTACTCGACGACTTGTGGACATCCATTGACGTCCTCGAGCTGGATCAGCAGCACGTAGAGGACTCCGCGCGTAGCGCTCGGGAATTTGCATTGCGTGCTTACGACTCAGTTCACTTCTCTGCCGCGAAAGCCCTTGAGGATGGCGAACTGGTGACGGTGGCTGGCGACGGTGCGCTACTAGACGCGTGGCGGAAAGCTGGTCTCGCCACTTGCAACGTCAACGCGTGATTCTGCAGCAGTCGCTGCGACTCCAGGGTTGCGTCCCGAACGGGTGGTCGAATCCTTAGCCGGGCGTAGACTGATCGGACGCATTGGCTGGCCAAGGGAGGGACTGCCATGACGTCACAAGAGCATTGGATCGGGCGCGTGCTAAGCGCTGGCCTCACTGCGTTGCTCGCTCTCACGCTGACTGGGTTCACAGCTGTTGTGCCCGCCACTGCCAGCGTTGAGACTCCTGGCGCGGAGAGTGACACCGTCGCGGCCGAAGTTGAGACCGAACTGCTCTCCGAACCGGCGGAGCCTCCTGTTGAACCTCCAACAGAGGAGCCGACTGAGGAGCCGACGGAGCCGGTACTCGATCCGATTGTGACGGGCACCAGGCCCACGGTTTCGGGGACTGCGCAGGTGGGCAAGAAGCTCACCGCCAAGCCAGGCACCTGGACCACTGGTGCCGTGCTGACCTACCAGTGGTATGCGGACGGTAAGGCAATATCAGGTGCGACGGCGACCTCGTACACGCTTAAGGCCGCTCAGAAGGGGAAGCCGATCACCGTCAAGGTGACCGGGAAGAAGACGGGCTACACCACGGCCTCGCAGACCTCCTCGAAGACAGAGAAAGTAGCCGCAGGAGTGCTCACCACGGTGAAGCCCACGGTCTCCGGTACCAAGAAGGTGGGGGCGAAGCTGACGGCGAAACCCGGGACGTGGACGAAGGGCGCTGCGCTCTCGTACCAGTGGTATGCAGACGGCAAGGCGATCTCTGGGGCAACGAAGTCCTCATACACCCTGATGGCCGCTCAGAAGGGCAAACCGATCACAGTGAAGGTGACTGGCAAGCTTGCTGGCTACGCTACCGCCTCGCAGACCTCCGCGAAGACGGCGAAGGTTGCCGCGGGCACGCTCACCACGGTGAAGCCCGCGATCGCAGGCACCAAGAAGGTGGGGGAGAAGCTCACAGCGAAGCCCGGGAAGTGGACTACGGGCACCACGTTCACCTACCAGTGGTACCGAGGCGACAAGAAGATCAAGGGCGCCACGAGCTCGAAGTACAGCCTCGTCATCGCAGACCTTGGCAAGAGGATCTCGGTCAAGGTCACAGGCAAGAAGTCCGGCTACACCACGGCATCGAAGACCTCGGCGAAGACAGCGAAGGTGGGCCGGAGAGCGCTTGACACGACATCGGCGTCGTCCATCCATGTGCTCGTGAACAAGAAGAACAAGCTTAGCCCGGTGCGCTATGCACCGAAGACCGTGACGCTCTCCTCGCGGGGCGTGGGCGGCTACGGCCAGAGCATGCGGCCCGTGGCGGCCGATGCGATGGCCACGATGGTGAAGGCCGCGAAGAAGGACGGGATCACTCTTCAGGTGCGTAGCGGCTACCGCAGCTACGCCACGCAAGATTCGCTGTTCAACCGGTATGTGCGCCAGAGCGGGCGCGCGGCGGCCGAGACCTACTCGGCGCGGCCCGGCTACTCCGAGCACCAGACCGGGCTTGCCGCAGATGTGTACTCGCCCGGATACGGCTGCGAGCTCGGGCGGTGTTTCGGGGACTCGAAGGCCGGCAAGTGGGTGGCGAAAAACTCGTGGAAGTACGGGTACATCGTGCGCTACCCCTCGGGAAAGACCTCGATTACCGGGTACATCTACGAGCCGTGGCATGTGCGCTATGTGGGCAAGGACGTCGCCAAAGACATGCACGACGGCGGCTACTCCACCTACGAGGAGTACCTCGGCAAGAAGGCCGCGCCGAACTACTGACGGCCTGGCGTAGTTGTATCCACACCCCGCGAGGGGGCTGCATCCACAGGCGCCTTCGTTCATGCTGGCGTTGTTGCTTCCGTCCTTCCTAGGGTCGCGCCCACAGATCGACTCTAGGAAGGCGAAATGGTTGATGATGACGGAGTATCGCAATACGATATTCGGCATGAGTTTCAAGTGGGACGTTGATGAGGATGGCGTCCTTATCCCTCCGGCGGATGGTGTTTGGGGCACGATCGACGGAGTCGAGATTACTGAAGAGCTAATCGACGAGATCGTCAAGGATGCCGAAGATGGCTTTCCAGGCGCGACGTTCACGAAGGTCGGCCGTCCCCGCAGCGTGGGGACGGATTCCGCGGCGCGTGTTGTGACCCTTCGTATGAGTGAGGAGCAATACGAGGCGATTCAGCAGCGTGCCGCTGTTGAACGCGCGACCGCATCTGACGTGATTCGCTCCGCGCTCGACACTTACTTGGTGAGCTGAAGCTTCGGGCGTTTTGGCTCCTCGCTCCGCTCGTCACTCAACGAGCTGAGGCTGTGGCGGTTCGGCTCGGCTCCGGGGTGCGTCCAATTGGCGACCCGCACGCCGTCGGCCTCATCGCAACGAGCGACTGCGCGAACCCCGGGCTGATCATTTAGCGCTTGGGGGTGCTGATCTCGTTTCCTTGGCGAAGCCTCATCACGTTCCATCTCAGGCGGTCGGTCATGCCCGGCGACACTTCCCGCGGGGGCTCGACCTTCGCGAGCGCGTCATCAAGCGCGGCGAGAGTCTGCTCCACCAGCGCGTATGCGCGGGCTTCCCTGATCGTGCCCCAGGATGCGGCCTCCGAAGCGATGCTCTCGGCGGAGATCCTTCGAAGGTCAAACTTGCCGTCAACTGCGAGGGCAAGGTTCCAATTGATCAGTTCATCCTGGAAGAGATTTGGGACGGCGTCATAGACTTCCGCGAGTTTCGTCCCATTCTCTAGATGGACGAGTGCGATGTTCTTCGCGTGAGCATCATTGTTGCCCACAGCGACGTGGTAGGTGAGTTGTTGCACCCATTGCTCGACTAGGGCACTCGCCTCTGGGATCGAACCGAGCAACTCGCCTACCCGACGAAGGGTCGCACGCCGCGGATCGTTCGGCCAGGCTGGTTCCTGGAACTTTACCTCGGACTCGCGCCAATCAAGGCTCATCGCTTGGGCGAGATCCTCCTGGTGATGAAGACGAACTCGATCACCATCAACCGTCCGATCAAAACGTTCGATTGCGAGATAGGTGATCCTGCCTGCGCGCATAATCTTGCTGTCGAACGTCGAGAGGCCGATTTCTCGTGTCAGTTGATGGCTGTAGAACTCGTCGAAGATGCGGTGCTCACGGCCGGGCACCTGTGGTTTCAGTATGTGAGTTGAGTGCGCGCGCCCGTGGGGATACGCCAACTCGCTGTTGAACTTCGCGACGAGCACCTTGGGCTGATAGCCGGGGAGAGCGGACCGGCTATCGTCCGGGACACCTTGGTCGCTCTCCGCCAGTGCCTGCTTGAGTAGTGCCGCCAGATCCCTCGCGTTGAGTGGCGCATAGCTCGGCTCGCGGCTCTGTGCGTCATCGGGCCTCCGTAACGTGACCGCTCCCGCAATCGATCCTCCAAACTCCGCGAGGAGCGCAAATAGATCGTCCTGGTCGACGTGGCGTTTCGCAGCCATCTTCTCTCGGTGATTTCCCTCGGGGACATAGCCACCAAGAAAGTTTGAGATGAGTTCCGTGGCAGGCCGACGTCCCGGGATCGCTGCAAACGACTCACTGAGCACGACATCGGAGCGGAAAGCTCGATCAATAGCAAGAGTGACGCGGGACTTGTCGCGGCGATCTGGCTCCACAAGACCAACGAAGCGGTCGTGGAGATAGAGCTCAAGCGATGTCATCTCGGTGCTCCTCGACCAACTCGTCCGTCCCCACGTGGTTTGGCTGACCGGAAACTGTGGGGACGTCCTGGCCCGAGTGATCCTCGTACTCCAGAGTCATTGTTATGCCAAGCTCATGGAGAGTTCGGAATAGCCGCGTCATGTAAACGGTGGGCTTCGCACCCTCCAGATCGATCATGTAGTCACGGGAGAACGCGAGTCTCTCGGCGAGCTCACTCTGGCTGAGGTCGCGGTCCTCTCGCGCCGCTCGGATCACGGCGGAAACATCTTGCAGTTTCCGCGCACGATGGGAAATCACTGCGATCCTCCTTCTCTTGCCGTATCGCCATGTGTGGGAATATCACCACATTACATGAAGTGGGGATATTCCCACAAGGGTGACTGTGGGGATATCACCACATTTCATGTAGGGCGTTTCCACTCGCTCACTGCGTTCGCTCAGTCAACGACCTACAGGTCAACGATCTGAGGGTTGGGGCGTTTCGACCCGGCTAGGCGGCGGGGGTGGCGGCTTCCTGAGTGGAGAGGCGCGCGGCCGTCGCGTCATCGAGATCGTGCAGGATGACCACGCTTCCGCCCGAAGCCCACCGCGCAATGGCGCGCGAAATCCAACTGTTGCTTGTGGGGCGGATGGCGACACGGCCGCCGTCGGCCTCATCGTATGGAGACTCAGTGGTGGGGGAGATCAACACATCAGGCTGCGCCATCAGGTCCGCCGCGCCATCGAGGACGCCCGCGGGAAGTTCGCCCGGCCAAGAGAGCGCGAGCGGCGCGAGGGGCACGGCGATGACGGTCTCGAGGCCGTCCGCCCAGAACTCCGGATCGTCCGTGATGATCACATCCGCCTCGGAAATCTCTAGGCCCTCCTCGCGGAACCGCACCCGCGCGCCACGCAACCACGCCGCGCAAGACCAGATCGCCGCCCGCCAATGCACCGGCAGATCGACTCCCACGGTGTTCGCCTCGTCTACGCCCTCATCGTCGAGAAGATTCGCGGCCTTCACGATCCAGTTCACGAGGACCCGGCCGGACAGCTCCACGCGCTCGGCACCTCCATCCGCGTACCAGGTGAGGCGAGGGGACGTCGAGGCGGCGAGCTGGGCGAGGAGAGTCATGTTCACAAGAGCATACGCCGTGCCGGAATTACCGCACCACTCCGAGTTTCTTCACGCGACACGCCGCGATCAAGCAATCAATTCCCGGACCGCGCTTGACGAATCAGTGTTACATGGATGTAATTTAGCGAAGCATATTCATCAACGAGCCGGGGGAGTGCCTGTGTGGAACATTCTTGGAGATGGTCCTTTAACGTCTCCCGAGTACTCCCTCGTTGATCTTCTCGATGAGGGCATCCTCGCCTGGCAGGACCGCGCCCTCTGTGCGCAGACCGATCCCGAGGCATTCTTTCCCGAGAAGGGCGGCTCCACCCGCGAGGCCAAGCGCGTGTGCAACTCCTGCGAGGTACGCACCGAATGCCTCGAATACGCCCTCGAGAACGACGAGCGATTCGGGATCTGGGGCGGTCTCTCTGAGCGCGAGCGCCGCAAGCTGAAGCGCCGCGCCATCTAGGAATGGCCCGAACGGCGCAGCCCGAGACCACCGCAGTCGTCGTCACCTGCGGCGCCACCCCTTACCTGAAGCGCACACTTCACGGCCTCGCGCAACAGACGCACGCCCCCACCCGCGTAGTCATCGTGAACATCTGGCGCTCCGGCCGGGACGTGGGCACGGGGGATGACATTCAATCCATCGTCACCGGGCTTGGCCTCGACCAGCGGTGCCGCGTGCGCGTCCTCGCTGCCCCCGACTCGACCAACTTCGGTGACGCCGTGCGCCGCGGCCTCGAACTCAACACCGCCGCTCAACAGCGCGCCGACAAGCTCCACGAGACCCGCACCGGCGAAATCCCCGTGATCCGCTCGGACACCTCACCCGGCTGGCTGTGGCTACTCCACGACGACTCCGCCCCCGATCCCGAGGCGCTCGAACGCCTTCTGAAGACGGGCGAATCGGGGCCATCGATCGCCGTCGTGGGCTCCAAACAACGAGGCTGGGAGAACGAGGCGCAACTCCTCGAAGTGGGCATCCACGCCACCGCCTCCGCCCGCCGCTTCGACCCCATGGACGACGACGAGATCGACCAAGGGCAGTACGACCACCTCGACGACGTCCTCGCCGTGGGCCTCGCCGGCGCGCTCGTGCGGCGCGACGTGTGGAGCACCACCGGCGGGCCAGACCCCGCCCTCGGGCCATTCGGCGACGGACTCGAGTTCTCCCGCCGCGTCCGGATCGCCGGGTATCGAGTCGTGGTGGAGCCGACGGCGATCATCTACCACGCGCGGGCCAGTTACCTCGGGCTGCGCACCTTTGGGCACGGGCGCTCCGAATCGCCCCACCCAGACGTGGCCCGCTCCTATGGCGCCCGCCGCAAAGCCCAGCTCTACAACTGGGTGGTTGCCACGCCCGCCTGGAAGCTCCCGCTCCTCCTGCTGTATCTCGTGGTGCTGACCCCCGCACGAGCCCTCGCCCGATTCGTGGGCAAGGACATGCAGCGCGCCCGGGCAGAACTCTCCGCGGGTGCCGCCGTGCTCTCCCGCCCGGACCTCTGGCTCGCCGCGCGCCGCCGGACTCGCGCCGGGGCCCGGATCTCGCCCGCGCAGCTCGCGATCCTCGCCACCGACTCCGCAGAGATCCGCGCCGCCCGCCGGGAACGACGCCGCAGTGAAGCCGAGGTGCGCCGCACCAAGTCCATGCCCTCCGAACTCGAGATGCGCGAGATGGCCGAACTCATGGCACGCCGCCGCTACGTGGGCGCCGCCGTGGGGTTCGGCGCGCTGGCACTGGCCGCCATCGCCTTCTATCGCGTGTTCAACGCCGCGGCACTCACCGGAGGGGGAGTGCTTCCCGACGCCGCGCGGTTCGGCTCTCTCTGGCAGACCGCGCTGTCCGCGTGGATCCCGCAAGGCGCCGGCCACGCCGGGCCCGCCGATCCACTCTTCACCGTGCTGGCACTGCCGCTCGTGTTCGGCATGAGCCTCTCCGCCGTGGTGAAGTGGACGATGCTCCTCGCCGTGCCACTCATCGCCCTCTCCGCCTGGTTCGCCGCGGGCGTCGCCACCCGCTCCACCGCCCTGCGCGCCTTCGCCGCCGCCGTGTGGGCCGCCGGGCCACTGACCCTCACCGCCGTGGGCGAGGGCCGATTGGGCGCCGTGATCGCCCTGATCGCAGCGCCCGCCGCGCTCGCGCTCACCGCCCGCGCCCTGGGCCTCTACCGGCGCGATCACGTGCTCTCCGGGCTCGTGGGTGCCCGCCGCGCGCACCCCCTCGACGATGACGACGACGAGGCCGTGATCCTCGAACCCGTCCCGCCGCCCGCTCTTCCAATCGAGCCGCGCCGCCCCTCACTCGGTGCCGCCGCCCTCGCATCCCTCGCCTTCGCCGTGGTAGCGGCCGGCTCGCCCGCGCTCCTCGTGGTGGGAACTGCCCTCCTGCTAATCCTGACCGTCGTCTCCCGCCATCGCGCCACCGTTTGGTTCATCCCGATCCCCGCGCTCGTGCTGTACGGCCCCTGGTTGCAGAGCGTGATCACCGAGAACAACTGGCGCGCGCTCCTCGCCGCACCCGGCGTACCGATCGAATCGAACCCAGTGGAACCGTGGCAGAACCTGCTGGGCCTGCCGAGCGCCGTCGGGCTGGAATGGCCGCTGAACGAACTGCTCTTGGTACCCGGCGCGGCACTCCTCGTGGCGGCACTCGCGGCGCTGCTGAGGGGCACCGGCCGGGCCCGTGCCGTGCGCGTGGGCTGGGCGATCGCGGTACTCGGGCTCGCACTCGCGATCGTGGCTCCCCAGGTGACCGTTGCCCACACCGCCGACGGCCTCGCCGCGCAAGGCTGGGGCGGGCACGGGGTCACGCTGATGACACTCGGACTTCTGATGGCAGCGCTCTCTGGGGCCGACGGCGTCCAAGGAGTTCTCGCGAACCACTCCTTCGGAGTCCGACACATCGCAACCGCGGCACTCACCGTGGTGGTGGCGCTGTGCGCAGCGAGCGCGCCCGTGGTGTGGTCGCTCGCGTTCGGCCACCACTCGCAGGTCCACGAGGCGCGCGCCGCCATGACGCCCGCGCTGTCCCGGCAGCTCGCCGACGCCCCCACTGAGGCGCGCACCCTCGCGCTGATCCCCACTGAGGACGGGCTGCGCGCCGAAGTCTGGCGCGGAGACGGCCCACAACTGTCCGAAACGTCCATGCTTGTGGCCGCCCGCGCCGTCAGGCAGGGCTCGGCGGACGTGGCCGATGAACTGCTCTCGCAGGTGGCCGCTGCCGCCGCCGTGGGTGGGCAGGACGGGGTTGCGGAAGAGCTCGCGAGCTTCGCGATCGGCGTGGTGCTCGTGCCCCACGAGACCGACGCAAGCCTGCGTGCCGCGCGTGACGAACTGATCGCCGCGCTCTCTACCGTGCCCAGCGTGGTGCTCGTGACCGAGAACGATTCGGGCGCCGTGTTCCGCGTGATCTCGGACGACACGGACTCGCCTGCCGCCGACGTGGCGCGGGTGCAACTGCTCAATGACGGCCAGCTCCTGAGCTCGCACGGGATGAACTCCGAGCTCGAACCATTGCAGGGCAGTGCCACGCTCCGGCTCGCCGAGCGCGCCAACCCGAACTGGGTGGCCACGCTCGACGGCGTTCGCCTCGCCCGCCACGCCGGGGAATGGGCCCAGGAGTATGCCATGCCCGCCGGCGACGGCGGCTCGCTCGAGATCTCCTACGCGCCGCCATTCCACAGCTGGTGGCACTGGGCACAGGCGATCGTGTTCACGCTCGCCGTGATCCTCGCGCTGCCCGTGCGGCGCCGCAAGGAGGTGGGGTGATGCGGATCCTGCGCACACTCTCCGCACTCGCGCTGGTTGGGGCGATGGCCGGACTCGCGGCGGTCGGGGACCAGGTCTCGGTTCCCGGGCAGGTTCCGGCCGAGGGCCTCTCCCACACCGTGCAAGTCCCCGCAGGACTCACGACGCTGGTGTGCGCCGCCGCGCCCGAACTCTCCGACGCCGTGATCGACGTGGACGACGAGTTCGCGCAGGAGATCGGCGATGCCGTGACCGCGTTGAACGCCTTCTCCTTCCCGCGCACGGGAGCCTCCGGCGCCGCAACACTCGGCGTGCTCGGCGGGGCCGCAGCGGAACTACGTGACGCCGGCGAACTCCACGAGTTCTCCGAACTCAATGAGCAGGCTCCGACGGTGCTGACCGTGCAGCCGGTGGGTGACATCGCCGGGTTGGCCGCCGGGACCAGCATCTTCCGGGTGGACGCCGGCGATCTCCGCTCAATCTCCGCTGCACCATGCGTCTCGCCGAGCTCGGACCTCTGGCTCGTGGGGGGATCCGGCGAGATTGGGCACACCGCCACGCTCACCCTGGCAAACCCTGGCCGCACTCCCGCCACCGTGGATGTGGAACTCTTCGGGCCGCTCGGAGCAATCGACGCGCCACTGCTTCAGGGGATCGTGCTCGCGCCCGGTACCTCCACAGACCTGTTGCTCGGCTCTCACGCGGCCGACGTCGCGAGCCTCGCCGCGCATGTCACCTCCTCCGGGGCGGGCATCACCGCGACCATCGCGTACTCGCAGATCGATGGCTTCACTCCACAAGGCTTCGACATCGTGACCCCGAGCGTGGCACCCACAACCTCACTCCTCATCCCCGCCATCCCACTCACCGAAGCCTTCACAGCGGGAGGCGGGGCATCGCCGTCGGCAACGGCCGAAGGCAGCGCCGTGCGAATCGTGAACCCCTCCGAGGAGTCCGCATTCGTGACCGTGACGCTGCTCGGCGACTCGGGGCCCGTGGCGATCTCCGGGGCAACGAACGTGGAGATCTCACCCAGCGCCGTCTTTGAAGTCTCGCTCGCGGGACTGCCGCCCGGCGACTACGCGCTGCAGATCGACTCGGACGTGGCGGTCACGGCTGGCGCCGTCCTCTCGCGCGGGAGCGGCGAACGCGATCAATCCTGGGTGCCCGCCGTGAGCGGCAACGCACTCGCCACCGGCGCCGTGGCGGGCGCTGACCGGCTCCTCGTGACCGCACCCGAGGCCGCCACCGTGACCGTGACCCGGTGGGACGACGAAGGGACCCTCCTCGGGGAAGAGACGCTGGAGATCGCCGTAGCGACCACCGTGGCCGTGGATCTCGATGAGGCCGCGGCCGTGCTCGTGGCCTCGTCCGCCCCCGTGATCTCCGGGGCCGTCTACGAGGTGCTCGACGGCGCCCTCCTCTCGATCATGCCGCTCACCCCGGACGCCAACGAGTCTCACACGGTGACGATCCGCCCCATCAACTAGCGCGCTACTAGGTTCCGTCACCCTGCGCGAAGTCTCAGGATCCACTCAGTGCGATCCGGTGTGTGACCGGGACTCTGCGGTTCCGCTTCGCCCCACGCAGGATCACGGTGAATGGTGGCCTCGGCGAACCAGCGTAGGATCGGCTCATGGAGATCGAGATCCCGCGACGCGCCCATGGGCGCCGCCGTGACCGGCACGGCCGGGGACTGCGCGGACCGGTCATGCCCCCGATGATGCCCGCCGCGCTCACCCGCGCCGAGCGGTTCGATCAGCTCGTGGCCGACTACGCAGCGCACCTCCTGCGCATGCACCCCTCGCTACGTTCCGTCGAGTTCGGCGTGGAAGAAGTACCGCCCTCGGACCCCGCGGCGTGGGAACGCGACACCATCGCCGTCGGGAGGTATTTTCCAGAAGACAGAGCGTTGCGCATGCCCGCGCGCATCGTGATCTACCGCCGCCCCATCCTGGCGCGTGCATACAGCCGCGAGGACCTCACGGACATCGTGCGGCTCGTGGTCACGGAGCAGGTGGGCGAGGCGCTCGGGATGAATCCCGAAGACGTGGACCCGTACTACCGGATGGAGGAGTGACGGCATGAAGATGAGCAGGCAGTGCTCGCGCAACGCATGCCAGCGGCCCGCCGTTGCAACCCTCACGTACGACTACGGCGATTCCACCGCCGTGCTCGGCCCCATCTCGACCCAGGCCGAACCGCACGCCTACGATCTATGCGACGTCCACGCCGAACGGCTCACCGTTCCCCGCGGCTGGCAGGTGGTGCGCCTGGCCACCGAGTTCGAGCCCGCGCCGCCCTCGCCCGATGATCTGGAGGCGCTCGCCGCTGCGGTCCGCGAGGCCTCGCGGTATGTGCCGCAGCGCGTGGCCGGAGTAGGCTCCGCCGCGCCCGTGACTCACGCCGAGGAGCCGGTTGGTCGGCCCGCGTTTAGGATCGTGAAGGGCGGCCTCGATGACTGACGTGCGCCCGTTGCGCCGCACCGTCACCCCCGGCAACTTGTGCTGCAGGTGCACGGTTTTGGGGTTAGGTGCACCGCTGAGCGTGCACGTAGCGCACAAGTCCGTGAGGGGTAGATCTGATGACCGACGTGCGCCCGCTGGCGTGTTTCGTGGCCGTGAGAGGTGACTGTGATGACTGACGTTCGAGCGATGCTGCGCTGCCCAGTGACGAAGGCCGAGCTGGTGGATGGGACCTCTCCCGACGGCGCCCCGGAGCTACACTCGACCGATCCCGAGCGCCCGCTGGCCTACCCCGTGCGCGACGGCGTCCCGGTACTCCTCGAGTCCGAGGCCCGCCCGCTC
>FZQV01000061.1 GCA_900199505.1 Ruaniaceae bacterium KH17 | reverse complement strand
AGCGCCACGAGGCGCTCCTGAACCTTGCGGTGGTGAAAGGACACCGCTCGGCGCCTGTCGCAGCAGGCGTGTGATAGCTGGAGGACGATCTGTCGCGCTGGCGTGAGCGCGGTGGGTGGAGCAGTCCTCGACAACGACGAGTCGTGCTAGTACTGCCAGATGGTGCGGGCTCGGCTAGCGAGACGGAGAGGCATACGAATAGGAACCAGTGGCTGAACGCCTCTCAATTGAAAACCACCGACTCCAACCTGGCGGATTCGGGTCGGGTCGCATCGCGCACCCTTACGGCTTCGGCTGTGAGGGCAACTCCTGGGCTGGGTGATGTCGCCGGTCGGGAGGCCATGGTGAAAGCCTGCGGCGTAACTGTGGCGAAGATGCTGGGGCATAACTGGGTGCCGATCCCGTCGAAAGGTTCGGGAGTGAACGTGGGAACCATCCCGGTTCCGCCGAAGGAGCGTCGCCGCCAGCGGCGATACCGACGGCTGAGCGCATGGCCTGCTGACCGGGCCGGGGTGGGGCGGAGGACCCGTAGTAGTCCGAGACCGGGAAAGCCGGTCACATGGCGAAGGGGTCCAGTGTGATCGCAGGTTCGAGAAGCAGTAAGGGAGACACAACCGTGAATGCGGATGTTCCGTGGCCCACCGATGTAACGGAGGCATGGGCGCGGGTACTGACGATGCAGACGAAACTGCACCGATGGGCGACGGGCGAGCATTTCCGTCGCTTCGATGATGTGTTCAACCTGGTCTATGACCCGGCATTCCTCGTCGCAGCGTGGAGCCGGGTGCAGGGGAACAAGGGAGGCCGAACGGCCGGAGTCGACGGGATCGCACCGCGATCCATCACCCCGGACCGTGTGCCGGGGGTGCTCGCTGAACTGCGCGAGAGCGTGAAGACCGGCGGGTTCGTCCCGGAACGGGTGCGTCAGAAGTCGATCCCGAAAGCGAACGGCAAAGTCCGGTCGCTGGGGATTCCGACGATGACGGACCGGATCGTCCAAGCCTCCCTCAAGCTCGTGCTGGAACCGATCTTCGAGGCCGACTTTCAGCCGTCCTCGTACGGGTTCCGGCCGCGCCGCCGAGCGCAGGACGCGATCGCGGAGATCCACTTCTATGCCTCACGTGGCTACGTGCAGGTCTTCGAAGCGGACATCACCGCGTGCTTCGATGAGATCGACCATGACGCACTCATGCAGCGCGTCCGGGCGAGGATCACCGATAAGCGCGTGCTGCGGTTGATTCGTGGGTTCCTGAACGCGGGCGTCCTTTCCGAGGACGGCGTGAACAGGGACACGATCACCGGCACCCCGCAAGGCGGGATCCTCTCGCCGCTGTTGGCGAACATCGCCCTTTCCGTTGTGGACGAGCACTTCCAACGCAAGTGGGACGCGCTCGGACCGCAATGGTCGCGCACGAAGCATCAACGCGCCGGGGGCGCGACGATGAAGCTGGTCCGTTACGCGGACGACTTCGTCGTCCTCGTCCGCGGCACCCGCGAGGATGCCGATGCGCTCTGGGATGAGGTCGCCGCAGTGCTCACGCCGATGGGTCTGCGCCTGTCGGTCGAGAAGACGATGGTCACCCACGTAGACACCGGGTTTGACTTCCTCGGGTGGCGCATCCAGCGCCGCCGCATCAGGGGGCACGGCGGGAAGACAGCGATCTACACCTATCCCTCGCGGAAGTCGATTGCTTCCATCAAGGACAAGGTGCGGGCGCTGACCCGCCGGGCATCTCATCGAACGCTCGCAGACCTGCTACGCCGGCTCAACCCGGCACTGCGGGGCTGGTGCACCTATTTTCAGCACGGCGTCGTGAAACACCTCTTCAGCTACATTGACCACTTTGCCTTCTGGCGGATCGTCAGCTGGCTGAAGAAGCGGCACCCGAAACTGAACATGCGCACCCTGGTGCGCCGCCACCTGCCCAGATGGCAGATCCGCGATCAAGGGATCGAGTTCTTCCGATGCCAGCAGGTCACCGTGGCCCGCTACCGGTATCGCGGAACTCGCATCCCCACACCATGGACGAGCGTCACGACATGATCGCATGGAGAGCCGAATGCTCAGGAATGGGCACGTCCGGTTCGGAGGGCGGCCAGCAGAAACCCACCAGGCGCAAGTCCGGCAGGGCGCTGCTGGCCGACCCTACACCGAGCACTGGACGGCCGAGGGCAAGCTCTACTGTTGCGCGATCAAAGACGTGTGGAATAACAAGATCGTTGGCTATTCGATGGACTCACGGATGAAAGCCCGGATCGCGGTGAA
>FZQV01000013.1 GCA_900199505.1 Ruaniaceae bacterium KH17 | reverse complement strand
CCCACCGGCGTGATCGTGCACAGCGACAGAGGTAGCCAATTTCGTTCCAGGAAATTTCGCAACGCTCTCAAGCGTCACAAGCTCCTCGGGTCGATGGGCAGAGTTGGCGCGTGTGGCGACAACGCCGCGATGGAAAGCTTCTTCAGCCTGCTGCAGAAGAACGTTCTCGACCGGCAACGGTGGACGACCCGGCTCGAGCTACGACTAGCAATCGTGCAATGGATCGAAGGGATCTACCACCGCAAACGCCGACAGCGTCGACTCGGGAAACTGACACCCATCGAATTCGAGACCATAATGAAAGACGCCGCCACACTAGCGGCATAAACCCCGGACTCAACCAAACCTTCAGCAGACCCGAACGAGTGGTTGGGGATGTCCCAGATACGGGTGCGAGTCATGGCGCCCCGGCATGGTCATAGTCCGCCCGGCACACGACCTCGTTCTCTATCCGGGCCTTGCTGAGACGTCTGCGTGTGTGCAGGAGCCACGCACGGCACGCCGGGCGCGCCGTCCCCAGCCGTGGCATTGGTTCTCACGATTAGCCGGGCGCCTCACGACCGTTCAGAGCGCCGATCGCAACGACCCGGGCGCCCGGCGACTTCAGCGAGTGCGCCACACCGGCAGGCGACGTGCCACCCACATGTACGTCAGAAGAGCCAGTTATCCACAGGCGGCGGAACTGCTGGTTGCGCGGACTGTGCTCGGGCGGCGATGCTCGGTTATGGCCTGGCTCTCTGAGGGCGCGCTTGAGGCGCTCGACTTGGTGACTCCGGTCTTCTGCGCGGGGTGCGGCAGGCTCGGCTCCTGCCTCTGCCCGCGTTGCGAGGCGCCGCTCTACGAGCCGCCGCGTCTGATCGAGACCACTGCGGGAGAGCTGCCCGTGTGGGCCGCCGCCAGCTATGAGGATGAGACGCGCCGCTTGATCCTGTCCTGGAAGCGCGGCCGAGTGGACCTCGCCGAGCGGATCCTCGCCGCCTACCGTGAACTCGCGGATCGCTGGCACGCCTTCGACGGCGATCCGGTGCAGGTGGTGGTCCCGGCGCCGTCACGCTGGAAGAGGAGGGCGTCGGGACTGTTCGTGGTGGGAAAGGCCGCGAGCGCCGTCGGGCAGAGCTTGGGAGTTGACTGCGCGGACGTGCTACGGGAACGCGGCCACGGGCACTCGGGTGGGCGCGGCGCGCTCGGGCGATCGCGTGCCGCTGGTGCGATTCGGGCCCGCACGGTGGCACTTCCGCGGCGCGCTCTGCTCGTGGACGATGTCGTCACCACGGGGGTGACCTTGGAGCACTCGGCCGTGGCGTTATCCGAGATTGGCGTCGAGGTGCGTGCCGCGGTGGTCCTCGCCGCAACTCCCCGCCGAACCAAGGTGTGATCGGTGCCATATCGGACTAAGCTGGGATGACCAGAACTTGACCTCATGAGGGGGTGATGCCGCGGGACACGGCGCAACAGGTAATGCTTCGCCCACGTAAATCATCCTCAAGGAGGAAAAATGGAGATCGTCGTCGTTGGACGAGGAACTGACATCAATGACAAGTTCCGCTCGCACGCAGAAGAGAAGCTCGACAAGATCGAGCAGCTGGCCATTGACCCGCAGCGGGTCGAGGTCGAGGTCACTCGCGAGAAGAATCCCCGATTGTCAGATAGTGCTGAGCGGGTCGAGCTCACACTTCGAGGTAAGGGGCCCGTGACGCGGGCCGAGGCGTCCGCCGCCGATCGTTACGCGGCGTTCGACATTGCCTACGGGAAGCTCTCCGAGCGCCTACGCCGCGCTCGTGACCGCCGGAAAGACCGCCGTAAGGGCGCCGGCAGCACCATTCCTCCGATGCCGAGCACTCTCGACGATCTCCCCGTGACCGCACAGGCCCCGGTTGAGGAGCCCACTCGCAAGCCGTTGCAGGCGGGCGAAGTGGCCGAGACACAGCTCGGAGATTCGCCGGTGATCGTGCGCCACAAGGTGCATTCGGCGGTGCCGATGACCGTGGACCAGGCGCTCTATGAGATGGAGCTCGTGGGGCACCCCTTCTATCTGTTCGTGGAAGAGGAGTCGCAGCAACCTGCCGTTGTGTATCACCGCACCGGGTGGACGTATGGCGTGATTCGCCTGGAGGTTGAATCTGAAGCGTGAGGTGGCGCGCAGGATCGCCCTGCGCGCGCAGCACCTGGACCGGCCGGCTCCCGCGGGGCCGGCCGGTCCGGTGCGTGTCCATTCCAAGATTCGTAAGCTGGGCCTGATCCAGCTCGATTCGGTGAACGTGTTCGCCCGCGCCCACTACATGCCACTGTTCTCGCGGCTCGGGCCGTATGACACGGCGCTACTCGATCGCGCATACGGCGCGAAGCCGAGGCGGCTCGTGGAGCAGTGGGGGCACATGGCCTGCCTCGTGCCACCGGACGTGCACCGCACGATCGGGCACCTGCGCCAGCCGTGGCGCGACTCGGAACGTGCTGCGGGCAATCTCGCGCGGATTGAACAGGCCGCGCCCGGCATTGTGGACGCGGCGCGGGACGCGGTCTCCTCCCAAGGCGCGATGACCGCCACCGAGTTCGAGGCGCAGTTTGGTGAGATCCCTGCGAAGGTCCCGGAGATGTGGGCGCGCACGGCCGGTAAGGCCGCGTTTGAGCATCTCTGGTTCGCCGGGGAGTTCGCCACTGCCGCGCGCACGCCCCAGTTCGAGCGGGTTTGCGATCTCACCGAGCGCGTGGTGCCTTCCGCCGATTCCCCGCCCGACGACGACGCCGCCCGCCGGGAGCTGACCCTCCGAGCGCTTCGCCACCTCGGCATTGGTTCGGCGAAATGCATCGCGGACTTCTACCGCACCAAGGTGGCGTATGCCGCGCACTGGTTGCGCGAGCTCGAACACGAGGGCCTCGCCGAGCGAGTCGAGGTGGAAGGCTGGAAGGGGCCGGTCTGGAAGGACCCCGCGTTGGTTGCGCCGCGGCGCGCCACCGGCGCGGCTCTCCTGAGCCCCTTCGATCCACTGGTCTTCGAACGCACCCGGCTCGCCACATTGTTCGGCGTGCACTACCGGATCGGCATTTACACGCCCGCGGCGCACCGGACGAGCGGGTACTACTCGCTACCGTTCCTGATGGGCGAACAGATCGTGGCACGTTACGACCTCAAAGCGGATCGGGCGTCCGGAACGCTCCTCGTGAACGGTGCCTTCCTTGAGCCACAGCACGAGGCGAGTTGGCCGGTGGAGGAGGAGATCGCCGTCGGCGTGGTGCCGCAGCTTGTGAGCGCGGCACGGTGGCTGGGCTTGGGCTCGATCTCGATCCCGGACGACGCTCCCGGC
The DNA here is from genome assembly GCA_900199505.1 of Ruaniaceae bacterium KH17. Taxonomy (GTDB): domain Bacteria; phylum Actinomycetota; class Actinomycetes; order Actinomycetales; family Actinomycetaceae; genus KH17. The sequence continues at coordinate 64,005 of FZQV01000013.1, read as the reverse complement.
GATGGCATCGCCAGCCTCACCTCCGCCCTCGGGTGAGGCTGGGTACCGGCGCATCCGATTCGGGGTGAGCCGTTCTTGCGCATGGCCGTGATGCGTGTGGATGGCCTCGATGGCGGGGCCACCGCATCTACGTGGCCGTATTACTCAGCGGAATGAGCAATCGAGCCACGTTGATGAGTGACCGTGTCGTTCGTGGCACTGTTTCGCCCTGAGGTAACGAATCTGCCCAAATGCGCGTGGGGCCGTACCATTGGAAGGCAGACCAACGAATGGAGTACCCGTGTCTTTGATGAGCCGAATCCTGCGGATGGGCGAGGGCCGCATCCTGCGGAAGCTCGAGGGGATCGCGAAGCAGGTCAACGCGCTTGAGCCCACCTTCGAAGAGATGAGCGACGAGGAGCTTCGCGCCGAGACGGACGAGTTCAAGGAGCGGGTCGCCAACGGCGAGTCGCTCGACGCGCTCCTGCCCGAGGCCTTCGCGGCCGTGCGTGAGGCGTCCCGCCGAACCCTCGGCCAACGTCACTTCGACGTACAGATCATGGGTGGCGCCGCGCTCCACCTCGGCAACATCGCCGAGATGAAGACGGGTGAAGGAAAGACCCTCGTGGCCACCCTTCCCGCCTACCTCAACGCGCTCAGCGGCAAGGGCGTGCACGTAGTCACGGTCAACGACTACCTGGCCTCCTACCAGTCCGAGCTCATGGGTCGCGTGTTCCGCTTCCTCGGCCTCACCACCGGCTGTATCGTGGAGGGCCTCACGCCCGCCCAGCGCCGCGAGCAGTACGCCGCGGACATCACCTACGGCACGAACAACCAGTTCGGCTTCGACTATCTGCGCGACAACATGGCCTGGACGCTCGAGGATTGCGTGCAGCGCGGCCACAACTTCGCCATCGTGGATGAGGTGGACTCGATCCTCATCGACGAGGCACGTACCCCGCTCATCATCTCTGGCCCCGCCGGCGGCGACGTGAACAAGTGGTACGCCGAGTTCGCGCGAATCGCCCAGCGGTTGACGGCCGACCAGGATTACGAAGTTGACGAGAAGAAGCGCACCGTGGGTGTGTTGGAGCCGGGCATCGAGCATGTGGAGGACCTGCTCGGAATCGAGAACCTCTACGAGTCGCTGAACACGCCGCTGATCTCCTTCCTGAACAACTCCATCAAGGCGAAGGAGCTGTTCAAGCGCGACAAGGACTACATCGTCAAGAACGGCGAAGTCCTAATCGTGGACGAGCACACCGGCCGTATCCTGCCGGGCCGCCGCTACAACGAGGGTATGCACCAGGCGATCGAGGCGAAGGAAGGTGTGGCGATCAAAGCCGAGAACCAGACTCTCGCCACCATCACGCTCCAGAATTACTTCCGCCTCTACGACAAGCTCTCGGGCATGACCGGTACCGCTGAGACCGAAGCGGCCGAGTTCATGAACACGTACGAGATCGGCGTGGTGCCGATCCCCACGAACCGCGACATGATTCGCGCGGATCAGCCCGATCTTGTGTACAAGAACGCGAGCGCGAAGCTTGCGGCCGTGGTCGATGACATCGCCGAGAAGCACGAGAAGGGCCAGCCGGTGCTGGTGGGCACCACGTCCGTGGAGAAGTCCGAGATCCTCTCCACGATGCTGAACGCGCGCCGCATCAAGCACGATGTGTTGAACGCGAAGCAACACGAGCGTGAGGCATCCGTGGTCGCGATGGCTGGCCGGAAGGGCGCCGTCACGGTGGCCACCAACATGGCCGGCCGTGGTACGGATATCATGCTCGGTGGAAATGCCGAGCACATCGCGGTGGAGAACCTGAAGAAGCAGGGCTTCGACCCGGCCGAGACTCCCGAGGAGTACGAGGCGGCCTGGCCCGCGGCGCTCGCGGCGGCCAAGGAGGCCGTGGCTGCGGAGCACGACGAGGTCAAGGAGCTGGGCGGTCTCTACGTGCTCGGTACCGAGCGGCACGAGTCCCGCCGGATCGACAACCAGTTGCGTGGTCGTTCCGGACGCCAGGGTGACCCGGGTGAGTCCCGGTTCTACCTCTCGATGGAGGACGATCTGCTGCGCATGTTCGGCACGGGCCTCGCCTCGCGGATCATGAACTCCTCGGCGTACCCGGATGACATGCCGATCGAATCGAAAGCGGTTTCCAACGGAATCGCTTCGGCGCAGTCCCAGGTGGAGGCGCGCAACTTCGAGATCCGTAAGAACGTTCTGAAGTACGACGACGTCATGTCCCGCCAGCGTGAGGTGGTCTACGCGACTCGCCGCGCGATCCTCGAGGGCGAAGACGTGCACGAGATGGTGGTGCGCTTCATCGACTCGACAATCGAGGCCATGGTGGGCGGCTTCACCGCCGATCCGCAGCAGTCGAACTGGGATCTCGACGCGCTCTTCAACGAGTTGAAGGCGCTCTACCCGGTCTCGATTACCGCCGAGGATGTGCTGGAGGAGGCCGGCGGCCTCAACCGCGTCACCCCTGAGATGTTGCTCAATGAGCTGCGTTCGGACATCCACCTCGCCTACGAGAAGCGCGAAGAGGAGCTGGGCGAGGAGCTGCTGCGTCAGCTCGAGCGCCGCGTGGTGCTCTCGGTGCTGGACCGCAAGTGGCGTGAGCACCTCTACGAGATGGACTACCTCAAGGAGGGAATCGGCCTGCGCGTGATGGCGCAGCGTGACCCGGTGGTCGAGTACCGCAACGAGGGCTACGCCATGTTCCAGGCGATGGACGAGGCGATCAAGGAAGAGTCGGTTCGCTACCTGTTCAACATCCAGCTCCAGCAGCAGGATGAGGCCGACGGCGAAGAGTCGCCGAACGCTGAGCAGGCCGCGGCCGAGGCCGCGAAGCAGGCGCAGGGCAAGAAGGCGAAGCGCGGCGCCCCGGCTCCGGCGAAGCCGAAGACCCCGAGCCTCGCCGTGCTCGGAGGGGGAGCGCCCTCGCGTCCCGCCGCGCTCACGTACTCGGCAGCTTCGGAAGACGGCTCCGTGCAGACCACCCGCGAAGGTGGCGGCCAGCGTGCCGCCGGTTCCGGCCAGGGTGCGGGCCAGCAGGCGGCCGCCGCGGGCGGCAACCGCGCCCAGCGCCGCGCCGCCGCCAAGAAGAAGCGGTAGCAGCTCGGCGGTTGAGCATTTCGTCGACTGAGCAATACGTTGGTTGAGCGGAATGAAGTGGCTTGGATAGAGCGAGCGTAGCGAGTCGAGATCACGAAACCATCGCTCTACCTCCCGCCCTGCCGTACCCGTGCCACCCCGGCACACCCACGCCGTGCGTTTCGCACTCACGTGAGTGGCAAACGTACGCTGAACACGGCTTGTCCGGACCTTTCCCACTCACGTGAGTGGCAAAAGTTCGCTGAGGACCCCTCCTTCGACCTCTTCGCACTCACGTGAGTGGCAAACGTACGCTGAACACGGCGCCTCCGGACCTTTCCCACTCACGTGAGTGGCAAACGTACGCTGAACACGGCTCCTCCGGACCTTTCCCACTCACGTGAGTGGCAAACGTACGCTGAACACGGCGTCTCCGGACCTTTCCCACTCACCTGAGTGGCAGAAGGCCGGTTGGCGGAGCGTGCGGGTATTTGCCGCACCGGCGGCGGATGAGGGCACACGATCCCGAAGCGGTGTGGTGATTGGCGGCATGTGTGGCGAAACCCATGTTGGTTGAATCTTCAACTAGGCGTAGGATGAGGGCATGCAGTTCGGAGTATTCACAGTTGGAGACGTCACCACCGATCCCACCACGGGCCGCACGCCCACGGAACGGGAGCGGATTAAGGCGATGGTCGCCATCGCTAAGGCATCCGAGGATGCTGGCCTCGACGTGTTCGCCACAGGTGAGCATCACAACCCGCCCTTCGTGCCCTCAAGCCCAACGACGATGCTCGGCTACATCGCCGCGCAGACCGAGCGGCTCATCCTCTCGACCTCTACCACGCTGATCACCACCAATGATCCGGTGAAGATCGCCGAGGACTACGCGATGCTGCAGCACCTCGCAGATGGGCGCGTGGACCTGATGATGGGTCGCGGTAACACCGGGCCGGTGTACCCGTGGTTTGGCAAGGACATCCGCCAGGGCATTGACCTCGCGATAGAGAACTACGCGCTGCTACGCAAGCTCTGGGACGAAGACGTGGTCAACTGGGAGGGCCAATTCCGCACGCCTCTGCACGGCTTCACCTCTACCCCGCGCCCGATGGATGGCGTGGCGCCGTTCGTGTGGCACGGCTCGATTCAGAGCCCGGAGATCGCCGAACAGGCCGCGTTCTACGGCGACGGCTTCTTCCACAACAACATCTTCTGGCCGATGAGCCACACCAAGCGGATGGTGAATTTCTATCGCCAGCGCTTCGAGGCGCACGGTCACGGCCCGGCCGATCAGGCGATCTTGGGTCTCGGTGGTCAGGTGTTCGTGCGGCCCAACTCGCAGGATGCTGTGCGCGAGTTCCGCCCGTACTTCAACGACGCCCCGGTGTACGGCGGCGGCCCCTCGCTGGAGAGCTTCACCGCGCAGACCCCGCTCACGGTCGGCTCGCCGCAGCAGGTGATCGACCGCTACGCCGCCATGCGCGAGGACGTGGGCCACTACCAGCGCCAGCTCTTCTTGATCGACCACGCCGGCCTGCCGCTGAAGACCGTGCTCGAGCAGATCGAGATCCTGGGCTCCGAGATCGTGCCGGTGCTGCGCCGCGAGATGGCCTCCGACCGCCCCGCGCACATCCCGGACGCGCCCACTCACGCATCGCTCGTGGCGGCTCACGGCGGGGCTGCCGAGACGCCGTCGGGCATCTCCCATGACCCCTACACGGGGACCCGCGCCGAGGACGATAATGCGGCCTTCTACAGTGAGGGGGCCGCGCTGTGAAGCTGATCGTGATCTCCGCCGGGATGGGCGAGCAGTCCGCGCTCGTGGTGCGGCAGATCGCTCAGGCACTTGAGGTTACTGGTCCGAGCGTCCAGGTCGAGACCGTTGCGTTGAAGGACTACGTTCCCGATCTGATGAGCGCGCTCACCTCGTTTGCTCCGGAGCGCCTGCTCGGTCTGTTCGAGCGCGTGGCGCAGGCCGACGGCGTCGTGGTCCATACGTCCATCATGAACGCCTCGTTCGCTGGGCTACTGAAGGTGTTCCTCGATGTGCTTCCCGAGGGAACGCTCGCCGGGGCGCCCGTGCTGATGCTCGGCACGGGTGGCACGCAGCGGCATTCTCTCGCGCTCGATTACGCACTGCGGCCGGTGCTCTCGTACCTGAAGGCGCAGGTGCTGCCCACGACCGTGTTCGTGGCGACCGCCGATTGGGGTGGCCGAGGGGACGCCGTGCGTTCGGTGAATGAGCGCGTGACCGAGGCCGCGCGTGAGCTTGTTCAGGCTGCCGGGGGAGCGGCGAAAGCTCCCGAGGCCGTCGCCGATCGCGAGGCCGCGGCTGGCCCGATGGGCAACTTCGACGTCTCGGACATCACGGCCCGCCTCAAACGCCTCTGATGACTCGGCATTCTGCATGGAGGGCGTAGACCGGAGGAACTTAGGAACAGAGCTCGGCTGTGTCTCGAGCATGGATCCTGCGATCTACTCCGTGGCCGCAGGATGACAGAAGGTGCGGGAAGTTGAGCGAAGTAGCGGGTTGGGCGTGCCCGTCACTCTCGTGGGTTGAAGTCGCGAAGCGACGGAGTCGAGACCGCCGTGCGTTCTTGTGCCCTGCTGTTGTCGGAGCACGACTCGACACAGAACACGTAATGCGTCGAAGTCTGCTCAGATTCCGGCTGCGGGGCTGCGGGCGACCTCAGCTGGCGTCGTCGAGCGCGGCGGCGAGTTCGGCGAGCCAGGCGTCCGCGTTGCCGTCCGAGGGGGCGCGCCAGTCGCCGCGTGGGGAGAGCGATCCGCCCGCGCTGACCTTGGGCCCGTTCGGGATGGCCGAGCGCTTGAACTGCGAGAAGCCGAAGAACCGCTTCAGGAAGACCTCGAGCCACGTCCGGATCTCGGCGAGGTCATACCGTGGTCGTCCCTCCTCGGGGAACCCTTCGGGCCAACTGCCCTGAGCGGCGTCGGCCCATGCGTGCTCCGCCATAAACGCGATCTTCGACGGCGCCGCGCCATACCGAAGCGTGTGGAACAGCGCGAAGTCGTGTAAGGCATACGGGCCGATGGTCTGCTCGGTGGACTGCACCTTGCCGTCCTGTCCCGCGGGGACAAGTTCGGGACTGATCTCGGTGTCCAGCACGGATTGCAGCACGGCGTTCGCCTCGTCACCCATTGCGCCGGAGCTGATCACCCAGCGAATCACGTGCTGGATGAGGGTCTTGGGGATGCCGGGGTTCACAGAGTAGTGCGACATGTGATCGCCGACGCCGTAGGTGCACCAGCCGAGCGCCAACTCGGAGAGGTCCCCAGTCCCGACGACGATCCCGCCGCGTTGGTTTGCCAGGCGGAAGAGATAATCGGTGCGCAGGCCCGCCTGCACGTTCTCGAAGGTGACGTCATAGACCGGCTCGCCCGCGGCGAACGGGTGACCCATCTTCTCGAGAAGTTCGCGCGCGGCGGGTCGGATGTCGATCTCCTCGAACGTGACGCCGAGTGCCTCGCCCAGCGCCCAGGCGTTTGACTTGGTGTGATCGGACGTGGCGAAGCCGGGCATCGTGAAGGCCAAGATGTGCTCCCGGGGCAGCCCGAGGCGAGCACAGGCCTGCGCGCACACGAGTAGTGCATGAGTGGAATCCAGGCCACCGGAGACGCCGATCACGAGTTTGGGCAGGCCGATCGCCTGCATCCGCTGCACCAGGCCGGAGACCTGGATGTTGAAGGCCTCGTAGCAGTCCTGGGCGAGGTGCGCGGCGTCGCTTGGCACGAAGGGGAAGCGGGCGACATCGCGGATCAGGCCGATTGGCCCCGTGGGCGGGTTGAGCGAGATCTCGATCCGGCGGAACTCTGCGGCGCGTGTGGCGTGCGTGCGGCGGTTGTCGTCGAAGGAGCCCTGGCGTAGGCGTTCCGTACGCAAGCGCTGCAGATCGATATCCGCGATCGAGGCCCGGGCGCCGTCGGGGAAGCGCTCGGTCTCGGCGAGGAGATCGCCACACTCGTAGAGCATGGTCTGGCCGTCCCACGAGACATCGTTCGTGGACTCGCCCGTGCCCGCAGCGGCGTAGGCGTAGGCGGCGAGGCAGCGCGCCGATTGTGCGCCCGTGATCGAGTGGCGGGTCTCCGACTTGCCGATCGTGATGGGGCTGCCGGAAAGGTTGAGGAGCACCGTGGCGCCCGCGAGTGCGGCTTCGGACGAGGGCGGGATCGGCACCCAGAGGTCCTCGCAGATCTCGGCGTGGATCGTGAGCCCCGGGACATCGACGACGTCGATGAGGAGATCCGGGCCGAACGGCACGGTTCGCCCGGCCACGGTGATGTGCTCGCCGCGCTGATCGTCGCCGGGAGCGTACCAGCGGCGTTCATAGAACTCGCGATAGTTCGGCAACGCCGATTTCGGCACCACACCCAGGATCTCGCCGCGGTGGATGAGCACGGCGCAGTTGAAGAGCCTCGTGCCCTTCCGAAGCGGCGCGCCCACCACGATCACGGGGAGCAGGTCCGCGCTGGCCTCCCGGATCGACTCGACGGCGGCCTCGGTGGCGTCCAGGACGACGTCGGACAGGACCAGATCATCGATCGCGTAGCCGGTGAGGGCGAGCTCCGGGAACAACGCCACGGCCACCGACTGCTCGGAAAGCGCGCGGGCCTCGGCGATGACGGCCGCGGCATTCGTGGCGGGATCGGCGATCCGCACCGGCACAGTGGCGGCGGCGACGCGGGCAAACCCATGGCGATAGGCGTTCCGAAACTCCATGACTGAAGGTTATCGGCTCCGGCCGCCCTTGGTTGAGAGAACCGCGCGATGCGAGCAGCGCGTGCCCCTCGCTAGAAATTGTGTCTCCGTCCCGCGAACGAGCGTGTTTAGGAGGACGTAGACGCAAATTGTGGTGAAGGGGGTGTGTGCGGGGATGTGGCGCGCGCCTACTCGGCCGTGGGATCCGCGATATAGGCGGAGAACAGATGCACGCCGGTGTCGTTGTGCTGCACGATCATCGTGAACGGCCGGTCCGCGCGGAACTCGTGCGTGGGCTCCGGCGGCAGCGACGTCGTCATCGCGATCTCGGTGAGCGCTGCGCCCACGGTGCCGGACTCGTTCACGATGAGCCGCGCCTGCTGCGTGATCGCGGAGACCACGGGAGCGCCCTCGGCGATGCCACTCAGTGAGGCGGGATCGGTGAAGAGTGCCGTGACACCCTGAGCTTCGAGAAAGCTCTTGACATCCGTGGTGACCTTCAGGTCGAAGCTTGGGATCTGGACGGTTGCCCGGACCTGCTCGCCGATCGCAGCGATGGCCGCCTGAACGCCGTCGGGAGTGGGGGCATCGCCCTCGGGCGGGAGCACGAAGAAGGCGGTGAAATCGCTCGCGTAGGGGAGGGCGATTGCGGTGTAGCCGTCCTTCTCGCCGTAAGCCACAGTGAACTCGCCGTTCATCATCTGGGCGCCGACGGCGTCGCCATCGGCCCGTGTGAAGTCCTCCGTGGTGGTGAGGTCCGGCAGGAACAATTGCTGCCAGCGCGCGGCGAAGAGCAACGCGTTCTGGAGCACAAGTTGCAACTCCGGATCCGGCTGGATCGCGGACTGCTCGATCAGGCCCTCGGTCTGCTCGCGTACCCAGGCATCGAGTACTTCCTTGCCTTCGGCGGAGCCGAGAGCGGTGGTGTTAACGGTGGCATCGAAGCCGCCGGATTGTGCGATGTCTTCTGTTCTGGTTCACACGGCGTACGTTTCCGGAACCACTGCCATCCTGACGGACGTCATGGCCGGTTGTGGAGCAAATGACCGTCTATTCTGCGGTTTAGGCGGTCATTTGCTCCACAACTGATGCACCAGCCTGATGAGTGGCACCCGGCGCAGTCTGGTGCGCCCTCGTCCCGCTCAACCGCGGAGTTAACGGGCTGGGGGCGCAACATGTGGCGTCTTAGCCGATTTCGAGGGCCACGATCAGCCAGCGGCCGCGGTGCTCCCGAACCCGCATGGCGCACGCACGAAAGCGCGTGCCGTCGAACACCGTGCAGTTCGCCTCGCGCGTGCGATCGTCCACCTCGTAGATGTTCGCCTCGCGCGCCCGGATCGCCTGAATGCCCTTGGGCTTCGCCTGATGCGCGTTCGCCGATACCCGAGCGGCAAGCGCCTCGAACACTCCCGGCGCAAGCCACCGGATGAGCTGATGGGTGGGCCGTAACCCGAGCAGGCACTCCACGCATGCCCGCGCCATCTGCTCCACCCACGGCCCGGCCTCCGGTAGCTCAGGGATCCGCACAGGCTGCGGTTCGGCATAGATCGGCTCGAGGCTCACCGCGCGGAACCGCACCGGATCCCAATGGAGCCGCTGAGCTACGGGCTGGAAGGCATCGGCCTGGCGGAGCGCACTCATGGCGTCGCCTCCGGAATCTCGAGCCGCTGGCCTGGAACGATCAGGTCCGGGTTCGACTGCACGCTCGGGTTCGCGTGCACATATTCGGCCACACGCTGCGCGATCCAGGCGTTCGTGGCACCCGGACTCTCTGCCGCCGCAATCGCCCACAGCGATTCGCCTCGCGTGACGACGTGTACCTTCTCCTGCCCGACGGCGTTCTCCTCCTTCGGAGTGTGGCCCTCCACCGCGCCAACATCGGTGGCGGTGAGTTCCACGGTAGCGAGCTCGGGCGGCGGGGCCAGCTCGCCGACGGCCGGTCCGGGCAGTACGGCCGACTCGGCGAGCGGCTCCGGCTCTGTGGGCGCAAAGAGCGCCTCTAGTGCCGTGGGGGAGTCGAGTCCGAGTGGCACGGGTGCCGCACCCCACGCCAGATCCTGGCTGACGGGCGGTGCCTCCGGGGGAGTCGAGGCCAGTGCGAGGACGGGCGTGCCCACGGCAAGCGCCACCGAACCCGCGCTCACGCTGAGCGTGCGCAAGAGCGGCGCACCCCAGCGCCGGACACCAAGATCCGCAGATGCGACCGCCGAGAGAAGAAGCGCCAGAGCCGTGAGCGCATACCAACCCGCGATCAGCGTGCCAAGGCCGAACAGTCCGGCGGCAACGGCGTCGTCGGGCCGCCACCACGCGGCAGACCGAGTCACGGCAATCGTGGCGCGGGCCAAGCCGTACGAGGCTGCGACGGAAACCGCGAGGGTGGGGAGCGCTATCGCGCCCTGACGAACGCGCGGAGCCCGCCGCGCGGCAGATGTGTGGCGCCGGCGGAGCCGCTTTCGCACGACTGTGATGCTCATCGTTACACCTCATTGATCTTGTTTGATGTAGTTTGATGAAGTTAGTTCTACCCTCATTTCCCAGGTGTGTCTAGAGGTATCGGCGTAGATTGTGGGCATGGATGATCGCTGGGACCGGCTCTTCGCGGATCTCGAGGTGCGCGCGGCCGACGACGGCGACCTTGCCGAACTCGTCGAGGCCGAACGCGTTTCTGTGACGTTGCAGGATCGGCTCCGTGCCGCGGCCGGCGGGCAACTCGCCGTGCGTGCCGGCGGGGTAGACATCGCCGGGACCCTTGCGGACGTTGGCCTCGATTGGGTGCGGATTCACCGCTCCGACGGCGACGTCCTCGTGCCGCTTGTGGCGATCACGTGGCTCTCTGCGCTCGGTGCCAGCAAGCCCGTCGACGGGATCGAGCAGCGGCTGAACTCACTGTTGCGAGCGATCGCCCGCACCGGTGCCGTGGTGGTGTGCGCCGCTGGCGGGGACGAGGTGGTGGGGCGGATCCTCGCAGTCGCGTCGGATCACCTGGAGCTGCGCACCGATACCGGCGACGTGGTGCTCCCCACCGCCGCGCTCAGCTATGTGAGGGCCCCGCGCGCCGCGTTCGATTAGTAGCACGTCATACTGGGTGCAATGAGCGCAGCGAATGGAATCGCAGAATCCACGCGGTCATGTCGAAGCCAACGTGCGTCCCTGGATCCTGCGATTCCGCTTCGCTCCACGCAGGATCACGATTGGCGGGTTTAGGAGTCGGCCGGATCGCGATCGGGGTCCTTCAGGCGCTCCTGATTCTCGCGGTATCTCTGCGCGATGTACTCCTCGAGCACGGTCCGCTCCACGCGCCACTGGTTGCGCCCGCCCACCTGAATCGCCGGCAGCTCCCCAGTCTTCACAAGCGCGCGCGCCTGCGCCATTGAGATCGCGAGCTCCTCGCACAGATCGGCAAGAGATAAGAAGCGCTGGGCCATGCACCAATTCTGGCATGCACCCACAGAATGCACGCAACCGGAACTTCTCAGCCTGTGGATAACTCAATTCACTCTCCCGCTCGCCGCGAGATTCAGGCAGACTAGCCCGCACGGGGTTACCCAACCCCACACCGGCAGGGAGGCAGCATGGCAGAGGAGACACGTATTCGGCCGCCGTCGTGGCGCGATCCGCGGCTTGGCGTAGGAATCGTGCTGGTGGCGCTCGCTGTGGCGCTCGGCTGGTGGATCGTCTCCTCGGCCACCGATCGTGTGGGTGTGTGGGCCGCCACCGAGGCGATCACACCCGGCGATCGGCTCGCGGGAAAGGTGGCGGTAGTCGAGGTCGATCCCGGGATCGCGCCGCTCTATCTTGCGGCGGAGGCCGAACCGAACGGAGTCGCGGACCGCGTGATCCAGCAGGGTGAACTCGTCCCCGCAAGCGCCGTGACCGACGCCGTCGAGCTCCGCACCGTGGTGGTCCCCTCCTCGAGCGCGATTCCTGAGGGCACTGCGGCCGGCAGCCGCGTGGACATCTGGCACACGCCAGGTGGAAGCTTCGGCGAGGAGCCGGGCGAGCCCACGATCGTCGCCGAAGACGTCCTGGTCCAGGGGGTGCTCACCGATTCCGCGTTCCTCGCGTCCCAATACGGCGGAGTGCAGGTGTTGATCGAGCCAGACGGCCTCCCCGCGCTCCTCGCGGCGATGGCCGACGACGGCGATCTCGTCGTGGTTCCGCGAGGCGGCTGAGATGCATGGAGTTCTCGTTGCGGTGTTCGGCGATCTCGAGCCGGACGTGGTCGCGCATCTCTCCAAGGCGCCCGGGCTCACGGTGGAGCGGCGCTGCGCGGACGTGGCCGAGCTCCTCGCTGCGGCGGGCGCCCGTGTCGGAACGGTTGCCGTGGTCTCGGCGTCCTTCTTCGGGATCGACCACACCGTGATCGATCGGCTCCATGCGATGGGGGTGAGCGTCGTCGGGATCGCCCAGAGCGAGGACATCGAGCGGGTGGCGGCGCTACGCTGTGACGCCGTGACGGATGCGGCAGCGGGCGGCGCCGCTGTGGTCGAGGCGATCGAGCGGCTCGATCTCGACGATTTCGTGCCCCCGCCTCCGGAAGCTGAGCCCGACGGCGATCCCGCAGGTCTGGTGGTGACGCTCTGGGGTCCGCATGGGGCACCTGGGCGGACCACGATGGCTGCGGCGCTCGCCATGGAGCTCTCCTACGAAGGCACGGTGTTGCTGGTGGATGCGGACACGATCGCGCCTTCGCTCGCACAGGCACTCGGCATTGTGGACGAGACCTCGGGGATCGCCGCAGCCTGCCGTGCCGCGAGCAACGGGCGGCTTGATGCCACAACGCTTCAGGCCGCGGCGGCCACGGCGGGCAGGATTCGGGTGCTCACCGGCCTGACTCGCCCAGACCGCTGGCGGGAGGTTCCCGGCCGCGCCGTCGAGGACGTGCTCCACGCGGCGCGCGCCGCGTTCGACTGGATCGTGGTGGACGTGGCCGGCGGTTGGGAGGACGACGATTCCGATTACGGCTCGGCCTTCGCGCCCACCCGTTGGTCCGCCCAGCACGCGGCGCTCGGCGCCGCCGATCACGTGGTCATCCTTGGGGAGGCGGACGCCGTCGGGATGTATCGGCTCGTGTCACTGCTTGTGGACGCGCCACGCGTGGAGGGGCGCTATCACGTGGCCGTCAACAAGCTGCGCAGCTCCGCCACCGGCACGGGGAGCACACATCAGGTGCGCGAGGTGCTCGCGCGGCTCGCGGGGGAGGGCGATCCGGTGCTGATCGCACACGATGCGGCGGCCGCCGATTCCGCGATGCGAATGGCTGAACCGCTGGCCGTGGCGGTGCCCGATTCTAAGGCGATGAAGGGTGTCCGCGAGCTTGCCGGCCGGATCATTGGCCACGCCCCCACGCGGCGTGCCATCCGAAAACGCAGAAAGGCGGAACAATAGGACCATGCGTGCATACATCCCCGCGACCTGGAGCGATCTCGCCGGCGACTTGCTGAACCCACCAGCCGTCTACGCGGTGACACCGGAACTCGCCGAGTCCTTCGATGAAGAGGAGGTCGCCGAGCTCTACGCCTACCAGCGCGCCTCCGAGCACTCCGCTGCGCTCGCGGCCACGGGCCGGCCACGCCGCGTGGTGCTTGCCGCCGAGCTCGGCACCGTGGGTGCGCCGCTTGGGGAGGACCCCGCCTGCTACCTCCCCGACGGTCCGATCAGTTGGGCCGCCGTGGACTCGATTCATGTGGACGACATCGATCGCGACCTCGCAGGAGCCCTCGCCTCCGAGGACGCCATGACCGAGCTGACCAGCGAACCGCTCGCCTGGTATGACGTGGTGGAGCGCCAGGCGCTAGTCCGAGAGTGAGCGCAGGTGCTCCATGACCTCGCCGTGGAGGGGCCCGTTCGTCACGAGTGCGTCCCCGCCCCACGGCCCCGAGGCGCCGTGTAGCGACGTGAACGTGCCTCCGGCCTCGGTGACGATCGGCACGAGCGCGGCCATGTCATAAACCTCTAGCTCGGGTTCAACGGCGATATCCACCGCGCCTTCCGCCACGAGCATGTAGGACCAGAAGTCGCCGTATGCGCGGGTGCGCCAGCACTTTTCCATCAGGGAGAGGAAGGCACGTAACCGCTTCTTCTGCGCCCACCCACCGAGAGACGAGTAGGAGAGCGATGCGTCCTCGAGACGCGAAACTTTCGAGACGTGGAGCTGTTTGGCTGAGGTGAGCGAACGCCCCGTCCAGGCGCCGCCACCCGACGACGCCCACCAGCGCCGCCCGAGCGCGGGCGCGGAGACCACGCCAACCACCACATCGCCGTCCTCCACGAGCGCGATCAGGGTGGCCCACACGGGCACGCCGCGCACGAAGTTGTGGGTGCCGTCGATCGGATCCACGATCCATTGCCGCGGCGAGGTGCCGGTGGTGCCGTACTCCTCGCCGAGAATCGAGTCACGTGGCCGGGTGCGCTGCAACTGGGCGCGGACGATCCGCTCGGCCTCCCGATCGGCGTCGGTCACGAGCGTGGTGTCCGGCTTCGTGTCCACGGCGAAATCCTGCGCGTTGAAGCTACGGGTGGTCATGGAATCCACCTGATCCGCAATCACGAGTGCGAGGCGGAGATCGTCGTCGAAGGCCATGGCTTCAAACTATCGTGCAATTGGGGTGGGCCCCCCGATTTCGCGCCTTTGACGCGTCGGCGTGTGGGAGCCGGGCGTGTTGTCGTCAACCGCAGTGGCACGTACTCAGGAGACGTTCCCGAGGAGTCTGCGATACGAGCCGAGCCGGGTGGCGCGGATTTCGTCCGTCGCCCACTCGTCGAGCGCGCAGTCGGGGGCATCGGCTGCATGCGTGCAACCGCGCGGGCAGTCCGCCGCGACCGTTGCGAGATCGTCGAATCCGCGCAGTAGATCATCGGGCGAAACGTGTGCGAGCCCGAACGAGCGCACGCCCGGGGTGTCGATCACCCAGCCGCCGCCGGGCAGTTCAAGCGCCACCGCCGACGACGACGTATGCCTCCCCCTGCCCGTCACCTCGTTCACGTGGCCGGTTGCGCGCTCGGCCGTGGGGACCAGCGCGTTCACGAGTGTCGATTTCCCGACGCCGGAGTGCCCCACCAGGACGGAGACGTCGCCTTCCAAACGTGCACGGACGGCGTCGACGCCCTCAATCGACTCACCCTCGAGCGAGGTGATGAACACGTCGAGATCGAGGGAAGAGTACACGCTGAGGAACTCGTCCGGATCGGCGAGATCGGACTTGGTGAGGATCAGGACCGGCCGCATGACGGCATCGTAGGCGGCCACGAGGTAACGATCGATCAGGCCGGTGCGGGGTGTGGGATCGGCCAGTGCCACCACGATCCCGAGGTTCGACGCATTCGCCACGACGGCTCGCTCGTGCCCGGCGGTGTCGCCGTCCTCGGCGGAGCGGGTGAGGACGTGCGCGCGCTCATCGATCTGCACGATCCGCGCGAGCGTGTCCGTGCGGCCGGAGAGATCGCCGGAGAGGGCTACGCGATCACCGACGACCACCGAGCCCTTGCCCAACTCGCGCGCCTTCACCGTGACGAGGTGAACGCCGTCGTCCGTCACCACGCCATAGCGGCCGCGGTCCACGGAGATCACCATGCCGCGCGGCGCATCGGAGTAATCGGGGCGCACCTTCGTGCGGGGACGCGAACCGCGCCCGGGGCGAACCCGGACGCGGTCATCGTCGGTACCGACGTCGCGCCGGCTCACTTAGCGCACGACCTCATGCGGCGTACTTCTCCTTCAGCTCGCTCTTGAGGGAGGCCAGCTCGGCGCGGTGCTCGGCATCCGCGTGCAACTTGTAGGAGAGGGAGGGCTTGCCATCGCGATCGACCGCCGCGAGGATCAAGCCGCCGCCGATGGCGAGGCCGCGAAGCAGCCCACGCACCTTCTCCTTGCGGTCGTCCGTGTTCTGCGCTGCCCAGATCGGGTTGTTGATCACCGTGATCGGGATGTTCAATGCCGCGAGCGTGAGCGCGGATGCGCGGGGCGCCTTGCCGATCGCGAGCAGGATTCCCGCTGCGGCCGAGGCGGCGCCGGAGATCCGCGAGAGCATGATGGCGTCCGAGGAAAGCACCGGGGGCACTCCGGCGCGCTCGAGCGCGGGCTGAACCTTCTGGAAGGCGGCCGCGTGCTCCTCCGGGTGACGGACGGCGTCGATTCCGTCCAGGACGAAGTAGGAGGCCAGCATCGGACGCGCAATCAACCGGGTGATACTCATACGTCAATCGCACCACAAGCCGCCGAGAAATGCACGCCGTTTCGCCGTGCGACCATGTCGCTCGTCCCGCCATTCTGCGCCCAGTACCCTTCAGAGCGTCATCCCGCGCGGCACGCAGTGGAGTCAGGATCCAGACCTTGCATCTGCTTCGGCGTACGTTCCTGGATTCAGCGATTTCGCCTACGGCTACACGCAGTGTGACGTGGAGTCTCGAGTTCTATTCATCGTCCGGGACCCAGCGCAGGATGTCACCGGGCTGGCACTCAAGGGTGCGGCAGATCGCGTCCAGCGTGCTGAAGCGAACCGCTTTTGCTCGCCCGTTCTTGAGGACCGCCAGGTTTGCGGGGGTGATCCCGACGGCGTCGGCAAACTCGCCCACGGACCACTTCCGCTTGGCGAGCTCCACATCGATATCGACGACGATCATCAGATCACCTCCGCCAGTTCGGCGCGGGCGTCGGTGGCCTGGCGGAGTAGCGCACGCATCACGGTCATCAGTAGTGCGAACGCTGTGCCGCCGAAGAACGCGAGGAGCACGAACAGGAAGGCCGGGGGAGAACCCGCAGTCCCGCTGCTGTCGAAGAGCATTGTGAGCAACGGAATGAGCGTCATCCCGACGGCGATCCATGTGGCCCAGATGATCACGTTCACCCAGCGGAAGGCGCGTTCGGTGAAGACGGCGTCACTGCGCACCATGCCGAGCAGGATCCAGATTGCCGCGAGCACCACCTCGACGCATATCAGCGCCAGGAATGCCGCGCCGCCGTAGGGGATTGCGAGGTGTCCAAACTCGGGTGCCCATTGCCGGATGTCGTTGATCACCCCAGGGATCGCGAAGAACTGTCCGAGCAGCATGATGAGGAAGAAGAACGCGATCAATACGCGGAGAACGATGGTGACAGACTTGCTCATAGATCGATTATCGATAGATGACGATCGATTGTCAATGCGTATCGATTGAATTACGACGCCGCGTTGCCGGTGTTGGGGATGGGACAGGAAGGTCAGGCTCGGGCCTTCTGTGCGTGGCGGTCGCGCCGCTATCCCCAGCCTGAGACGGTACGCCCACGCCGGGCGCAGCCGCCCCGCAGACCGTAGTGCCCTCACCTAACTCCGGGGCCGGCCGCGCATCAGCGGTGGCGGATCAAACTGGCAGTTTGCTGTTGCGGGAATGAGAATCCGCTGTGAGTTGTTGTACGAGAGGTGATGGCATTGCAAACCGACCCCACCCAGGGCGCCCCCATGCCCTTCGGCGCGGTAGGCTCTCAGGCAATGGATCAGCTCGATGACCCCCGCGACCGGTTTGAAGTAGAGGCGTTGCCTCTGCTCGATCAGCTCTACGGTGCCGCGCTCCGGATGACACGCAACCCGGCGGATGCCGAGGATCTCGTTCAAGAGACCTACGCCAAGGCCTTCGCCGCGTTCCACCAGTACAAGCCGGGCACGAACCTCAAGGCCTGGATGTACCGCATCCTTACGAACACGTACATCAACAGCTACCGCAAGGCACAGCGCGAGCCCAAGCGTTCGGATTCCGCCGAGATCGAGGACTGGCAGCTCGCCGCCGCGGAGGCGCACACCTCCACGGGCCTGCGCTCCGCCGAGATGGACGCGCTCGACGCGCTCCCGGACTCCACCGTAAAGGACGCCCTCGCGGACCTGCCCGAGGACTTCCGCATGGTGGTCTATCTGGCCGACGTCGAAGGCTTCGCTTACAAAGAGATCGCCGAGATCATGGGCACCCCCCTGGGCACCGTCATGTCGCGACTGCACCGCGGCCGTCGGCAATTGCGTGAGGCGCTCGCCGACTACGCCACGCAGGAAGGGGTCGTGCGATGAACGAGCACGATTGCACCTGCAACGATTGGCGATCCCACCTTTATGAGTACCTCGACGCCGAACTTGAGAGCGCCGAAGCCGCACGCCTTCGCCTCCACGCCGAGCACTGCCCCGATTGCACCGATGCCGAAGAGGCCGAGCGGCACGTGCGCGATTTCATCCGCCGCTGCTGCACCGAGCAGGCGCCGGAGTCGCTTCGGATGCGCGTGATGAGCCAGATCATCGTGATGCGTCAGAGTGTCACCGTCTACCGCACCACCGAGAGTTAAGCCCTCGGCCTCGGAGCCGCTACGATAGGACAGGTTCGTTCGCGCCGCAGGCGTGGACCAATGGAAGGAGTTCCCATGAGCAAGCGAGGCCGTAAGCGCCGTTCGCGTTCGGGCAGTGCCGCAAACCACGGCAAGCGCCCCAACACGTGAGGCAGAACGGGTCACCGAAAGGTGGCCCGTTTTCGTTGTGGTGTCCCGCGCTTCGACTCGGTCGCTACCGCTCCCGGCGCGCTCAATGGAACACGAAGTCGGCTCTTGCCCCGTTGCAAGGGCCGACTCCGCTCTAGTGAACTGGCAGTGACTCGATGAAGTCCATTGCGAGGGCGCCCACGCCTTGATACAGGAGCGAACCGGCGCGGAGCGACATCTCTGCGAGGCAGACCGGCGCCCAGGAGCGCAAATGATCGCGCGCGAACGCGGTCATGTCATGGGTCGCGTTCGCTGAGATCAGCGGTAACTGCGCGAGATAGGCGAGTTCGCTGGAGATGTGATCGGGCTCTAGCTCCCACGGCATCGAGGCGCCAGAGGTCACATAGAGGGCGCGCAACTCCTCCGGGTCCACATCCGGGTTGTACGCGGATTCACGGGGGTCGATTCGCGGAGGATCCCCACCGAATAGGCGCTGATAGTCACCCGCGATCCTCGCCAGATCCTCCCGCGCTGCTGCGGACTCGCGCAGCAGAGCCAAGGCACGCGTCGCTTCTGGAGACGTGCGGTCCCACTGGCCACCGAAGCTCTCGCCCCGGATCTGCCACATTTGGTCGCTATCGATCGGGTGCGCGAGCAGAGTGGAAAGGAGCGTGGCGCGGCCCGAGAGACCCGACAAGGTTGCCGTCAGCATCTCACTCTCCTCTCTTCGACCGGGTATATCCATGGTCCAGCGAGGATTTGTCGAATGCGTGGGCCATAGGACCCAGCGCGAAAGCCCGGCGCCCGGCGAGCGCCCACTCAATGAGCAACTATGCGAAGGCGGCGTCCATGATTGCGGCGTTCTCGGCTGCGTGGCGCTTGCCGGTCCCGGCCGACGGCGAGGCGGCGGCCTTCCGGGAGACCACCGAGACGTGCCGGGAAACAGTGGGAAGCACGTTCAACGCGAAGTGTGGCCACGGGCCCTGGTTCTGGGGCTCGTCTTGCACCCACACAGTCTCCACATCACCGTACTTCGACAGCTCGGCGTTGAGCTCCTCCACCGGAAGCGGGTAGAGCTGCTCCAAACGCACGATCGCCACATCGTTGATCCCGGCCTTCTCACGGTGCGCCGCGAGATCGTAGTAGATCCGACCCGAGCACAGCAGCACCTTCCGGGCCGAAGTGATGCCCGAGGTGTCGCCGATGACCGGCTGGAATGCGCCGTCGGTGAAGTCCTCCACCGAGCTCTGCGCCGCGCGCAACCGCAACAGTTGCTTCGGCGTGAAGGCGATGAGCGGACGCCGCGGGCGCGTGTACGCCTGATCCCGCAAGACGTGGAAGTGGTTCGCGGGCGTGGTGCACTGGACCACACGCATGTTGTCCTCGGCACACAGCTGGAGGTATCGCTCGATTCGGCCGGAGGAGTGATCTGGTCCCTGTCCCTCGTATCCGTGCGGCAGCAGCATGATGAGCGAGGAGCGCTGGCCCCACTTCTGCTCGGAGGAGGAGATGAACTCATCGATCACGGTCTGGGCGCCGTTCGCGAAGTCACCGAACTGGGCCTCCCATGCCACGAGCGCATCCGGGCGCTCCACGGAGTAGCCGTACTCGTAGGCGAGCACCGCGTACTCGGACAGGGCCGAGTCGTAGATCCACAGCTTCGCCTGATCCTCCGTGAGGTAGCGCAGCGGCGTCCACTCCGAGCCGTCGTTCGCGTCGTGGAAAGTGGCGTGGCGCTGAACGAAGGTGCCACGGCGCGAGTCCTGACCCGAGACACGCACGGGCACGCCTTCCATCAGGAGCGAACCGAAGGCGAGGATCTCGCCGAAGCCCCAGTCGATGCCGCCCTCGCGGCTCATCTGCTCGCGCTTCTCGGTGAGTTGCTTCAACTTCGGGTGGACGGTGAAGCCCTCGGGATAGCGCAGGTGGGCCTGGCCGATCCGCTCGATGACATCGCGGTCGACGGCGGTCCGCCACCCGATCATGACACCGGCGTCTTCCAGCTGGGAGGCCGGGATTTCGAGGCCGCGGCGGGATTCTGCCTGCGGCAGGGAACGATCCTCATCGGAGAAGATCCGCTCGAGCTGCGCGCGGAAGTCCTGGAGGGACTCTTCGGCCTGCTCGGGGGTGATGTCACCGCGGCCCACGAGCGCCTCGGTGTAGAGCTGGCGTGCGGTGCGCTTCTCGTTGATCAGGCTGTACATCACCGGCTGCGTCATCGACGGGTCGTCGCCCTCGTTGTGACCGCGGCGGCGATAGCAGACCATGTCGATCACGACATCCTTGTGGAACTCCTGCCGGTACTCGTAGGCGAGCTTCGCGGCACGCGCCACGGCCTCCGGATCGTCCCCGTTCACGTGGAACACGGGCACCTGCAGGCCCTTCACGATGTCCGTGCAGTACTGGCTCGAACGTGACGAGGAGGGGCCGGTGGTGAAGCCGATCTGGTTGTTCACGATCACGTGGATCGTGCCGCCCACGCGGAAGCCGCGCAGCTGGGAGAGGTTCAGGGTCTCGGCGATCACACCCTGGCCGGCGAAGGCTGCGTCACCGTGGATCAGGATGGGGAGCACGGTGTACCCCTTCTCGCCCAGGTCAATGCGGTCCTGCTTGGCGCGAGTGATACCTTCCAAAACGCCGTCGACCGCGTCCAGGTGGGACGGGTTCGCCGCGAGATAGACCTTGGTGGTTTCGCCGGTGGGGGAGGTGTACTCGCCCTCGGTGCCGAGGTGGTACTTGACGTCACCCGAACCCTCAACCTGGCCGGGGGTGGAGCCCTCGAACTCGTTGAAGATCTGGCCGTAGGACTTGCCCGCGATGTTGGTGAGCACGTTGAGCCGGCCACGGTGGGCCATGCCGATCGTCACCTCGTCGAGGCCATCGTGCGAGGCTCCCTGGAGCACCACGTCGAGGAGCGGGATGAGTGACTCTCCGCCCTCGAGCGAGAACCGCTTCTGGCCAACGAACTTGGTCTGCAGGAAGGTCTCGAAGGCCTCGGCCTCGTTGAGCTTGTGCAGGATCTGGAGCTGCTCCCCGCTGGAGAGCTTCACGTACGGAGTCTCGATGCGGGCCTGCATCCACTTGCGCTGGGCCGGATCCTGCAGGTGCATGTATTCGATGCCGGTGGAGAGGCAGTAGGAATCGCGCAGTTGCGTCAGGATGTCACGCAGCGAGAGTGAAGAGGTGCCGCCCAGGCCCCCGGTGGGGAAGTGCCGGTCGAGGTCCCACAGAGTGAGGCCGTGGTTGGTGAAGTCGAGATCGTGGAAGCGGCGCTGCCGGTAGGCGAGCGGGTCCGTGTCCGCCTGGAGGTGGCCGCGAGAACGGAATGCGTGGACCATCTCGGCGATGCGCGCGGACTTGGAGAACTCGCGCTCGGCATCGAACTCGACATCCCGCTGCCACCGCACCGGGGCCACTGCGCACCGCAAGGAGGAGAAGACCCGCTCGTAGAAGCCGTCGTCGCCCAGTAGCTTGGTGTGCAACACCTTCAGGAACTCGCCCGACGCCGCGCCCTGGATGATTCGGTGATCATAGGTGGAGGTCAGCGTGAGCATCTTCGAGACGGCGAGGCGCGCCATGGTCTGCTGCGATGCCGCGGCGTACTCCTGCGGGTAGTCCATCGCGCCCACGCCCACAATCGTGCCCTGGCCCTGCATCAGGCGCGGGATGGAGTGCGATGTACCGATCGTGCCCGGGTTTGTGAGCGTGATCGTCGTGTTCTGGAAATCGGCCACCTCGAGGGTGCCCTTCCGAGCCTTCTTCACGACGTCGTCGTAGGCCGTCCAGAACTGGGCGAAGTCCATGTCCTCGCAGCCCTTAATAGAGGGCACGAGGAGCTGGCGAGTTCCGTCGCCCTTGGGAAGGTCAATTGCGAGGCCGAGGTTGATGCTGGCGGGGCGCACCACGCCCGGCTTGCCGTCGAGTTCGGTGAAGTGGGCGTTCATGTCCGGCACCTGGCCGAGCGCCTCCACCAGCGCGAAGCCAATCAGGTGCGTGAAGGAGACCTTGCCACCGCGGGTGCGGGCGAGGTGGGCATTGATCAGGAGCCGGTTCTCGATGAGAACCTTTGCCGGGATCTCGCGCACGGACGTCGCCGTGGGGATCGTGAGCGAGTCCTCCATGTTCTTCACGGTGCGGGCGCCCACGCCGCGCAGTTTGATGATTTCGTCCTCTTCGTGAGACTGATCGGGCGTGCCGCGTCGCAACGCCTCGGCGTATGGCGTCGTGGCGGGAACCTTCTCGACGGCGGGCATCTCACGGTCCCGGAAGCTGGAGATCTCCGGGGCTTCGCTACGCGGGTCCACGTGCGGGGAGGCCCCGGGTGCGGCAGGGGCGGCGGGCGTCACGGACGCCGCCGGGGGAGCGGGCGGCGCAGGCGGAGCTGCGGGCCGAACAGGAGCGGCCGGTGGGCCGGCGGGTGGGGCAGGCGCCGTGGCCGGTGCGGGCGGAGCCGCCGCGACCGGAGTGGTCTGCCGCCCGGCATCGTTCGCGGTGGTCTCCGCTTCCGTGTCACTCACGTCGCCGCTGGGGTCCGAGCCCTCGGACTCCATGGCAGCGAAGTACGTGCGCCACTCCTCAGAGACGCTTGTCTTGTCTGCCAGGTACGAGTCGTACATCTCCTCGATGAGCCATTCGTTCGCACCAAAATCGGAAGTCGTCACCGGACGCCCTTTCGCCTGAGTTTGTTCCCCCATCAACATTAGGCGAGTGCGCTCACCCGGCGCGCCCTGAGAGGCCGTAACTCGCCGAAATTGGTCCCCAATTCCGCTCGAGAGAAGTGCAGGGTCATCACCGGGTCAAGTGACCTTTGGCGAGCGGTCAGCACATGCCCTTGAGACTTTGGTCCTAGTGCGTGTGAGAGCCGCGCGCCCTGGGCCCGCGTCGTCCACTAAACTGACCTCACAATGGAGCCTCACCATAGTCTGCCGTCACGGCGTAGGCCCGTCGCATGATCGACTGGCTACTCATTCTTGTGGGCGTGATCCTGACCGCAGGAACCGCCGTCTTCGTTGCCGCCGAGTTCTCACTCGTGGCATTGGATCCTTCCGCCGTTGAGAAACGCGTCGCAGAAGGAGATCGGGGCGCCGAGCCGGTCCACCGCTCGCTGAAGACCCTGTCCACGCAACTCTCCGGCGCCCAGATCGGGATCACCCTCACCACGATCCTGTTGGGCTATACGATGCAAGGCGCGCTGGCGAATGTGTTCAGCCCGCTTCTTGGTCGCGTCGCCGGCGAGACGACGGCCGCGGCGCTCGCAGTCGCCCTTTCGGTGATTATTGTGAACGCCTTCTCGATGCTGTTCGGCGAGCTCATCCCCAAGAACTGGGCGATCGCCGAACCGATGAAGGTGGCGCGCTTCGTCGCGCCGCTGCAGATGCTGTTCACCCGGATCTTCCACCCGGTGGTGCGCGCGCTGAACGGCTCCGCGAATGCCGTGCTGCGCGCCGTCGGGATTGAGCCCTCCGAGGAGCTCTCCGGGGCACGATCCCCGGCCGAGCTTGCGGCGCTCGTGCGGCACTCGGCGAGTGAAGGCACGCTCGATGTCTCGACGGCCACGCTCCTGACACGTTCGATCGGGATCGGCGCGTTGACTGCCGTGGATGTGATGACGGACCGTGGCCGGATGCACTCGTTGCCGCGCACGGCCACTGCGGCCGACGTCGTCGAGATCGCCCGCTCCACCGGCCACTCGCGCTTCCCGATCCTCGGCGAGACGGCCGATGACATCGTGGGCATCGTGAATCTGCGCCGCGCAATCGCGATTCCGTGGGAGCGCCGCGGAGACGTGCAGGTGACCTCGTCGTCGCTGATGGTGGAGGCGCCGCGCGTGCCCGAAACCCTCGCCCTTGCGCCGCTGCTCATTGAACTGCGCGATCAAGGCCTGCAGATGGCCGTGGTGGTGGACGAGTACGGCGGCACCTCCGGGATTGTGACACTCGAGGACGCGGTCGAAGAGATCGTGGGCGAGGTGGCCGATGAGCACGATGTGCGCCGGCTCTCCGCGTATGCGGCCGAGGGCGGCGCGTGGGTGGTGCCCGGCTCGTTCCGTCCGGATGAGCTCGCGCACGTGGCCCGGCTGAAGGTTCCCGACGACGGCCCCTACGAAACGCTCGCGGGCCTCGTGATGGCGCAGCTCGGCCGAATGCCGGAGGTGGGCGACGAGGTCGAGGTTGCCGGCGTGACGCTGCATGTGGTGCGGATCGCGGGGCGCCGGATCGAGCTCCTGCGCGTGCGCGCCGTCGACGAGGAGGACGCGTGAGTACCGCCACCGCCCTCTGGGTCTCCCTCGGACTGCTCCTTGGAAACGCCTTCTTCGTGGGCGCCGAGTTCGCCGTCATGTCTGTGCGGCGCTCGCAGCTAGAACCGCTGGTGGAGCGCAAGGTGCCGGGCGCGGCGACTGCCTTGTACGCCGTCGAGCATGTCTCTCAGATGCTGACGACGGCGCAGCTTGGCGTCACGGTCTGTTCCACCTCACTGGGTGCACTTGCCGAGCCCGCGATCGCGCATCTGCTCGCGGTGCCGTTCGAGGCCATCGGATTACACCCTGCGGCCGCACATGTGGTGGCGCTGGTGATCGCGCTCGCACTCGTGGTGTACCTGCACGTGGTGGCGGGCGAGATGATCCCGAAGAACCTCTCTATAGCGGTGCCGGACAGGGCCGTGCTGTGGTTCGGCCCGCCCCTGGTGTGGCTCTCGAAGATCCTGCTGCCGGTGATTTGGGCGCTCACCTGGATCGCGAACGCCGCCTTACGGCTGATTGGCGTTGAGCCGCGGAACGAGGTGGTCTCGGCGTTCACGGCCGAAGAGGTGGCCTCGATTGTAGAGCTCTCGCAGGCCGAGGGCATGCTGCAGGACGACGTGGGCCTGCTGAGCGGTGCACTCGAGTTCTCCGCCGAGACCGCGAGCAGCGTGATGGTGCCGCGGGCGGATTTGATTACGGTGCCTGTCACGGTGACGCCCGAGCAACTCGAGCGCGAGGTGGCGCGGACAGGGTTCTCACGGTTCGCCGTCGAGGATGAGGGTGTGGTGATTGGCTATCTTCACGTGAAGGACGTGTTCTATGCAGAGGGCGAGATGAGGAGCCGTCCCGTGCCCCGCTGGCGTGTCCGGCCGCTAGCGGTGGTCGCACCTGCGGACGAGATTGAGGAGTCGCTCCGCGCTATGCAACGCACGGGGACACACCTCGCCGCGGTGAAGGAAGACGATGCTGTGGCCGGGATCGTGTTCTTGGAGGACATCCTGGAAGAACTCGTGGGAGAAGTTCGCGATTCGGTGCAACGGAATGGTTGACGCGCGTCAGTCACGCCGATGGAGTGATGCTTGCCACACTGGCGGGTAAGGGTGGACGCGGTACCACCCGGACCGTTATCGTTTTGTGATGTTGGGTGTTACGGCACCGTTCCTAACCCGGAGGTATCTGAATGACTGAGGTCTCGGAGCGCCAGCTCACGCGACGCCAGCTTCGCGACCTCCGCAACTCCGGCGCAGACGTCTCCGCGGCCCCAGCAGACTACATCCTGAGTGTGGCCGAGACGGAAACCCTTCCGATTCCTACGCGGCGTTCGATGCGCGAGCACACCGCTGCTAAGGCCGCACCAAAGCGGACCAGTAGTGCCCCCCGCGCGGCCGTGCTGACCAGCCTCGGGATCGCCACGATCGCCGCCCCGCTGACCGGCTTCGTGAGTCCCGAGCAGAGCGCACAGGCAATCGCCGCCCCGATTGTCACCTCCGTACCCCTCGCACAGTCGATTTCGGCACTCGCCGCAGAGAGCCGGCTCGAAGGCGCGGTCCCGTCATCCTCCGCCCTTACCGCTAACCCGAATGCCTCGGCGATTGCCGTTGATCTCTCGGCGCGAAGCCAGACACGCACCTTGAGCGAGTGCGCGGTGACTGAGTCGGGCGCCTCTGGCGTGCGCGAGGCGTCGATCGAGCGCGTCTCGGCCACCTACATGCCCGTTGCGGCCGGCGCCTACTCGGTGACGTCCCACTTTGGCGCGCGTTGGGGCTCAATCCACTCCGGCACCGACTTCGCGGCCGCCGCATACACCCCCATCCACGCGGTGGCGGATGGTGAGGTGGTGCTGCACTCGGTCAACGGCACCGAGGGCCGCTCCGGAAACCTGCTCGTGGTCAAGTCCGAGGTCAATGGCCAGACCGTGTGGTTCTGGTACGGCCACATGTACGACAACGGTGTATATGTGAAGCAGGGAGATACCGTGAAGGCCGGGCAGGTCATCGCGGGCATCGGGAGTAAGGGCTACTCGACCGGGCCGCACCTGCACCTCGAGATCCACGTGGGCACGTGGGACAACGCGGTGAACCCCTACACGTGGCTCACGCAGAACGGCGCCGTTTCGCCCGGCTCCTGCTAAATTTCTTGGGTGAATACTCCCTTCTCGGGTGACGGCCCGCTGGTCCTCGCCCACCGCGGTGGCGGCGGCGAGTCCGTTGAGAACTCCTGGGCCGCGCTCGAACACATGCGCGCCAATGGACTCACCGTCATGGAGACCGATGTTCGAGTCACCGCCGACGGCGTCCCCGTCCTTCACCACGACGCCACCCTCGAGCGGATGGCGGGCCGAGGCGAGGCGATCAGTGCGCTCACCGGGGAGCAACTCGCGAAGATCCACGACCACTCCGGGAACCCGCCCGTGCCGCTCGACGAGGCTCTCCTGTCCTTCCCCGAGATCCGCTTCAACATCGACGCGAAGGAGGCGGCCGCCGTCGGGCCAGTGGCGGAACGCGCTGCGCGGCACCGCGATCGGATCGTGGTTTCGTCCTTCTCCTCCTCACGGCTCGCGCAGATGAACCGCGCGACCCCGGGGCTCTTCCGTTCGATGGGGATGGGGAACGTGGCGGCGTTCCTCGCACTCGCGACGATCTCGCCGCGGCTCGCACACTCGGTGTATCCGGAGAGGCCCGGCACGATCGCGCTCCAGATCCCCGAGAAGTATGGGCCGATACCCGTGACGACGCCGCGGTTGATTGAGGCCGCGCACCGGCGCGGTTTCGAGGTTCACGTGTGGACCGTCGACGATCCCGCTGCGGCGGATCGCCTGATCGCCGCCGGCGTGGACGGAATCGTCACGGACACCCCCGTGGCACTGGCCGCCCACCTCTCCGCGCAGGGCCCAATCCGCAAGTAGCTCCGGGCTGCCCGGCCACCCCGACTTGCGGCCCGCGCTCCAGCCACCCTCGTGGGGAAGGGGCGGGTGTGTGGCGCCAGCGGACGCGGCGGGGCGTGGACGCGTTGGCGGCTGGTGCGGCCGGGGTGATTGAATCATGCGGTGGAGATGAAGCGGCAGGTTCGGTGGCAATCGGCGTTCCTCGTGTTCGCGATCCTGACACTCGCGATCAACCTGCGGCCCGGTGCCACGTCGATCGGCCCGGTGCTCCAGGAGATGCGCGAGAGCCTCGCAATGTCCGCCTCGGGGGCGGGACTACTGACGGCACTACCAGGCCTCGTATTCGCGATCGTGGGATTGACGGCCACGCTGTTCGCCCGGCGGTTGGGCCTTACGGGTGCACTGATCCTTGCCAGCTCGGCGATCGCCGTCGGGCTGATCATTCGGCCGTTCCTCAGCAACGTGCCGCTGTTCTTCGTGCTGACGATCGTGGCTCTGGCCGGAATGTCGATCGGCAATGTGCTCGCGCCGCCGTTCATTCGCAGCAACTTCCCGTATCGGACGGCCGCGGTCACCACCGTGTACACCACGGGCATTGCGATTGGTGGTGCGCTTCCGCCGCTACTCAGCGCACCGATCGCACAGGCCACGGACTGGCGCTACGCGCTGGTGCTCTGGGGAATCTCAGGACTACTGGCGTTCGTGGTATGGATTGGGGTCGGCCGGATCAATCGGGGGCGTGGGCGCAAGCCGGTGGCGCGGGCGGCCGCGGCGGTTCCAGTGGTGGCGCTGTTCCGCTCGCCCAAGGCGATCGCGCTGGCGATCTTCTTCGGCATGCAGTCGATGCAGGCCTACGTACAGTTCGCGTGGGTGCCGCAAATGTTCCGCGACGGCGGACTCTCCGCCACATACGCCGGCACGTTACTCTCGGTGATTCCAGCGCTCGGCATCATCGGGGCGTTCCTGATGCCCACCGTGGTGGACAAGATGCGCAATCCCGCGCCGGTGGTGTTGGTGCTCGCGGGGCTGCTGGTGCTCGGCTACCTCGGCATTCTCTACTTCCCGACGACGATGCCGTTGCTTTGGGTGATCGCGCTCGGGCTCTCTGGGTCCTGCTTCCAGATGGCGATCGCGCTCATCAACGCCCGCAGCCGGGACATCTCGGTGACGGTGCCGCTGTCCACGCTCACGCAGTCGATCGGGTACACGTTCTCGGCGATCGGCCCATTCGCGCTGGGCTTGCTGTATGAGTCAACTGGTGCGTGGGACGTGCCGTTGTGGATTCTGATCGGTTCGGGCGTGGTGCTTGCGATCTCGGGAATCTACGCCGCCCGCCCCGGCTATGTGGACGACGAGTTGCGGCTCGGCTAGCTCAGCCGGACTTCGTGACCGAGCTCAGGGACGACGGCGTTTACGCCGAGTTCCGCTGTGATCCGTGCGGCGAGGGCCGTGCTCGAGTCCGGCTCGCCGTGCACGCAGTAGACCGTGCGGGGTTGCGGTTCGAGCGCGCGGAGCCAGCCGATGATTTCCGACGCATCGGCATGTACCGAGAACTCTTCATCTCGGATGATCTCGGCGCGCACGGGAACCATTTCGCCGAACATCTTCAGCTCCTCGACGCCGTCGAGTAGCGCCCGGCCTCGCGTGCCGAGGGCCTGGAACCCGGTGACGATCACGCAGTTGCGGGTGGCGGGCAGCATCTGGGCGAGGTGGTGGACGACGCGCCCACCGGACATCATGCCGGAGGAGGTAATCACGATCGCCCCTTCGAGTGGGCTACTCGTGAGCTTCTTTGAGTCCTCACTCGACTCGACGAGGACCAGGTTGCGCATCTCGGTGATGTCATCGAAGTGAATGTCCTCCCGCAGATCCTCGGCGTGATCCGAGTAGGCGTCGAGGGCGCGCAGTGCCATGGGTGAGTTGACGTAGATCGGCACGCGGGGGATCCGGCGGTCTCGAATCATCTTGGCGAGTTCCTTCAGCACGGCCTCAGTGCGGTCCACGGCGAACGCCGGAATGAGGACCGAACCACTGCGCGCGATGGTGCGCCGGATGGCATCGGCCATCGCCTCGTGCGGGAGATCTGCGGGTTCCGGGTGCTCGCGATCGCCGTAGGTGGACTCGATCAGCACGGTGGGAGCGCCCGGTGGAATCACCGGCGGCTGTAACACCGGGTGCACGGGGCGGCCCACATCCCCGGAGAACACGATCTGTGTGTCCGGCGTGGTGACGTGGATCGATGCCGAGCCGAGGATGTGCCCAGCTCGCACATAGCGGGCGGTGAGTTCCCCGCCCAGGAGGGCGACGTCGTCGTCGAACTGAACTGTCCGGAGGAGAGTGATCGCCCTCTCGGCATCAGCGACGGTGTAGAGCGGGCGGGGTGGATCGTGTTTCGAGTAGCCGCCGCTGCGGGCGTCCTCGGCGTCCCGTTCCTGGAGGAATGCGGCATCGCGAAGCACGATCTCGGTGAGTCGGCGCGTGCCTTGGGTGCACCAGATGGGGCCGTCGAATCCCTGCTTGACGAGCGCGGGGAGGTACGCGCAGTGATCCGCGTGCGCGTGCGTCAGCAGGACGGCGTCGATCGACTCCGGCGGCACCGGGAATGGCTCCCAGTTCAGCTGGCGCAGCCGTTTCAGGCCCTGGAACATGCCGCAATCGATCAGGACCCGCGCGCCGCTCGGGAGCGTGAGCAGGTACTTCGAGCCGGTGACGGTGCCCGCGGCCCCCAGAAACGTGAGTGTGCTGCTAGCCATACCGTTAAGCCTGCCGTGTCGAGGACCAGCGCACACCCTGTTCACGCTCTCAACTTCACGAGGGTGGTCACGGATCAGGCTTTTTCGAGCGAATCTCGCCGAATTTCCCTGATCCGTGACCACCCTCGGTGGGGTGGGCCGTTGGGAAAGAGCGCGTAGCGGGCGCGAAACATGGCGTCATCAGCGCGACACGTCGGTTGGAGACGATCGGCTCCAGTTGGCGCGCGAGCGGAAGCCACGTCCCGTAGTCTTCCGAAGAGACGTTCAACGGAGAGGTCGCAGCATGAGGATTGGTGTTCCCGCCGAGGTCAAGAACAGCGAATCGCGCATCGCGCTCACCCCTGCGGGGGCCAATGAGCTGGTGCGCGCCGGGCACGAGGTGGTGATCGAGGCGGGCGCCGGTGCCGGGAGTCGGCTGCCGGACGAGGAGTATCTGGCCGTGGGTGCCCGGCTCGGCACGGTCGAGGACGCCTGGGGCGCCGAACTCGTGCTGAAGGTCAAGGAGCCGATCGCCAGCGAGTACCGGTACCTGCGCGAGGATCTCACGCTCTTCACCTACCTTCACCTGGCCGCCGACGAGCCGCTCACGGACGCGCTCCTCGCATCGAGGACGACAGCGATCGCCTACGAGACGGTGCAGCTTCCGGACCACTCGCTGCCGCTGTTGGCACCGATGAGCGAGGTGGCCGGCCGGCTCTCCACGCTCGTGGGGGCCTACCACCTGATGGGGCCACACGGCGGGCGCGGCGTGCTGCTCGGCGGGGTGCCCGGCGTCCGCCCGGCGAATGTCACCGTTCTGGGCGGCGGCGTGGCGGGCTGGAACGCCGTCGACCAGGCTGTGGGACTCGGCGCGAACGTCACCGTGATCGACCTCTCGGTGCCGCGCCTTCGGCACTTCGACGACATCTTCGGCGGCCGCGTCACCACGGTTGTCTCGAGTTCGTACGAGATCGAGCGTTCCGTGATCGAATCGGACCTCGTGATCGGATCGGTGCTCGTGCCGGGGGCGCGGGCGCCCAAGCTCGTCACGCGCGAACTCGTGGCCAAGATGAAGCCGGGTAGTGTGCTGGTGGACATCGCGATCGACCAGGGCGGTTGTTTCGAGGGTTCCCGGCCGACGACGCACGCGGACCCCACGTTCGCAGTGGAAGGCTCGCTCTACTACTGTGTGGCGAACATGCCGGGCTCCACGGCCACCACGTCAACTCCGGCGCTCACGAATGTGACGCTCCCGTATGCGCTGGAACTCGCGTCGCTTGGGTGGCGCGCGGCCACCGACGCCGATCCGGCGCTCGCGAAGGGACTGACCACGGTTGACGGCGCAATCGCCTGCTCCGCCGTGTCCGCCGCCTTCCCGGACAAGCCGCACCTTGACGCGGCATAGGCTGGGATCACTAGTTGAGTCAATAGATGCGATATGGCGCCATAGCGCATCTATCAGCTCCACTTTCTCACCCACCCGAGAGGAATCACCGTGTCATCCGCGCTGTTTACGCCCGTCGAGATCGGCAACCTGACCGCCCGCAACCGCGTGTGGGTCTCGCCGATGTGCCAGTACTCTGTGGAGGAGCGCGACGGCGTCCCTACGAGCTGGCACCTCGTCCACTTGGGGTCCTTCGCCCGGGGCGGCGCTGGGCTTGTGATGGCGGAGGCCACGGCCGTGGTCCCCGAGGGCCGGATCTCAGCGTGGGATACGGGCCTCTGGAATGACGCGCAGGTGGCGGCGTGGCGCCCGATCGCCGAGTTCATTCGCGCCCAGGGTGCGCTCGCGGCCATCCAACTCGCGCACGCGGGGCGCAAGGCCTCGACCTGGCGCGCGCAGGATGGCGATGGCTCGATCCCGCTCGATCAGGGCGGGTGGGAGACCGTGGGTCCCACGGCCGAGCCGTTCTGGAACTACGATCCGCCGCGTGCGTTGACCGCCGCAGAGCTCGCGGAACTCCCGTCGGCCTTTGCTGATGCTGCGCGCCGTGCGGTGTCCGCAGGCTTCGACGTGGTGGAGATCCATGCCGCGCACGGCTACCTGATCCATCAGTTCCTCTCGCCGCTGTCGAACACGCGCGATGACGAATGGGGCGGCTCGCTTGAGAACCGCGCGCGGCTGTTCCTTGACGTGCTTCGAGCCGTACGCGCCGCCGTGGATATCCCGGTGATGGTGCGCGTCTCCGCTACCGATTGGGTAGAGCCGGAGGGACTCACGCTGGACGAGTCCGTCACCCTGGCGCGGTGGGCGCGTGAGGCTGGCGCGGACTTCTACGACGTCTCCACTGGGGGAGTGGCGCCAGGGATCAAGATTCCCACCGCGCCGAGCTACCAGGTCTCCTTTGCCACAGCGATCCGTGAGGGAGCCGAGATCCCGGTGGGCGCCGTCGGGCAAATCACTGGGGCTCAGCAGGCGGAGCGGATCGTGGCGGATGGCCAGGCCGACGTCGTCTTCGTGGCCCGGCAGTTCATGCGCGATCCGCACCTGCCGTTGCGTTGGGCGCACGAGCTCGGTGCCGAGATCGAGTGGCCGGTGCAATACCACCGCGCCGCACGCTGGCCCGACATGTAGGCCAGTTTGAGTGGCGCACGTAAAGAACTGTGCCGCCATCTGTGCTCCGAAAACGACCGATCGTGCAGGCCAGCGATTCTGTGCCTAGGTGCTCGCCTAGGCTCACAACAGGAGCATTCTGTGCGCTGTGCCGAGGACGGTGTGGACGGGAATGCGCCACACGGAGTGTGGGCCTCGACCCACCCGCGAGTACAGAGGAGAACTCACGTGAACGCCAAGAGTGCGGCGAAGGCGGCTAAGCAGCCGATGTCTAACAAGAAATATCTCGGGATCTGGGTACCGATTCTCGCCCTGGTCACCGCCCTTGTGGTCATTCTGAACGTGGCGGCGAGTATCGGCTTCGGCTGGATTGCTGGAGTCCTGCCGCAGTTGGGAGGCACCGGAACGTACACGGTTGCGACCCCTGAGGCCGCCGAAAGCTGGGATAGCCAGTACTACAAGTCGGACTACGCCACGATCGATGACGTCGACGCAGCCGCGCGCGAGGCCGTCCAGGAGATCGCGGGTGAGGGAATCGTTCTCGCGAAGTTTGACCCTGAGACCCTGCCGCTCGCTCCCGGCGCGAAGGTGACCATGCTGGGCCGCTCCGCTGCGGATCCAGTCTTTGGAGGTGCGGGCTCCGGCTCTGTGGACACGAGCACAGCCATTACTGCCCGCCAGGGCATCGAAGACGCGGGCTTCGTGATCAACGAGACCGTCTTCAGTGCGCTCGAAGAGTTCGTGGCGGATAAGGACGCGAACCCGCGCGGCCACATCGAGATGGATCAGCCGGACAAGTCCACGTACTACATCGGCGAAATGCCCCGTTCGAACTACGAGGCCGTCTCCTCCAGCTTCGCTGAGTACAACGACGCCGCGCTCATCTACATCGGCCGCCCCGGTGGTGAAGGTGGAGACCTCACCCGCGACATGTCTAAGTGGGATGACAACTACACCGAGGGCCAGCACCAGCTCGAGCTCAACAAGGATGAGCTGGACCTGATCGATCTCGCCACCGAGAACTTCGAGACCGTCGTCGTCCTCATCAACGCGTCCACGAGCATGGAGCTTGGCCCGGTACAGGACAACCCTGATGTCGATGACATTCTGCTCATCGGTTCCGGTGGTGCGACCGGTTTTGCTGCCGTGGGTGACGTCCTGACAGGTGACGTGAACCCCTCGGGCCGCACCGTGGACGTCTGGTCGCGTGACTTCACGGCTGATCCCACGTTCGTGAACTTCGGGACGTTCATCTTCGAGAACATCGAGGTTGACTACCCGCAACCCGCGCTGGGTTCCGTTGTGTCGAATGCCGAGATTACCCCGAACGCTCCGTTCCTCGACTACCAAGAGGGCATCTACGTCGGGTACCGCTACTACGAGACCGCGGCTGCGGAAGGCTTTATCGACTACGATGACGCCGTTGTCTACCCGTTCGGATACGGCCTCAGCTATACGGACTTCGCGTGGGAGATTGCCGGCCAGAACCTCGCTCCCGTGGATGGCACCATCACCATTGATGTGACGGTCACCAACACCGGTGCGACTGCCGGCAAGGATGTGGTGGAGCTCTACTACTCCGCTCCCTACACCCCAGGTGGGATAGAGAAGTCTGAGGTTGTGTTGGGTGCATTCCAGAAGACCGGCGTCATCGAGCCCGGCGCCTCCGAGACGGTGACGCTCTCGCTGCCCGTCGAGGACATGGCCTCGTATGACTATGAAGACGCTCAGGCATACGTTCTGGAGGCCGGTGACTACGAGCTGCGGGTCCAGACCGATTCCCACAACTTAGCCGACGGCGTGGAGCCGATCGTCTACACCGTGGACTCGGAGATCGTGTACTCGGGCGACAACACGCGCTCCAGTGACGCGGGCGAGGTGACGAACCGCTTTGATGATGTCTCGGCGCGCTTCACCGATACCGCTGAAGAGGGCAAGGTTCTCAACATGAGCCGCGCCGACTTCGCCGGGACATTCCCGACGGCGCCCTCTGACGATCTGTTCATCGCGAACGATGAGATCGCGGCTGGGTTCGCGCCATTCGATCACGAAGGTATTGCGGAGTCTTCAGACGTCGAGATGCCGGCCACGGGAGAGGACAGCGATCTGACCCTGATCGACCTGCGGGGGCTCGCCTATGACGACCCGAAGTGGGACGAGTTGCTTGACTCACTCACTGTCCAGGAGATGCAGGACATGCTGCTGAATGGTGCCTACCAGAGCGCGGCGATCGTCTCGATCGCGAAGCCCCAGGCAACTGATCTGGATGGTCCGGCGGGCTTCTCGTCCTTCATCAACGCCTCTGTGAATGGTGTCGCGTACCCCTCGGAGTATCTGGTGGCCCAGTCCTGGAACGCTGACATGGGCACCCTGATGGGAACGATGGTCGGCAATGAGTCGATCCACAAGCAGGTGTCCGGTTGGTATGCACCGGCGATGAACCTGCACCGTTCCCCGTTTGCCGGGCGTAACTTCGAGTACTACTCGGAAGACCCGCTGCTCTCCGGTGTGATGGCTGGTGCCGTCTCGAATGGCGCGGCACAGTATGGTCTGTACACCACGCACAAGCACTTTGCGATGAACGATCAGGAAGACAGTCGCGTGGACAACGGTATTGCTACGTTCGCGACCGAGCAGACAATCCGTGAGCTTTACCTGAAGCCGTTCGAGCTCGCTGTGAAGGCTGTCGAGATGCCGGTACCGTACATTGCAGATGATAGTGGCACGTGGGCGGAGTCTTCGGTTGGTTCAAGCGCCGTGATGAGCTCGTTCAACCGGATCGGTGCGGTGTGGGCGGGCGGCTCGAAGCCGCTCATGACGGACGTGCTGCGGGGCGAGTGGGGTTTTGAGGGCTTCGCGATCTCGGACTTCAACCTGTACCCGTACATGAACCCGAACCAGTCCATCTACGCAGGCACTGACCTGACGCTGACCTTCGCGCCGTCGAAGTCTTTCTACGAGACATCGTCCGCGCAAGCAGTCAGTGATATGCGCACGGCAACCCACAACGTCCTGTTTACCGTGGCCAACTCCAACGCCATGAATGGGTTTGTTCCCGGCACGACCGTCGACTACACGCCGCCTATGTGGCAGTACCTCTTATGGGGCGTGAGCGCTCTCCTCGGTCTCCTCGTCGTTGGAGGCGCGGTGCTCGTCACGCGCCGCGTGAAGAAGCACAAGAAGACGGCCTAACGGGAACTCGCGGTCCGTCTCGGACTGTGGCAATGGCGGGGCTGGAGAGATCCAGCCCCGCCATTTCGCTTCTTTGTCATGCCGAACATGCACCGAAAACGACGTTTCGTGCATAGCGGCACCAAACGTCACATTTGGCGTCATACGGTCAAGATACGAAAGTTCTCAAGGATGCGGCAGCGGCCAAATGGCCCGGACAACGGTGTTGAAGAAGAAGCGGCGCCTCTCGGATCCACAGGGACTTTGCATGGCCAGTCGACCCCCCGATTGGTCGCCAGTACAAAGAAGAGGGAAATCGATGAAGAGACCACCCATCGTTCGCGGTATGGCATTCGCCGCCGCTATTGCCGTGGTGCTGAGCGCGTGCTCGGGCAACACGGATGAAGGCGACGCAACAGTTGCACCAACAACTGACGCAGACGAGACCTCGGCGCCAATTGACGGCGGCGAGAACAGCTACTCAACACAAGAGGTCACGGACGGGACGACGACCTTCGTTGTCGTCACCAACCCCGGTGACGGTCCGGTCCTTTCTTACAGCAAGGACGGTGGCTTCTCGCTCTTGGAGGAGACCGACGGCGATCTGACCTACGCGTTCAAGGATATGAACGGCAATGGCACGCTCGACACCTGGGAGGACTGGCGCGTTGACGCCAAGGAGCGCGCCGCAGATATCGCCTCGCAACTCACGCGCGAACAGGCAGCTGGCCTGATGCTATTCAGCTCGCACGAGGGTTCGCCGGGTGACGGCCTGACCGACGCTCAGAAGACCTACCTCTCCGAGTCTTGGCTACGCAATGTGCTCCACGCTGGTCCGTCGGATGTCGAGGCATCGGTGACTTGGGCCAACGCGATGCAGGCCTACGTGGAGACTCTCTCCACCGCCGAGAACCCGTACGTTCCGGTCTCGTTCAACTCTGACCCGCGTTCGGACGCGAAAGACAACTACACGGGTCGTGCCGGCGGTGTCTCGCAATGGCCGTCGTCACTCGGCCTCGCAGCCACGTTTGACCCCGAGCGCGTTCTCGAGTTCGCCCAGGTTGCGTCAACCGAGTACCGCGCGATGGGCCTGTCCAACGCGCTCTCGCCGCAGATCGATCTGGCGACTGAGCCGCGCTGGCTGCGCAACAACGGAACCTTCGGTGAAGACCCGGAGATGGTCGCAGAGATGGCCGAGGCATACGTTGAGGGGTTCCAGAACACCTACGACGAGGCAGGGAACGCCGAAGGCTGGGGTCAGGGCTCTGTTGCGGTGATGATCAAGCACTTCCCCGGTGATGGTCGCGGTGAAGGAGGCCGTGAGTCGCACAGTGACGCGGGCAAGTATGCGGTGGCCACCGGTGGTGACCTCGAGTCCCATCTCCTGCCGTTCGAGGCCGGCCTCGATGCCGCCGGTCTGATGACCTCTTATTCGATCCTGCTCGATGCCGATGGTAATCCTGTCTATGGTGACGAGGCTGTTGGTTCGGCCTACAACTCGGCCGCGATGAGCGTCCTCCGCGACGAGATGGGCTTCGACGGTGTTGTGGTCACCGATTGGGGCGTCCTCAACGGCGGTGAGGCCGATCCTGACGCGTTCTTTGGAATGGCATGGGGCGTCGGTGACCTGACGGTTCCCGAGCGCATCTTCAAGACGATGCAGACCGGCCACGATTCGCTTGGTGGCTTCAACCAGGTGGGTCCGGTGCTTGAAGCGGGTGAGCTGTGGCAGGCCGCCTTCGAGGCCGGCGATGTTGACATTGATGCGGATGCCCGCTTCCGTCAGTCCGCCGAGCGCAACCTTAGAAACTTCGTGCTCGCTGGAATGTATGAGAGCCCCTACCAGGATCTCGAGAACTCGCTTGAGGTCGTTGGCAATGACGAGTTCGTCGCAGCCGGATGGCAGGCACAGCTCGACTCTGTTGTGGTTGCCAAGAACACCGACGGCGCGATCGTCTGTGAGGCTCAGCCGGACTACAGCTCGATGAAGGTCTACATCCCGAACACCTACAACACTGGATTCGGCGGGATGTTTGGACCAGCCACCGTCACCGAGGGCCCTTCCGTGAGCGTTGAGGCAGCCGAGCAGTACTTCGGTGAGGTCGTGACGGACACACCTGAGCTCAATGAAGATGGCACGGTTGAGGCTTACACTTCACCCGATCTCTCGGACGTTGACCTCGTGATCGTGGGCATGGCCTCGCCGGACAACGGGAACCCGTTCTCGTCTGCTGGCCACGATGCCGAGACCGATGAGTGGTATCCGCTCTCGCTCCAGTACCGCCCGTACACTGCGGATGGCGAGAATGTGCGTCAGACCTCGATCACTGGTGACATCCTCGACGATGGCACCAAGCAGAACCGTTCGTATTACGGCAACACCTCGCGGATCGCAAACGAGGCTGACCTTGACGCGTTCGAGCGCGCGGTGGAGCTGATCGAGGCGTCCGGCAAGGACATCCCGTTGATCGTGGCACTCAGTGCCGCTAACCCGGTGATCCCCTCTGAGTTCGAGGAGAACGCGGACGCAATCGTGATCGGCATGGGAGTCTCCGATGGTGCGATGCTGGAGATCATCACCGGAACGCAGGCCTCCGAGGGGCGGCTGCCCGTGACCTTCCCGAAGGACATGGACACGGTGGAGGCCAACGCCGAGGACGTGCCGTTCGATCTGGACCCGTATGTTGACTCCGAGGGCAACACCTGGGAGTACGGCTTCGGCCTGAACAGTTGCACTGGTAGCCCGATCGGCTAACTCAACTCGGTGGGGGCGGCTCCTGTGGCCGTCCCCCACCGAGGATCATGGTGGAGCACTCCATCAGACGAGGGGCCAACCAGCCCCGGAACATAACGAGGAGAAAACTATGAAGAAGACAATCGCTCGCCTCGGCACCGCCGTGGCAACCGTGGCGCTCGCGTTCGGCCTGACGGCCTGCGGCGGGGAAAGTGGCGAGACCGGCGGAGAGAGCACCGGCGGCGGTGAGACCTCCGAGGAGGTCCCCGCTGGCGAGTCGGACGAGTTCCTTGCCGACGTCGCTGAGGCTGTGAAGATCATCAACGACCAGATTGCGGCCGAGAGTTCGCCCATGACACAGATCATGCTCGCCTCGGACGTGGACAACCCCACGCAGAAGTATGGCATGTGGGTCATGCCCTTCTACCCCTCTGACGCGACCGAGAAGTACATGTCTACGATCCAGATTACGGATGGCACGGACTTCGTTGTCGAGCTGACTTCAGCCGCAACCGGCAAGGTCTGGACCTCGGACCAGGACGGAAACGTCTCCGAGAAGACTGCCTAGGACCTCGGTGGGTGCGTTTCAACCGGAGCGCACCCACCAGCGGCCGAGCGCCGCCCTCAACACTTACAAACGAACCCGCCTGAAGAGCGCGTTCTTGACCCCGCCGAAGGAGGCGTCGTGACTAGCTCACAGGACCAAGCAGCACAGCTGTCGAAGCTCGAGAAGCTCGCACTGCTGAGCGGAAAGAGTACCTGGGAGTCTCGTGCGATCCCGCGTATCGGACTGCGCTCGATCTGGATGTCCGACGGCCCCCACGGCGTGCGCAGGCAGATGGGCTCTGCCGACCACCTCGGTCTCAATGCCTCCCAGCCGGCCACATGTTTCCCGACGGCGGCCACGATCGCCAACAGCTGGGACCCAGAACTCGCAGAGCAGGTGGGCGCGGCGCTTGGCCGCGAGTCGGTGAAGATCGGCGTGGATGTCTTGCTCGGCCCGGGCCTCAATATCAAGCGCAGCCCCCTCGGCGGGCGCAACTTCGAGTACTTCTCCGAAGACCCATACCTCGCTGGCAAGTTCGGCGCAGCCTACGTGCGTGGTATTCAATCCGCGGGCATTGCCGCCTGCCCCAAGCACTACGCCGTCAACAGCCAAGAGACACGGCGGATGACCTCTAACTCCGTGCTCGATGAGGCAACGCTTCGAGAGATCTACCTGACCGCCTTCGAGATCGTGGTCAAGGAATCCCAGCCAAAGACCATTATGTCCAGCTACAACCTGGTCAACGGCACCTACGCCAACGAGCACCGCCAACTCCTCACCGAGATCCTCCGCGAAGAATGGGGCTTTGACGGTGCCGTCATCACCGACTGGGGCGGCGGCAACGACCCGAAGGCCGCCATCGAGGCCGGCGGTACCCTCGAGATGCCCTCGCCCGGCTTCGACTCGGTCGCCGCGCTACTCGATGACGGCACGGTCGATCCCGATGCCGTCAACGCACGCGTTGCCGAGATGATTGAGCTCGTCGCCCGCATCCAACCGGCTGGGGTGGACGATTCCGTCTTCGAGACGAGCCGGGCCCTCGCACAGCACGCCGCCGAGCAGTCCATCGTGCTCCTCAAGAATGAGGACAACATCCTGCCGCTCGCCCCCGCCACCCGCGTTGCCGTGATCGGCGAGTTCGCCTATGAACCGCGCTACCAAGGTGCCGGTTCGTCCCTCGTCAACCCCACGCAGCTCACCACACCGATTGAGGCATTGCGCGCCTCCGGGCTCGACGTGGTCGCGGAGGCACAAGGCTTCTCCAGCACGAGCCCGCGCGACCCACAGCGGATCACCGAGGCACTCGCGGCGGCACGCGCGGCAGACGTAGTTCTGCTCTACCTTGGCCTCGACGGATTCACCGAGTCCGAAGGCAAGGACCGCGACAACATGGCGCTGCCCGCCGATCAGGTGGAACTCCTCGAGGCGGTCTCGGCTGCCAACCCCAACGTCGTCGTCGTCTTCGCGGGCGGTTCGCCGGTGGAGATGCCATGGCTCAGCCAGACCAGGGCCCTCGTCCACGGCTACCTCGCGGGCCAGGCCGGTGCACAGGCGATGGTGCGGGTGCTCGACGGTTCAGTGAACCCCTCCGGGCGGCTCGCCGAAACCTATGCATACGCACTCGCGGATACCCCCACTGCAGGCAACTTCCCTGCACTCGGACGGAACTCGCTCTACCGCGAAGGCCCGTTCGTTGGATACCGCTACTACGCGACTTCCGAGACTCCGGTTCGCTTCCCCTTCGGATTTGGACTGAGCTACACCACCTTCGAGTACTCACACTTGCAGGCCGACGGCGATGGTGCGAGCGTCACTGTGACCAACACTGGGGCCGTGGCTGGCAGCGAGGTGGTGCAGTTCTACGCCACGCCGCCCACCGAAGCCCGCAAGCTTGGCCCGACTCCGAGCATCAAGCTCGTGGGCTTCCGTAAAGTCCACCTCGAGCCGGGCGAGTCCGCCACGGTGCGGATCGCCTTCGACGAGTACTCCTTCCGCGCCTTCGACCGCTCCGCAAAGCGCTGGGTGACGGTTGCTGGCGACTACACAATCGCCGTCGGGCCGAACGTGGCAGAACTTGCAGAGACGGCAACGATCGCGATTGCCGGCGAGGCCCCCACCGTGCACCTGACGGTCACAATTCCGGCATACTCCAGCGGCAAGGTGCAGGGCGTCACCGATGTCGAGTTTGAGGCGCTCCTCGAGCACCCGATCCCGGGCGAGGGCAACGATGCAGCCCCGCTGGGCCTGAACTCGCCGCTCTCGGACCTCAAGAACGCACGCAGCGGCCTCGGCCGGCTCGTCTCCACGCAGTACTTCGCACGTGGCATGGCCAAGATGGAAAAGACCGGCGAACCGGATCTGAACCTGCTCTTCCAATACCACATGCCCTTCCGCGCGATCTACAAGATGAGCGGAGGCCTGGCCGATAGGAAGCTCACCGAGGGCGTCCTCACCCTCGTCAACGGCAATTTCGTCAAGGGGCTCGGCCAGGTTATCGGTGGATTCTTCTCGAACCTGAAGCGGCAGAAGCAACTCAGTACACAATTCTCCGAGCTCGCAGAGGGCTCAACAACCACTGGAGCGAACTCATGATCAACTCAATCAAGGAATGGTGGAAGGGTTTCGAAGAGAGGCACGAAACCGGATCCCAGTTCGTGATGTTCTTCATCCTCTCTAACGGGGTCACGGTCCTCCAGCTCGCGCTGATGCCAATTCTCAAGTCATTCCTCGACAACACGGATCTGATCAACCAGTCCTTCCAGTGGCTGACCCTCGGCACGCGCGGTGACGGTTCCCCGTACTACCTCTTCGACTACCCGGCGGGCGCGCTACCGGGCGGCGGCGGTGGCCTCTCATACTTCCTCGCCGTGCAGGTCACGATCCTGATCGCGCAGGTGATCAACTTCTTCGCACAGCGCAACGTGACGTTCAAGTCGAACTCCTCGATCTGGCGCGCGGCCTTCTGGTATGTCGTCGCCTACATCGGCATCACGATCGGTGCGGCGTTCCTGCAGACCCTCTACAAGGACCCGATCTACACCCTCCTCATGGAGACATGGGGCTGGGGAGCAACGGGTCAGACGATCGCAGACGTGATCACGATGATCATCAACTCGGCCGTCTCGTTCTGGATCTTCTTCCCAATCTTCAAGGTGATCTTTAAGCGGGTCCCAGAGGCCGAGATGAATGAGTCAGACACCACGGGAGAAGTTGCCTAGTAGCCGCTTGCCAGCCGATACGCTTAGCTCGAAATGTCCATTACGCTTTCCATCGTTGTCCCATGCTTCAACTCCGCGGAGTACATGGGTGGCAGTATCGATTCCCTTCTGATTGAAGGGACCGACGACGTCGAAGTAGTCATCGTCAACGACGGCTCCAGTGACGCGACAGCGGGCATCGCGGACGATTACGTGGCACGCTATCCGGGCCGTGTGCGGGCGGTGCACAAGGAGAATGGCGGGCACGGTTCGGCGATTAACGCGGGATTGGCTGTGGCGCGCGGCACCTATTTTAAGGTACTGGACTCAGACGATTGGCTCGATCCCGAGGCGTATCGCGAGGCGCTCGCACTGTTGCGCACCTGGGTTCGCCGCGATGAGCCGGTGGACTTGCTCGTCACCAACTTCGTCTACGAAAAGCAGGGCAAGAAGCGTTGCCAATCGGTGAACTACAAGCGCGCGTTGCCGCGCAACCGCGTGCTCGGGTGGCCAGACGTTCGCTCATTCCTCCCCTGGCAGCCCATGCTGATGCACTCGATGATCTATCGCACCGAGTTGCTGCGCGATTTTGGGCTGGATGTTCCAGAGAACTGCTTCTATGTGGACAATTATGTGGCGTTCGCGCCACTACCCACGGTGCGCACGCTGTACTACCTCGAAGTGGACCTCTACCGGTACTTCATTGGCCGCTCAGATCAGTCCGTCAACGAGAAAGTGATGCTCTCGCGCATCGACCAGCAGTTGCGAGTGAACCGGATCCTCATTCAGTCCTTAAGTGACGCCCGCCAGAAGGGGATCCCGTGGCGACTCGACAGGTACATGGTCAACTACGCGACGATGGTCTCCACCGTCTCGTCAGCGCTGCTGATCCGGGACGGAAGCGACGCCGCCTTGCAGCTGAAGGCCGATCTATGGGACGAGATTCGCGCAATCGACGCCGATGTGTACCGAGACATGCGGCGGCTCCCGCTCGGCCTCGCCGTCTCAAGTCACGGTAAGGCGGCCACTGCAACTGTCCGGTACGGCTACCACATCGCCCATCGCATCTTCGGATTCAACTAGCCTGGCGCGGCAGCAACACCCGCACCGTGAACCAATCGTTCTCGCTCGTAAACGTCACCGTCCCTCGATACGTCTCGGTGATCCGGCGGATACTGCGTGAACCAAACCCGTGATGGGCGGAGTTAGCTTTCGTGGTCTGGGGGATGCCGTCGTCGAACTCCACCTCGTGCGGCCAGTAGTTCTCGATCGTAATGATCACGAAATTCTGCCGGTTGAACGCCGCCACCTTGATGATGCGCTGCTCGGGATCCGGGATCTTGCAGCTCGCTTCGATCGCGTTGTCGAGCGCATTGCCGAAGAGGGTGGACAGGCTCATCAGGTCCATGAACTTGAGCGCCGTGCCGTCCACCATCGTGGTCATTGAGATCCCGTGCTCCACACATCGCGACTGCTGGGTGGAGAGGATCACGTCGAGAGGCGCATGGCCGGTGCGAGTCTCGGACTCGTAGCGCCGCACCGTGGACTCGAGTTCGTTTAAGTAGTGCTCGCGGCGCTCGGCGGACTCCTCCTCGCGGAGCGCGTGCACCACATGCTTCAGATCGTGATGGATACGATTCAGATCGTCAGCGTTTCGTTGCGACTGGAGGTACTGCGAGTGTTGCGCCTGCATCATCAGCTGCGTCACCGCGAGCTCACTGCTCGCACGTGAATGGCTGCGCCGCGACTGCTGAACGTACAGCGCGACCAGCCCCAGCAGGTCCACAAGCGTCCGGATATAGAAGACATCCGTGCCACTGCTGCCCACGAATGGGCCGGTGTTGATCACGAAACTCATGTTCGAGAAGGTGAAGGCGACCAGCGCGATCCCCACCGAGATCAGTAGTGTCGACCGTTCGACACCGGTCCACGGTGTGCCCGAGAAGTTGCGCCGCTCGGCAACATAGACCACCGCGCACACGGCGCCATAGATCAGCACCAGCGACACCAGGGCGCCCGCCACGATCGGTGGTGGGAGCGTCGAATCGGTGAGGATCTGATCGGTGGACCAGGGCAGCGCCACCCACAGCTGCCAGTGCAGTGATTGCATGAACTCGGCGAGGATGAACGCACGCATGGCGAGGTAGAGGGAATCGCGCCACGCATACGTCGTTGACAACTGGATCGCACCCAGCACCGCCAGCGCGGCGGTGAACATCCCCAGCGTCCACAACACCTGCGGCAGAATGCCGAGGAACAATTGCAACCCGATGAACGCCGGCAACAGGCCGACGACGATCGGGATCCATCGCGCAGAACGACGATTTGTAGCAAGTACGTAGACAAGCACGGCCGCCCACTCGGCGATACCGGTGAAGAGCCGCGGAATATCGGGCAGAAGCCCCTCGATCACGGCAGGTTCCCGCCGATGTGCGCGGCGAGCGCTTCGAGGAGACCCTTCTTGCGGGCCCGGCTGATCTTCAAGAGGTGACCATTGCTCATGCGGGTGTCATCGCCGTCGATCGCTGCGAGGTTGCGCAGGTTGATCAGGTAACTGCTGTTCGAGCGATAGAA
This sequence comes from Ruaniaceae bacterium KH17, assembly GCA_900199505.1. GTDB lineage: Bacteria > Actinomycetota > Actinomycetes > Actinomycetales > Actinomycetaceae > KH17. Next base: position 19,143 of record FZQV01000013.1, on the reverse strand, counting down.
ATCGTGGGGGAGGAGCATGTCCTCGTACTCCTTGAGGGTCGCATTGAACTCGATCTCGCCATCCGTGAGGTGCACCGTGAGCTTGTGTCGCTTGGACTCCACATAGATGATGTCCGCGACGTCCACGCGCCGAAGATTGGCGCGGGCACCCACGAGGATCGAGGCCCGCTGCATGCGGTCGAGCTGCGTCATGGCGCGATCGAGTTCGGTGGAGAGCGCGAAAGAAGAGATCGGTTTCAGGAGGTACGACTGGGCCTGCACCGCGTAGCCCGAGACCGCATACTGCGCGGTCTTCGTGGCGAAGATCAGCACCACGGAGGAATCCACCTTGCGGATTGCGGTAGCTGCACGCATGCCATCAATCCCCGGCATCTGGATATCGAGGATCAGGATGTCGTAGATGGGTGCGTAATCGACGAGGAGGGCGGCGCCGTCGTCGAACTGCGTGATTCGGAAGTTGTGGCCGTGCTCCTGCGCATATCGATCGAGGAGCGCGGTGAGGTGCGCGAGCTCCTGCGGATCATCGTCGACCACGCCAATGGAAAGGGCGCGCGGCACCGACGCGGAGGCTGTGGGCACGTTCTCTCCTCTCCAGTGAAGCGGGTAAGAGCTAGTCTATCGACGGACGCGCTGCTTCCCGTGACGACGGGATCGAACCTCTGACGTTGCGGGTCACCTCTCGTCCGTTTCGACTATCCGAACAATGGTGTTCGGATCTATGATTCATGTATGTCCCGCGCCACTTCTCGCCACAATGGTGGCCCCGCCAAGGCGGGTGCGAATCGCGCGGCCATTGTGGCCGCTGGCCGCGCCGTCTTCCGGGAGCGAGGATATTCGGTCCCGTATAGCGCCGTTGCGAAGCGAGCTGGGGTGAGCCAGGCGGTCCTCTATCGGCACTTCCCGAGCAAGCAGGCCCTTGCGATGGAGATCTTTGCAGAGAACTTCGAGGCACTCGATGCGAGCGTGCAGAGCGCGGAGGGCCCGGGTGCCTTCTTCGCGGTGTGGGAGACCTTTGTGGAAGAGATCGTCGAATCGACGGCGATTATCGAGTTCGTGATTGCCGAGCGAGTGGACCTGCCGGAGGACCTGGGCGGTCGACGGCTTGAAGCAGTGTTCGGCGGAGCATTGAAGGAGGCACAAGAGGCCGGGCTCGTCGATCCCGACTGGACTATGAGCGATCTGCTGCTGATCACGCGCATGCTACACGGCGTCATGATCGGCGCCGATGATCGGCAGCAGGCGCTCGCACATGTAACGCGCGCGCTCCAGCTCATCGACCCGCGCCTCGCCCGGAGGCGCAGATTCAAGGAGGAATCATGACCAATGTTGCAGTGATCACCGGCGGTGCCGGTGGAATGGGACTGGCGACCGCCCGGATTATGGGAGCCGATCATTCACTGCTACTGACCGACGTCAGCCACGAGCGGCACGGCCGGAAGGCAATGACCGGCTAGACGAAGCGGACCCAGTTGGGGCCGGCGCCGGTCTCGAGGCGATCGAGCTGCGTGAGCGTGCCGTCCTCTTCCAGGTAGTAGAGCGCGGCCGCGCCGGAAGCCTCGCCGAGCGCAATCGCGTGCTCTCCATCCGGCGTCACGGTCATTCCGCGCGGCCAATCCTCGGTGGAGGTGATCACGAGTTCGTTCGTGAGGCGGCCGTCATCGAGCCGGATTGCGCCGATCGTCGCCTCGGTGCGCTCGGTGCACAGTAGCCATTCCTCGCCACGCGCGAAGTGAAGATCAGCACCCCACATCAGGTGTCCCTCGCGCGGGTTCAGGCCATAGGCGCTCACGCTGAGCCCCGCGTCGGGATCGAAAGCGGGAGCCGACTCGGCACGGGTGAGGGCGCCGTCGGGAGCGCGATCGAACCGGATCGCCTCGCTCGTGAACTCCGTGAGGAGATACACGCTGCGGCCGTCACCGGAGACGATGAGGTGCCGCGGGCCAGAGCCCTTGGGGCACGTCACAATAGGCTCGGCGAGCGGCTCGAGAACGCCCTCGGGTGTGAGGCGGAACTGCGCGATCAGGTCATCGCCGAGCGAGGCGAAATAGGCGTTCTCGCCCACCGCGATGCCCGAGTGGATGTTGCGGCTGTGGAAGCGTGAGAGCTCAGGGCCGACGACGCCGTCGGGCAGGGCGAAGCTCGCACCCCAGCCACCGTGATAGGAGGAGGCGAGCAAGATCGGCTCGCCGCCCGGGGCAGTGGCGACCGCGAGATAGGCGAGGGGATCGTCGATGGGGCGACGGTGGAGCTCGGCGAGCGTGCCGGCGGCGCGATCGAGCCGGTACGTGCCGATGGCCGGCTCCTTGGACGCCACATAGACCAGATCGCCGAGGATCGCGAAGGTGCTGCAACCGACTCCGACCTCGGTGTCCGCGACACGCTCCAACCTGCCATCCGCGAAGCGAGCCGTGGTGATGGTGCCGCCTTTGTCATTGCCAATCAGGAGCATGCTCATCGCCACATCGTATCGATCCGACGGCTCAACCTACGGCGCGGCGCACGAGGTCGCGCACGCGTTGCTCGGCCTCATCCGTCACGGCCACGACGGCGAACGAGATTGGCCACATGTTGCCGTCATCGAGCGCGGACGAATCCTCGAAAGCGATGTTGCCGTAGCGTGCCTTGAACTTGGTCGAGGGTTGGTAGTAGACGATCGTCTTGCCGTCTTTCGCGTAGGTAGGGAAGCCGTACCAGGTTTTCGGCGCGAGATCGGGAGCCTCCTCGGCGACCACCCGATGAAGCAGGGTCGCCACGTCACGATCGACGCCCTCGAGTGCATCTATCGCGTTGATACAGTCCTCGAGTTCCTTCGCCGCCTTCGCGGCGCCCTTCAGGCCTTTCGCGGCCCGTAGCTCGGCCGCTCGTGCTCTCATCGCGGCACGCTCCTCGTTGCTGAACTCTGCCATGATCTTTCCTCCTTCGACTGCTCGACCCGGACGGGGCCTCCACCGTAATCGCGCAGTTCGAGTAGGTCCACACTACGCCGGGTGGACTCGAGCCGACTCATGTCGTTGCGTGAGCGGCACGCGTCCAGACAGGGAGGTCGTGCACTACGCATCCTCGAATGGGTTGAGGAGAGGCACGCCGAGATCGGCGAAGTCGGTGAGGTTGCGCGTTGCGATTGTGAGGCTGTGCGTGAGTGCGGTGGCCGCGAGCAGGCTGTCGATGACCGGCAGCGTCCGTGTGGAAGGGAGCCGGGCCCACTCGTCGGCGACATCTTCGTCGATCTCGAGAAGGTGACCAGCGTATGTTGATCGAACGTTCTCGACCCAGGCCTCGATCCGTTCCGCGCGAATGGGATCACGTGTGGAGATACGTTGTGCGCCGCGGAGCATCTCGCCAATGCTGAGAACGCTCAGGAATGCGTCTGGTGTGCGCGTGAGCCATGTTGTCACGAGAGGATTCGGACGTTTCTTTTGAAGTTCCGAGATCACATTTGTATCGAGGAGGAATGCGGTCATCTACGCGTCCTCGAAGATGTCGAGCGAACGGTCGCGGTCGATTCTTCGAGCGGGGAGGTCCAGATCGTCATCGAGTCCGATCCCGGCGAGACTCTTTACGAGGAACTCGCCGAAGTGCAACTTGGGTTCATGTGTAGCGCGATAGTCGTCGATGTCGATGATCACGGCAACTGGCGTCCCATGCTTCGTAATGAACTGCGGCTCTCCGGCCTCGACGGCGCGCAAGACTTCACTGAAACGTTGCTTCGCGGTCTGGACCTGCCATGTTGTCATGGCACAATACTAGTTCATTCTGTCTAGTCTGACTAGATTGGACTTGGCGCCTTTTTAGGGCCATGCCTCGGATCATTTGTGCCGTCGAAAAGGCCGTGCCGGACCGCCATGGCGGGCGATAAATCTCGGGGATGGGAGTAGTGCGTAATGCCGAGCCCGCGGAACTGGCGGCCGGGCGACGCGCCTAAGCGCGAGCCGTGCTCGAAGAGATCTGGGTGGAGGTCACGGATGACGACCGCACGGCGATCAGTCAGATTGCGGCCGATATGTACGACGACGATGGTCTGCCCCGTTAAGGGGTGGGTGCTATTCGCTCACGTCAGGCTGGGCCACGGGGTCCAGCCGTTGGGGAGGGCTGCAAGGCGCGTGGCGGCGTCGCGGAGGCGGGCCGTTGGGATCGGGCCGGGGTCGCCTTCGCCCGAACGGGAGCCATTGGGATAGGTCAACGAGGACTTCACTGAGAGCCTTCTCCGCAGCGTGACTTCTTCGGCGAAACCACCGCTCACGACGGCGGTGACGAGCTCCTCCAGAGACTCCGCGCAGGATTCCCACGTCTCATCGCAGGCATCGCAGCCACACGAGGGGAAGTGCTCATCAAGGAGGGCGCCGGCATGGACGTCGATGCCCGGGAAGTTCGTGAAGACGAACGTGAGTGGGGCGGCATCGGTGCTGGCGGGAGTGACGCGGACCGCCCGCGTGAAGTCTTCGCGCGGGTACACCAGATCCGCCACGTACTCGGGGGCCCCTCGGCAACCGTGCAGTCATAGGTCTCGACGAGGTGCGCAATGAGCACCTCGGCAACCTGGTGCAGTGGCGCGAACCGCTCTGGATGCGAGACCGCTTCGTAGGTGTCCTCAGGAGGACTCTCCATGCCCCAGCGCTCGCCGTAGCTGATCACGTTCCCATCGGGATCGCGGAACTCGGGTAGTTCAACGGTGGGCCGGGTGTACATGAGTTCATTATCGCCGTCGGGAGAGCGCGATGCGCGGTTGTGGAGTACCTGACGTTCTATGCGGGTGTTTAGAACGCCAGGGACTCCACAACCGGGTGTTTCAGGGGGCGGGGCGGTAGCCGAAGGCGCGCACCAGCACCCGGCCGACCGTGCACTGGATTCCGACCGTGCGGCCGGTGAAGCCGCCCGCCACCTCAGTCGAGACGTGGCGGCCGTCGAGGCGCGCGAGCTCCACCGCCCCGACGCTCAAGGTGATCAGGTCCGGTTCGGCGCCGTGCTCGCGAGTCCGTGCGTCGGCTCTGATCTGGAGCCGTACGGCATGAGTGACACGGCACACTCGCGCGCGGCAGCTCAATGTGACCGTTGACACATTGGCAAACGTGCGAGATTATTCGGCCCAACATCGGGCGCATCCGGGCAACCGATCGCAGCGGCGTGCGAGCCGTGGACGGAGGTGTTCACGTATGGTCTTGATGAGGTTTCCTGGGGATGAATCGGATGAGATTGAGCAGGTGTTGCTCGAGACGGCGTTGAGCCAGAATGCTCTCGCGGCCCAGGATCCGAGGATTACGAGGCTCCGAGACGGCGTTCTTGAGGACGCCATCGCGCGTGACCTCGTGGCTACTGGCGCCGTGGAATGGGCGGTGATCAATCCACGTGGCTCGAATCCCGAGGTTCTCTACTCATCGGCCAGCCTCGGCGGATACTCGGTCGATATCGATGGAATTATCAAGAGTGTCGTTGACGGGAAGAGCAACATACACGTAACCGATCTCGCGAGTACCGGCAACGGCGTGTTCCCTCGGATAGTTCATGGCGGCTGGCCGGTCAGTATGGGTAGTGACGTGAAGATCGCGCCGCCAATCAAGATTGCACCACCAGATCACTATTCTGATGGCGGCGCGAAGACGGGTGACAAGGATGAGTCGAAGGCCGATCTGGATAAAGGCGGACCGATCAAACCCCCGACGCCGCCAGATGTGGCAGATGCAAAGGGCCCGGCTCCCGTTGTGGCCCCTGCCAAAGACGACTGCGGTTGCGTGAGAGCGGACGTCATCACGGCGCTCGCAGAGGGGAAGAGTGAACTGAAGGAGCCGCTAACCGAATGGGCGTCTCAGGATCAGCGCACGAAGGTCGTGGACGCGTATCTCGATGAGCAGAAAGCTCTGAATGAGGCGATCGTGCAACATGCGACGCCCGGGTCGTACCTTCTCAACACGCTCACAGATGGCGCGAAGCGAAGCGATCTCGCGGAGCAAATTCTCAAAGCGGAGCGCCTGTGGGCGGCGTCGTCGGAGAGCCAATTGTGGGACATGGTTGCCCCGGCTGATCGAGGAGTGCTCGCCAAGGAGCTGCTGCGGACTCGCGCCGGCCTTCCCGCGACTCCCGAACTGGCCGCCCACCAGGAACAGTTCGAGGCGCAGCGAGTCGAGTTCGAGAAGCAACGAGTTGCGTACTTCGGCACGGTTGTCGAGTACACCAGTGAGCACATTGAGCAGCGGAAGAAGTGGCGCGAGCTCGCGGATGTGGTGCCGAAGATTCTGATTGGTACGCTGATTGCCTCGCTCCTGCTCGCGGTTGTGACGCTCATGGCGGTCTTCGCCAGCAAGCTCGATGGGTGGGAAGCCGCACTCATCCTCTTTGTGTTGGCTGTGTGCGCGATCTCCCCGGCGGTGCTTCTCCTGGTCGAGCGGCCGCTTGCCGGAATCGACAACTTCCAGCCGCAAGGATCGAGACCGGACAAGCCCGCCGCCGATGGCGCGGGTAGTGACAAGAAGGACACTGGGAAGAATGACGCCAAGGAGGAAGACGCATAGCTCGCGGCGCGGACGGGGTGCTCGCGATGCGTCGCATCGCTCACGAGTGCCCCGAACAGGATTCGAACCTGCGACCTTCCGCTCCGGAGGCGGACGCTCTATCCACTGAGCTATCGGGGCGCGATCACCGAGTCTATCAGCGCGCGGCGGTCACTTTGGCCACGCCCACTACACTGGGACTCGTGACTCCTGAGACCCTCGCCACGGTAATCCACTCCATCCTCACGAACTTCGCCACGTCCGGCGCCCTCGCGCTCGATCCGGCGCAGATTCCCGAGGTCAAGGTGGAGCGGCCACGCCAGCGAGAGCACGGCGATTGGGCCACCAACGTGGCGATGCAACTCGCCAAGAAGGCGGGCGCCAATCCCCGCGCGCTCGCCGAGCAGATCGCTGCCGCACTGACCGAGGCCGACGGCGTCGCCGCGGCTGAGGTGGCCGGGCCCGGCTTCCTGAACATCCGGTTGGACGCCGGTGCTGCCGGCGAGCTGGCGCGCAGCATTCTCGAGCAGGGCGCGACCTACGGCCACACCGAGGCGCTCGCCGGATCGCACGTGAACATCGAGTTCGTCTCGGCCAACCCCACCGGCCCGATCCACATTGGTGGGGTGCGCTGGGCTGCGGTCGGCGACTCGCTGGCTCGCCTCTTCGAGGCCACCGGCGCCACGGTAACGCGCGAGTATTACTTCAACGACCACGGCGTGCAGATTGATCGTTTCGCCAACTCCCTCCTCGCCCGTGCCCGCAACGAGGCGGTCCCGGAGGACGGCTACGGCGGACAGTACATCGACGAGATCGCCGCGCGGGTGATCGCCCACGAAACGGAGGCGGGACACCCGAACCCGGCCGAACTTCCGGATGACGAGGCACGCGAGGCCTTCCGCGAGGTGGGCGTGGGCTTCATGTTCGACGAGATCAAGGCCGCCCTGCACGAGTTCGGCGTGGACTTCGACGTCTTCTTCCACGAGGACACTCTGCACGAGTCCGGCGCTGTGGATCGTGCGCTCGGCGAGCTACGCGAGCGCGGCGTGGTCTTCGAGAACGAGGGCGCCACCTGGATCCGCACCACCGATTTCGGCGATGACAAGGACCGTGTGGTCATCAAGTCCGACGGCGAGGCCGCCTACTTCGCGGGCGACGTCGCATACTTCCTCGACAAGCGCAGCCGCGGTGCGGACCACGTGATCATCATGCTCGGCGCGGACCACCACGGCTACGTGGGCCGCATGTACGCCATGGCCCGCGCCTTCGGCGACGAGGCCGGCCCCGGCAAGAACCTCGAACTCCTGATCGGGCAACTCGTGAACGTTGTGCGAGACGGCGAAGAGGTCCGCATGTCGAAGCGGGCTGGGACGGTTGTGACCCTCGAAGATTTGGTGGACGCCGTCGGCGTGGATGCCGCGCGCTATTCGCTGGCTCGCGCCTCGGTGGACTCGCCGCTCACGATCGATCTGGCCGCAATCTCGGCGCATACCAACGACAACCCCGTGTACTACGTGCAATACGCTCACGCGCGGATCTGTAACGTGGCGCGGAATGCGGCCGAGCACGGTGTGCACCGCGAGGATGCCTTCGCGCCCGAGCTGCTCACGGATCCCACCGAAACCGCGCTGCTCGGCAAGCTCGCCGAGTTCCCCGGCATCGTGACGCTGTCGGCGCAGCTGCGCGAGCAGCACCGCGTGGCGCGGTACCTCGAGGAGCTCGCCGCGGCGTATCACACGTGGTACGGTGCCTGCCGCGTCACCCCGCGCGCCGATGAAGAGGTCACGGACGCGCATCGCACGCGTCTGTGGCTTAACGACGCCACCGGCCAGGTCATCGCCAACGGCCTCGCGCTGCTCGGCGTGAGCGCCCCGGAGCGGATGTAACTTGGCCGCTGAGATCCGTACATCAGTGGGCCATAACGTGCCCTGAATCGGTCTATTTTGCGACTGGTGTACGGATATCAGCGGATCCCCGGGTAGAGAAGACACGGGCCGAGGACGCGGCCTGGGTTTGCCGTGCGTTTCGGTAACATGACACGCGACCCACGGTTACGCGGCGGCGCCTCTTCGTCATCCTGCGCGCAGTCGCAGGATTCAGGCCGTTCGCCGGTCGGGTGAACTTGGACCTCGTCCTTAGGAGACAAGAAATGGCTGCTTTCACTCCCTGGCCTAGCACCTGGGTCCCTGCCGACGGCGATCGGTCGGCTCAGATCGGCGGGTTCGACACGCGCTCGCTGGCGGCCGAGTTTGGGACCCCCGTGTTCGCGCTCGATCTCGCCGATCTGCGCGGCCGAATGGACGCGTGGGCGGCGGCCGCGAACGAGCACTTCGCGCCCGAGCGCGGGCTCGCGGGGGCGGATGTCTTCTACGCGTCGAAGGCATTCACCTGCATCTCGATGATCCGGCTCGTGGTGGAACGAGGGCTCTGCGCGGACGTGGCGTCCGGCGGGGAACTCGCGGTGGCGCTCGCAGGCGGGATGGATCCGGCTCGGATTGGCGTGCACGGCAACAACAAGTCCGCCGAGGAGATCGCCGCCGCGCTTGACGCGGGCGTGGGCCGGATCGTGATCGATTCGCTCGGCGAACTGGACCTGATCTCCGCCGCGGCGGGGGAGCGCGGGGTGACCGCGCCGATCTTCATCCGCGTCACCACTGGGGTACACGCGGGTGCCAACGAATACATCGCCACGGCGCACGAGGACCAGAAGTTCGGGCTCTCGCTCACCGACGGTTCGGCGCTTGCGGCCGCCCGGCGCGCGGTGGAACTGCCGAATCTCGAGCTCGCCGGGCTGCACCAGCACATCGGCTCGCAGATCTCGGATCTGGAGGGCCACGCCGTTTCGACTCGTTCGTTGCTCTCGCTTCGAGCCGAGATCGCGCGCGAGACCGGCGTGCTCGTTCCCGATGTGGATCTTGGCGGCGGCTACGGCATTACTTACGTGGACGAGCCAACGCTCAGCCCGGACGAGGTGTGTGCCCGGATGGCCGGCGTCGTACGAGCGGCGTGCGAGGTGCTCGAAGTGGCGCCGCCGCGGATCTCCTTCGAACCCGGGCGTAGCATCGTTGGCCCTGCAATGGTCACGCTGTACTCGGTGGGTGCCATCAAGCGCGTCACGATCGACGACGGTGAGCGCAGTTACGTGGCGATCGACGGAAGCATGGGGGACACGGTCCTGCGCCCCATGCTCTATGGCTCGGTCTACACTGCCGACGTCGCCTCCCGCGAGATCTCCGGTCCCACCGTGCGCTCTCGGATCGTCGGCAAGCACTGCGAATCGGGCGACATCATGATCCGCGACATCGACCTGCCTGAGGGCCTGGAGCGCGGCGATCTCCTCGCGATCCCGGCCACAGGCGCCTACGGCCGCTCGATGGCCTCGAACTACAACCTGCTCGCGCGCTCGCCCGTGGTCGCCGTCGAGAATGGCGAGGCCACGCTCTGGCTGCGCCGCGACACGGTGTCCGACTTCTTCGCCGTCGATCCCGCCTACTGACCGCCCAACGGACGGACATGTGCAAGTGACGCCGCCTCGCGGGAAGTAGGCTTGGCGCCATGACTCCTATTCAGCCAATGGCTGGCGCCCAAGCGCGCGCGGCCACGGCTCCCGTCCGGATTGGCGTGCTGGGTTGCGGCACGGTGGGTTCCGAGGTGATTCGCCTGCTCGGTGAGCGGGCGGAAGACTTCGCCCAGCGTTCGGGGGCGGACCTGGAACTTACGGGGATCGCCGTCCGTGACCTCGAGACGCCCCGCGGTCCCCACGTGGATCCGGCGCTCCTGACCACGGATGCGCGCGCCGTCGCCACCAATGCGGACATTGTGATCGAGCTGATTGGCGGCATCAGCCCTGCCCGCGAACTTGTACTCGCGGCCCTGGCCACCGGCGCCACCGTGGTCACCGGTAACAAGGCGCTCCTCGCGGCGCACGGTCCGGAGCTTTTTGACGCCGCCGCTGCCTCGGGCGCGGACCTCTACTATGAGGCCGCCGTGGCGGGCGCCGTCCCAGTCGTCTACGCGCTGCGTGAATCGCTCGCGGGGGACACGGTCACCCGCGTGCTCGGCATCGTCAACGGCACCACGAACTACATCCTCGACGAGATGGCAACCAAGGGCCTGAGCTTCGATACCGTGCTTGCGACGGCGCAGGAACTCGGTTTCGCCGAGGCCGATCCCACGGCAGATGTTGACGGGCACGACGCCGCCGCCAAGGCCGCGCTCCTCGCTCAGCTCGCCTTCCACACCCGTGTGGGCATCGACCAGGTGAGCGTCTCGGGCATCCGAAACGTCACCGCCGAAGACATCGCCCAGGCGGAGTCCGCCGGGTACACCCTGAAGCTACTCGCGATCGCCGAGCGCGTGGGCGATGACGCGATCAACGTGCGCGTGGCCCCCACACTCGTGCCGCATACGCACCCGCTGTCCTCTGTGCACGGTGCGTTCAACGCGATCGTGGTCGAGTCCGAATCGGCCGGTCGGCTCATGTTCTATGGCCAGGGAGCGGGGGGTGCCCCCACGGCGTCGGCCGTCTTGTCCGACGTCGTCGCAGCCGCCTCGCACAAGGTCCGCGGCGGGAACGCTCCGCGCGAGTCGGCATACGCGGCGCTACGCGTGGTGGGACCCGAGGAGACCACCTATGCCCAGCGAGTACGGGTCCGTGTGGCCGATGAGCCCGGCGTGCTCGCGCGGGTCGCGGGTAGCCATGCCGAGCACGGCGTCTCGATCCAGTCCGTGGGCCAGTTGGCGGATGTCGAGGGCGATTCGGTGGTCGCGATCGTGACCCACCCGAGCCGCGGCGCGGCCCTCACCGCTGTCACGGAAGAGCTCGGGAACGAGCCTGCCGTTCGCGAAATCCTCTCGGTCACCCCCGTCGAAGCATAAGGAGCAGCCATGGCACACCAGTGGCGCGGAGTTATCAACGAGTATGCGGAGCGTCTGCCGCATTTCAAGGAAGTTGTGACGCTTGGTGAGGGCGGTACGCCGCTCGTGCACGCGCCAGCGCTCGATGCGCGCACGGGTGCCACCGTGTACGTGAAGGTGGAAGGCGCGAATCCCACCGGCTCTTTCAAGGACCGCGGCATGACCTCGGCGATCTCGGACGTGGCCTCGACCGGCGGCGTCGAGTACGTGGCCTGCGCCTCGACCGGAAACACCTCGGCCTCGGCCGCCGCCTACGCCGTGCGCGCGGGCCTCGGCTGCGCTGTGATCCTGCCCGCGGGCAAGATTGCCGCCGGCAAGCTGGCCCAGGCCGTGGTGCACGGCGCCACGCTGGTGGCTGTGGACGGCAACTTCGATGACTGCCTCCGGATCGTGCGCGAGCTGACCGCGGAATACCCCGTGGCGCTCGTGAACTCCGTGAACCCGTACCGGCTCCAGGGCCAGAAGACCGCAGCGTTCGAGATCGTGGACGCGCTCGGCGACGCCCCGGACATCCACGTGCTCCCGGTGGGCAACGCCGGCAACATCTCGGCGTACTGGATGGGCTACAACGAGTACGCCGGCCGCACCACCTCGGCGTCCATCGACGATTCCGCCACCAAAATCGCCGCCGTCGCCACCAAGGTGCCGCAGATGTGGGGCATTCAGGCCGACGGCGCGGCCCCCTTCGTGAAGGGCGAACCCGTCGAGTTCCCCGAGACCGTGGCAACGGCCATCCGAATCGGTAACCCCGCCTCGTGGGACTTCGCCGTGGAGGCGCGTGACAACTCGGGCGGCTTCATCGACGCCGTCTCGGACGCCGAGATCCTCGAGGCACAGGCCCTGCTCTCCGCCCAGGTGGGCGTGTTCGTGGAACCCGCCTCGGCGGCGTCGGTGGCTGGATTGCTCAAGGCGGCCGCGGCCGGCAAGGTGCCGAGCGGCGCCACGATTACCTGCACGGTGACCGGTAATGGCCTGAAGGACACGGCGACGGCGCTCGGTAGCTACGAGTTCGATCCGAACCCGATTGCCCCCACCGTTGAAGCTACCGTCAAGGCGCTCGGCCTGTAATGCGCTTCCTGACTGATCACGCCTCCGTTACCGTCCCAGCGACCACGGCGAACCTCGGGCCCGGTTTCGATTCCATTGGCATGGCGTTGGAGTTGCGGGACCGGATCATCGTGCGCGCCACCGCGGGTGAGACTCGTGTGACCGTGCGCGGCGAGGGCCAGCAGACCGCCGGGCTCGGCGAGGATCACCTCGTGGTTCGCGCGATCCGCGTGGCGCTGGAGTATGTGGGTGCCCCGCAGATCGGCATCGACCTGACGTGCCACAACTCAATCCCGCATTCGCGCGGGCTCGGCTCATCGGCGTCGGCCGTGGCCGCGGGAATCGCCGCCGTGCGGGCGATGATCTCGGAGCCCGAATCGCTGGATGATGACGCGATCTTCCGCCTCGTCACGGACTTCGAAGGCCACCCAGACAACGCCGCACCCGCCGTCTACGGCGGCGCGCAACTCACCTGGATGGACGAGGAGGGCCCGCACACGATCCCGTTGCCGGTGCACGAGTCGATCCAGCCGTACGTGATGATCCCGCCCACGGAATCGCTCACGGCCACCACACGTGCGGTGTTGCCGCGTACGATCGCCCATTCCGACGCCGTTTTCAACCTGCAACGCTCGGCGCTTCTCGTCGAGGCGCTTCGGACGGGCGAACACCTGCTCCCGGCCACGGATGATCGGCTACACCAGCCATACCGCCGCGAGGTCATGCCGCAGACCGCAGAGTTGATCGATTCGCTCCGGCGGAGCGGTATCCCCGCGGCGCTTTCCGGCGCGGGTCCCACCGTGTTTTCATTCATCTCGGTCCCGGAGCAACTCGCCACCGCGCTGAGTCAGCACGGCTGGACCGTGCGCGCGCTCCCCGTAGCCACGGAGGGAGTCCGCGCGCTCGCGCAGTAGTCACTGAGGCCGTGGATGGCGGGGGTGGTCCGGCTAGCCAGTCTCGCGCCCGCGCACCGTGCGACACTTTGGTTGTGCCGAGCGGCGCATGCACTGCAATCCGTGTGAGGATGGCGGGTGTGAGTTCCTCCGCGCTGCACCAACCCGGCTTCATACAACTGTGGGCGGGCGAAGCCCTCAGCCAGTTCGGCTGGCAGTTCACCGGACTCGCCGTGCCAGTGATCGCCGTCAACCTCCTGCACGCCAGCGACGCCGAGATGGGCTACCTCAACGCCGCCAACACGATCGCGTTCCTGGCGATTGGGCTGGTGGCCGGTGGCCTCGTGGATCGGTGGCGCAAGCGCCGCGTGATGATCGTGACGGACCTGATCCGCGCCGGCGTGGTGCTCTCCGTGCCGCTGATGTTCGCGTTCGGTCAGCCGCAGATGTGGCACTTCTACTTCGTTGCGATGGCTCTGGGATTCGCCACGGTCTTCTTCGACATTGCGTACCAGAGCTACATTCCGGTGCTCGTGGAATCGGACGCCGTCGGCGATGCGAATGCCAAGCTCGAGACCACGGCACAGATCGCGCGTCTCGGCGGGCCCGGCCTCGCTGGGCTGTTGCTTCGCGTTGTGAGCGCTCCCGTGCTGATGCTCGTGAATGCCGTCGGCTTCCTCGCCTCGGCGGGATTCCTCTCGACGATCCGGGATAGCGAAGCCCCGGTACCGCGTTCCAAGCGCCCGCCGCTCATGAAGGAGATTGGGGAAGGGATCTCGTTCGTCTGGCAGCAACACTTCCTGCGGCGCGTCACCATGACGACGGCGCTCTCCAACCTGGGTGCGACCATCATCTTCACACTGGAGCCGATTCTGGTTCTGCGAATGCTCGGCGTCACGCCGTTCTGGTACGGCGTGATTGCCTCGGTGGGGGCGATTGGTGGGCTGCTCGCCTCGCTCGTGACCACGCGTCTGTCCGACCGGATCGGGCAAGGACAGGCGCTCGTTCTCGCGATGCTCATCTCGGGTGCTGGGATGGCACTCTTGCCGCTCGCCGTGCTCGTGCCCACCGGGTGGGTGATCCCGGTGCTGATGGTCCAGTCATTCCTCGTGGCATTCGCCGTGATTGTCTACAACGTACTGCAAGTGACCGCGCGGCAGCGGCTGTGCCCCACGCCGCTCCTTGGGCGGATGAACGCGTCGATCCGATTCGTAGTGTGGGGGATTATGCCGATCTCGGCGCTCCTTGCCGGCTTGCTTGGGAGCGCGCTCGGCACGGTCGGAGCGATTTGGGTGGGTGTGGCACTCGCTGCCGCCGCTTGCCTCCCGCTGCTACTGAGCCGATACGCCCGGATGCGTGAGCTTCCAACGAGCCCCGAGTAGAGTGCCAGCCCTGCCAATTCGGCCGCGACCTGCGTCCCTGCGTGGTGTGCGACAGATGTCACGTTGGCGTTCAGCGTGAAGCTTGGCGCCGACCCTGCTAAACTGAGTAACGCACAGCCGCGAGTTCTTCGCATAGGCGTCCCCACACTTTGAGTGGCACGTTCCTACACTGTGCTTTCCATAGGTTGACCGTAAGGAACCCCGTGACCTCATCCAACGAGCTTGCGACCAAGAAGTTGCCCGAGCTCCAGTCACTCGCCCAAGAACTCGGCATCAAGGGCACGTCAAAGATGCGCAAGGGCGATCTCGTCGCCGCCATCGCAGCCACGCAGGGCGGCTCAGGGCCCGCAGTCGAGAAGCAGCCGCGCGCCGGGAAGCCCGCGGCCGAGAAGTCCGAGCCCCGCCAGCAGAAGCAGGCGGAGCAGCCGCGTCAGGACTCACAGTCCGACGGCGCCCCGGCCCTCGACATCCAACTCCCGGAGCGCTCGGAGAACAGCGGCAACCGCCGCGCCACGTCCGATTCGCACGAGGACGCCAAGAACGAGCTCAAGCGTGAGCTTGCCGCCTCGCGGGGCCAGCAGCAGAAGAAGGACTCGACCCCCTCGCTCGACGATCTGGCCGAGGGCGCCGCCGCTCGCCGCCGGAACGACGACGGTGGCGATGACCGCCGCAATAGCAGTGGCCGCCGCCGCAACCGGAACCGCAACCGCGACAACCGGAACGACAATCGAGGCAATGATCGCCGCCGGAACGACGACGACCCGCAGGTCAACGAGAATGACGTGCTCATTCCCGTGGCCGGAATCCTCGACATTCTCGACAACTACGCGTTCGTGCGCACCTCGGGCTACCTGCCTGGGCCGAATGACGTCTACGTGACGCTCGGCCAGGTCAAGAAGTACGGCCTGCGCCGCGGTGACGCCGTCACCGGTGCCATCAAGCAGCCGCGTGAGGGCGATCAGCAGAGCTCGCGCCAGAAGTACAACGCGCTGGTGCGCCTGGACACCATCAACGGCATGTCCATCGAGGATGCGCGCCGCCGTCCTGACTTTGCCAAGCTCACCCCGCTGTACCCGCAGGAAATGCTGCGCCTCGAGACGAGCCCGAAGGCGCTGACGCCACGCGTGATCGATCTGGTTTCGCCGGTTGGTAAGGGCCAGCGTGGCCTGATCGTGGCGCCGCCGAAGGCCGGCAAGACCATCGTGATGCAGCAGATCGCCAACGCGATCGCCGTCAACAACCCCGAGGTGCACCTCATGGTGGTCCTCGTTGACGAGCGTCCCGAGGAAGTCACCGATATGCAGCGCATGGTGAAGGGTGAGGTCATCGCCTCGACCTTCGACCGTCCCGCTTCGGATCACACGATTGTTGCCGAACTCTCCGTTGAGCGCGCGAAGCGCCTCGTGGAGCTCGGCGGTGACGTGGTCATCCTGCTGGACTCGCTCACCCGCCTGTCACGCGCATACAACCTCGCCGCTCCGGCGTCGGGCCGCATCCTTTCCGGTGGTGTGGACGCCTCGGCGCTGTACCCGCCGAAGAAGTTCTTCGGTGCGGCCCGCAACATCGAGGGTGGCGGCTCGCTCACGATTATCGCCTCGGCGCTGGTCGAGACTGGCTCCAAGATGGACGAGGTCATCTTCGAGGAGTTCAAGGGCACAGGAAACTTGGAGCTGCGTCTCTCTCGCCAGCTGGCGGATAAGCGCATCTTCCCGGCCGTGGACGTCAACGCCTCGGGTACTCGCCGCGAGGAGTTGCTGCTCACGCAGGAGGAACTCAAGGTCATCTGGCGCCTGCGCCGCCTCATGGGTGGTCTCGAGAAGGAGGCGGCGATCGACCTCATCCTCGGCAAGCTTCGCGAGTCCCAGTCCAACGCAGAGTTCCTGATGTCCGTCGCGAAGACCGCGCCAGCCACCAAGGACGAGTTGGACAACCTAACCATCAGCTAACTCACACACACGCGACTAGCTTCTGCCACCTGAGAGGTGGCAGAATAGTCCGTTGGTTCCGGTTCACCTCACGGCAACTCGTGGGGACCCGGCACATCCGATAAAAAGGAGAACTCCATGAAGCAGGGAATTCACCCTGAATACAAGGTCACGACCGTGACCTGCACCTGCGGGAACACCTTCACCACCCGCTCCACCGCCAAGTCTGGCGAGATCCACGCGGACGTCTGCTCCGCCTGCCACCCGTTCTACACGGGCAAGCAGAAGATCCTCGACACGGGTGGCCGCGTGGCACGCTTCGAAGCGCGCTACGGCAAGAAGAAGTAGCACGGCGTCACCGGGCCTGTGAAAGCAGGCCCGGTTTCCCAATTCTGGATACTTTCACCACCAAGCCCCGAGAGAGGGATCATGAGCGAGGACTTCGCCGCCGCCGAAACACTGTTGCAGGAGCACGCGGAGCTCGAGACTCTCATGTCCGATCCCGCCGTTCTTTCCGATCAGCAGCGCGCTCGCAAGGTGGGCCGCCGGTACGCCGAGCTCGGTCAGATCGTTGCCGCGTACCGCAGATGGTCCACAGCGCATGATGACCTCGAGGCGGCCCGCGAGCTCGCCGAGGATCCCGATTTCGCGGCCGAAATCCCGGGGCTCGAGGAGGAAGAAGCCGCTGCCTCCGAGCACCTGAAGCGCCTTCTTGTTCCCCGCGATCCCGACGACGCCTCGGACGTGATCCTCGAAGTCAAGGCCGGGGAGGGTGGCGACGAGTCGGCCCTCTTTGCGGCGGATCTTGCCCGCATGTATCTGCGCTACGCCGAGCAGCGCGGCTGGTCCTCCCAGGTCCTCTCGGAGACGTACTCGGACCTCGGTGGCTACAAGGACGTGTCGATCGCCTTCCGTACCCGCGGCAACGTGGCGCCGGAAGACGGCGTTTGGGCGTCGCTCAAGTACGAGGGTGGCGTGCACCGCGTGCAGCGCGTCCCCGTCACCGAATCGCAGGGCCGGATCCACACTTCCGCCGCCGGCGTGCTCGTGATGCCCGAGGTCGAAGACGCGGGCGAGATCGAGATCCACGAGAACGATCTGCGGATCGACGTCTACCGTTCGTCCGGCCCCGGCGGTCAGTCCGTGAACACCACGGATTCTGCGGTCCGGATTACCCACCTTCCCACCGGCGTGGTGGTCTCGATGCAGAACGAGAAGTCGCAGCTGCAGAACCGTGAAGCCGGCCTCCGAGTGCTGAAGTCGCGCCTGGCACAACTGCGCAAGGAAGAGGCCGAAGCGGCCGCCTCTGAGCAGCGGCGTTCCCAGGTGCGCACGGTGGACCGCTCCGAACGCATCCGCACCTACAACTTCCCCGAGAACCGGATCGCCGATCACCGCACCGGCTACAAGTCCTACAACCTCGATCAGGTCCTGGGCGGGGCGCTCGGCCCCGTGATCCAGTCCGCGATCGAGATGGACGAGGCTGAGCGGCTCAAGGCCGTCGGCGAGAAGTGACGCCACGCGAGCTCATCGCGCTCGCCACGGCGCGCCTCGCCGAGCACGGTGTCCCGAGTCCCGCGCATGACGCGCGTTCCCTACTGCGGCACGTCCTGGGGGAGCGCCCACTCGAGTTGATTGACGAGGTCTCGGATCCCGACGTCGATGCCTACATTGCGCTGCTGGCCCGGCGCGCGCTGCGCGAGCCCCTGCAGCACATCCTCGGAGAGGCGACCTTCCGCTATTCGCAGCTCGTGATCGCACGCGGCGCCTTCGTTCCGCGCCCCGAGACCGAGATCGTGGCTGGTGCGGCGATCGAGTGGCTCGCCGAGCGTGAAGTACCCCGCGTCGTCGACCTGTGTACGGGCAGTGGCGCGATTGCCGCGGCGATCGCGGATGAGGTTCCCGGCGCCCAGACCTGGGCCGTGGAACTCTCCAAGGAAGCGGCCGCCGTCGCCCAGCAGAACCTGGAGCCACGCGGTGTGATGCTCGTGCTGGGTGACGCCGCGGATGCGCTCCCCGAACTCGACGGCACGATCGACGCGGTGATCAGCAACCCGCCCTACATTCCCGATGGCGCGATTCCTCGCGATCCGGAGGTGACCGAGTGGGATCCGCCTGCCGCGCTGTATGGCGGCGGGCCTGACGGCGAGGACATCCCCCGCGCAGTGGCCGCACGCGCGGCGGCGCTGCTTCGCGACGGCGGGCTTTTCGTGATGGAGCACGGCGATCTCCAGGGCGAGTCGATGCGCGCGCTCGTCGCGGCGACGGGAGCGTTCGAGGCGATCGAGACCGGCCGGGACCTCACCGATCGCGATCGCTACGTGCGCGCCATCCGCCGGCGCCGGTAGCGCGCCGACCGCTGGCGTGCGGCACGCACGCCGCGTACGTCCCCCGGGCTTTTCGCACTCACGTGAGTGGCAAACGGCCGCGTAGGGAGCCGAGGCCGGGCTTTTCGCACTCACGTGAGTGGCAAACGGCCGGTGGAGGGACCGTCGGT
>FZQV01000014.1 GCA_900199505.1 Ruaniaceae bacterium KH17 | reverse complement strand
TCGCGTGTCACTCGTTCGTTTAGTGCATGGAACCATTCTAGGGGCTCCCACTGACACCAACAACCCTTACACCGCTATTTGATGCCGTTTCTGTGAAGTCTGTGGGTTCCCACAAGACACGCCCGGACGTGTTGTAGGGCGTTCGGGCTGGCGTATCTCTATCCACAGGCCAACACCCGATGTCAGATAAATGTCAGTGGTCCGTGATATAGACACAACCACCCGGACAAGGCCCCACACGCCAGCCGAAAGGGCGCACAGAGGGGGCTCGGAGCACCACCGGAGGCACCCGACCATCCCCAACCTTCAAACCGAGTCCAGCGCGGAGTCGAGAATCTGCACGGCACCGAACGGACTGCGCTTCATCCTGGCCAAGAACCCTGCACACCGCCCACTGAGAAGAACCGCACTCAATGCGTGTCAAGGTTGGTGGGCACCTTGGGAGGGTGATTCCGGAGGTGTGAGTACGGGATCACGCTCTATGCTCACAGCCTTCTTCGGGAGTTGAGACGGTAGTGCGTGATATCTCCGGCCGGTCGGAGCGAGAGGTCTCGGGCCCGCTCACCACGAAGTTCCGCTCGCAATCGGATCATCGGTGCGTGAGTATGCGATCGTGATGAGCTGGCGAAGTACATCGAGGTCAATGTCCTCTAGCTTCTTCACGTAGACACAACCGGCGCCTTCGGTGTACTTCCCGAGGCTGGGCAGCAACTCGGCTCCCGCTGGCAGGTCCTTCAGCCCGTAGAGGGAGAGCTGCGCCTTTCGAGGAGAGAAGCCGGTCTTGAGCCACTCACCGTGACGCCGCGGGTCGCGAGGAGAAACATAGCGGTAGCTGCCGTATCCGATCATTGACGGGCCCCACATAGTCGGTTCAGCGCCAGTTGCTTCGCTGAATATCTTGGCGAGCGCGGCACCGTCCTCGCGACGTCTTGCTGGCTCGACCTGCTCTAGAAACTCGGCCACACTCTGTTCGGTCGGTTTGGTCTTCGGTTCGTTTGCCATGCGTCGAAGGTAGCAGTCGGCGTGTGGACGGGACTACCTACTCTGCGGAGTCCACGCTGTCCGACGGCGATGGGCTGGACAGCGCAGAGGCGGCGGTAGCTCGGCGGCCCTTCCTCGGGGCAGGGGTCGCAGCGGGCGGGTTCGATTCGATGAGCTTCGGCTCACGAGAGACCACCAGGGGCGTCTCGCCCACAATTGCGTTGTGCGAGCGCCAGCCGAAGTACTTCAGGGTGAGGTTGGTCATTGTGGCGATCCGGTTGCGGTAGCCAAGGTGGGACGCGACGTGCACCACCACCCAGATGAACCAGGCAACGAACCCCTTCTGGCGAGGTAGTCCCTTCACTTGCGCAATCGCTGAGGCGCGACCAATCGTGGCCATCGTGCCCTTATCGCGATACCGGAACGGCTTCGGTGTAGCCGACCCAGAGACCTCGCGGGCGATCACCTTGCCCACGTGCTGACCCTCCTGAAGGGCCGGCTGCGCGAGCTGGGGAAGGGCGTCGTTGGGGTTCACCGAGATGTCACCGATCGCGAAAACGTTGGGCAGGCCGCGCACACGTTGGTGCTCGTCCACCTCGATCCGCCCACCGCGACCCTGGGGCAGACCCCACGAAGCGACGCTCGGATGCACGGTGACGCCGGACGCCCACACCACGATCTCGGACTCGAGGAACTCCTGCTCGCCCTCGCGTTCCACGAGAACGCCATCAGCCCGCACTTCCTTCACTGCGGTCTCGAGTCGAAGGTCAACACCGCGCGAGCGCAAGGCGTCCGCTGCGTAGTCGCGTAGCGAGGGGTGGAAGGGCCCCAGCACGTTCGGGCTCATCTCCACGAGGGAGACATGCACCTTCGATGCGGGAATCTCCGGGTAGGTGACGGGCATGTCCATGTTGCGCATCTCGGCGAGGGCCCCGGCTGTCTCCACGCCGGTGGGTCCGCCACCCACCACGATCATGCGTAGCTCGCGATCGCCGTCGTTCATGGCCGAGGTCTCCAGCGTTGCGAACATCCGATCGCGCAGCGCGAGAGCCTGGGAACGTCGATAGAGCGGCAACGAGTGCTCGGCCGCGCCGGGAATCCCGAAGAAGTTGGCGGTGACGCCGCAGGCGATCACGAGGTAGTCGTACTTGACCGTGACGTTCCCGTCCAGGACCACCTCCTGCGAATCGTGCGACATCGACAGCACGGTGCCACGCACGAACCGCACATTGCTCTGTTTGGCGCGAATCGCGCGCAGGAACCAGGTGATGTCCCCGGGGTTCAGGGATGCCGTGGCGACCTGGTAGAGCAACGGTTGAAACGTGTTGTAGGTGTGCCGATCGATGAGCGTGATGTCCACATCCGCTTTCGCGAGCGAGCGGACAGTGGCAAGTCCGCCGAATCCGCCACCGATCACAACCACATGGGGGCGCTTCTCCTTCATATGAACGAGCCTAACGGCGATTAACGAAACAGCAGAAGTCCCAAATTGGTGCGAAGAATCACGCCGCGTGTGGCTCCTCGCGAAACAGCACGGCGTTCAGCACGACCGCCACCGCCAGGACGCCCACGAACCCCAACACCGAGGCCCACGCCGTCGCGGTGCCGTACGTCTCCGCAAGGTGCCCCGTGATCGCGGCTGCCGCGGCTTGTCCGACTTGCACCATGGAGGAGAGCACGGTCATGACCGTGTTGGAGCGGCCGTGCGGACTTCGGGCGACGGCGAGGCCATAGATCGAGACGAAGGTCGGCCCGATCCCGGCTCCCGCAAGGAAGAGTGCGGCGGCAACGGTGAGATCGGACGAGACGAACTGGAACGCCACGGCGCCACAGGCGAGGATCGCCGAAAAGCTGAGGGAGCGGGCATTCAGGCCGAATGACGCGGGGAGCGCGGCCACGCCGAGCGCCAGCACCGCCGAACTGACGCCCATCACGCCATACAGCAGGCCCGCGCGTTCGGGGGTGCCGGCGTCGTTCATGTAGGACGTGAGCGAGGAGAGCGTGGATCCGAAGAACCCGCCGATCCCGAACACGGCCAGCACAAGAATCAGGAGTCGGCCATGCAGTAGTTCGCGGAACGGAGCTTGGTCGACGGCGCCCGCTTCCGTTCGGACGGTCGGGGTGCGGCCGGTGTGGTGGAGGGCGAAGGCGGTGACGAAGAACAGGATCAGCGCACCCGCCGCCCAGACCGATGCCGCGGGTGAGATGAGCGAGCCGATCACGCCCACGATGAAGGGGCCGAAGACGAAGACGATCTCATCGGCGGCCGATTCGTAGGCCATCGCCGTGTTCATGGTGCGGCCGCGGAACTGCACAGGGACGACTCGGGTGACGATTGCTGCGAGTCGCGTGCGGGACATGGACGATACTTGCGGCGCCGTGGCACCGATCAGGAAGGCGATCGCGAGCACGGTCGCATCGGGCGCCGAGGTGTAGACAACCGCGGCCATTGCGAACAGTGCGATCGAGTTCGCGATGCCTGCCACGAGGAGCACCGGGCGTTGGCCAAAGCGATCCGCAGCCATCCCGAGGGCCCACCCGAATGCCGCCGTGCCGAGGCCCACCATGGCCGAGGTGAGGCCGCCGAGTTGGAGCGAGCCGCGCGCGGAGACCACGAGCGAGAGTACCCCCACCACGAGCATGGCGAACGGGAGCCGCGCGATCAGTGCGATTGGGAAGAAGCTCGCGCCCGCCTCGCGAATGACGGCGGTGATGGGCCGCGGAGTTTCAGAGGTCATGACGGGCTTTACCCTACCTCTCGGTGGTCAGCCCCTCCTGCACCGGGATGTCGATGTGCGGAAGATCGCGCACGGCGCGGCGCACGGCACTCGAGACGGCAGGGGCCACACGCTCGTCGAACACGCCCGGGATGATGTAGTTAGGCGAGAGCTCATCGGGAGAGATCACGGAAGCGATCGCCACGCCGGCCACGCGGAGCAACTCCGTGGTAATCTCACGGACCTTCGCGTCGAGCAGACCGCGGAACAGGCCCGGGAACGCGAGCACGTTGTTGATCTGGTTCGGGAAGTCGGAGCGGCCGGTCGCCACGATCGCCGCGTGCGTGGCCGCTGCGATCGGATCCACCTCGGGAGTGGGGTTGGCCATCGCAAAGACGATGGCGTCGTCGGCCATGGTGGCGATGTCATCGCCGTCGAGGATATTGGCCTGCGAGACGCCGATGAACACGTCCGCCCCAGCCACGCCGTCCTTGAGCGACCCGGAGACACAGCGGGGGTTGGTGTTCTCGGCGAGCCAGCGGCGCGAGGGGTGCATGCCCTCGACCTCGTTCCGGTTCAGCGCCCCAGAGCGACCGTAACCCACGATGTCCGTGGCGCCGTGTGCCTGCAGTAGCTTGATGATGGCCGAGCCTGCGGCGCCCACGCCGCTGACGACGATCCGCACGTCCTCAATCTTCTTGCCCACCAGGGTGAGGGCGTTGATCAAGGCGGCCAGGGTGACGATCGCGGTGCCGTGCTGGTCATCGTGGAACACGGGGATGTCGAGCTCGGCGCGCAAGCGCTCCTCGATCTCGAAGCATCGCGGTGCGGAGATGTCTTCGAGGTTGATGCCGCCATAGCCGGGCGCGATGGCCTTCACGACGGCGATAATTTCCTCGGTGTCCTTCGTGTTTAGGACCACGGGCCAGGCGTCCACGTCGGCGAACTGCTTGAACAGCACCGCCTTGCCCTCCATCACGGGGAGGGCCGCTTCGGGGCCGATGTCGCCGAGGCCGAGTACGGCGGTGCCGTCCGACACCACGGCCACGGTGTTCGCCTTGATCGTGAGCAGGTGTGCCTTCGCGGGAGCATCGTGGATCGCCGTGCATACCCGTGCAACGCCCGGTGTGTAGACCCGGGACAGATCGTCGCGGTTGCGAATGGGGGACTTCGGCGCGACCTCGATCTTCCCGCCCACGTGTGCGAGGAAGGTCTGGTCCGCCACCGAGTCCACGCTCACGCCGGGCAGTGCCGCGAGCCGCTCCCGCACGCGCCTCCGGTGCTCGGAGTTCCGCATGTCACAGGTCAGATCGAGCACGATGTGACCGCGATCGGACTCGGCGACGTCGAGACCCTTCACCTGCGCATCTAGTTCCGCGACGGCGTCCACTACGTGGGCGATTGTGGTCGTGGACTCGTTGAGCTGGATTCGGTATGAGGCGGTGTAGGACGGGGACGTGCGCACGCGCGTGCTCCTTCGTTGGTGGGGGTACGTGTCGATCCTATTCCCGCCGTTTCGGGATGGATCTAGGCCGGAATGCCCACATCGCTTCTCCGCAGTTGTGGGATTGCTACACCAGCCGCCAGTCGGTGGCTTCGTTCTGATGCCGCCAGAAATCGGCGAACCTGCCGCCACGTGCCAGGAGTTCGTCCACCGCGCCGTCCTCCACGATCCGGCCGTCCTCGAGGAACAGCACGCGGTCCGCGGCGCGTATCGAGGAGAGGCGATGCGCCACGATCACGCGCGTGCGCGGCGTGGGATCGCCGGTGAGTGCCGCGCGCGCCGCCTCCTCGACCTGCGCACGTGTGGCGTCCGGACGTGCCAGCGCGATGTTCTCGTGGACTGTGCCATGCACAAGCTGGGCGTTCTGGACCACGAAGCCCACGCGCGCGTAGAGCTCATCCGGGGTGAGCGAACGGATGTCCGCCCCGCCGATCCGGATCGCGCCTGCGGTCACGTCGTCGAAGCGCGCGAGGAGCGAGGCGAGCGTGGACTTGCCGGAGCCGGAGGGCCCCACGAGCGCCGTCACGCTGCCGGGTTCGAGCGTCAACGAGACGTTGTCGAGCACCGGTACGCCGGCGCGATACTCGAAGCGCACCGCCTCAAACTCCACAAGGCCGGCGGGAACGCCCACACCGTCCTGATCGCCGTCGGGCTGGGTCTCCAGCACCGGCTCGTCTAGAGCAACTTGGATCCGCCGTGCGGCCTTGAGGCCACCTTGTAGCCCACCGAGCCCGTATCCGATGCCGAGCAACCGTGCACCGAACGTGGTGCCGAGGAACAGGAACGGGAGCGGATCGGTGGGGTTCATGCCGCCGTCGGCCACGCGAATCGTGCCGAAGATCGCGATCAGGAGCACAAACGTGGTGGGGCGTGTGGCGAGGTCCATGACCGTCTTCTGACCCATAAATGGCCGCTGCCAGTCGCCGAGGAAGCGCAGATACTCGTTGAGCCGAGCCTGGAATGTGGAGGCGGCGCCCCCTCCGAACACGCGAATCACGGGCTGGCCGTCGATGTAACCGCCGGCCTCGCTGTTCATCTTCTCGGCCCAGGCCTGCGACTGCTGAATCTTCGCGCCCGAGTTCGTCACCATGATGATCATCGTGATGAAGTAGACGAGCACCGGAATGAGCATCACGAGTGCGAGCCGCCAATCCACCACGAAGAGGTAGATGAGCACGGCGATGGGACCGACGGCGGCGTTCACCGCATCTGGGACCGCGTGAGTTGAGAGGTAGTGCAGGGAGAGGGTGTCGTCCTGCACGAGCTGCTTGACCTGGCCGGAGGTGCGCCGGTCGAACCAGCCGAGCGGGAGCTTGGAGAGCTTGCCGAGGAGACGGCCGCGAAGCTCTCGCTCGAACTGGGTGTCCATGGCGTGCGCCCAGATCATGAGGGCGCTGGCGAGGAGGGCGCCTACCCCCATGATGACGACCGCCCAGACGCCAACGCCCCACAGTTCGCTCGTTGGTGCACCCGCGAGGAGTCGGCGTGCGAGTTCGGTGAGCAGAACATATGGCGCGAGTTGAAGGAGTGTGACGATCCCTTGGACCACCCCGCCAATGATCAGGGTGTTTTTCAGCGGGGCAAGGAGCCTGCTTCCCGCGGCGGCGCGCCACGTGCCACGTGTGGCGCTGTCAGCAGGAGCTTCACGTTGTGGCTCGGTGACGGGTTCCGGGGAGTGGCAGCACGTGCGGCCTTCGCGGCCTCCGCGGCGGCCTTGTCCTCTTCGCGCATGCGTCCCATGGACTTGCCCTCAACCCAGTACCCCTGGGCGTGGACCTCGGACTTGGGGAAGCCGAATTCGTCGCGCAGCCGCACGCGGAGCGGCTTCATCGATGCCGTCTCACAGGCGAGCCAGGCCTTCCAATCGGACCAGTCGCGCGGCTCGATCGATGCGGCAAGCGACTCGGTTCCGGTGCGTGGTATCCAATGCACGTTCAGGCGCGGGTGCGTGGGGAACGGGATATCCAGGTCCGTTTCGTGGTGCAGTTCCAGATAGACCTCGAGCGGGACCTCCTCGGGCACGGTCGCCACGATCGCCGAGAGTGCGGGGATCGAGGCGGCGTCGCCCACGAGGAGATAACCCGCCGGCAACTCATCCGGTAGCTCAAACTTGGTGGTGCCGAGGGTTTGTGCGGCGAAGGTCCAGCCGGGTTCGGCCGCCTGGGCCCACTGCGAGGCGGGCCCCGCGGGCTCGTGTAGCACGAAGTCGATCGCAAACTCTCCGGTCTCCGCGTTGGACTGGGAGAGCGTGTAGCCCCGCTGATACTCGAAGCCGTCCCCGTTCGCGTCCGGGAACCAGCCGCGGATCCACGCCGTGGGGCCAGCATTCACCTCGGTGAAGATCGTCTCGGAGCTCATGAAGATGCGCACAAAGTGCGGCGTGATCTCTTCGCGTTCCGTGACCGTCACGATGTGGTCACGCGCCCCGTAGGCGCTCATCATGACGCCTTCCCACCCGCGCTTTGCCATCGAGCCTCCTCGATTTAAGTAAGGCTAACCTTACGTAATTCGAGGCGCCGTGACCAATGGCGTTCCGCGATACCCTGGAGCCTGACCGAAAGGACTCCCATGACTCGAGCCCCCGCGGAGCAGCAGAAGCGACTCCTGGACCTGCAGAAGCTGGACACGCGCCTCGCGCGGATCGCCCACGAGCGCCGCTCGCTACCCGTGCACGCACGCATCGCGGACCTCGAGACAAAGGCCGCCGAGTGTGAGCGTGAGCGCATCGAGACCGCCACACGGCGCTCCGATTCCGGGCGCGAACTCGCCCGGATCGAGTCCGACGTCGAACAGATCCACACCCGCGCAAAGCGACACCACGAGCGCTTGATGGGTGGGGCATCGGCGAAGGAGGCCCAGGCGCTCGAGCAGGAACTCGCGCTCTTGGCGGGCCGCACCTCCGAGCTGGAGGATCTGGAGCTCGAGCAGATGGAGGTCGTGGAGCAGCTCGATGCGGATCTGGCGGCCATCAAGGAGCGCGCCGAGGCCATCGTGACCGCGTCCAACGAGGCGATAGCCGAGCGCGAGAAGGAGTTCTCGAGGCTGGACGCTGAGGCGCGCTCGCTCGGCGCCGAGCGCGATGCCCTCGCTGGCACGCTTTCAGCCGATCTCGTGGCCCTCTATGACGAGATCCGCGAACACACGGGAGGCCTCGGCGCCATCGCGATCTACGGCACCCGCACGGAGGGCGTCTCAATCGACTTCTCTCTCTCCGAGATCCACGAGATCAACTCCGCTGGGCCGGATGACGTTGTCACGTCCGAGGAACACGGCTACATCCTGGTGCGCCTGTGACGTGGTACGTCAATACCGACGGCGGCTCCCGCGGTAATCCCGGACCGGCTGGCTACGGGGCGGTGATCGTGGGCAACGATGGCGCGCTCCTCATGGAGATTTCGGTCTTTCTCGGGACGGCCACGAACAACGTGGCCGAGTACAGTGCCGTCGTCGATGCGCTGGAGACGATCGCCGCCCATGGGGGAGATGAGAACGTGGTGGTCCGTGCGGACTCCAAACTCGTCGTCGAACAGCTCTCGGGACGTTGGAAGATCAAGCACCCAGAAATGCAGCAACTCGCGATGCGTGCCAAGCGGGCACTGCCTGCGAGCCGCGTGCGCTACGAGTGGGTGCCGCGCGCGCAGAACTCCGCCGCAGACAAGCTCGCGAACGAGGCGATGGATAGCCAAGCCACGCGCCGAACCGGGAAGCTGGGGGGAGTGGTGGCTGCTGAGGCGAAGGAGTCTGTGGCTCCAGCGCCGGTAGCGGCAGCGCAGCCCGCCGCCGCGTGGGATGAGGACACGCTGTTCTAGTGCGAATGAGCTGGCCTATACGCCGGGTTCTGTCGTGGATGGCCATCCATCTCGCCGCTGCGTTGCCGCAGCGATCTAGCAACCTACCCGCAGGTAGTGAGCGAGCAACTCACCTGCTGTCTGGTCTTGCTCCGGGTGGGGTTTACCTAGCCACCGCCGTCACCGACAGTGCTGGTGGTCTCTTACACCACCGTTTCACCCTTACCTCCAAGGAGGCGGTCTGCTTTCTGTTGCACGTGCCCGCGGGTCACCCCGGGTGGGCGTTACCCACCACCCTGCTCTGTGGAGCCCGGACGTTCCTCGGCGGGGTTCCCCCCGACGCGGCCACCCGGCCAGCTCATTCGCGGCACTAGTCTACGGGTGTGGCGGCCACGATCCCTACTGAAACGTGAGCGAAGACATAAGGCACCTAGGACTAAGTTCATTGTGGCGCTGCGGCCCCGATGAGAGGATGGGAGTACCGCTATAAAACCGAAGACAGGAGCAGGGCAGTGACCAGCATTGACACCCCACAGGGCACGACGTCTGCATGGGAGGGCTTCGCGCCGGGGCCATGGACTGAGCACATCGATGTGCGCGACTTTATTCAGCGGAACTACACCCCGTACGAGGGCGATGAGTCGTTCCTTGCCGGTCCTACGGAGCGCACCACTCACATCTGGAAGGTCCTCTCGGACATGTTCCCGGTGGAGCGCGAAAAGGGCGTGTACGACGTCGATTACATGACTCCGGCGGGCATCACCGCGCACGCTCCGGGGTACATCGACAAGGACAAAGAGGTCATTGTTGGGCTCCAGACTGATGCCCCGCTGAAGCGCGCAATCATGCCGCTCGGTGGCTGGCGCATGGTGGAGACCGAGCTCACCACCTACGGGTACCCGGTTGACCCGATGCTGAAGAAGATCTTTACGGACTATCGCAAGACCCACAACGCCGGCGTGTTCGATGCCTACCCGCCCAACGTGCGCGCGGCCCGCTCGGCCCACATCGTGACCGGCCTGCCGGACGCATACGGCCGTGGCCGCATCATCGGTGACTATCGCCGCGTTGCCCTGTACGGCGTGGACTACCTGATTGCCCAGAAGAAGGAAGAGAAGGCAGCGCTCGACGATCTTCGTTCGGTGGAGGACGTGATCCGCGACCGCGAGGAACTCTCGGAGCAGATTCGCGCGCTCGGCGAGCTGAAGGAAATGGCGGCCGGTTACGGCTTCGACATCTCCCGGCCGGCCGCCACCGCCACGGAGGCTGTGCAGTGGCTGTACTTCGCCTACCTGGCTGCGGTGAAGGAGCAGAACGGTGCGGCGATGAGCCTCGGCCGCACCGCGACCTTCCTCGACGTCTACATGGAGCGGGACCTCGCCGCCGGTGTGATTACCGAAGAGCAGGCGCAGGAGATCATCGATGACTTCGTGATCAAGCTGCGGATCGTGCGCTTCCTGCGCACCCCCGAGTATGACGAGCTGTTCTCCGGTGACCCCACCTGGGTGACCGAGTCGCTCGGAGGCCTCGGCAACGATGGCCGCTCGCTGGTCACCAAGAACTCGTTCCGATACCTGCAGACCCTGCACAACCTCGGCCCGGCACCCGAACCGAACCTCACCGTGTTCTGGCACGAGAGCCTCCCGGAGGGCTTCAAGCGCTTCTGCGCCCGCACCTCGATCGAGACCTCGGCGATCCAGTACGAGTCCGACCACCTGATCCGCGACTTCTGGGGTGACGACGCCGCGATCGCGTGCTGCGTCTCCGCCATGGCCGTCGGCAAGCAGATGCAGTTCTTCGGAGCCCGCGTGAACCTCGCCAAGGCGATGCTCTACGCCATCAACGGCGGCCGCGATGAGACGACGGGCAAGCAGGTTGCCCCGGTTCTGCCCGCCGTCGAGGGAGATGTGCTCGAGTTCGACGACGTGATGGGCAAGTTCGACGTGCTGATGGACTGGCTCGCCGAGACCTACGTGGACGCCCTCAACTGCATCCACTACATGCACGACAAGTACGCCTACGAGCGCATTGAGATGGCGCTGCACGATCGCGAGATCCTGCGCACCCTCGCCTGCGGCATCGCCGGCCTCTCCGTTGCTGCCGACTCGCTCTCCGCGATCAAGTACGCCACAGTGAAGCCGATCCGCGATGAGACCGGCCTGATCACCGATTACGAGATCACCGGCGACTTCCCGAAGTTCGGCAACGACGATGACCGCGTGGACGAGATCGCGGTGGACCTCACCCGGCGCTTCATGGATAAGATCCGCAAGCTCCCCACGTACCGGAACGCTCTGCACACGCAGTCCGTGCTCACGATCACCTCGAATGTCGTCTACGGCAAGGCCACCGGTAACACCCCAGATGGTCGCCGCGCGGGCGAGCCGTTTGCTCCCGGTGCGAACCCGATGAACGGCCGCGACACGCACGGCATGCTCGCCTCGGCACTGTCTGTTGCGAAGCTGCCGTATTCGGAGGCGCAGGACGGCATCTCGCTGACCAACACGGTGATTCCTTCGGGTCTGGGCCGCACCCAGGACGAGCAGGTCACGAACCTGGTGGGCCTGCTGGACGCATACATGGGTTCCGATGGATACCACGTGAACATCAACGTGCTGAACCCGGAAACGCTCCGTGACGCGATGGAGAACCCGGAGAAGTACCCTCAGCTGACGATCCGCGTCTCGGGTTATGCTGTGAACTTCGTGCGGCTGACTCGTGAGCAGCAGCTCGACGTTCTCAACCGCACCTTCCACGGAGGCATGTGACCAGCACACTCGACACGACGCAAGCTCGCACGGTCCGCATCGAAGGGGTGCGGACGGGCGAGCTTGCGTCGGTCCATTCCTGGGAGCTGGTGACCGCCGTCGACGGTCCGGGCACCCGTATGACTCTCTTTCTGGCTGGGTGTCCGCTGCGGTGCCTGTACTGCCACAACCCGGACACGATGCAGATGCGCATGGGCCGGACGATGTCATTCGACGACGTCGCCTCGCGCGTCAACCGCTATCGTCCCGTTTTCACTGCCACCAAGGGCGGCCTCACCATCTCCGGTGGCGAACCGCTGATGCAGCCCGCATTTGTCGGCAAGCTCGTGCATTGGGCGCATGAACGCGGCATCCACACCGCGATCGACACCTCGGGCAACCTCGGGGCGAACGCCTCGGATCAGCTGCTTTCGGAGCTGGATCTGGTGCTCCTTGATGTGAAATCGGGCGATGAGGAGACGTACCAGCGTGTCACCGGCCAGCGCCTGCAGCCAACAATCGACTTCGGTGAACGGCTCAAGAAGGCGGGAGTCGAGACCTGGATCCGGTTCGTGCTCGTGCCCGGACTCACGGACTCGGAGGAGAACATCAACAACGTCGCGGACATCATCTCGCGCTGGTCGCAGGTCACCCGCGTTGAAGTGTTGCCGTTCCACCAGATGGGGCGCGACAAGTGGGAGTCGCTCGGAATGCGCTACCAGTTGAATGACGTCGAGCCGCCCAGCCCGGAGCACACCGAGTGGGCCCGCAACATCTTCCGCGAGCGGAATCTCGTCACGTATTAACGCGCCGTCTTCGCCATTCTGCGGCCACGAAGTGGATCGCAGAATCCAGGCCGACCGTCGAATCCGAAGTGCGTTTCTGGATCCTGCGACGACGCGCAGGATGACAATGTGGCTTGGAACTAGTGGTGGCCGTCCGCCGCGAGCCGGGCAGCGCCCACGATTCCCGCCTGGTTGCGTAGCTGCGCGGGAACGAACGCGGCATCCACGTCGATGTACCCGATGAACTTGTCGAAGTTCTTCGAGACGCCGCCACCGATCACGAAAAGATCGGGCGAGAACAGCATGTTCACGTGCCCGTAGTAGCGGGTGAGGCGCTTGCCCCACTTCTCAAAGCTCAAGTCCTCGGCGGTGCGCACCGAGGCGGCCGCGCGCTTCTCGGCGTCATAGCCGTCGATCTCGAGGTGGCCGAGTTCCGTGTTCGGCAGAAGGTGGCCGTCCACCACAATGGCCGAGCCGATACCGGTGCCGAGCGTGGTCACGATCACCGTGCCCTCGACACCCTTGGCCGCGCCATAGTACACCTCGGCGTACCCGGCGGCGTCGGCGTCGTTCACGGCGGTCACGGGGCGTCCGATGTGCTTCGACATGACCTCGGTGAAGTTCACGCCCTTCCACGACTGGTGCAGATTGGCAATGAACGCCACCACGCCGTGCCGGATGGGAGCGGGGAAGGCGATGCCGATCGGCGTCTCTTCGGTGATCCCAAACTCGCGAACGATCTGCGCGCACACCTCGGCGACGGCGTCGGGCGTGGACTTCTCCGGAGTGGGGATCCGCAACCGTTCCGCGGCGAGTTCACCGGTCTCAAGATCGACCGGGGCACCCTTGATGCCGGATCCGCCAATGTCGATTCCGAACGCACTCGGCATCTCTCAACTCCTCGCTGATGTTGTCAGGACTTCGGCACCATCGGCCGTCACCACAATCGTATGCTCAAACTGGGCGGTGCGGGATCGGTCTTTGGTCACGACTGTCCAGTCATCGTCCCATTGCTCCCACGCGATGTCTCCGAGTGTGAGCATCGGTTCGATCGTGAAGACCATGCCTTCTTCGATCACCGTGTTGTGGGCCGGCGCGGCGTCGTAGTGCGGAATGATCAGGCCCGAGTGGAAGGCCTCACCCACGCCGTGGCCGGTGAAGTCGCGCACCACGCCGTACTGGAAGCGTTTGGCGTAAGACTCGATCACGCGGCCGATCACGTTCACCTCGCGGCCCGGCTTCACGGCCTTGATACCGCGCTCGGTGGCGATCCGAGTGCGCTCGATGAGCAGCGCGGATTCTTCATCGATCTCGCCCACCGCATAGGTGGCGTTGGTGTCGCCGTGGACGCCGTCGATGTAGGCGGTGACGTCAATGTTGACGATGTCGCCTTCGTTGAGCACGGTCGAATCGGGGATGCCATGGCAGATCACCTCGTTGATCGAGGTGCAGCAGGACTTCGGAAAGCCCTGGTAGTCGAGGCAGGAGGGGTATGCCCCCTGCGAGATCAGGTACTCGTGCGCGATCCGGTCGAGCTCGTCCGTGGTGACGCCGGGTGCAACGGCGGCACCGGCTAACTCCAGCGCCTCGGCGGCGATCCGGCTGGCCAAGCGGATGCGTTTGATCGTATCGGGGGACTTGACCTCGGAAGCTGTCACGCGCTCCGGTCCCATGCGGCCCACGTACTCGGGGCGCGGGATAGATGCGGGAACCGAACGTTTGGGGGAGAGTCGGCCAGGAACCAAGGTGCCACGTGGGGCGCGATCTGCGAGCATAGTGGTCTCAGTCTATTCCGGGGAGAGCCATGAGCTACTACTACAACCTCGCCACGGGTGAGATCGAGTTCGGCAAGCGCTCGCGCGGATTCGATCGGATGGGCCCCTTCGAGACGCTCGACGAGGCGCGGCAGGCACTCGCGAATGCTCAGGAGCGCAATGACGCCTGGGAGGACGAGGACAAGGCCTGGGCCGGCTCGAGCTCCGAGAGCCCGTCCAGTCCCGACGATGCTGCCCAGCTTGGGGGCTACGACTCGTAGGTGTGCTCGGGGCCGGGGAAGACGCCGTCGCGCACAGCTGCCGAGTAGCGCCGCGCCGAGCGGAACATTTCCTCTTCCACGTTACCGAAGGCCTTCGCGAAGCGGGGCCGCCAATCCCCGATGCCCACGGCGTCAGTCCACACCAGAACCTGGCCGTCACACTCGGCGCCGGCGCCGATCCCGATCGTGGGGATCTCCAGAATCTCGGTGATTCGAGCGGCAACGGGAGCGGTCATCATTTCGAGCACGATTGCGCAGGCGCCGGCGTCTTGTAGCGCCTTGGCGTCCGCAACGAGTGACTCTTCGGCGTCATGACCGCGGCCCTGCACGCGCATGCCGCCGATCGTGTTCTCGGACTGCGGCGTGAAGCCGAGATGCCCCACCACGGGGATGCCGCTCGAGGTGAGGAGCCGGACCTGCTCGGTCATGGCGCGGCCGCCTTCGAGCTTCACGGCACTGGCGCCGCCCTCCTTGATCAGGCGGAGCGCGCTGGCGTGGGCCTGCTGCGGGCTCGCCTCGTAGCTCCCGAAGGGAAGGTCGGCGATCACGAAGGCTCGTTTAGCCGCACGGGACACGCTACGGGTGGCAACCACGAGCTCGTCGAGTGTCACGGGGAGGGTGGAGTCGTACCCGAGCATGTTGTTGCCCATCGAATCGCCCACCAGGATCGTGTCCACGCCGGCCTCATCGAAGATCCGGGCCGTGGGGAAGTCATACGCCGTGAGCATCACGATCTTCTCGCCGCGTGCCTTCATCTCACGTAGGTGGTGCACTCGCACGCGGCTGGGAACCGGGACTCCATCGGTGGGGGTGGCGTTCATACATCGTCCTCTCGTGGATGGCCAGTACCTCAAGCCACTTTGTCACATAGATTTTACGTGGCAAACGCTGTTCGCGGCGCATCTCGCCCGAATGATGGGGGATGATGGGAACAGTCTGACCTGAATGTTAACGGAAGGCACGCTTGATGGGTCGTCAGGAAGAGTACGTTCTCCGAATCGTCGAGGAGCGCGATATCCGCTTTATCCAGCTGTGGTTCACGGACGTCCAGGGTGTCCTGAAATCCGTGGCGATCGCGCCCGCCGAGCTCGAGGATGCCTTCAGCGAAGGTGTGGGCTTCGATGGCAGCACCATCGAGGGCCTGGCTCGCATCACCGAGGCGGACATGATCTTGCGCCCGGACGCCTCCACGTTCCAGGTGCTTCCGTGGCGCGGCGAGGCCCACGGTGCGGCCCGCATGTTCTGCGACATCATCACTCCCGACGGCGAACCGGCCCGTTCGGACCCGCGCGGCGTCCTGAAGCGGATGCTGGCCAAGGCTGCCGAGATGGGTTTCTCGTTCTACGCGCACCCCGAGATCGAGTTCTACCTGTTCGACGGCGAGGCGGCGAAGCGTGGCGAGTTCGTGCCCGTGGACAACGCCGGATACTTCGATCATGTGCCGCGTTCCGTGGGAGTGGAGTTCCGCCGCGAAACGATCCAGCTGCTGGAGCAGATGGGCATCTCCGTGGAGTACTCGCACCACGAGGGCGGCCCGGGCCAGAACGAGATCGATCTGCTGTACGCGGACGCGCTTACGATGGCGGACTCCATCATCACTTTCAAGACCATCGTGAAGGAGGTGGCGGCCACCCAGAACTGCCTCGCCTCTTTCATGCCCAAGCCGATGATCGATGCGCCCGGAAACGGCATGCACATGCACCTCAGCCTGTTTGAGGGTGAGCGGAACGCCTTCTCCGACCCTTCGGGGGAGTTCCACCTCTCGACCACGGCACGCCAGTTCATGGCCGGGCTCTTGGTCCACGCGAATGAGATTACGGCGATCACGAACCAGCACGTGAACTCGTACAAGCGGCTCTGGGGCGGCGGTGAAGCCCCGAGCTACGTGTGCTGGGGCCACAACAACCGTTCGGCCCTCGTGCGGGTGCCACTGCACCGCCCAGGCAAGGCCACGTCGTCGCGCCTCGAGTATCGTGCCCTGGACTCCTCGGCGAACCCGTACCTGGCCCTCGCCGTCATCCTTGCTGCGGGCCTCGCCGGTATCGAGAACGGGTACGAGCTACCGCCGGGTGCAGATGACAACGTGTGGGACCTCTCGCCGGCCGAGCGGCGTGCGATGGGAATCGACGCCTTGCCCTCATCCCTCGAACGTGCAGTCTCGGCCATGATGGATTCGGAACTCGTGGCGGATGCGCTGGGCGAAGAAGTCTTCGAGTACGTGGTGCGAAACAAGCAGCAGGAGTGGCAGGACTACCGGCAGCAAATCACTCCGTGGGAGCTGCAGCGCTTCATGACGCGGCACTAATGGACCCGATCAGGAGCGACCTCGCTCGGCACGGTTTTGCCGATACTTGGCGTTCCGCGCGGTTCCTCGCGGCGCCGGAGTTGGCGGCGTTCGATCACGATTCGCTGATCGATGATCTGGCGCGCACGGCCGATCCGGACCTCGCGCTCTTGGCCTTGCTTCGGCTCGAGGAGGCGGGGGCCGAGCTCACGCAAGAGCACCCTGAATGGCAGAGCGTGGTGCGCATCCTCGGTGGCTCGCATTACTGGGGCGATCAGCTCGTGGCGCATCCCGAGCTCATTGCGGACCTCTATCGCGATCCCTTCGAGGAGGACGTCCGTGCCGTCTATTCCCGAATTGCCGCCTCTCTCGCGCCCTCCCTGGCCGATCCGCGGGGGTTCGCGGACGCCGTCGTACAGCTTCGTAGAACCTACCGGTGGGAGATGCTCGGGATCGTCTCGCAGGATCTGGACGATTCCGCTGCCTCCCGTGAGGCGGCCCAAAGCGCAATGCCGCATGCGGGCCGCGCCATCGCGAACCTGGTCGGTGCCACGTTGGAGGGCGCGCTCTCGATCGCACGATACCGCCATCCCGAGGCTGCAGAGGTACCGTTTGCGATCATCGCAATGGGCAAGACTGGCGCCGAAGAGCTCAACTACATCTCGGATGTGGACGTGATCTACGTGTGCGAGGGCGACGACGCCGCCATAGGGCATGCGACGCAGCTTGCGACCGAGGTGCAGCGGATCGTCTCGGAAGTGGGGCCGGAACCGCCACTCTGGCCACTCGATGCGAATCTGCGCCCCGAGGGTAAAGACGGCCCGCTCGTGCGGACCCTCGACTCACACATCGAGTACTACAAGCGCTGGGCGAAGACCTGGGAATTCCAGGCACTTCTCAAGGCGCGGCCGGTGGCGGGAGACTCCGATCTTGGTCAGCGCTACATCGAGGCGCTCTCGCCCATGGTCTGGTCCGCCGTGGAGCGCGAGCACTTTGTGGAGGACTCGCAGGCGATGCGCCGCCGCGTGGAGTCAAACGTGAAGGCGCGCGAGGCCGAGCGGCATCTCAAACTCGGCCAGGGTGGCCTTCGGGACGTCGAGTTCACGGTGCAGCTGCTCCAGCTCGTGCATGGCCGCACGGATGAGACCCTTCGCAAACGCAACACCCTCGATGCCCTCGCAGCCCTCGCTGCGGGCGGGTATGTGGGCCGCGATGACGCGCTGGAATTGCGGCGTTGCTATGAGTTCTTGCGGGCGCTCGAACACCGGATCCAGCTCGATCGAATGCGGCGATCACACGTGGTCCCGAATAGGCCCGAGGAACTGAGGCGGCTGTCCCGGTTGCTCGGCGTGCTCGATGTGGATCGCGAGTGGGCGAAGACCAGGCGGCGCGTGCGGGAGCTGCACGAGGCGATCTTCTATCGCCCTCTCCTGCCGCTTACCGCACAGTTGAGCGCGTCCGAGCTTCGGCTCTCGGGTGAGGCGGCAACAGCCCGGCTTCAAGCGATCGGCTATCAGGACCCAGCGGGTGCCATGCGCAACATTGCGGCGCTCACGGAGGGCATCTCGCGGCGGGCGGCAATCCAGCGCCAGTTGCTCCCCGTGATGCTTGGCTGGTTCACCCAAGGTCCGCGGCCCGATACCGGCCTGTTGGAGTTTCGGCGTTTCTCGGAGCAGCTCGGGAGCACTCACTGGTACCTCAAGCTCTTGCGCGATAACGGCGTGGTTGCGGAACGCTTCGCCACGATTCTCGCCTCGTCCCAATGGTCTGCCGAGGCCGTCTCGCGGATGCCGGAGGCGGTGCAGTGGCTCGGCGATGAAGAGGAACTCGCGCCGTACAGTGCGGGGGCGCTCGTCCGCGAGGCCGAGTCCATGTTAAAGCGACGTACCGAGCGGGCGGACCGGATCGGCGTCGGCCGGTATCTGCGCAGGCGCGAACTGACGCGCGCGGCGCTCGGTGACGTGCTCGCCGGTGTGGAGCCGGAGCGTGCAGTGGCCATTACCGACGCCGCCGATGCGGCCGTGCAGATCGCCTTGCAGATCGCGCTCGACGAGGCCCGGCAGGGGAGCGCGGCCGAGGACGATCCGGCGAGCTTCGCAGTGATCGCGATGGGCCGCATGGGTGGCCGCGAGATGGCGTACGCCTCGGATGCGGACGTGATGTTCGTGTACGAGGCGCATGGCGACGAGCAGGCGGCCGTCGACTTCGCGATGCGTGTGGCGACGGGATTGCGGCTCGCACTCACGGATGCGCATGAGGAGCCGAAGCTCGATATCGATACAGATCTTCGGCCGGAAGGCAGGCGCGGGCCACTGGTGCGCTCGTTGGGTTCGTATGCGGAGTATTACGAGCGCTGGGTGGACACCTGGGAGTGTCAGGCC
This sequence comes from Ruaniaceae bacterium KH17, assembly GCA_900199505.1. Classification (GTDB taxonomy): domain Bacteria; phylum Actinomycetota; class Actinomycetes; order Actinomycetales; family Actinomycetaceae; genus KH17. Next base: position 45,245 of record FZQV01000014.1, on the reverse strand, counting down.
TTGCTCCGCGCGCGGCCGATCGCCGGGGACACCGATCTGCAGCAGCGATTCGTTGAACTGATCGATCCGGTGCGCTATCCCGAAGGTGGGCTCTCTCAGACGGCGCTGATCGATGTTCGGCGCATGAAGGCGCGCGTCGAATCCGAGCGGATGCCCAGGGGAGCGGCGCCGAATCGGCACCTGAAGCTGGGCCGCGGCGGGCTCACCGATGTGGAGTTCACTGCCCAGCTTCTCCAGCTCCAGCACGGGTGGGAGTCGCTACAACTGCGCACCACGTCCACGCTGGAGGCGCTTCGGGCCGCACGAGACTCGGGGCTCATCACTAACGACGATTTTGCCGCACTGAGCGGGGCGTGGACGCTGGCTTCGCGAGTGCGGGACGCAATCGTGCTTGGCACGGGGCGCGTCCAGCGCTCGGACATCCTCCCGGGGTTGGGCCGCGATCTCGTGGTGGTGTCCCGTGTGCTTGGGTACGGCCCAGGCCAGTCGCAGGAGTTCGAGGAGGACTACCTCCGCACGGCCCGCCGTGCCCGCAAGGTCGTGGAACGCATCCTCTTCGAATAACCGTGGGTTAGGCGTTCTCTGTGTTGTCGGGCGGCGGTGTCGGAACTCGTCTGGGGACGTCGTGAGTGTGACGCGCCTCTGCCGTGCGGAACGGCGGGGCGCGGTTGTGAGGCCGGACGGCATGAATGCACCGCACCTATTTCCCTGTGCGCAGACGAAGTGGTAGTTCTGTTGGCGTCTCAGAGCGCTGGCACGCCAACAGAACTACCACTTCGTGTCTGTCGGGCGTTTGGGTATCCAACCCCGCATTCGAGAGAATAGCCCTATGCGACTCTTCCTGGTGCGACACGGTCAGACGGCAGCAAATACCCGGCTCGAACTGGACACCGCGTTCCCAGGATCTCCACTCACCGAACTCGGCCGCGAACAGGCGGCAGCGCTCCCAGGCACGTTCGACGGCGTCGGGATTGACCTGATCATGGCCTCCACCCTGGTGCGGACGCAACAGACCGCCCACCCTCTTGCCTCCGAGCGTGAACTCGAGCCGGTGATCGATGCGCAGCTGCGCGAGATCATCGCGGGGGACTTGGAGATGCGGAACGACGACGAGGCGATCCGCATCTACCACGAGACCGTCGAGGCGTGGTCATACAGCGATCTCGACCCGCGCATGCCGGGCGCCGAGGACGGTCACGAGACGGTGGGCCGGTTCACTGCGGGGATCGAGCGTGGCCGGGACGTCGTCGGGAACGATGGCACGCTGGCCGTGTTTGCGCACGGCGCGATCATCCGGATGTGGTCACGGCATCAGGCCGTGAACGCGGACTTCGAGCGCTTCCACATCGTGCAGAACACGGGTGTCGTGGAGATGAGCGACGATGACGGCGCCTGGCGGATCGTCACCTGGCAGGGCGAGCCCGCCTAACCTACTCGGCGGGGCGCTACAGTGCGCGTAGCCGCACGGAGAGGCAGGCGGGGCAACCTTCCAGCTTCTCGAACTCGGAGATCGGGACCTCGACGACGTCGTACCCAAACTCGCGTAGCATGGCGGCATTCTTCGGGGCGGAGGCCGAGATGAGGAGCTCCGTGTCCGAGAGGCAGACCACGGCGATCTTGATGATCACCATCGCGGTGTTGACGGTGGCGGACTCGCTCGCGCCGCGCACGAGGAGCAGGGTTCAGAGGGCCACGAGGATCATCGCGGGGAGGTTGATTGTGCCGCCCGCATCCGGTGCCGCGGAGAGCGCCTCGGGGAAGCTCCAACCGATCGTGTTGTTCAGGAGCAGGTTCACGTACTCGGACCAGCCGACGACGACAGCAGCGGCCGAGACTCCGTACTCGAGGATGAGGCAGGCGCCGACGGCGAAGGCTACGACCTCGCCAAGGGTCGCGTAGGTGTAGGAGTAGGACGAGCCCGAAGTGGACATCGTGGAGGCGAGTTCGGCGTAGCACACGACAGTGAGGCCCGCGACGAGTGCCGCCATGAGGAACGAGATGATCACCGCGGGGCCCGCCTCGGGAACTGCCTCCGAGAGGATGAAGAAGATGCCGGTGCCGATCGTGCCGCCCACACCGATCATGGTCAGGTGGCAAGTGGAGAGTGAGCGCTTGAGGTGGGGACCGATGTGGCTTCGGGAGACTGGTAGATGTCCGCGGGGACGTCCGGATCGTATGGCCCGGGTGGCATGCGCCGTCGTAACAGTTGTTGCTTCAGCGAACTCGCAGAGTTCCTCCCTGCCGATCGACGGGCGGCGTTGCGCTCCTAATCGTGCTCCTGGCATGTCTCGTGGTCGTGCCATGACCAGCACCTGAGACGATTCAGGCCGCGCCGATGGGTACAGCGGTGTCCGAGATCTGCCGGAGCGTATCCGCGATGATCTCCAGCTCGGACTCCGGGAAGAAGTAGTCGGAACCCGCAGGGGCGTGGTCCGTGTAGGGCGATTCGAAGAGCCGCCCGGGCGCCATCACGCCGTTCTTGGTGAGCTCGTCCACGATCAGGTTCACGAAGCGGATCTGATCGGCCGAGAACCGCGTGTGATCGAGGTACTGCTCGAAGGCCTCACGGGCGGCATCATGATCGAGACCCACGAGGCCACGCACGAAGATGCCGAGGCCGCCCGCCTGCCCGGTGGCCCATGCGATATCCGCTTGCTGCCCGCCGGCCGTCACCAGCATCCGCTCGAGCTCGCCGAGGTCGCTCTCGGTGAGCTGCTTGTTGCGGCGCAGGCGCTGCAGCGTGATGTTGTCGAGGTGCTCTCGCAGGTATGCCTCGGCCTTGGATCGGAAGCGCTCGTAGTTGGTCCCAGGGGTGGCGCCGGGGAGTGTCACCTCAACGCCGTCCGTGAGGGTATCGGCGAAATCTGAGTAGATGGGATTGCGCGCGGTCTTCTCGATGAAGCGCGCGAGGCCACGCAGCTTCCGGCGCGCGTGCTCCAGCATCGGCAGAGTGACGTCCACCCACCATTCGTCGCCGGCCACGGACTCGATGAGGGCGGCCTGCGCGGCCACGGAGGGGATGTTCATCAAGCTGAGCAGTCTGACGGCGATCTCCTGGACCGCCTCGCGGACTCGTTCGGCGAGCATCACATCGCCGTCGAGCTGCGCCAACTGGCGCCGTAGGATCATATAGTCAAAGCGCTTGGCGTCCTCATCGTCGTCGCGCTCGGCCGACGGGAGCGCTGCGAGCGTCAGGATCTGTTCGGTGTCGTTGGGGGAGATGGTCCGCCACGAATCCGCGGCCGCGAAGCGCTCCACGGCGCGGCGATGCTTCCGCACGATGACGTTGTCGAGGTTCATCCCGGCGACGATCCTGTGCAGGTGTTCCGCGGTCGAATCTCGGAGTTCCGGTTCGCTCTCGCCAAGCGCGATGATCAGTCCGAGCCGCGCCTCGAAGAGTCGCTGGGAGAGCGGCTTCTGGGTGGCACCTTCGGCGCTCGGTAGGTCGTGGCTGAAGTACTCGAGGTTGCCGCAGAAGTCGAAGACCAGGAAGTCCTTCTTGTCCTTGCCGGGTCCGAAGAGATCCGGGCAGAGCCGCGTGCCGCGTCCGATCATCTGCCAGAACTTGGTCTTCGCGCGCACCGCTTTGAAGAACACGAGGTTCAGCACCTCGGGCACGTCGATCCCCGTATCGAGCATGTCCACGCTGATGGCGATGTGCGGCGCCTTGTCCTTTACCTTGAAGTCGTCGATCAACGACTGCGAGTAGCTGGACTTGTGGGTGATCACGCGCGCGAAGTGGCCGACGTACTCCGGGTATGCGCTGTTGAAGCGCTTCTCGATGAACTCTGCGTGGTATTGGGACTTGGCGAAGATGAATGTCTTGCCGAGGCGGTCCCCGCCGGCCACCTTGTAGCCCTCGGTCATGAGGGTTTCGAGCACCTTGTCCACGGTGTCTTCGTTGAAGAGGAAGCGGTTGAGCGCCTCCGCGTCAACCTCCTCCGGCGTGCCGTCCTCGCCCCAGTCGAGATCGTCCCACTGGTCCTTCTCGTCCTCGCTGAGCTCGTTGTACTTGATACCCGAGCGCAGGAATTTCGTCCCGACGGCGATCCCTCGCGGAGGGACGAGGTAGCCATCCGCGACGGCCTCGTCGAGCGAGTAGTTGTCCGTAGGGATCCCGTCTTCGAGGTTGAAGAGGCGGTAGGTGTTGTGGTCCACCTCGTCTTTCGGGGTCGCCGTCAGGCCCACCAGGAGCGAATCGAAGTACTCGAAGATGGCGCCGTACTTGGCGTACACGGAGCGGTGCGCCTCGTCGATCACGATCAGGTCGAAGTAGCCTGGACCGAACCGTCGCAAGCCGTCCTCGCTGGCATTGATGAGGTTCAGCATCGTGGGATAGGTGGAGACGTAGACGCGGCCTTCGGTGGCCCTTTCCGTCACGAGGTTCACGGTCGTGGTGCCGGGCAGGTGGTCCTTGAAGGCGCCGGCTGCCTGATTGACGAGGGAGATGCGATCAGCAAGGAAGAGGACGCGCTTGACCCAGTTGGCCTTCTGGAGGAGATCGACCAGTGCGATCGTGGTGCGGGTCTTGCCCGAGCCGGTGGCCATGACCAGGAGGGCCTGGCGCTCCTTCTTGTCGAAGGCGTCGGCCACGGCTTTGATGGCGCGTTGCTGGTACGGGCGCCCGGCGATCTCGGAGTTCACGGGCGCGCTGGAGAGGGGGAGTGCGGTGTGGCGGCGCTGGATCAGGAGTTCGAGTTCGTCGCGGGTGTAGAAGCCGTCGATCTCCCGGGGTGGGTAGCCGCCGGCGTCGTCCCAGATCCGGTGTTCGTAGCCGTTCGTGTAGAAGATGACCGGGCGGCGGCCGAACTGCTGCTCCAGGCAGTCGGCGTAGAGCTTCGCTTGCTGCTGGCCGATCTCGGGGGACTTACTCGTCCGCTTGGCCTCGACCACGGCGAGCGGGAGGCCGTCCGCGCCCCAGAGGACGTAGTCGACGAAGCCCGTGCCCTCGTTGTTGGGCATGCCGGTTACGGGGTATTCGCGGTCGCGCACCTGATCGAGGGTCCAGCCGGCCTCGGCGAGGAGTGGGTCGATGAGGGCGAGACGTGTCGCTGCTTCGCTCTCGTAGTCGCGGGTATCCGGCGCGACGTTCGCTTGAGCGGCGGCAATCTGGGCTTGCAGTTCGGCGATCTCAGCGTCTCTCGCGGCGACGAGTTCGTCCTTCTCGGCGAGAGCGCGGGCGTGTGCCTCGTCTTGCTCCGTGAACTTGGCGGCGAGGCGCACGAGTTCGGTGCGGCTGAGTGGTGCGGCCTTGGCGGCGAGCGAGGGATCGAACTGTGCCTCGAGCGGGACCGCGCCGGGGTTTGGCGAGTGGTGATAGGACACCCAGACCACCACGTTGAAGAGTTCACGGAGCACGGCGAGTGAGGCGTCGGGCCGGATCTGCCTAGAGTTGTCGTGGACGGCGGTGTTCGCGATCCGGCGGATCGCCGTCAGCTTCTGCGTGATCCCGTCCGGTACATGGTTCCGGAAATACGGGGAACTAATCTTGGCGGCCAGATCGTCTCGGTAGGGGAGCCTGATGTTGAGTATGTCGTAGAGGTAGCTCACGAGTTGCTCCACTACCCGGCGGCTGTAGAAGCAGGCCGAGCGCGGATCGGACGCGAGGTAGGACTCGGCGCGGGCGCAGTCTTCGTAGAGATCGGGCAGTGTCTGCCGGACAAAGGCAAAGTTGCTCACGTACGGCTACCAGTCTCCGGCCAGGCGCTCGACGGGTTGACCGGTTACTCCAGCGATGAGATCAAAGTCTTTGTCGACGTGGAGAACAGTGAGACCTGCCAACTCTGCAGTGGCAGCCATCAGCAAATCGGGGATCTTGACTGCCCTATGGTGACCGCTCTGCGCGAGAAGTCCCTGAACTTCGAGAGCACGGTGCTCCGCGCGAGCATCAAGGTTCTGAACGGGCATCCATGAAACGGGGGGTGTCGTTTGTAAGTTCGTCCAGTCCGCTCCGCTTGTTGCAGAGAACCCCATCTCGAGGAGAGTTATCGGAGCAACAGTGACAAGGGCACGTTGCACTCGATTGAGCCACTTCTCGGCATCAGGGGAGAAGGAAAGCCGCACATACGCGGACTTGTCAATCAGCCAGCCGTTCTCGCGCGCCATTGATCAGTGCCATGCCTCACGCATCAAGTCTTCGTCGAGCACGCCTTTGGCGAGTTCCGCAGATCGTCGTAGATCGTCCATAGTGACTCGCCCCAGAGGATTGGTGATCACACGGAGTTGACGACGCAAGTACTCGGAGCGGGAGATCCCCTCACGCTCCGCATCGCTATCGATCAGCGCTACAACTTCGCTGTCAACATTACGAATGAGTATGTCTGCCATGGATATCACCCCTTCATCAAAAAGATATCACTATGTGATGGACTGGTGGAAGGGGAACGCAACACATGACGGCCTCTTGCCCACTTCGTGAGAGTTGCGATCCTCAATGATGCCCATGCCCTCACGCTACCGTTCCATAGTCGCTATTGACATGGGGCAGGAGTGCGGGAGCGCGTGGGGTGTTGAGTTCAGGGGCGTAATGCCAGAGCCGAGACGTGGTGTGTGTTGCGCTATCCTCAACGATGTCATCCTGCGCGTAGCCGTAGGCGGAGACGCAGGATCCAGTAACGTACGTCAGATCCGGGGCCTGGATCCTGCGATCCGCTTCGCGGCCGCAGGATGACGCCGGTGGGGTGCCACTACAGCTCACCGCGGAAGGCGCGGGACTGGAGTGATGCAAACAGTTCGTCGTCCGCCGCGATTGCGCGCTCGACAAGGGCGCGTTTGGCGCGCGTCTGAGCAGTGACCCTTGCAAACTCCTCCTGAGCTGCGAGAGATGGAATCGCAATAGCGAAGCGTCGGATATCACCGAGGTTCACAGTGGGTTGCGCGACACCGCGTGCCGTGCGGATTGCCTGCCGCTTCAGGGACGTCGAGGCGAGCTGGGCGGCCAAGAAGTCTGAACTGACCTTAGCGGGGTCTGGCTTGATGTGAGCAATGTGACGTTGGAAGGCAAATCGCGAGTCCTCCCTGACGACAGCCGGAATACCGAAGCTGCCGACCGTCGAGTACAGGATGTCCCCGACTTCGATCGGGGCGCGGCGAGTGAGTTCTCTCCATGTCTCGACCGAAATGAACTTCTTGGTGTCGAGGACGATCTGGCCGCTCGTTATGTTGCTGACAAAGAGGAAAGGTATACCGGTGTCCGACCATGTGGGGGGCTGGTGCGTTCCGTCGGTAATACGTGTCGTCACGGATTCGAGCGCCGTATTCAGGGGTAGATCCCCGAACATCTCGGTGAAGACTGCCTGGGGGAGGGTGTCGAGGTGGGCGAGGACTTGTCGGCGCTTGGCGCGGAGTGCGTCGGCGTGGTCGAGGATCGCGGCGATCCGCCGCTGCTCGTCGATACTAAAGGCGGGAAGAGTCGAGTTCTTCACGATTCGATCGGATACCGCTGGATAGCTTGCTCCAGTCGCCTGCCGGACCATGTCGCCGATGAACTGGGGCGACCGGACCCAGTGGAACAGAAACTGCCCATTGACTTCCTTAGTTGGGCGCAACACTGTGAAGCCGGTCGAGGCAGTTGCGCCGTCGAGTTCGGGAGGTACGACTGCCACGGCGTTGAGGTTCGGGCGCACCGTCGAAACAAGGACGTCACCCTGAGCCACCTTCTGGCGAGCACGGCTTGGCGCTTCTGAGCCCGTCACCCGGGAACTGGAGGTGACAGCCTTGCTCTGGTTATCTACTGCGCTCAGATCAATGTACTCAAACTCAACTTCGGGTTGGCGGCTGGGATTCCAGGTCATTACGGGAGCCGCGACGTCACCAAGCTTGACCGTCCTCACGCGAGGAGGTCCTTTAGCTCGGCGAGGCCCTTGGCGATTTCGTCCTCGAGTTGCTCGATGTCCGTGATGATGTCGAGCGGGGCGCGGTGTTCGACCTCGTCGTAGACGATCTCCTTGTAGCGGTTGAGGGAGAGGTCGTAGTCCTGGGCGACGATGTCTGCCTTCGGGACCATGAACGATTTCTCGGTGCGGGCGCGCTCCTTCTCAGCGTCGCGGTTCTGCCAGCGAGCGAGGACGTCGGGCAGATCATTGGCGTCGATGGCGTTGCGTTTGTCGTCGAGGGAGAAGCCGTCGGCCTGCACGTCATAGAACCAGACCTCATCCGTGCCACCGGACTCGGTCTTCGTGAAGAACAGGATCGCGGTCGAGACTCCCGCGTAGGGGCGGAAGACTCCCGAGGGGAGCTTCACCACGGCGTCGAGCTTCTGGTTCTCAACGATGGTTCGCCGCAGATCTTTGTGCGCTTTGGACGAGCCGAAGAGAACGCCGTCGGGCACAATGACTGCCGCGCGGCCACCGGGCTTCAGCAGCTTCAGGAAGAGCGCGACGAAGAGCAACTCCGTCTTCTTCGTCTTGGCCACACTCAGCAAATCTTGCGCCGTGGACTCGTAGTCGAGCGAGCCAGCGAAAGGCGGATTCGCGAGGATGAGAGAGTATCGCGCGGTATCACCAGAGGCGCCCTCGGAGAGTGAATCGCGGTAGCGGATGTCTGGTGATTCGATTCCGTGCAGGAGCATGTTCATGCTGCCGATGCGGAGCATGGTGGAGTCGAAGTCGTAGCCGTGGAACATCGAGTTGTGGAAGTGGTTGCGCTGCTTCGCGTCCAGGAGCGCGTCGCTGTGGGCCTCGCGGATGTATTCGCTCGCGGCCACGAGGAAGCCGGCCGTGCCGCAGGCGGGGTCGCAGATCTCGTCCGTGGGGGTGGGCGCCATCATCTTGACCATGAGGTCGATGATGTGGCGCGGGGTGCGGAACTGGCCGTTCACGCCAGCCGAGGCGATCTTGGAGAGCAGGTACTCGTAGAGATCGCCGTTGGTGTCCCGATCGGTGAGCGGGATGCTATCGAGCATGTCCACGACCTTGTGGAGGAGCGCCGGGGTGGGGATGGTGAAGCGGGCGTCCTTCATGTGCTGGCTGTAGGTGGAGTTGGTGCCAAGCTGCTTGAGGAACGGGAACACCTCATCGCCGACGGTCTTGAACATGACCTCGGGGGACTCGTTCTTGAAGAGGCTCCAGCGGAGGTGCTCCTAGCCGGGAAGGAACGTGGGGTTCTCGATCGCGCTATTGGTGATGCGCGCCTTGCGTTCGGCGATGACCTGGATGTCATCGAGGCGGCGGATGAAGAGGAGGTAGGTGATCTGCTCGATCACTTCCATCGGGTTGCTGATCCCACCGGACCAGAAAGCGTCCCAGACGCGGTCAATCTTGCTCTTCAGTTCCCCGGTGATCACATCAGCAACTATAGGCGAGGCCTGTGACACCATCGCGTAACTGGCGAGCGCTCGCGCGGCACGACGAGTGAACGTAGATTGTCTCTATGCCGTATCTCGAGGTTGAATTACCGGACGATCTCTACCGCGAGGTTGAGACTCGGAACTCGCCTGTCTCGGAACTCCTCCAGGATGCTGTGCAATCCGAGCTACACCGCCGTACACGTGCAGCAGAACTGGACGTGTACATCGCGGAGTTGATTGCCGAGGTCGGTATGCCGAACGACGCCAAGATGGCTCGCGCAGAAGACTTGGCCGAGCGCATCGCTGCGTATCGGGCCGGCGAGAGATAGCCTCGGCGAAGGGAAAGACCCCGCCTTCTCTGATTCCCTCCTTATGGCTTGTGGGCTTCGATCGCGAACTGGAGGGGTAGGCGATCGGGGTTATCCGTGAGGCGCCAGCGGCCGTCAGGTTCTTGTGTCATGAGCTCCGGCCACGGGCACCAGGCGGAGTAGGGGATCTCCTCAAGCCGATCGATCACAAGCCCGGCGTCGATGAGCGCCGAGACGATCTCGCCGAGCGAGTGATTCCACTCGTGGCTCGTGGTGTGCGTGATTGGGGGAGCGCTCTCGGGTGCTTCGACGTAGCTCCCCTCGTAATCCCAGGTCATGGGGGAGTCCTGTTGGAAGTAGGGCTGCTCGATCTTGAGGCCATCGGAAACGTCCTCACCGATCGCCATGAACATGGGGTGATCGTCGCGGATGAAGAACGTACCGCCAGGCTTGAGAAGTGATGCGACAACGCGGGCCCATCCGGCGATGTTTGGTAGCCAGCACAAGACACCAACCGAGGTATAGACCAGGTCGAAATCGCCGTCGACCGCTGCGCGGGCATCGTAGACATTGGCATGGACATACTTCACGTTGACGCCGCAGTTCCTTGCGATGGCCCGCGCCCGCCGCAGTGACTCATCGGAGAGATCGACGCCTACGACGCGCCGGGCGCCGGCGCGGGCAAAGCCGATCGTGTCGGTACCGAGGTGGCACTGGAGGTGAATGACGTCGCGGTCTGTGAGATTGCCGAACCGGTGGAGGTCTTGAGCGAGCTCGGGACTGATGAGGCTGGGATCATCGATGAGTTCCTGGATCCCATAGCCCGACGCCGCGTGGAGTGCGGCACGGTCGTTCCAGTTCGCCTGGTTATCCGCGAACCACTGCTCGTTGGTCACGGGTGTAACGCTATCAATCCGTGGGCCACCGCATGATGTGGAGCTGACGACCGTCTAAACCGCGTCATAGAAGGTCCACAGCTCCACAACTGGAGTTCAGGCACGCGAGAGGGGCGGATCCGCAGTGGATCCGCCCCTCAGCGCTACTTTCGTCCGCGAGTGCCCGTCACAGATCGAAGTAGAGCTCGTACTCGTGCGGGTGCGGGCGCAGACGCAGCGGGTCGATTTCGTTGGTGCGCTTGTACTCGATCCAGGTCTCGATCAGGTCCGGCGTGAAGACGTCGCCCTCAAGCAGGTAGTCGTGATCGGCCTCAAGGGCGTCGAGCGCAGCCGGCAGCGAGTCCGGAACCTGCGCGATCTGAGCATGCTCCTCCGGAGGCAGCTCGTACAGGTCCTTGTCGATCGGGTCTGCGGGCTCGATCCGGTTCTTGATGCCGTCGAGGCCGGCCATCAGCATCGCCGAGAACGCGAGGTACGGGTTCGACGACGGGTCCGGCACACGGAACTCGAGGCGCTTGGCCTTCGGGGAGGTGCCGGTTACCGGGATGCGGATGCACGCGGAGCGGTTACGCGCCGAGTAGACCAGGTTCACGGGAGCCTCAAAGCCCGGCACCAGGCGGTGGTACGAGTTCACCGAGGGGTTCGTGAAGGCCAGCAGCGACGGGGCGTGCGCGAGCAGGCCGCCGATGTACCAGCGGGCGAGGTCAGAGAGACCGCCGTAGCCCTTCTCGTCGGCGAACAGCGGCTCGCCATCCTTCCACAGCGACTGGTGGCAGTGCATGCCCGAGCCGTTGTCACCGAAGAGCGGCTTCGGCATGAAGGTGGCCGTCTTGTCGTTCTCCCACGCCACGTTCTTGATGACGTACTTGAACTTCATCAGGTCATCGGCCGCGGCAAGTAGCGTGCCGAAGCGGTAGTTGATCTCCATCTGACCGGCGGTGCCAACCTCGTGGTGCGCACGCTCGACCTCAAGGCCAACTTCCTGCATGACCTCGACCATGTTGTCGCGAAGATCGGCCATCTGGTCCGAGGGGGAGACGGGGAAGTAGCCGCCCTTGAAGCGGGTCTTGTAGGCCTTGTTGCCGCCCTCTTCCTCGCGGCCGGTGTTCCACGCGGCCTCCTTCGAGTCGAGGAAGTAGTAGGACGACGACGCCGAGGTGGCGAAGCGGGCCTCGTCAAACACGTAGAACTCGGCCTCGGCACCGAAGTACACGGTGTCCGCAATGCCGGTGGAACGCAGGTAGGCCTCGGCCTTCGCCGCGATGTTTCGCGGATCACGCGAGTAGATCTCGTCCGTGAACGGGTCGCGGATCGAGAAGTTCACCACGAGCGTCTTGGCCTTGCGGAATGGGTCAATGAACGCCGTCGTGACATCCGGGATCAGCTTCATGTCGGACTCGTGAATTGCCTGGAAGCCGCGGATCGAGGATCCATCGAACATCAGGCCCTCGGTGAAGACGTCATCCGTAAACGTCTCAACGGGGATATTGAAGTGCTGCATCACGCCTGGTAGGTCGCAGAATCGGACGTCGATAAACTTGACGCCTTCACTGCGCGTATACGCGATCGCTTCCTCTGCGCTGGCGAACATTCGCTGCTCCTCGGTGGTGGTGTGGTTCCTCGGTCATGAGGCTCCCTCAAAGTTAGAGGGAGGCAGTTTCACATGTGTCACTCGATTGTGACGGCAGTGTTACGGGCGCTCCTACCGGCCGCGCTGTCCCTTTCGATCGGGGCGGGCCCGCATCGGGTCGATACCCTTCGGGATGGGGAGCTTGACGCCGCCGAGCGAGTTGAGGCGATTCGAGACGGCGTGGACCTCCGCAGCCGAGAGGTGCTTCTTCAGCCGGCGCACGTGCGACTGCAGCTTCAGCAACGGAACCTGGCCGTCACCATTACCCACCTTCACCACCGTGATCGGCACCTTGGGGACCACACGCTGCACGCGCTTCTTCTCATCGTTGACGAGCCGCTCAAGACGGTTCGGGTTGCCCTCGCCGATCAGCACAATGCCCGGCTTGCCGACCATCCGGAACACCATGTCCTGCGTGCGCGGGTTCACCTGGACGGGCTCCTGGGAGATGTTCCAGCCGCGCTTGATCTGATCGAGCACCGCCATGGCCGCCCCAGGCTTGCCATCGATCTGCGCGTACGAGACCTTCTTGACCCGGTTGGTCAGCAGGAATAGGCCGATGATTAGGCCGGTGAAGAAGCCGAGGAAACCACCGTAGACGCCGTATCCTTGGGTGACGCCGATGAGTACGCCAATCGCCGTGCCCAGCACCGGCATCGCGAGGATCACGGATCCCCATATGGGCTCCGCCTTCCAGACCATGACGAAGGCGTCTTTGAAGTTGTGATACCAGCGGCGCTTCTTGGCCTTCTTCGGCTTAACTGCTTCTTCTGACATGCTGGCATTCTATCCGGCGCGGGCCTGTGGAAAACTCACGCGGGCAATTGCCGAGATGGACTAGCGTCGCCGCATGATGCAACTCACAGGATACGAGACGATTGGCCCGGCGGGATTTGGCGCGAATGGCACGGCCTGGAACGTGCGCGCGGCAGACGGCACGCCCGGGGTGGCCATCCACACGGCCGCCGCGGCGGAGCGACTCGCCATGCTCCAAGCGCTGCACCACCCCAATCTCCCTGAGATTCGCTCCGTGCACCGTGCGTCCGAGGGAGGCGTCGTGGTCATGGAGTTGGTGCCGGGCCCCCGCCTCGGCACAGTGCTGGGGGCCCGAGCGTGGGCGAGCCCCGGGGAGGTCGCTGGCCTCTGGCGCGGACTCGGTGACGCGCTCGCGGCGTTGCATTACCGAGGGATCACGCATGGTGACGTCTCTCCGGCGAACATCGTGATGGCCGACGGCGCCCGCCCCGTCCTGATCGACATCGCCGGCCACGCTGGGGCCGAGTTGGGCCACGCGGGTTTCATCCCGCCGGAGGGCGTTGCCGGTTCCCTCGAAGCGCGTGACGTGTGGGCGTTGGCACGCACATTGCTATGGGCGAGCGGCGACGATCAGCGGGTCCGCGCGGCGCTCGGCCGCGCGCTAGCCGCGGATCCCGAGGCGCGTCCGTCGGCGCGGGAGTTCGCAGTGAGGTGGCAGGAGCTTGGCCAGGCGGTGCCACTCCAGCTGCCGTCTATATCCCGCCTCGCCGAGGCCGGAATGCGGAACGATGACGGCGAGACGTGGCTCAGCCCCACCCAACCAATGCCGCGCTGGTGGCGCCCCGTTGCGGTGTCGGCCGCCGTCGGGATCGGGATCGGCGTGGGGGCGGTGTTGATCGGAACGCCAGGGCCGGGCGGCGAGTCTCCCAGTGCGCAGACGCGGATTGCCGAACTGATCGGCGCGCGCGATCGCGCCATCGAGCAGCTGGACCCCGAATCGCTTGAGTCCGTGTTCGTTGCGAATGCGCCGAGCGCTGCGGCCGACCGCACGCTGATTGCGCAACTCGCTACCCAGGAGATCACGGTCGAGGGCTATCAGACGTTGATCCATTCGATCGAGGTTGTCCAGGATGAGCGCGGGGGACTGACTGCCGAACTCGAGATCTCACCGAGCTCCTACGAGCGGATCCTTCCCGACGGCGCCCGCGAGACTATCGCTGCCGGTAGCAGCAGGTGCGTGCGGCTCATCGTGACGGACGGTTTGATTTCGGCAATCGAGGGCTGCACGTAGACAAGAACCCCGCCAGCTGAGCGTGAGCTCAACCGGCGGGGTTCCTGGCGTGTGTCTTACAGATCGCCCTCGAAAGCGCCTTCCTCGAGACGAGCCTTCACGGCCATGAGGTACCGGGCCGCGTCCGCGCCGTCCACGAGGCGGTGATCGTACGAGATCGCGAGGTACACCATGGAGCGCACACCGATCGTCTCGTTGCCGTCCGCGTCCTTCACAACCATGGGGCGCTTCACGATCGTGCCCACACCGAGGATCGCGACCTCGGGCTGGTTAATGATCGGGGTGTCGAAGAGTGCGCCGCCCGAACCTGTGTTCGTGATGGTGAACGTGGAGCCCGAGAGCTCATCCGGCGAGACCTTGTTGTTGCGGGTCCGGCTGGCGAGGTCGCCGATCGCCTTGGCGATGCCGCCCAGGTTCAGGTCACCGGCGTTCTTGATCACCGGGACCATCAGGCCACGCTCGGTGTCCACCGCGATCCCGATGTGCTCGGCGTCGTGGTAGGTCACTTCCTTGTCGTGGATCGAGGCGTTCAGCTTCGGGTGCGCCTTGAGCGCCTCCGTTGCGGCCTTCACGAAGAACGGCAGAAAGGTGAGGTTCGCGCCCTCGCGGGCCCGGAACTCGTCCTTGTGCGCGGCGCGGAGTGCGGCCACGCGAGTCACGTCCACCTCGACCACCGTGGTGAGCTGCGCAGAGGTCTGCAACGACTCGACCATGCGGCTCGCCACCACCTGGCGCAGGCGGGACATCTTCTCGGTGGTGCCACGCAGCGAGGACACCTCGGTGACCTTTGCCGACGACGCCGCGGCTGCGGGAGCCGGGCCGGCAGCGGGCACGGCAGCGGCAGCCTTGGCGGCCTCCTCGGCCTTAGCGGCGGCCGCGAGTACGTCCTCCTTGCGGACACGGCCACCTACACCGGTGCCGGTGACGGTAGCAAGATCCACGCCCTTCTCGCGTGCGAGCTTTCGCACGATCGGGGTGATGTAGGAGCCGGTTGCTTCGGCTGCGGGAGCCTTCGCGGCTGGTGCTACCGGAGCGGGCGGTGCTACCGGAGCTGCGGGCGCTGCGGGCGCGGCCGGAGCGGCAGGGGCGGCCGCGGCAGGCGGAGCGGCAGGGGCAGCTGGGGCGGCAGGAGCCGGTGCAGGCTCGGCTGCGGGGGACTCAGCCGCGGGAGCCGGGGTGGCGGAGCCGTCGCCAATGAGCGCAAGATCCGCGCCCACCTCTACGGTCTCGTCTTCCTGGACCAGGATCTTCACGAGGGTGCCGGCGAATGGCGAGGGAACCTCCGTGTCCACCTTGTCCGTGGAGACCTCAAGTAGCGGCTCGTCCACCTCAACGGTGTCGCCCTCGGCCTTCAGCCAGCGAGTGACGGTGCCCTCGGTGACCGATTCGCCCAGCGCGGGCATGGTGACCGCCTGGCCGGTTGCAGGGGCTTCTGCGGCAGGTGCGGGAGCTTCGGGAGCGGGTGCGGGAGCTTCGGGAGCGGGCTCCGGAGCTGCAGCCTCCTCGGCGGCGGGCGCAGCGGGAGCCGCGGCCGCACCAGAGCCGTCGCCGATCACGGCGAGCTCAGCGCCCACCTCAACGGTCTCGTCTTCCTGGACGATGATGCTCTCCAAGACTCCGGCTACAGGGGAGGGCACCTCGGTGTCCACCTTGTCGGTCGAGACTTCGAGCAGCGGCTCGTCCACCTCGACGCGATCTCCAACATTCTTGAGCCAGCGGGTGACGGTACCTTCGGTGACCGATTCGCCGAGCGCCGGCATCGTGACTGAGTGAGACATCCGATTCTCCTAGTTGTGTGCGTGGAGGGGCTTGCCGGCGAGGGCCATGGCGGCCTCGCCCATTGCTTCGTTCTGGGTGGGGTGTGCGTGCACCAGGGGCGCCATGTCTTCGGGATAGGACTCCCAGTTGACCATGAGCTGCGCTTCGCCGATCAGCTCGCCCACGCGGGCGCCGATCATGTGCACGCCCACGATGGGGCCGTCCTTCGCACGCACCAGCTTGATGAGGCCGGCGGTCTGGAGGATCTGGCTCTTGCCGTTACCCGCGAGGTTGTACTCGACGGTCTCGACCTCGCCGTGCTTCTCCTTGGCCTGGGCCTCGGTGAGTCCGATCGAGGCGAGCTCGGGCTCGCAGTAGGTAACACGCGGGATGTTGACGTCCTCGATGAGCGCCGGGTTGAGGCCGGCGATCTCTTCGGCAACGAAGATGCCCTGCTGGAAGCCGCGGTGGGCGAGCTGCAGGCCGGGCACGATGTCGCCGACGGCGTAGATGTTGCCAACGCCCGTGTGGAGCCGCTCATTCGCGAGAACGAAGCCGCGCTCCATGGGAATGCCCTGCTCCTCGTAGCCGAGGTTCGCGGTGGCCGGGCCGCGGCCAACGGCCACCAGCAGCACGTCACCTTCGATGACGTTGCCGTCCTCGGTGGAGACCTTGACGCCGCTTTCGTCCTGCTCAACGCCGGAGAAGCGCACGCCCACTTTGAAGTTGATGCCGCGCTTGCGGTACGCCCGCTCGAGGTTCTTAGAGAGCACCTCGTCCTCGTTCGGGGCGAGGTGGGGGAGCGCCTCGATAATCGTGACCTCGGCGCCGAACGAACGCCACACAGAGGCGAACTCCAGGCCGATCACGCCGCCGCCAAGGATCACTGCACGCTGCGGAACCCAGTCCATGGCGAGTGCCTGCTCCGAGGCGATCACACGGCCCTGAATGTCCAGGCCGGGAAGCGATCGGGAGTACGAGCCGGAGGCCAGTACCACGTTCTTGCCGGTGTAGGAGACGCCGTCGACCTCGACCGTGTTCGGGCCGGTGAGGCGGCCCCAGCCGTTGATGAGCTCCACCTTGCGGGACTTCACGAGGCCCTGCAGACCCTTGTAGAGGCGGCCAATCACGCCGTCCTTGTACGCGTTCACCTTGGTCATGTCCACGCCCGCGAGTGAGAGTGACACGCCAATGGACTCGCCTTCGTGCGGGGCCTCAGCCAGCTCGGCCGCGTGGAGTAGAGCCTTTGTGGGGATGCAGCCGCGGTGCAGGCAGGTGCCGCCAAGCTTGTCGGCCTCGATCAGGGCGACTTTCAGGCCGAGCTGTGCACCGCGCAGGGCACAGGCATATCCGCCGGATCCGCCTCCCAGAATGACAATGTCGTACTCGTGCGAATCGGTCACATCTGCTCCTTTGAATGGACGAGGAAACTCGCATCCATTCTTTCACGCATTTGGGACGTTGGTCGCGTATAGAACGTGTCTCGCATCTCAGTTCAGCTCTTCGAGATAGTTCACAAATGTGCGCACGCCGAAGCCCACGCCGCCGAGCGTCACGTAGCCCCACTCCTTCTCAGCAAAGGCCGGGCCAGCGATATCCAGGTGCGCCCACGGCACATCGCCCGTGAATCGCTTCAGGAAGTGCGCCGCCACGATCATGCCGCCCTCGCGCACACCCATGTTGGCCATGTCGGCCACCTGGGACTTCAGGGTGGCGCCCAGGTATTCGGGCATGGGCATCGGCCAGAGGTGCTCACCCGCGGCATCCGCGGCACCGAGCAGGTCGCTCGAGACGTCCTCATCGCCGAGCACTGCACCCACGCGGTCACCGAATGCCATGGCCTGCGCGCCGGTGAGTGTGGCGATGTCGATGATCGCATCCGGCTTCGTCTGTGCGGCGGCATCGATCGCGTCCGCCAGGACCAGGCGGCCTTCGGCGTCGGTGTTCAGTACCTCGACCGTCTTCCCGCCGTGCATCACGAGCACGTCCGAGGGACGGATCGCCGCACCGCCCGGCATGTTCTCGGCGAGTGCGAGGTATCCCGTGACCTGCACGGGGAGCCCCAGCTTGGCCGCGGCAATCACGGCGCCGAGCACCGCAGCAGCCCCAGACATGTCCGATTTCATGGTCTCCATGCTCTTCGGTGGCTTCAGTGAGAGGCCTCCCGAATCGAACGTGATGCCCTTCCCCACGAGGGCCACATGCCCGACGGCGCCACGAGGCTTGTAGGTCAGCGTCACCAGTCGAGGTGGCCGGGTCGAGCCCTGGCCCACGCCGAGGATTCCGCCGAAGCCTTCGGCGGCGAGGCGCCTCTCGTCGTACTCGTCCACGTCGATCTTGAGGCCCTTCGTCTCACGCTTGGCGATCGAAGCGAACTCGGCGGGGTAGAGGTCCCCGGGCGCAGTGTTGATCAGGTCGCGCGTGAGGCTGACAGACTCGCCGAGCACGATCGCGCGCGCAAGCGCGGCCTTCAGTGCCTTGTCCTTCGCATCCGCGACCACGATCGTGGCGGAGCTTACGGCGGGCTTCGGCGTGGTGTAGCGGGCGAAGCGGTAGGAGCCGTACGCCAGGCCCTCGGCGATTGCCGAGAGCGACTCCGGATCGTTAGCGGGCAGGAGCACGGTGAGTTCGTCGATGCCGGAAAGCTGGCGCACGGCGGAGCCGGCCGCGCGGCGCAGAGCCTCCGGTGTGACCTCCGCCCCGATCCCGGTGAACACCACGATGTCGCAGCCCACGCTGGCGCCGCTGGTGCGCACCACCGAGTCGGCTTTCGCGCTCGCGCCAGCGTGGGCTGCAAGTTGTGCCAGGCCGGCGGCCGTGGGCAGGCTGGGAGAATCGACTATCTCGTCCTCTCCCACAAGACCCACAAGGATTGCGGACTTCTCCAGGGACAATTTGGATGAGAGTGAGAGTTGAATCATGTGATCAACCCTATCCCTCTTGTGATCGCCGCTGGGTGTGGAGCCGTTACGCTTGGGGCGTGCCCGTATTGATCGTTCTCACTGGCGTGCTTGCTACCGCCCTTGGCGTGTGGGCACTCGTGCGTCTCGTGCGTGGTGACGCGGCGATTTTTAAGCAGGTGATTACCGCTGGCGTGGTCGAGGCGGGAATTCTGCTCACGGCGATCGCGGCATTAGTGCGCCAGGTGCAGGGCCGACTGGACGGCGACCCGGTCGTCTTCTGGGGCTATCTCATCACCGCCCTGATCATCCTTCCCGTGTGTGCCGCGTGGGCATTCGCGGATCGTTCGAAGGTCTCCTCCGCCGTCATGGCGGTCGGAGGTGTCACTATTGCAGTCATGATGTGGAGGACCTGGCAGGTGGCTTTGCTGTGAGTGTGACCGATACCCGACGCCCCGCATACGGTCTGGGCCGCGTCCTGATTCTCGTGTACGGCATCTTCGCCGTCGCCGCCACTGCGCGGTCTTCTGTGCAGCTGATCCGCGACGCGAGCGAGGCGCCCTTGGCATATGGGCTTTCCGCCCTCTCTGCGGCGGTCTACATCCTGGCCACGGTGGCCCTCGCACACAATGGCCGGAAGATGCGCCGCGTGGCATGGTGTGCGGTGATCTTCGAGCTTGTTGGCGTGCTCACCGTGGGCATTCTCTCGTCCACCCACCCCGAACTCTTCGCACGGGACACCGTGTGGTCCCACTTCGGCAGCGGGTACGGCTATGTCCCCGCGATTCTGCCCATCGTGGGCATGCTGTGGCTGTGGAGTTCAAGCCCCAAGCGCATCGATCGGCTCGCGGAGCAGCGATGATCTACCGCGCGCTCTATGACAACCTGCTGGTTCACACGGATCCGGAGGAGGCGCATCACGGTGCCGTCCGCGCGATCGCAGCCGCCGGTGCGGTGGAGCCCTCGCGGCGCGTGCTTAAGGCCACGTTCGGGAGCGGTTTCGGCCCGGCCACGTCCCCCCGGCTCGACGGCGTCTTCCCGCGTCCCGTTCCCGGCACCCTTGGTCTCGCGGCCGGGATGGACAAGGATGCGGTGGCGGTACTCGGCTTCGATGCGCTCGGCTTCGGTTTCGTTGAGGTGGGGACGGTGACGGCGCTGGCTCAGCCCGGGAATGAGAAGCCCCGGCTCTGGCGGCACACCGATGTCCGCGCGTTCCGGAACCGGATGGGTTTCAACAACCTCGGTGCCGCTGCAGCCGGTCGGCGCTTGGCGAAGCTACGCAGCACGGCGGCCGGGCGCGCCGCGTTCGTGGGCGTCAACATCGGCAAGTCAAAGGTCACCGAACTGGCCGACGCCGCTGGCGACTACCGCGCATCGACCCACGAAGTTGCACGCTGGGCCGATTACCTCACCATCAACGTGTCCTCTCCGAACACTCCGGGCTTGCGCGATCTGCAGGACGTCGAGACGCTCCGCCCGATCGTTCGGGTGGTGCGCGAGGAGGCGCATGCAGTGGCGGGCCGCGAGGTGCCGGTGATCGTGAAAATCGCACCCGATCTGAGTGACGCCGAGATCGTCGAGATCGCAGCGATGGCAGGCGAGGAGCGGATCGCCGGGCTGTGTGCCACGAACACCACGATCGGCCACGACCTGGGCCCGGGAGGACTCTCCGGGGCGCCGTTGAAGGACCGCGCGAGAGACGTCGTCGGGCTTGTGCGGAGCTCGCTTAGGGACGATCAGATCGTAATCGGGGTGGGCGGCATCGAGAATGCCGCGGATGCGCGCGCGCTCCTCGATGCCGGCGCGGACCTCGTGCAGTCCTTTACCGCATTCGTCTACGAAGGCCCAGGCTGGCCCGGTGCGATCAACCGGGAGCTAACCCCGCGTTAGCTCGGGCGCTGCGTGACATTCTCGGTAAGGGCGGGATCACGTTCGATCACGCCCTCCAGCGCGCCGTCAATGCGCGCCAGCACGTCATCGTCCAAGCTCACCTGGGATGCCTTCACGTTCTCGCGTACCTGCTCCGGCCGTGAGGCGCCGATGATCGCCGAGGTCACGTTGGGGCGGTTAAGCACCCACGCCAGCGCGAGCTGGGCCATGGTGATCCCGAGATCGTCCGCGATCGGCCGCAGGTTCTGGACGGCTGTGAGTACCTCGTCGTTCATGAACCGGGAGATCATCTGGGCGCCGCCCTTCTGATCCGTGGCACGCGATCCTTCGGGTGCCGCCTGGCCAGGCAGGTACTTGCCGGTGAGCACGCCCTGGGCAACGGGCGACCAGACGATCTGGCTGAGGCCGGATTCTTCACATGCCGGAACCACCTCGGACTCGATCACGCGCCACAGCATGGAGTACTGCGGCTGCGAGGAGATCAGCTGAATCCCAAGCTCGCGGGCAAGCTCGGCACCGGCACGAATCTGCTCTGCGTTCCACTCGGAGACGCCAATGTAATGTGCCTTACCCGAGGAGACGACGTCGGCGAAAGCCTGCATCGTCTCGTCGAGTGGGGTGAAGTAGTCAAAGCGGTGTGCCTGGTAGACATCCACGTACTCCATCTGGAGACGCCGAAGCGAGCCGTTGATGGATTCCATGATGTGCTTTCGAGAGAGCCCGGAATCATTGGGACCCTTGGGTCCGGTGGGCCAGAAGACCTTCGTGAGCACCACGAGCGACTCGCGACGTTCGGCCTTCAGTGCTCTCCCGAGAACCTCTTCGGCGCGGCCATTGGCGTAGACGTCGGCGGTGTCGAAGGTCATGATGCCCTCGTCCAGCGCGGCAGCCACACAAGCGTTGGCCGTCTCGGCCTCGACCTGGGAGCCGTGCGTGAGCCAGTTGCCGTAAATCAGGTCATTGACCTTGAGCCCGGAATTGCCGAGGAAACGGTACGTCATGAGATGTCCTTTGTGTGGTTACTTACCTTGCTTGTGGGGCCACTCGCCCCGCTTGACCTGAGGCCTCGGCATCCGGAAGCGCCGCAACATGAAGGCGCGCGAGAATGCGTAGAAGCCGGTCCACTTGGGAATCTGGTCCGCGTCGAAACGCTCCTTGAGGCGGCGCTTGAGGAAGAACACGAGCACGGCGGCGTCGAGCAGCCCGGCGAGAACGATCAGGTACATCGCTGCGGTGAGACTCATCGCGAGCGCGGGATACCTGCCCGTCAGCATCATCGCGATCAGAATCAGGAAGGCGAGTGGCAGGAAGAGTTCACCGATCGACCAGCGGGCGTCCACGTAATCGCGCACGAAGCGGCGCACCGGGCCCTGATCTCGCGGAGAGAGGTACTTCTCGAGCCGCGGATCGCCGGTCTCCATCGCCTCGCGCTGCTTGGCGTAGTACTCGTTCTGGCGTTCACGCTGGCGGCGCTTGGCCTCTTTGCGGTCACCCGCGACGAGCGGGCGCTGGCGTGCGGCTTCGGCCTGCTTGCGGGTTGGGGTCGCCTTCCCCTTGCCCGCGAGGGTCTCGGTGGTCTCGATGGTGGAATCATCCTTGCGCTTGCTCACTCACTTAGTCTAGGCCACTGCGGGAGCGGTACTCTGGGAGGCGTGGTTACACGCGATGAACTCTCTGCCCGGCTCGATTCCACCTTCGATCAGGTGGTCGAGGATCTGAAGAACCTCGTCCGGATTCCCTCGGTTTCCGCGGCATCCTTCGATCAATCCACCCTCGAGACGAGCGCTGCGGCGGTCGCCGCACTGCTTGAGTCGGTGGGACTGCACGCGGAGGTGGTTAGCACCGCAGGCTCACGGCCAGCCGTGATCGCCGAACGCGCCAGCGGGGACACCTCTGTGTTGCTCTACGCACACCATGATGTGCAGCCTCCGGGGGACAGCGCGCTCTGGAACCAGACCGATCCCTTCGAGCCGGTGGAACGGGACGGCCGCATGTTCGGTCGAGGAAGTGCCGATGACAAGGCGGGCATCGTGGCGCACGTCGGCGCGCTGCGGATCCTCGGGGACGATCTGCCCGCCACCGTGCGGTGCTTCATCGAGGGCGAAGAGGAAGTGGGTTCGCCCTCTTTCGCGCCCTTCCTCGAGGCGCACGCCGGGTCGCTTGCTGCGGACACGATCGTGGTGCTCGATTCCTCGAACTGGAAGGTGGGAGTTCCCGCCGTTACGACTACGCTCCGTGGTCTAGCAGAGGCACACGTGAGCGTCCGGGTGGGCGATCACGCGCTGCACTCGGGCATGTTTGGTGGCCCGATCCTCGACGCCCCCACGCTGATGGCTCGCCTGATCGCCACGCTGCACGACGAGCGCGGCGCTGTCGCTGTGGCCGGGTTGGAGCCCGCTGGAATCGCCGAGGTGGACTACCCGGAGGCGGATTTCCGCGCCGATTCCGGGGTTCTCGAGAGCTACCAGGTGTGTGGCCCAATCGCGCAGCAGATCTGGAACGCTCCGGCGATCTCGGTGATCGGAATGGACGTCACCAGTGTGGCGTTGCGGTCCAACACCATCGCACCGGTGTGCACCGCCTACCTCTCGCTGCGCGTCCCGCCGGGACTCGACTCCGAGACCGCCTATGCCGCACTTCGTGACCACCTGCTGGCGCATGCCCCGCTGGGCGCCGAGGTCACCGTGGCGCCGGGGGAGGCCGGCCCTTCCTACCAGGCGAAAGACGGCTCGGCGCGTGCCACCGCCCACCTGGCGCTCCAGGATGCCTGGGGCGTTGAGAGCGTGGAGATCGGTGTGGGCGGCTCGATCCCGTTCATTGCCGACTTCGAGCGAGTGTTCCCGCAGGCGGAGGTGCTCGTGATGGGCATCGAGGATCCCGATTCGCGGGCGCACTCGGAGAACGAGTCAATGCACCTGGCCGAACTCAAGAACGCCGTGCTGGCGGAGGCGATTCTGCTTGCCCGCCTCGCCGGCGTTTACGAGTCCTGAGTGGCCTCTTCCTCGGAGGCGTCGTCTGTCGCGTCGTCGGTTGCCTCATCCGAAGCCTCGTCCGTGGCATCGGGCGTCGTGGCAGGCGCGGCCGTGATGTCGAACTCAACGTGGCCGGTCTCGGTATCGACCGAGGTCACGGTGGCCACGGCCAGCACATCGTCCTGGCTCGCCCCAAGTGAGGTGACCTCGCAGGTGACGCTCGCCCCCACTTCGGCGGCAAGCGCCTCCGGGCAGTTGATTGCGAAGGGCGCGTTGAGTTCGGATTCCAGCCGTTCGCTGATGGAGGCGGCGAGGTCCTTCGCACTGATCGGCTCCACGGTCTGTTCCGCAGTGGTACACCCGGCGGCGCACACGATGGCGGCTGCAGCGGCAATAACTCGCATGTTCATGACGTCCAGCATGGCACAGGGGTCCGCGTGAAGGTTCTCGTTGTGAGCGGTACCGCAGACGACCGCGCCGCGCGCTTTGCCGAAGGTTGGCGGCGCGCCGCGCCCAGAGACGAGGTGTCGTCTGTGTTTCTTCCCGAGACCGTCCCCCGAGCGGTGCGGGCCCTCGGGGCGGTCGATCTCGCCAGACTCGAGCCTGAGGCGGCGCTCGACGCGTTGACCGCAGGCCGCCGCGTGGCGATCGGTCAGCGCAATCTGCACGACGGCGGTCGGGCCCTTCTCGATGCCGCTCGGCAACGCTTCGGTGGGCTGGAGCAGGCACGTGACGTGTGTGCTGGCCTCCAGGTCCTTACGGACGATCCGGTCCCGCTGCGCGGCCTGCGCGGCGCCGGTGCTCGGCGCGCCGAGGTGCTGGGCGACGCCGCCGCACTCGAGGAAGACCGGGCGGTGGGGCAGTACGCCGATTTGATCGAGAGAGAGCTCGCGCGCCGGGACCTGCTCGAGTCGCGTCCGGTGCGCTGGTCGCTCGAGCCCTATTCGGGCGCGGGCGGCGGACTCGGGTTCGCGGTGCTCGCCCTCGGGGGAGTGCTCCATCATGTTCGAGACGGTGCGGCGGAAGCGCTCGGGCTTGCGAACGCCGTCGGGAAGAGTGACCTGGTCGTGCTCGTGCACCACGAGTTTGGTGTGGAAGAGCTCACGGGATCGGCGGCCACCGCAGTGGCCGATGCGGCGCTGGAGGCCGCAGTCCCGGTGATCATCATCGTGACTGAGGATCACACATCGCGGCGGCAACGCGCGGATCTTGGGATCGTTGGAACATATTCGGCCGGTCCTGGGTTGAATGATGTGGACGCGCTCGCGCAGCGCGTTGCTCGGACCTGGTCGGTTTCGAGTTGACCGGGTACGGAGCGTAGGCTTCGAATGAACGAAAGGTAGATCATGGAGACCACCACGAAGACGCACGGCGTTGCGCTCACGCCCGCCGCAAGCGCGAAGGTCAAGAGCCTACTCGATCAGGAAGGCCGCGACGATCTTCGCCTGCGTGCCTCGGTTCAACCTGGCGGCTGCTCCGGCCTGATCTACCAGCTCTACTTCGACGAGCGTTTCCTGGACGGGGACGCTGTGGCCGATTTCGATGGCGTCGAGGTGATCGTGGACAAGATGTCCGTGCCGTACCTCGACGGCGCCACGATCGACTTCGCGGACACGATCGAGCAACAGGGCTTCACGATCGATAATCCCAATGCGACCGGTAGCTGCGCCTGCGGCGACTCGTTCCACTAGTCGCTCGTTCGCTACTTCAGTACTTCCCCGAAAGGCACCATGCGCCGGATCCTCGCTGCCCTCGCGGCCGCAACTCTTCTCTTGACCGCCTGTGGCTCCGATGACACCGAGAGCGACCCCGGTAGTACCGATGGCACTGCGGCCGCCGAGGTAGCTCCCACCGATCCGGTGACGCCGGTCGAAGGCACCCCTGGCGTTGATCTTCCCGAGGTGACCGGCGCTTTTGGTGAGGTGCCTGAGTTCACCTTCCCCGACGATCCGCCGGCCGAGCTTACCCGCGCGGTGCTCGTTGAAGGTGACGGCGAGGAAGTCTCCGCCGATGACATCCAGCTCGTGAATTACGTGGGAATCAAGTGGGGCGCAGACGAGGCGTTCAATGACTCCTACGCCTCGGGCGCGCCGGTCTTCTTCGAACTTGCGGGGCTAATCCCCGGATGGCGGGACGGCGTGACAGGCCTCCACGAGGGCGACCGCGTGGTCATCTCGATTCCGTCCGAACTGGGCTATGGGCCCAGTGGTGGCAACGCGGACATCGACATCGCCGTGGGCGACACTCTCGTGTTTGTGGTGGACATCCTGAACTCGCGAGGCCTCGATGACTACGTCGGTGAGGCCACCGACTCGACAGGCGAGCTTCCTGAGGGCGTCACACTGAGCGCGGATCCCGGAACTGCCGCGGTTCCCGTGATCGCCGATGGCACGGACGAGCCCAGCGAGATCGAGTTTGTCATCATCTCCGAGGGTACCGGCGAGCCAATCGCCGACGACTCCGTGGTGGTGGCGGGTTACTCCGGCTCCACCTGGGCCAACGAACCAATGGGCACCTCGTGGCCGGCCGCGGCGTGGGGCGACGTCGACTCGACGGGAATGGTGTCGTATCCGATGGCGTTGCAGATCGGAAGCGGGACGCCGTTCGACAGAATCATCGGCGTGCCGGTTGGGAGCCGGGTCCTTTTCATCTTCCCGAGCGACAGCTCCACCGACCCCGAGACCCCGGCGCAGGCCGTGCTGACGGACGTCGTCTCGGCACACTAGCGACCCACCGCATGAAAACGTGGCATGCGGCACGTATCCCGCGCGAGTTTCAGCGAGAAACCGCCAATCATCGGGGGTAGGCTGTTCTGAGGGACGAAAGTCCCGATTAGTCAGCTCGTCGTCGGAAGGTTGCAGTGGTGCAGAAGCGCTCAAGAGCAACGCGGGTCGCAGGGATCGGTGCGATCGTTGCACTCATTCTCAGTGGATGCTCATCGGAGACCGTTCGAAATGGCTTCCTGCCATCGACCCCTGATGTCACCAACAAGACCGGGGACATGATCTCGTTGTGGAACGGATCCTGGATCGCACTACTCGCCGTCGGCGTGCTCGTGTGGGGCCTCATGATTTGGGCACTCATCGTGTACCGCAAGCGCAAGGGCGACAACGAGATGCCCGTGCAGTTGCAGTACCACGTGCCGCTTGAACTCATGTACACCGTGATCCCGATTGTGTTGGTGGGCGTGCTCTTCGTGAACTCGCAGCGCACGATCGAGACCGTGCTGGAACTCGACGACAATCCAGACATCACCATTGACGTTTACGGCAAGCAGTGGAGCTGGGACTTCTACTACGAGGACTACGACGTCCACTATTCCGGCGAGCGGATTATGGTCGAAGGCAAAGGTGACGACTTCGAGCACCTGCCCACGCTCTACCTGCCGGTAGATGAAAATGTCGAGTTCCGCGTGCACTCACGCGATGTGCAGCATGCCTTCTGGATCCCGGCGTTCCTCTACAAGACGGACATGATTCCCGGACGCACCAACGTGTTCCAGGTGACCCCCACCCTCGAAGGCACCTACGCTGGAAAATGCGCCGAGATGTGCGGTGAGTTCCACTCCGAGATGCTGTTCAAGGTCGAGGTGGTCTCGCTTGCCGAGTTTGAAGACGTCATGGCTGGGTACGAGGCGGAAGGCAACACCGGTTCGCTCGACGATCCAACACTGAACCGCTGGGGCAACACAGGAGGCGATCACTGATGGCAACGACTGCGATCGAGACCAGCGAAGAAGTCCGCGGGCTTCCTCCGAAGCGCCAGTCGCTTGGCCAAACCCTGGTCTCCTGGATCACCTCCACCGATCACAAGGTGATCGGGTACATGTACTTGTACACCGCATTCTTCTTCTTCATCGTGGCGGGCCTGATGGCCATGGTGATTCGCATTGAGCTGTTCTCCCCGGAGATGCTTCTGCAATCGAAGGACCAGTACAACCAGCTCTTCACAATGCACGGCACGATCATGCTATTCCTCTTCGCGACGCCGCTGTTCACCGCGTTCGGCAACATCATGGTGCCGTTGCAGATCGGTGCACCGGATGTCGCCTTCCCGCGCCTGAACATGTTCGCCTACTGGCTGTTCCTCTTCGGCGGATTGATCGCCTGCGCCGGCTTCCTGAGCCCCGGCGGCGCCGCCTCAATGGGTTGGACCGGCTACGTGCCCCTGTCCACCTCGGCCTATACGCCCGGCGTCGGCGTTGATCTGTGGATCGCCGGCTTGGCCATGACCGGTTTCGGAACCATCTTTGGTTCGGTGAACTTCATCGCCACGATCATGACGATGCGCGCCCCCGGAATGACCATGTTCCGCATGCCGATCTTCACCTGGAACACGCTGATCACCTCGATCCTCGTGCTGATGGCGTTTCCGGTTCTTGCCGCTGCACTCTTCGGATTGCTCTACGACCGTGTTCTCAATGGCGGTATCTACGCTGCCGAATCCGGCGGCCCCGTCTTGTTCCAACACCTGTTCTGGTTCTTCGGACACCCGGAGGTGTACATCATCGCGTTGCCATTCTTTGGCATCGTCTCCGAGGTGATTCCGGTGTTCTCGCGTAAGCCGATCTTCGGATACAAGACTCTTGTGATGGCCACCATCGCGATCGCCGCGCTTTCGATCTCCGTGTGGGCGCACCACATGTACACGACCGGCGCCGTGATGCTTGGCTTCTTCTCGCTGCTCACCATGGCGATCTCAGTGCCCACCGGCGTCAAGATCTTCAACTGGCTCGGCACCATGTGGCGCGGCAAGATCAGCTTCGAATCGCCCATGTTGTTCTCGCTGGGCTTCCTCTTCACCTTCGTGTTCGGCGGCCTCACTGGAGTGATCCTCGCTAGCCCCGCGATGGACTGGCATATCCACGACACCTACTTCGTGGTGGCACACTTCCACTACGTGGTCTTCGGAACCGTGGTGTTTGCGATGTTCTCGGGCTTCTACTTCTGGTGGCCCAAGTGGACTGGCCGGATGCTTGACGAGAAACTCGGCAAGTGGCACTTCTGGACGCTGTTCATCGGATTCCACACCACGTTCCTCGTGCAGCACTGGCTCGGCGTTGAGGGCATGCCCCGCCGGTACGCGGTCTACATGGTGGAGGACGGGTTCCAGTTCCTGAACCAGGTCTCGACCGTGGGCGCATTCCTGACGGCGATCTCCACCTTGTTCTTCATGTGGAACTTCGTGAAGACGCAGCGCGGGCCGCGCACCGTCTTCGTCGATGATCCGTGGGGTTACGGCAACTCACTCGAGTGGGCCACGGCCTGCCCAGTGCCGCGCCACAACTTCACCTCGATTCCGCGGATCCGCTCCGAGCGCCCGGCGTTCGATCTGCACCACCCAGAGGTGGCGGCACTCGACACCGTCCACGCCAGCATCTCAGGAAAGGCGAACGCATGAGCGACAAGACTCCGAACAATCCCACGACCTCGTTGCGGAATGAGATGATCCTGTTCGGGATCCTCGTGCCCTTCTTCGGGATTGTGGGCATCGTGTATCTGGTGGTCTCCGATGCCGAGCCGGTGGGCACCACGGTGTTCCTCCTACTGGCAGCCTTCGCCGCGATTATCGCCGGATATCTGTTCATCCTCTCGCGCCGCATCCCGGTACGTCCCTCAGATCGCTTCGACGCTGAGATCGCCGAGGCCGCAGGTGAGGTAGGCACGTTTGCCCCGCACTCGTGGTGGCCGCTCGTGCTCGGGGTTGCCGCCGCGATCTGCTTCCTTGGCGTCGCACTTATCGCCTGGTGGATGGTGGGAATTGGTGTGGCGCTCACACTGGTGGGCCTCGTGGGCCATGTGTACGAGTTCTCCCGAGGGCAACACGCGCACTGATGTCCTGAGACGCGAAAACGCCCCGTGGCTAGCCACGGGGCGTTTTCTGTTGGCTCAGATGAGGTTCGTCGCCTTCGCGGCCTCGAGACGTTCGGCCACATTCTCCCAGTTGATGATGTTCCAGAACGCCGTGACGTAGTCCGCCTTCACGTTCTTGTAGTCCAGGTAGAACGCGTGCTCCCACATGTCCAGCTGCAGCAGCGGGAGGGTAGTCACGGGGACATTCCCCTGCTGGTCGAAGAGCTGGTAGGTCACGAGCTTCTGCGAGAGGGGTTCGTAGGCGAGTACGGCCCAGCCGGAGCCCTGGAGGCTCATGGCGGCGGCGGTGAACTGGCCCTTGAAGCCCGCGAAGGAGCCGAACGAGTCCTGGATCGCGGCGGCAACCTCGCCCTCAGGCTCGCCACCGGCGTTCGGGGCGAGGTTCTTCCAGAAGATCGAGTGGTTCACGTGGCCACCCACGTGGAAGGCGAGGTCTTTCTCCAACTTAGGGATGGCACCGAAAGCGCCGTTCTCACGCGCTTCGGCGAGCTGCTCAAGAGCGGTGTTTGCACCGGCCACGTACGCGGCGTGGTGCTTTGAGTGGTGCAACTCCATAATGGTGGCGCTGATGTGCGGCTCAAGCGCTGCATAGTCGTAGGGAAGTTCAGGAAGCGTGTAGATCGCCATATGGTTCTCCTTTTCTCGGTTATTTCACTCTATGTCGTTTGAGCTTTTCCGCCGGACCAATCCGCTGGCGGCGAAACGGCAACGGGCGCCCCTTCACGAGGCGCCCGCTGACCGAAGTGTCACTCAGTCCTGCTCGATCTCGGCGTGCCCGCTCGCACCTTCGACCGCACCATGATGCTGCGCCTGCGCGGCGGCGTATTCGGCGGGGGTGACTGGCTGGACACGATCCTCGAAGAAGAACCGGGAGAGCGCCTGGCGGCGCTTGTCCTTCTTGTGTCCGGGCCGCGGGTTACCCAGCTCATCGGTGGCCGGACCGATCTCGAGCGGTGCCTCCTTCGTGAAGGACACCAGGTTCCACAGCTCGTGCTCGTCGAGGGGGCGGTGCACCTCCATGAACTCGCCGGACTCGAGCTGGACCACACGGCCCGTCTCGTGACCGTGGAGGACGAGCTCGCGGTCACGGCGTTGCAGGCCAATGCAGATCCGCTTGACCAGCATGTACACCAACACGGGGACAACAAAGAGCCCGATCTGGAACGCCCGGGTCAGATCGAACATGTCGATGTGGAA
Organism: Ruaniaceae bacterium KH17; assembly: GCA_900199505.1. GTDB lineage: Bacteria > Actinomycetota > Actinomycetes > Actinomycetales > Actinomycetaceae > KH17. The sequence goes on along the minus strand of FZQV01000014.1, from coordinate 14,488 downwards.
GTGCGTGGCAATGATGTCGTTCGAACCGGCGAGCACGATGATGATGAATGCCGCGAGGTAGGCCACGCCGAGAGCGGTGCGCACCGGCTGGTTGCGGGGACGGTCGAGGATGTGGTGCTCGTCCTTGTCCTTGCGGGCAGCGGCTTCAATGAATGGGTAGGCGCCCAGCAACGTGAACAGGATGCCCGGTACCACGACGCCCGGAATCAGAATGTTCAGCGGAATGGTAAAGCCAAAGAGCACGATCTCCCACTGGCCTGGCGCCAGACGCAATGCTCCTTCGAGGAACAGCATGTACCAGTCGGGTTGTGCGCCTGCTGAGACGGGGGAGGGATCGTACGGGCCGTAGTTCCACACGGGGTTGATCTGGAGCAACGCACCCATCATCGCCAGGAAACCGAAAACGATGAAGAACCAGCCTCCGGCTTTTGCGGCATAGACGGGTAAGACTGGATAGCCCACCACATTCTTCTCGGTGCGGCCCGGGCCGGGGTACTGGGTGTGCTTGTGTACGACGACCAGAAGCAGGTGCACTGTGACCAGCGCGATGATCAGGCCCGGCACGAGCAGAATGTGCGCCGCGAAGAGCCGGGGAATAATGTCGTGTCCCGGGAACTCGCCGCCGAAGAGCGCGAGCGAGGCAAAGCTCCCGATGAGCGGAATCGACTTCGCCACACCATCCGCGATGCGCAGGCCGTTACCCGAGAGAACGTCGTCGGGCAGGGAGTAGCCCGTGAATCCGGCCAGAAGGCCGAGAATCATGAGAGTGAACCCGATCAGCCAGTTGATCTCGCGGGGCTTACGGAAGGCGCCGGTGAAGAAGACACGGAACATATGCGTCACGATCGACGCCATGAACAGCAATGCCGCCCAGTGGTGAATCTGCCGCATGAGCAGGCCACCGGTCACATGGAAGGAGAGGTTCAGCGTGGAGGCGAACGCGCGAGACATCTCGACGCCCTGCATCGTGACGGGGAGCGCGTCCTCGGGGTAGTGCACCTCGGCCATCGACGGGTCGAAGTAGATCGCCATGAAGATGCCCGTAAGCACCAGCACGATAAACGAGTAGAGCGCCACTTCGCCGAGCAGGAACGACCAGTGATCGGGGAAGATCTTGCGGGCGAACTCCTTGACGGCCTTCCCGATCCCGGTGCGCTGGTCGAGGTAATCGGCCGTCTTCCCCGCCGCAGTTGTGGGTTGCTGGCTCACTTGTCACGCTCCCAGAAGCTCGGACCGATCGGTTCATCGAAGTCGGAGGTTGCGATGAGGTAGCCCTCGTCGTCGACCGAGATGGGCAACTGTGGGAGCGGCCGCTTGGCGGGGCCGAAGACCACCTTCGCCTCATCGGTGAGATCAAACGTGGACTGGTGGCACGGGCAGAGCAGGTGCTTGGTGGTCTGCTCATAGAGTGCCACCGGGCACCCCACGTGGGTACACACCTTCGAGAAGGCGATGATGCCGTGGTAGTTCCAGTCTTCCTTGCCCTCGGATACCTTGAGGAGTTCCGGCTCAATGCGCACCAGGAGCACGATTGCCTTGGCCTTCTCGTTCAAGAAGTCTTCTTCGCCGGGTAGCTTGCCGAGGTCGTGGGGGATCACGTGGAACACGGAGTTGTTGGTGACGTCAGCCGCGCGAATCGGGCGACCAGCGGGATCGGTGGCGAGGCGGCGGCCCTTCGCGCCTTCGGGCTTGTTGGCCCACGCGGTGTGCTGGAACTGCCGGAAGGACCAGTTGTCGCTGAGGTTGACCACGAGCGGTACGAGGAATGTCAGCGGAGCCAACAGGATCGCGCCGAGCAGCGTTCCCTTCAGGACGGGGCGGCGCGCCACATTGGCGTCCTTCGCGCCGCGCTCCAGCATGCCGACTGCAACCACGCGAGTCTCAGCATCCGAGGGGATCGCATGGCGATCCTCGACCTGCTCTTCGTCGTTCATGAGGGACTTCGCCCAGTGCACGGCTCCGAGGCCGATCCCGAGCATTCCAATTCCGAGGCCGAGGCCGAGAATCGTGGTGCCGAGCCGAACCCCAAGGAGCGTCTCTCCGGCCGGGACAAGGAAAAAGCCGACGATACCCACGAGGCTTGCGAGTATCGAGAAGGTGAAGAGCCCAGCAGTCTGGCGCTCCGCCCGCTTTGCTGCCTTCTCGCTCTCGTCACTTAGGCGGTGCTTGTGTGGCGGAAGCCCCGGATTCTCGAAGGAGTCCGGGATCTCGTGCTGTGTGATGTCGTTGCTCATGAGGACTTCGCTCCCACCCAGACCGCGAGACCAATCAGGCCGCCAATACCAAGCACCCAAATCCAGAAGCCTTCACCCACGGGTCCGAGTGAACCCATGTTGATGCCGCCAGGGGACACCTCGCGCTGCTCGGTGAGGTAGGAGATGATGTCGCGCTTCTCTTCAGAGGTAATCGAGGCCTCGTTGAAGACGGGCATGGCCTGCGGGCCGGTCAGCATCGCCTCGTACATCTGGGTCGGTGTGGTGCCGTAGAGATCGGGCGCGAACTTGCCCTCGGAGAGCGCGCCGCCAGCGCCGACAGCGTTATGGCACATGGCGCAGTTCGTGCGGTAGAGCAGCATTCCGTTCGCGGCGTTGCCGAGTGTGGGATCCACCATCTCCTCGGAGGGGATCGCCGGTCCGGCGCCGAGCGAGGCAACGAATGCGGCCAGCTGCTTGGTCTCCTCTTCGCCAAACACGGCGGGCTTCGCGGGTGCCTGCGCCACATACGCGGCCATCGGCATGCGGCCGGTGGACACCTGGAAGTGCACCGACGCCGCACCGACGCCGATGAGCGACGGGCCAATGTCCGTTCCTTCGGCGGTGGCGCCGTGGCACGTGGAGCAGTTGGCCTGGAAGAGCTTCTCTCCCTGGGCGATGTCACTCGTGCTCTCAGGAGAGGTATCGGCCTGGGCGGTGGTTGAGATCACGGCGTACAACACCGTTGTCAGCAAGAGTGCGAGGACGAGTAACACCAGGGGTGCTACTCGACTCCGGCGAGCAGACTCAGCCATGAGACTCCCTTTTAGCTAGCGGATGAAGTAGATGGTGGCGAACAGCGCGACCCACACGAGGTCAACGAAGTGCCAGTAGTAGGACGTCACGACGGCCGAGGTGGCCTCGTGGTGCCCGTAGCGCTTTGCCGTAAAGACGCGTCCGAGAACGAACAGGAACGCGATCAGACCGCCGAGCACGTGCAGGCCGTGGAAGCCGGTCGTGATGAAGAACACCGAGCCATATGGTGAGGAGACGTGCAGGCCGTGCTGGTACAGCTCGGCATACTCGTACACCTGGCCGGCGATGAAGAAGGCACCCATCAGGAACGTGAGGGTGTACCACTCGACAACGCCCCACTTGCGGACGTCGAAGAATGAGCCGGTCCGCCAGGTGCGGAAGTTCTCGGCCGCATTGACGCCCATCTGGCAGGTGACAGAGGAGAGGACCAGGACCGTCGTGTTTACGAGGGCGAACTGGATGTTCAGGGCACTCGACCATTCGTACCACTGGTCCGCGTGCACGGCACGATGCGTGAAGTACATCGCGAAGAGTCCGGCGAAGAACATGAGTTCGCTGGCAAGCCACACGATGACACCCACCGACGTCGTGTTCGGACGTTCGACGTGTGCGTGTGCTGCTACTGCTGATTGAGTCGACACCTTGTCATTATGTCCGATTTCCATGCAGAACTCTCGTTGAATGGGCCGAAAGTCCCGGGCAATTGTGTGATCAAAGCCAACGTATGATGGGAGACACAGAAGCTGGAAGGAACCCAATGTCCGAAACAGAAACCACTCGAGTCCTGCTCTACAGTGATGATGCGGCGACACGCCGGCACGTGATCGACTCCGTCGGACGGCGTGCCGCGAAGGATCTGCCCATCATCGAATGGGACGAGACGGCCACTGGACCCGCCGTCGTGGGCAAGGTCGAAGAGAACTCCTACGACCTTCTGGTGCTCGATGGTGAGGCCGCGAAGGTCGGCGGGATGGCACTCGCCAAGCAGCTGAAGAACGAGATTTTCGAGTGCCCGCCAATTCTCATGCTGATTGGCCGTCCACTTGATGAATGGCTCTCACATTGGTCCCAATCGGACGCATTCGTCCACGCACCCTACGAGCCACTTGCTCTGCAGGAGGCGATCGCCGGGCAACTTCGCGAGCAGTTCGCGAAGGCGAGCCAGTGACGCACACCTGGCCGGAACTCACCACCCGCGTCATGAGCGGCGCTGATCTCGACTCCTCGGAGACGGCGTGGGCGATGGACCAGGTCATGAACGGCGAGACCTCCGCGGTGGTGCTCGCCGGATTCTTGACGGCTCTCGCGACTAAGGGCGAGTCGGTCGCCGAGCTCGCAGGCCTCGCGGACTCAATGCTGGCCCACGCCGAGTCCGTCGCTGCGCCGCGTGATTCACTGGACATAGTGGGCACGGGTGGTGACCGTGCCCGGACCGTGAACATTTCCACGATGGCGGCGATTGCCATTGCGGGAACCGGAACCACCGTGGTGAAGCACGGTAACCGCGCATCGTCCTCGGCGTCCGGATCGGCGGACCTTCTCGAAGCACTCGGCGTGGACCTAAGCCTCGGGCGTGCGGCTGTTGGCCGGGCGGCCACGGAAGTGGGCATCACCTTCCTCTTCGCGAACCTCTTCCACCCGTCGATGCGGCACGCCGCACCCACTCGGCGCGAGTTGGGTGTCGCCACGGCGTTCAATGTGCTTGGTCCGCTGACTAACCCGGCTCGTCCGAGGTCCTCGGCGGTGGGAGTCTCATCCGCTCGGCATGCGCCACTCGTTGCTGGCGTCTTCGCCGAGCGGGGCACGTCCGCACTGGTTTTCCGCGGGCGCAGCGGGCTCGATGAACTCACCTCGGTGGCGGATAACGACGTGTGGGAAGTGCGCGACGGCGCAGTGACCCACCAGGTGCTCGACGCGACCGCGTTCAATATCCCGCGGGCAACCGTCGAGGATCTGCGCGGGGCCGAGCCGGCCTACAACGCGGATGTCGCGCGGCGCGTGTTCGCCGGTGAAGAAGGCATCATCTTCGACACGGTGGTTCTGAACGCCGCGGCCGGGCTCGTCGCGGCAAGTGACTCGGTGGCGGGAACGCTGGAGGAGCGGATTGCGAGTGCGTGTGAGCGCGTGGCCGATTCCGTGCGCGCCGGCGACGCGCAGCGCGTCCTTGACCGCTGGGTTGAGTTCAGCCGAGAGAACTCCTGAACTACTCGACCGGTTCGAACCCAAGGCCGAAGGCGGCGTCCAGATCGTGCTTCGAGTACGACTGGAACGCGATGTAGGTGCGCGTCTCGAGGATGCCCTCAATCTTCGAGATCTGGTTCGCGATCACGTCCGCGAGTTCGTCGTGAGCGTTGACGCGCACCATCGCAATCAGATCGGTATCGCCGGTCACAGAGAATACCTCGGACACCTTCGGCAAGTCCGCGATCGCCTGGGCGACCTCGGGAATTAGCGACGGGGCGGTTTCGATGAGCACGATTGCAGTGAGCATGCCTCCATTATCACCTCAATCGGTGGGTGGCAGTGGGATACGGGCTGCGGAATCGATCTGGCACGCGATCGGGGGAGCGCCAGGCTCGACTCGGGCGAGCCTACAGTCTGGTGCAGTGAACCACGCCGCGAGCATCTGAGTTTCCTCCGCGGTCGCCAATTCGCCCACGGCGCTGGGCATCGGGACATGGTCGCAACGTGTGAGCACCTCCTCGATCACGGCGTCGACATCGGCTCCGGGCCGGAGCACCCCAACGCCCGCGAGCCGGCCCCACTTCAGCACTGCCAGCTCCCAGACACCTGCGCCTGGGCGGGCGCCCACAACGAGCGGCTGGCGCGCCCAGATCCGCAGCGTCTCCGCTCGACTCGCGCCGACGAGCACGGCGCGCAGCCGCTCGCGAGCGTCACGGGCCTCCTCATAGCGCTCGGCGGCTGAGAGCGTGGCGATGTGCGCTCGGAGATGCTCGATAACGGTTCCCACGTCGCCACTGAGCGCGGTATGGGCGAGGCTCACGGAAGCCTCGCCAGCTCCCGCCACGATGCACGGCGCGGAGCAACGCCCCATCTCGTGGGCGGCGCAGGCGCGCGCGGCGGCACTGGGGATGAGGGGGAGCCGCGTGTTACAGGTGCGCAGCCCGGATGCGGCCGCGAGCGCTTCCATTGCGGCACGGGCTTGCGCCTGTGAGGAGAACGGGCCCCAGGCAGAGGCTGCTTCGGCCAGCGGGAGGGAGCGGGTGATCGTGAGCCGAGGGTGCACCTCATTGGTGAGCCGGAGCCACGGCCTCGTGCGCGCGCGGCGGGAGCGAATGTTGTACGGCGGCTGGAGGGAATCGATCAGCCGCAGCTCACGCACGCGCGCTTCGAGCAACGTGGCGCATTCGATCGGCCGCACCTCGACGGCCAGATCGAGCATCTCGCCCATTCTGCGGCGGCTCTCGCCCGCGGTGAAATAGGACTTCACTCTGGCGTGGAGGTTGGTGCTGGAGCCCACGTAGAGCACGTCCCCGGCGCGCCCCACGAACTGATACACGCCCGGTCCGGTGGGGAGTCCGGTGGCGATGCTGCTCTTCGCGCGCCGCGTGGCCGGTACCCGGGCCGTGATGGTCCGAAGGTCCTCGGCGTGAGTGAGTCCAAGCGGTGCGAGCCGCTCAAGGAGCCGGTGCAGGATCTCGCCGGTGGCCCGGGCGTCATCGAGGGCACGGTGCGTGGGCTGTATCTCGGTGCCGAAGACACGCGCGAGTGTGCCGAGCTTGTGATTGGGAGTGTCCTGCCTGCTCAGTGCGCGCCGTGAGAGGAGCAGCGTGTCGACCACGGGGGGAGCAGGCCATGGGATCGCGTACCGCGCACACGCGGCCTTGAGGAACCCCACATCGAAGCGCGCGTTGTGTGCCACCAACACCGTGTCCGGCCCGAACCGGGCGAACTCGAGGAAAGTGGGGAGCACGGCCTCGAGGATCGGTGCGGCCGCGACCATTGCGGACGAAATGCCGGTCAGAGATGTGATCTCGTGGGGGATTGCGCGGCGCGGGTTGACGAGGGTCTGGAACTCCCCGGCCACCTCGCCGCCCTTGAGCTTGACGGCGCCGATCTCGGTGATCGAATCCTCGCTGCTACGCCCGCCAGTGGTCTCCAGGTCGACGACGACGAAGGTCACCTCGCTGAGGGGCGTCCCGAGTGAGTCGAACGAAAGCTGAGTGGGCGTGGACATCGTGTCTCCACGCTATCCACGCCCACTGACACGGTGGTGTGATGCCGCGCTACTTCGCTGGTATCGACCCCGCGTAGATGCCGGCGATTACGTCCGCGTAGTTCTTGTGAACCAGGTGCCGCTTGACCTTCATGGACGGCGTCAGCATGTCGTTGTCCAACGTGAAGTCGTCCGTGAGGATGCGGATTTCGCGGATCGACTCGGCGCGAGACACGTTGCGGTTGGCGCGATCGACGGCCTGCTGGACGTGATCGCGTACCACATGGTTGTTCACGGCCTCGGCAACGGTCATCGTGGGATCGAGATCGTGCGTCTCCAGCCACTGCGGGAGAACCTCGGCATCGAGCGTAATCAGCGCCGCAATGAACGGCTGCTGATCGCCCACCACGACCACCTGCGAGATGATCGGGTGCGAACGGATCGGATCCTCGAGCGAGGATGGCGCGACGTTCTTGCCACCCGCAGTCACGATGATCTCCTTCTTGCGGCCGGTGATCCGCACGAAGCCATCTTCATCGAGCGAGCCAAAGTCGCCCGTGTGGAACCAGCCGTCCTGAATCGCCTCGGCGGTCGCCTCAGGGTTGTTGTGGTAGCCCCGGAATACTCCCACTCCCTTGGAGAGGATCTCGCCGTCGTCCAGGATCCTGATCGAGGTACCGGCGAGCGGCGGACCCACCGTACCGACCTTGATGGTGCCCGGCAGATTCACATTAGTAGGGGCGGTGGTCTCAGTGAGGCCATACCCCTCAAGCATGTTGATACCCACGCCGCGATAGAAGTGCAGCATGCGATCACCCAAGGGTGCACCACCGGAGATTGTCCACTGCAGGCGCCCGCCCAACAGCTCACGGAGCTTCGAGTACACCAGCTTGTCCGCGAGCTTGTGCTGGAACTCGACGCCACGCGTGGGCCCACCCGGCTCGTCAAGTTGGCGGGACCAGGTAACGCCCACCTTCACGGCCCAGCGGAAGATCGATCGCTTCAGGCCCTTTCCCTGCTTCAGCTCGGCGCTGGTGTAGATCTTCTCCCAAATGCGTGGCACCGAGAGGAGGAGAGTAGGTTTGAACGTGCCGATATCGGCCACGGCCTGCTTTGGATCGGGAGCGTACGCCGTCGGGCAGCCCTCAATAATCACGAGTACGCTCACGAAGCGCGCGAAGACGTGCGCCATTGGGATGAAGAGCAAGGTCCGCGTATCCGGCTCTTCGAGGATCCGGTGCAGGTTTGAGTTGAGGGCCTCCAGAATCAGCCGCACGAAGTTGCCGTGCGTGAGTTCGGCGCCCTTGGGGCGGCCCGTGGTGCCTGAGGTGTAGATGATCGTTGCGAGGTCATCGAGGGTGGTGGACTTGTAACCGGCGTCGGCGGCGTCATCGCTCACGTCCGCGCCGTCGGCAATCAGCGAGTCGATGGCGCCGTCATCGATCACCCACACATTTCGTACCTTGTGGCCGCTGCCCTCAGTGCGGGCTTCCTCCACCACAGCGGCATTGGCGGCGGTCTCGGTGATGATTGCGGTGCAGGCGGCGTCCTCGAGGATCCACTGGGTCTGGTGAGGGGAGGACGTCTCATAGACCGGTACGGAGTGCGCACCGATATGCCAGACCGCAAGGTCCAGCAGGGCCCATTCGATCCGAGTCCGGGACATGATCGCGATGCTGTCGCCCTTGCCGTAGCCATTGGCGATAAGACCCTTCGCGACTCCGCGCACGGTCTGCAGGACCTCACTCGCGGAGACGTCCTGCCATTCACCGCCGACCGAACGGCACATCAGGGTCTTCGAGGGAGTCTCGGTGGCATGGCGCACCAAGAAATCGGAGATTGAAAGGCTCGGATCGATATCGAGAGCCGCTGGCGTGGAAAATTCCTTCATTGCACATCCTTGAGAGTGGGTCTCCGCAAAGCTTATCTAAGTGAGGCCCGTCACGCTCTCCGAGACGCAACAATTAGACACGCGCACCGTCATCGTCTGGATCGTGGTGCGTCGGGAGACCCGTCGCGAGCACCACCAGGCCGGACACCGCAGAGACGGCACTTACGACCCCCAGCGCTGTGGAAGCGTGGCCAATCGCGCTCACGAGGATCCCGATGATGCCCCCAATGAGCAGGATCCAACCGAACATCGCCCGCAGCTGGAAGGGTTCGGTCTCCGGCTCCGGCGGCTCGAAGGCACCATCGTCATCCTCCGCGATGTAGTCGCGTGGGCCCGATGCGGGGGGACGTGGGACCTCCCGATGCCCCGCAATATCGCCGAGCTCGGCGGTCAAGTCCCGCCAGCGGGCATCAATATCATCAGGATCGAGTTCGTCGGGCGTGCTCATGCAACTAGACTGGCATGCGTTCCGAAAAAAGGCGGCAGGTGTGTTCTACAGCTTCATGAAAGCCACGCTAGGTAGCGTGATGAAGGTGTTCTATCAACCCTGGATTCGGGGCGAGGAGAACATACCCGCGGACGGTCCGGCGATTTTGGCCTCAAATCACCTCGCTGTGATTGATTCCTTCTTCCTCCCGCTGATGCTGCGGCGTGAAGTGGTGTTTATGGGTAAGTCGGACTACTTCGATGGCACGGGCATTCGTGGCAAGCTGGTCGCCGGGTTCATGCGCGGCGTGGGCACCATTCCCGTGGACCGCTCCGGCGGCCGGGCCTCGGAAGCCGCGTTGCGGACGGGGCTCGGGCGGCTCAACGAGGGTGAACTTTTCGGAATCTACCCGGAGGGCACGCGCAGCCCTGACGGTCGGCTCTACCGTGGCAAGACCGGTGTGGCCCGGCTGGCCCTTGAATCTGGAGCCCCTGTGATCCCGGTGGCCATGATTGGCACCAACATCGCCCAGCCCATTGGGAAACGGATCCCGAACATCCATCGGATTGGGGTCGTCGTCGGGAAACCGCTGGACTTCTCGCGCTACCAGGGCATGCAGGATGACCGCTTCGTGCTGCGTTCGATCACGGATGAGATCATGTACGAGCTGATGCTGCTCTCCGGCCAAGAATACGTGGATGTTTACGCCGCCACCCAGAAGGACCGAATGGCGGCGGCGAAGAAGGCAAAGCAGGACATGTCCGACGGGGCCACCACGGCCCCAGGTGGACGCCCCATACCTGAGACTGAAGTCCCAATCCCTACGGAGGACGAGATTCGCGAAGGCCTCGAACTGATGGCACAGCGTGAAGCTGAGGCAAATGAGGCGGGCGACCCCTCTACACTGAACTTCGAGGATTCACCCGAAAGAAATGAGGAACACGATGGTTAAGCGCGTTGCGCTCCTGACGGCTGGCGGCTTCGCACCGTGCTTGTCGTCTGCAGTGGGCGGACTGATCGAGCGGTACACAGAGGTCTCGCCGGAGACCGAGATTATCGCCTACCAGTACGGCTATCACGGTCTGCTCACCGGCAACCACGTTGTGATCGATGACGAGGGTCGCAAGAGTGCATCCATCCTGCACCGCTTCGGTGGCAGCCCGATCGGAAACTCGCGAGTGAAGCTCACCAACGCCAAGGACCTCGTCAAGCGCGGCCTCGTCGCCGAGGGCGAGGACCCGCTGAAGGTGGCAGCCGATCGGCTCCGCGAAGACGGCGTCGATGTGCTCCATACGATCGGCGGTGACGACACCAACACCACTGCCGCGGACCTCGCCGCGTACCTGGAGGACAACGGATACCACCTCTCCGTGGTGGGCCTGCCGAAGACCATCGACAACGACATCGTGCCGGTGCGTCAGTCGCTCGGTGCGGACACCGCGGCCGAGGAGGCGTCGGAGTTCGCCCAGAACATCATTGGAGAGCACCGTTCGAACCCGCGCATGCTGATCGTGCACGAGGTCATGGGCCGGAACTGTGGCTGGCTCACCGCCGCCGCCGCACGAAAGTACCGCGAGTGGCTGGACACCCAGGAGTTTGCGCCGTCTCTCGGCCTCTCCCGCGAGCGCTGGGACCTGCACGGAGTATTCGTGCCGGAGATGTCCCCGAACTTCGAGACCGAAGCCGTGCGCCTCAAGGAGGTCATGGACGAGGTCGGCAACGTCAATATCTTCTGGTCCGAGGGTGCGGGCGTACCGGAAATCATCGCCGAAATGACGCGCCGCGGTGAGGAGGTCCAGCGCGACCCGTTCGGCCACGTCAAGCTGGACACGATCAACCCCGGCGAATGGTTCGCCAAGAACTTCGCGAAGGCGATCGGCGCCGAGAAGGTCATGGTGCAGAAGTCCGGTTACTTCTCACGCTCCTCGCGGGCGAACGCATACGATCTCGACCTGATCAAGCAGATGGTGGACATGGCGGTTGACGCCGCGTTCTCCGGCAAGATGGGCGTGATCGGTCACGACGAAGCGAACAACGATGAACTCTCGGTGATCGACTTCCCGCGGATCGCCGGCCACAAGGCCTTCGATGTGTTCACGCCCTGGTTCCGCGAGATGATCGCGGACATCGGACAGCCGTTCACTGCTGACGCTCCGGGACATGTGCAGTAGCTCTTAGGCGGTACCTCTTAGACGATCTCGATCTCGACGACGGTGCCCTTCTTCACCCACGTTCCGGCAGCTTCGGACTGGGTGCGCACGGTGTTGAGGATCACGCCAAACGGCTTGTTGACCTTCACGTCAAGGCCGGCTCCTCGGAGCGCTTCGACCGCTTTCGCCTCGTTCATCCAGATCACCCGCGGGACCTCGACGAGTTCGGGTCCCTTGGAGACCGTGAGCGTGATCGTATCGCCCCGGTACGTGCCGTCGCCAACGTGTGACTGGGCGATCACGGAGCCTTCAGGAAGTGTGTCGTGGTATTCGCGCTCGTCCGCCTCGACTCCCGTGAGGCCGGCGTCCTCGAGTTCGGCAAGCGCATCCTCGACCGTCTTCTCGGTCACGTCCGGAGTCGGCACGGGTTCCTTGCCCTTCGAGACCACCAGCTCGAAGGTGGTGGTGTGGGGGATGAGAGTGTCTACCGCAGGCGGATCGCCTGCGGTGAGCGAGTCGCCGTCGGGATCAAAGACGTTGGCAGCCACTGCGATTGCGAGAACCTCTCCCGCGGGCGCACTCTGGCTGAACTTCTCTATCACGGCGGTCTCGCCAAAGTTCTCGAGTGCGGCGAGCGCCTCCTCCTGGCTCTGCCCGACGACGTCGGGGAAGGGGAACTTCTCGATGCCTTGTGAGACATAGAGTTGAACGTCTGTGTTCTTCCGGACGGACTCATCCGAATCGGGGTCGGTTCGTAGCACGGTGCCACTGGGGGAGGTGTCCGAGAATTCCTCGACGCGAATCGGAACCAGGTCCCAATCAGCGACGGCGTCCGCGGCTTTCTCCCACTCCATTCCGCGCACACTTGGCACGGTGGTGAACGCTCCGGGGCCAGCCAGATAGTAATAGGCCGCCGCTCCGCCACCGAGAACCAGCGTGAACACGAGCGCGAGGAGCAGTGGTACCCACCGCCGTCGGTGCCGCTGCACGCTCGTGGGCGCAATCTCCTGTGGTACTCCGATCGGAATAGCCGCGGTCCCAGTAGAAGGCTTGACCCAGAGCGGAGTGGTGCCGTTGGGCCCATTCGCGACCTCGGGATCGGGGCTCGTGGTGGGAAGCTGTGCTTCTGGGACACCCGGCACGTCCGCACGTAACGCGGCGGACTCCGCAGAAAGCAGATCACGAGTGCGTCGAACGGCGGCCAGTGCCTCATCGCCATCGCGCAAGCGATCATCCGGGTCCCTGGCCGTGAGCGCGCCGATCAGATCATCGATCTCACGAGGTAGGCCCGGAATCGATTCGGATGCAGGGGGGACGGATGATGTGACGTGCTGAAATGCCACATTGATTGGCATCTCCCCGGCGAACGGTTGCCGACCGGTCAGCATCTCAAAGAGCATCACACCCACGGCGTAGATGTCGGAGGCGGCGCTTGCGCTACCGCTGGTGACGAGCTCCGGCGCCAAGTATGCGACCGTTCCGAGGACCGTGCCAGTGGAGGCTGCCGTGGCATCGGAGACGGCGCGAGCGAGGCCAAAATCGGCGAGCTTGGGGGTGCCATCCGTGGCGCGTAATACGTTCTCCGGCTTGATATCGCGATGGATCAGGCCACGCCGGTGCGCGGCACCGAGGGCGTCGAGGAGCTGCTCGACAATGTCAAGTGATTCGCCCACGGGAAGCGCGCCTTCGCGGCGGAGAGTATCGCGGAGGTCCTCGCCGTCTACGTACTCCATTGTGAGGTAGAACGCCTCACCCCACAGCCCCTGATCGAAGACAGCGACGGCGTTTGGGTGGCCGAGGCGGGCGGCGGCGCGGGCCTCGCGGCGAAAGCGGGCAATGAAGGCTTCGGATTCCGCGAGATGCGGGTGCATCACCTTGACGGCCACGTCGCGGTCGAGTCGGCGATCGTGTGCGAGATAGACGGTGGCCATGCCGCCGCGGGCGATGCGTTCGAGCACCTCGTAGCGACCGTCGATGACGGTGCCCTCAATTTCGCCAGTGCCCACAGCGCGATCCTATGCAGTTCCGGCTGTCCCACGGCGGACCATGGGGGAGTGTCGCTGTGCTACTTGAATGTCGCCATGTTGGCCTTGACACCGGCAACATACTGCTTGGTGTCACTGAACATGCCATTGCGCGTGACCGAGCCGTAACCCTGGTAGTACGAGGCGATCGCGACGTCGAGGGATGGTGCGGTGCGCACGAGTTGGCGAATGATCGCCACGCCGGCCACCACGTTGTCCTTCGGGTTGAGCAGGTTGAGTTGGCGTCCCACGAGATCGGATGCCCACTCGCCGGAGGAGGGGATCACCTGCATGGTGCCGATCGCGTTGGCGGGGGAGACCGAGTCGTGCTTGAAAGCAGACTCCTTCATGGCGATGCCCAGCGCGAGGGCCGGATCCACGCCCATGTCAATGGCGGTCTGACGGACGAGCGATTGCATCTCTGCACGCGACGGCACACCCGCCGTGATTAGCGCATCGAGATTCACATTCGCTGCCGCGACAACGTGATCCGGGTAGGTATAGTGCAAGAATGTGCTCCCCACCCGCTGGGGAACGTCCGTGCTGGTGCTCGCCTCCGCAGGGATCACGAGCCTCTGGCCCACATAGATCATGGTGCTCGGGAGCTTGTTGGCGGTCTTGATTGCGGCCACCGAAGTCTTGTACTTGCTTGCGAGTGCCCCGAGCGTGTCGCCAGCCTTCACCGTGTGGGATGTGGTGGGCGTCGATGTCGTTGTGGGCTTGGACGTGGTGGTGTTCGCGGGCTTGGCGGCCGAGGAGGAGCTCGACGTCGCGGTGCCGGGAATCTTCAGCGTCTTGCCGGCGATGATCA
>FZQV01000011.1 GCA_900199505.1 Ruaniaceae bacterium KH17 | reverse complement strand
CCCATCCCTCCCCCTTTGAGGCCAGCGATACCGGGACCTAACCCATCTCTCGACTCACGCCTCTGCGAAGCGCCTCGATGAATCACGTTCCGCTCATACGCATCAAGGGCCGTTGAGGGTGGACTGATGCCCGTTGATGTAACGAGCTTCCGCTCGCCCGTGGTCTCGCCTACCCTGACCCTATGACCACAACACACGAACCCCTTTCCCCTGCCCTCCGCGTCGGACTGATGTCGACGGCGCTCGAAAACTGAACACTTTCGGCGGTTGAAAAGTGAACACTCACGATTGGAGAGTGATCACTTTGGAAGATTGGGCGTTGATTCGGCGGTTGGCGGCGGATCAGCGGGCGAAAGACTGGCCCGACCGGTGGATGATGAAGCACGTCTTCCACATGCAGGTCACCGTGGTGGGCCTCGGTACCATCGGCCGCGCTTCGGCGGAGCGCCGATCACGCGCTCGGTGCGCGCGTGATCGGCGTCAATAGGTCACCGGTGGACAGCGATGTGTATGCCGAAATGTATGGCCCGGAAAGGTTGGCCGAAGCTGTGGCTGGCTCAGCCGCCGTCGTGCTAGCGCTCCCGGGGGCCGACGCCACCTTCCATCTCGTCAGCGAGGCGGTCTTCGACACAACGGACGAGGGCACGATCGTGGTCAACGTGGGCCGGGGCACCATGGTCGAAGAAGGTGCGTTGATTGCCGCACTCGAGAGTGGCAAGGTGGGCTTTGCTGCGCTCGATGTGGTCGAGGACGAGCCCGTCGCTGCGGACCACCCCCTCACCGCCTATCCTTCCGTCACGCTCACGCCGCACGTCGCGTGGTACTCCGAGGAGTCATATGCCGAGTTGAAGCGGCGCGTCGTCGAGAACGTTGCGGAAGTCTGTGCCGGGCGCACACCTCGCAACATCCTCAATCCCGAGGTTCTGCCGGGTTAGCCGGAGAGCGCGAGGTGAGTGCTCGCCGTCGGGCAGGGCCACGCGAGCCGTGCCTGCTTCGGTACGTCCCGCGGCCGTGAGGAGTATCAAAAGACGCATGGCTCCCACGTGGCATGCCCATCGCGGCGAGTTCGCGCGCGAAAACCCTCCCGCGGCGGGCGCCCCCGCATTACCGTGAGTCCATGGACGAGATGGATCCGCGCGAGACGAAGCTCACGAACCGCGCGTACGAAGCCGAACTCCTGCGACTCCAGGGCGAGCTGGTGAGACTCCAGCGCTGGGTGAAGACCACGGGCGCCCGCGTGGTGATCGTGTTCGAGGGCCGTGACGCGGCCGGTAAGGGCGGCACGATCAAGCGGATCACCGAGTATCTCTCGCCGCGTGTTGCGAGGGTCGCCGCCCTGCCTGCACCTACGGCGCGCGAGGAGTCTCAGTGGTACTTCCAGCGCTACATCGCGCATCTCCCCGCCGCCGGCGAGATCGTGCTCTTCGACCGCTCCTGGTACAACCGTGCCGGCGTCGAGAAGGTGATGGGTTTCTGCACCCCGCGTGAGTCGATGATGTTCATGCGGCAGTGCCCCATCTTCGAGCAGATGCTGATCGAGGACGGCATCCATCTTCGCAAGTACTGGTTTTCGGTCTCTGACAGGATGCAGTACAAGCGGTTCAAGAAGCGCCTCGATGACCCGCTCCGGCAGTGGAAGCTTTCGCCCATGGACCTCGAGTCGATCACCCGCTGGGAGGAGTACTCCCGCGCCAAGGACGAGATGATGGTGCACACGGACACGCCCGCCGCCCCCTGGTATCACGTGCATTCGGACTCGAAGAAGGCCGCACGGCTCAACATGATCCACCACTTGCTGGAGTCGCTGCCGTATGAGGATCTGCCCGACGCCGATCCGATCGTTCTGCCTGATCGTCCAGACGGTTTTGGGTACCGCAGGCCCTCGGTGGCGGTCTCGAACTATGTGCCGAACTACGCCGCAACGATCGGCTCGCCACCGAAGGGCACGAAGCTCCACGACACCGAGGACTGAGGCGCTGGAGGTCGCGCGAGATGAGATGTTGGCCATGCCAATGGTCCCTGCCGCCAGGGCTCGGGCGCAGGTAGGCTACACGCGTGAGCAACAAGATTCCTGCACCGATCGATGCCACCCACACCGATGCGTGGCTCCGCCTCAACCTCCTGCGCGAGAACCTGAAGCCGGATCTGCGCCGCTGGTTCGCGGACAACCCCACGCGCGCGGCCGAGCTCAGCTTCACTGCGGGCGATCTCTTCGTGGATCTCTCCAAGAACCTGATCAACAAGAAGATTGTGCAGGAGCTGCTCCAGCTCGCCGAAGAGGTAAAGCTCGCCGAGCGCCGCGAGGCCATGTTCACCGGCCAGCACATCAACGTCACCGAGGACCGCGCGGTGCTCCATACCGCCCTGCGCGCCCCCGCGGATGCGGGCCTCGTGGTGGACGGCCAGAACGTCACCGAGGATGTGCACGCCACGCTGGAGAAGATCTATGCCTTCGCCGACGGCGTCCGCTCGGGTGAGTGGAAGGGCGTCACCGGCAAGCCCATCGAGACGATCGTGAACGTGGGCATCGGTGGTTCCGACCTCGGGCCGGTCATGGTCTATGAGGCGCTCAAGCCGTATGTGCGCGACGGCATCGAGTGTCGCTTCATCTCGAACATCGATCCGTCGGATTCCTACAACAAGACCCACGATCTCGATCCCGAGACCACGCTCGTGATCGTCGCCTCGAAGACCTTCACCACGCTGGAGACCCTCACCAACGCCCGGCTCGTGCGCGGTTGGCTGCTCGACGCCCTCGAGGCGAAGGGCGCGATCACGCCCGAGCAGCGCGGCGCGGCCGTCTCGAAGCACTTCGTCGCCGTCTCGACGGCGCTGGACAAGGTGGCCGAGTTCGGAATCGACCCGAACAATGCCTTCGGATTCTGGGACTGGGTGGGCGGCCGCTACTCGGTGGACTCCGCCGTCGGGACCGCGGTTGCCATCGCGATCGGCCCGGACAACTTCCGCGATTTCCTCGCCGGCTTCCACACGATCGACGAGCACTTCCGCACCGCCCCGGCGGCCGAGAACGTGCCGCTGCTGATGGGCCTGCTGAACGTTTGGTACGTGAACTTCCTCGGTGCGGCCTCGCATGCGGTGCTCCCGTACGCGCAGGAGCTGCACCGCTTCGCCGCGTACTTGCAGCAGCTCACGATGGAGTCGAACGGGAAGTCGGTGCGCTGGGACGGTAGCCCCGTCACCACGAAGACCGGCGAGGTCTTCTGGGGTGAGCCTGGCACCAACGGCCAGCACGCGTTCTACCAGCTGATCCACCAAGGCACGCAGCTCATTCCGGCGGACTTCATCGCCGTCGCCACCCCCGCCCGGCCGCAGCAGGACGAGGGCGTGGATGTCCACGAGGTGTTCCTCGCGAACTTCTTCGCGCAGACAGCCGCGCTCGCCTTCGGCAAGACTGCCGAGGAAGTGCGTGCCGAGGGCACGCCCGAGCACATCGTGCCGGCCCGCGTGTTCGAGGGGAACCGCCCGACGACGTCGATCATGGCACCCGCGCTGACCCCCTCCGTGGTGGGCCAGCTGATCGCGCTGTATGAGCACATCACGTTCGTGCAGGGCATCGTGTGGGGCATCGACTCGTTCGACCAGTGGGGCGTGGAGCTCGGCAAGAAGCTCGCCTTGGAGATCGCTCCGGCGGTCCAGGGCGACAACGCCGCACTCGAGGCGCAGGACCCGTCCACGCAGGCGCTGATCCGCTACTACCAGGCGAACCGCACGCGGTAATCTGCGTTGCTCTCGTCACGTCATCCTGCGCGGAGCCGCAGGCGGAGTCGCAGGCGGAGTCGCAGGATCCAGGAAGGGAAGCCCACGCCAACGTGCGCTCCTGGATTCTGCGATCCACTGCGTGGCCGCAGAATGACGTTGAGTTGTAGGCGGAAAGTCACGTCCGTGTGCGCCGCGACACAATAGGCTATCTCCATGACTGATGCGCTTGTTGTGGGCGAGGCCCTGATCGATATCGTCACGCCACTCGAGGGTGAGATCACCGAGCACGTGGGCGGAAGCCCGGCGAACGTGGCGATCGGTCTGGCCCGGCTGGGCCACGAGACTCGGCTCGCCACCTGGATCGCCGACGACGATCGCGGCCGCCGGATCTGGGACCTCCTCGATTCGGAGCACGTGGTGATTCATGACGGCTCACTCGACGCTGCGCGCACTCCCACGGCGAACGCGATCCTCGACGCCGAGGGCAAGGCAACCTACGATTTCGATCTCGAGTGGCGCGTCCCCGGAACACTGGTCCCCGTCCCCGGTGCGCACGTCCACTTCGGTTCCTTCTCCGCCACGCTCGAGCCCGGCGGCTCTCAGGTGCGCCAGTTCGGTGCGGCCTCGCGTGAGTATGGCACGGTCTCCTATGACCCGAACGCTCGCCCGGCGCTGATGGGCATGCCCTCGGATGCGCGTCCGAAGATGGAAGAGGGCGTCGCCGCGGCCGATGTCGTGAAGGCCTCCGATGAGGACATCCAGTGGTTCTACGGTCTCGATGACCCGGCGGACGTGATCCCGCGCTGGACCGAGATGGGCGTGAGCCTCGTGATTGTCACGCGCGGCCCGGCCGGTGTGATCGCGGCAACGAAGGACGAGTTCCGGCACTTCCCCGCGAAGAAGGTCAACGTGGTGGACTCGGTGGGCGCGGGCGATTCGTTCATGTCCGGCCTGCTTTCGGGCCTGCTCGACGACGGCTACCTCGGTGGCCCGGATGCGCGCGAGCGGCTGCAGGCGGCCACGCTCGATGAGCTCACCCCCGCGATCCAGCGCGCCCTCGACTGCGCGGACATCACCGTCTCCCGCAAGGGCGCGAACCCGCCCCGCCGCAACGAACTCTGACGACGCCGGCGTCAAGCTACATTCGTCATCCTGCGCGGAGTCGCAGGATCCAGGAAGTGATTCCGGCCGTACGGCCTAGATTCTGCGAGCCTCATCGAGGCCGCAGAATGACGATACTTTTGTTGGCGCAGGGCAACGTTTATGTAAATGCCACTAGGACATGCGGACACTTTCCGCCACGATAGATGCATGAGTGAAACCATCCCCAGTGGCGTGTATGACGCCATCTTGTTCGATCTCGACGGCGTCCTCACCCCCACGGCAGAAGTTCACATGCGCGCGTGGTCGGAGATGTTCAACGGCTACCTCGCCACCGTGCCCGGCCAGGCACCGTATACCGATTCCGATTACTTCGCCTACGTGGATGGCAAGCCGCGGTACGACGGCGTTCGCGACTTCCTCACTTCCCGCGGGATTACGCTTCCCGAGGGCACCCCGGACTCGGATCCGGCCGAGGAGAGCGTGTGTGGCCTCGGCAATCGCAAGAATGACGCGTTCAACGCGGTCCTCGAGCGCGACGGCGTCGCTCCCTACCCTGGGTCGCTCGCCTTCCTGGAGGCCACCAAGGAGGACTACAAGTTTGCCGTGGTCTCCTCCTCAAAGAACGCGCCGGCCGTGCTCGCGGCCGCGGGACTGAGTGGGTATTTCGCGGTGATCGTGGACGGCCGCGTGGCGGCCGAGAACGGCATCCCTGGAAAGCCCGCCCCGGACACCTTTGTGCGCGCGGCCGAACTCCTCGACTCTACGCCCGCCACCTCGATCGTGGTCGAGGATGCCATTTCGGGTGTCCAGGCGGGCGCCACCGGAGACTTCGGCCTCGTGATCGGTGTGGACCGCGGCGTGGGCGAGGACGCCCTCCGCGCGGCCGGTGCCGACGTCGTCGTCCCGGACCTCGGGGACATCGAGGTCGCTCGATGAGCCCCCGGCGCGTCTCCGCCGATCCGATCGATCGCTCCACCTTCCCGGTGGACCCATGGCGGCTTGTGGAGAGCCGGTACAACGAGGACAACCTCGGCGCAACGGAGACCTTCTTCGCCGTCGGGAACGGCTACCTCGGCATGCGCGCGAACCCCGAAGAAGGCCGCAGTGCATACCAGCACGGCACCTTCATCAATGGCTTCCACGAGACCTGGCCGATCCGGCATGCCGAGGACGCGTTTGGCTTTGCCGAGACCGGGCAGACCATCGTCAACGTCCCGGACGCGAAGGTCATGAAGATCTACGTGGACGATGAGCCGCTGTTGCTCTCGATCGCGGATCTTGAGCAGTACGAGCGCTCCATCGATTTCCGCGAGGGCGTGCTGCGCCGCGAGCTTATCTGGCGCACGCCCGCCGGCAAGCGGGTGCGGATCACCTCGAGCCGCATGGTCTCGTTCACCGATCGGCATCTCGCTCTGATGAGTTTGGAGATCGAGATGCTGGAGGGCTCCGCGCCGGTGGTGGTCTCGTCGCAGATCATCAACCGGCAGGACGGCCGCGATGATTACCACGCGGCGAAGAATGGCTCTGCCGGATCGGATCCGGAGCACCAGCCCGAGTTTGATCCCCGGAAGGCGGGGAAGTTCGAGGGCCGCGTGCTGGAGGCCCAGTTCGATTGGCACTCGACGAACCGGATGATCCTTGGCTACCGCTGCACGAACTCGGGGATGACCCTCGCCGTGGGGGCCGATCACTCGATCGAGACCGAGAATGAGTACACGGAGCTCGAGTCCACCGAGCCGGATATTGGCAAGAAGGTCTACCGGATCAGCGCCCGGGAGGGCTCCACGATCCGGATTCTCAAGGCGGTGGCCTATCACACCTCGCGCGGCATCCCCGTGCGTGAGCTCTCGGACCGTTGCCGCCGCGTGCTCGATCGCGTGCGCGAGGAAGGCCACGAGATCTTCGCCGAGCGCCAACGCGAGTGGCTTGCCGAGTTCTGGACGAACTCGGATGTGGAGCTCGACGGCGATCCGGCGGCTCAGCAGGCGACTCGCTGGTGCATCTTCCAGTTGGCACAGTGTGCGGCACGCGCGGACGGCCAGGGCATCGCGGCGAAGGGCGTCACGGGCGACGGCTACGAGGGCCACTACTTCTGGGACACGGACATCTATGTGGTGCCGTTTCTCATCCACACGAACCCAAAGCTCGCCCGCAACGCGCTCCGCTTCCGTTACAACCTGCTTCCGGCGGCACAGAAGCGCGCCCGCGTCCTCACCCAGCGTGGCGCACTCTTCCCCTGGCGTACCATCTCCGGTGAGGAGGCCTCTGCCTACTACGCGGCCGGCACCGCGCAGTATCACATTGACGCGGACGTGGCCTTCGCCTTCGCGAAGTACGCGGACGTCACGGGGGACACCGAGTTCATGCACCGTAACGGTGCCGATGTGCTCGTCGAGACCGCCAGGCTGTGGGCGGATCTCGGCTTTTGGCGGGTCTCCGGCACTGAGCAGTCCTTCCACATTCATGGTGTGACGGGACCGGACGAATACACCGCCGTCGTCAACAACAACCTCTTCACGAACGTGATGGCGCGCTACAACCTGCGCCGCGCCTCGGCCCTCATGCTGGAGATGAAGGAGTCGGATCCGGCGAACTATGCGCGCATCCTGCAGGATCGCGATCTCGCCGAGGACGAGATCCTCGAGTGGGCGGCCTGCGCCGATGCCATGTACATCCCGTACGACGAGAACTTCGGCATCCACCCCCAAGACGAGCACTTCCTCGAGCGCGAGATCTGGGACGTCGCGAACACGCCACCCTCGAAGCGGCCGCTCCTGCTGCACTATCACCCGCTCGTGATCTACCGCTTCCAGGTGCTCAAGCAGGCGGATATCGTGCTCGCACTGTTCCTCCAGGGCGACCAGTTCACGCCGGCTCAGAAGCGCAGCGATTTCGAGTACTACGATCCGATCACCACCGGGGACTCGACCCTCTCCGCCGTCGTCCAGTCGATCGTGGCCGCGGAGGTGGGTTACCAGGACCTGGCGATGACGTATTTCATGTCCGGCCTCTACGTGGACCTCGCGGATCTGCACCGCAATGCCTCCGACGGCGTCCACATCGCCTCAGCGGGCGGGGTCTGGAACGCGCTCGTCTATGGTTTCGCGGGCATGCGGGACCACGATGGGAAGATCACATTCGATCCGCGTCTGCCTGAGGAATGGAACGGGTTGCGCTTCCCGATCCGGATCCGGGATTCGCGGATCCGCGTGCACCTGACGGCCGGGACGATCGAGTTCACGCTGGAGGAAGGCGAGCCGCGCACCGTGTTCGTTCGCGGCCAGGAGATCCTGGTCGACGGCGTCGTGGGAGTCCCGCTCGATGGCCAAGGCCCGCGGCGCTCGCTGGCGGCGGAGGATGCCTCCGTGGTGGGGGAGACCCGCGCCGACGGCACGCTCATCACCGCCACCGTGCCCGATGTGGACGCCCCGCGCGAGGAGGCCGCCCTCCTCGGCTTCGAACACGAGCTTCCCGCGGGTTGAGCGGAGCCGATGACGCTCCACCTCGGGTCCAACTTGGAGCCCGAACCGTCCGTCTGAGGCCGCGAGCGTGATCTTGGCGCTTCGCGAACGCTGAGCGTTCACCCACTGCCAAGATCATCACGAGGGGCGGGCGGAGCCGCCACCTAGACTGGACGTGTGTGGGAGAACGTCGTGTCGGTTGTGCTGGAGATCATCGGGGTGCTCTTTGTGCCCGCGGTGCTGGGGATCTGGCTCGCCGTCTCGTGGCACAACGAGAAGCGCCGGCTCCGTAACGGCGTCCTGATCGCGTTGCTCATCTGGTCGGTGCTCGGAGTGCTCGGCAATCTGCTCGGCCGGATTCCCGCAGTGGGGGATTGGGTGGGACTCGCCGTGTTTCTCGCGATCCCATTCTCGGTGCTTGCGCTCGCGGCGCTCCTCATCGCCAACGGCGTCACGATGATGCGGCGCGAATCGCGCAGCCTCGGCAACCTGCTTTCACTGATTGTGGGGATCACGCTGATCGCGCTCCCAATCGCCGCGCTACTCATGTTCGGTAGCCTACAGCCGCTCCTGCTCGGCCTCACGGGCGTCGCGTTCTTCGTGAGCTCGTACCTCGGCATGGCGTTTATCGCCTTTCTTTGCTTCACGATCGCCTACTCGAGGATCACACCGCGAACCGGTGCGGGCGCCGTCGTGATCCATGGTTCGGGCCTGCGGAACGGCGAGCTGACGCCGTTGCTGCGTGCTCGCGTGGATCGTGGAGTGGCCGAGTGGGAACGTCAGAAGGACTCCGGCACCATTCCGCTGCTCATCCCTTCGGGCGGGCAAGGCCCGGACGAACCGCGCTCCGAGGCCGCCGCCATGGCCGAGTACCTTAAGCCACTCGTTCCCGACGGCGTCCTGGCACCCGAGGGCGAATCCCGCACCACCGAGCAGAACATCACTCTCTCTCGCGATGTCATGGTGGCCCGCGGCGCCGACGAGCCGATGGTGCTTGTGACGAACAACTATCACGTGCCGCGTGCGGCGCTACTGACCAAGCGGCTCGGCGTGGACGCGGACGTGATCGGCGCGCCCACCGCGCGGTACTACCTACCGAGCGCGTACCTGCGCGAGTTCATCGCGGTGATGAGCTATCACCTGAGGCTGCACGCGATCTTGCTCGCGCCGTTCCTGCTCGGAACCGGGTTCCTCACCTGGGTGATCGCCAGTAACTACTGACGGCGCAAGGAGTCCTCGGCTCTCACTCTGCGTTGTAGGTGTTGGCAGATGCGAATAGTTCGGGACTTTCAACCCAATTGATAGGTGAGTGACGCACGTAACATTAAGTCGTAAGTTGCCGGAGTCATACTACTGACTTCGGCTCACGGCCAACACGAAGGAGTGTCGACCATGCGAGTCTCTTCGGATAAACATTTGGGTACAAAGCTACTCGCCGCCCTTTCTGCTCTGATGCTCTGCTCGTTTGCGGCAGTGTTGCCAGCACAAGGGGCCCCCGCAGAACTGGAGGCAACGTTAATGAACGGATCGGATCGAACGTCCTTCGACTCCGAGCCTGATGCCATCCCATCGGCTATTCCAAATCCCACGGGCTGGACATACTTTGATAAGGCCGGATGCTTCGAACAGTACAGAAAGATCACTGCCAATGGAACCTTCTGGAAGATTACGAATGTCTGTGCTGATAATGGGGAAACCACGCGATTTACCACCGTGACAATGGGTGGCTACCGTTCCCAGTATTGCATTGGACAGCACCAGTGGCTTCACTTGGGGTTGACCTCTGAACACAGGTGGTGGAGAACCGATAGCTGGCCAAGCGGATGCAAACGGAAGAGCGCACCCTATATTGTGAATCACCTTCCGGGGATAACGTCAAACCCCGGTGGTGATCCTGTTCAGGAGTGGAAGAACGCAGGTATTGACTAGGCCGCAGAAGGGAATGGCAACATGGTCGATGTCGCGAGGTACGAGGCGAAGGAAGAACGCAAGGCAGCGAATGTGCGCCGGCTTCGCCCATTCTCGTTGATCGGCGTCGTGGCATGCTTGGTCGCATTTGCGTTCACCACATATCGGTTCGCTGTGAACACGGCGAGCCTTGCTCTGCAGGCAGATGCGTTCTTCGCGACATTCGTCGCGTTCATCATGGTGCTGATCGGCGTGGCAGTGCTGATCGGTTGGCGCAGGTGGTTCAAGGCGGCACGTTCAGTGGATGGCCTTATCGCGTTGCTCATCGTGACTACCGTGTACGTGTCTCTTGCGTTCAGCGGAGTCCTGGTACCCGGGCTGCGTTAGCGCGCTCATCGAGGCGGTACGCCGCAGGTCCACCATGACTTCGCTGTGCGGAGTGTGGGGGAACATGTCGAAGAGCCGGCCGCGGGTGGGGCGCAGCGACGGCATCTTTGCGAGATCGCGTGCGAGCGAGGCCGGGTTACAACTCGAATAGAGGACCCGCTCGATGCCTGAGTTCTCGAGCCACTCGGCAAGTTCACCGATCCCGCGCCGTGGCGGATTCACGACGACGGCGTTCGGGAGGTTGGTCTGGGACATAGCCCACACGCCGGCGTCGGCGGCGATGAACTCGGCATCAATTCCCGCCTCGGCCGCGCTGCGCCGCGCGGACTCGATGGCATCCGCCGAGATCTCCACGCCTACAACTCCGTTGGTTGAGCGGAGCGGAGTGGAGTCGAAACCTTCACTCGCCATGGTTTCGACTTCGGCCTTTTGCCTCCGCTCAACCAACGAAAGAGCGAAGCCGCCGACTCCGCAGTACAGGTCCCAGATCGGGCCCTCGGCGTCGCCTAGCCAGTCGCGAGCCTGCGCATAGAGAGCTTCGGCCACGGTGGTGTTCGTCTGGAAGAACGAGCGCGGGTGCAGGTGCAGGGTGAGCCCGCCGAGTCGCATCGGGAGTGTTGCCTGTTCGGTGAGCAGAATCTCGGTGTCGCCCTCAAGTACTGCCTTGTGCTCGGGGTGCAGATTCACCGAGACCATCGCGAGGTTCGGTAGCCGCTCCTGCAACCACGGAAGCTCGGCGCGAATTGCCTCAATGTGTTCCTCGGACCGGAGGACGAAGCGGACCATCAGATCGCCGTCGGGAGAGATCGTGGCGATGATGAACTTCAGCTCACCGCGGCGGCGGGGGACGTCATAGGGGATCAGACCCGTGCGGGTGATGAACTCTGCGAACGTGGGGATCGCGCGCTCGATACCACCCTCGTGGAGGGGGCAGTGGCGCAAGTCGATGCCGCGGCGCTCGCCGTCGAGGATGCCGAGCGTGGGGTCCGCCGTGGTGCCCGCGATCGCGAGCTTCGCCTTGTTGCGGAAGTGGAACGGCTCGCTGGCCACGGGCTCGGCCCAATCGGGAACGGTGAGAAGCGTGGCGCGGCACTCGGCCTGCGCCTGGGCGAGCTGCCACTGGTACGGCACCGGGAGTTGGGTGCACGAGACGCACACCCCGGCGTCGTAGTAGTCGCACAGCATGGGATAAGGCTATCGCCGTGCGTCCCGGGGAAAGGAAACGGGGTGAGCGGATTGATCCGCTCACCCCGTCATCACGAAGGAGTTAGGCCTGCTTGACTGCGGCGATCTCGAACTGGAGGGTCACCTTGTCGGAGACCAGGACGCCGCCGGCCTCGAGGGCCACGTTCCAGGTGAGGCCGAACTCGGAGCGGAGCACCTGCACGGAGCCCTCCAGGCCCACGCGTGTGTTGCCGAAGGCGTCCACGACCTCGCCGGCGTACTCGAACTCGATCGTCACTGGCTTGGTGACGTCCTTGATCGTGAGGTCACCGGTCACGCGGAGCACCTCGTCGTCGCCGGCGATGTCGCTGGCCTCGATGGACGTGGAGGTGAAGGTGATCTGCGGGAAGTTCTCGATGTCGAAGAAGTCGGCGCTGCGAAGGTGGGCGTCGCGGTCCGCGCTGCGGGTGTCGATCGAGTCCACGTTGATGGCAACCTCAATCTTGGCGCCCTCTAGGTTGGTGCCGGTGGTGGCGGTGCCGGAGAAGTCGGTGAAGGAGCCGCGCACCTTGGTCACCATGGCGTGACGGGTAACGAAGCCGATCTCAGTGTGCGAAGGGTCGAGGACGTAGGTGCCGTTGAGTTCGTTCAGGGTGGGCATGTGGTTCTCCAGATGTTGGGTAGTTGAGCTTTCAACTAAATAGTAGGGAGGTGGGGCGGGCTCGTCAAGTCGAGGTGACGGAGACCTCATGGTGCTGGCTTCCGGCAGATTCGGGGGATATCCCCATGGACCCGATGTGTGTGCACACGTCACACTGGTCCTATGACACACGATCCATATCAGCAGCCGTCCGATACGGGAGCCAACAGCCCCCACGGCACTCCGCCGTACCAGCAGGGTCCGAACGGTGTTCCGCCATACCAGCAGGGTGCGCCCTCCTACCACGAGACCTCCGGCCCGTACGTCAACCAGCAGGGCTATCAGGCCCCGAATGCCGGCCCGTTCGGGCAGCCGGGATCCACCACGTACGGACATCCGGGGCAGGCGCCCTATGTCAACGCCGGTAGCAGTGTGCCCGCGTCCGAGGAGCGGACGTGGTCAATCTTGGCGCACATCGCGCCGGTTGTTGGCGCGCTGATTTCGGTGGGCTGGCTCAACTTTGTTGGCCCGCTCGTGATCTACCTGGTCTACAAGGACCGCTCACCGCGGATCCGCAAGGCGGCTTCGGGGGCGTTCAACTTCTCGGCGACGCTCTGGGTGGCGAACGCCGTGGCCTGGGTCTGTGCAGTGACGGTGATCTTGCTTCCGGTAGCGATTATCCTCTGGATCGCCGCGGGTCTCGGACTCTTCGTGGTGCACATCATGGCAGCAGTCAAGGCCGCCAACGACGAGCCGTACACCTACCCGCTCCAGATCCCGATCCTCAAGTAGCTCTCTGCTCGCTGAAATCCGTACAGCAGTCGGCCTGGGAGCCCCGATCGGGCCCGGAATTGCGCACTGGTGTACGGATCTCAGCGGAGTGGGGAGTAGCAGTGGTGGTGGTGAAAGGCGTTCACCAGCCGCCGACGTCCTTCGGGACGCGCCGGCGACGGCTTCGATCCCAGGGCTGCTCCCACCCGGCGAGCCGGAGGAAGTGATCGAGCACGTACGCGGTCATGCCCCACACGAACTGGCCATCGGCCATGAAGCCCGGTCCGCTGTAGCCGATCGGTAGGTGGGCGGTGAAGCGGGCCGCCGGATCGGCGAGATCGCGTATCGGGACGCGGTGCACACTGGCCACTTCGGCGCGATCCACGGCGCTGAGGGGGTGAGTACCCGGCCAGCTGGCAACGATAGCCGTGACGATGATTCGGCCGCGCGTGGGCACGGAGCCTGGCAGCGCGCCGAGTACGGTGGCGCTCTCGGGGTCGAAGCCTACTTCCTCTTCGGATTCGCGCAGTGCCGCGGTGACCACGTCTTCGCCGGCCTCGATCATTCCGCCGGGTAGCGAGACCTGGCCGGGGTGGTCACGGAGCGTGGCTGCACGGCGCGTGAGCACCAGATCCGGGTCTGCGCCGTCCGAGAGCAGTACCGCCACGGCGGCCCGCCGCAGAGCGTCCGTGTGGACGGCGTCGTCGGGCCGGATCAGCCCTTCCTGCAATCGCTCGAGATCCACCCCTCTATCCTGCCCCTTCGCCGCGATCCTCGCCGCCCGCCTCTCGCCTTGCCCCTCTCTACTTCCTTGTGCTGCTGCGTAGATAGCACAAGTTTGGAGGGGGCGAGGGGTGACCGGGGCGGGGTGTGGGTGTCAGGAGCGGTGAGGTAACGGGAAGTGGGAGTGCGAGTGGGTGTGGAGAGGAAATAGTGGGGATGTGTCGGGAATAGAGGGGCGGCACACAATGTTGAGTACATCAGACTCAAGTTTTGGGATTCGGGTTTGCATCTCGCGGGCCCGAGGAGTAAGACTTGAGTGGTACAGACTCAACAATGGGCCGCGACCCTGCGGCCGTAGGAACTAGGAGATACACATGGCACGTGCGGTCGGAATCGACCTTGGTACCACCAACTCGGTGGTTGCCGTCCTCGAAGGTGGCGAGCCCACCGTCATTGCGAATGCTGAAGGCTCTCGCACTACCCCTTCGGTGGTTGCGTTCAGCAAGTCCGGTGAGGTGCTGGTCGGTGAGGTCGCGAAGCGTCAGGCCGTCACCAACGTGGACCACACCATCTCGTCCGTGAAGCGTCACATCGGCACCGACTGGACCGCCGACATCGACGGTAAGGCATATACCCCGCAGGAGATCAGCGCCCGCATTCTTGGCAAGCTCAAGACCGACGCCGAGTCCTACTTGGGCGAGCCCGTCACCGACGCCGTCATCACGGTCCCCGCGTACTACAACGACGCCCAGCGCCAGGCCACGAAGGACGCCGGCCAGATCGCTGGCCTCAACGTGCTGCGCATCATCAACGAGCCGACTGCCGCGGCGCTCGCCTACGGCCTCGAGAAGGGCAAGGAAGACGAGCTCATCCTGGTCTTCGACCTCGGTGGTGGCACCTTCGACGTCTCGCTGCTGGAAGTTGGCAAGGACGAGGACGGCTTCTCCACCATTCAGGTGAAGGCCACCAACGGTGACAACAAGCTCGGTGGTGATGACTGGGACCAGCGCGTCGTCGACTGGCTGGTCACCCAGGTGAAGAACAAGGAAGGCGTGGACCTCACCAAGGATTCCCGTGCCATGCAGCGCCTCCGCGAGGCCGCTGAGCAGGCGAAGAAGGAACTCTCGTCGGCGATGGCCACCACGATCTCATTGCAGTACCTCTCGATGAGCGAGAACGGCCCGGTCCACCTGGACGAGCGCCTCAGCCGCGCACAGTTCGAGGAGATGACAAAGGACCTGCTTGAGCGCACCAAGACCCCGTTCAATAACGTGATCCGTGATGCTGGCATCAAGCTCTCCGAGATCGACCACGTGGTCCTCGTGGGTGGCTCGACCCGCATGCCCGCCGTGACCGAGGTCGTGAAGTCGCTTACCGGTGGCCGTGAGCCCAACAAGGGCGTGAACCCGGACGAGGTCGTCGCCGTCGGCGCCGCTCTCCAGGCCGGTGTCCTCAAGGGCGACCGCAAGGACGTGCTCCTGATCGACGTCACCCCGCTCTCCCTCGGTATCGAGACCAAGGGTGGCGTGATGACCAAGCTCATCGAGCGCAACACCGCGATCCCCACCAAGCGTTCGGAGATCTTCTCGACCGCCGAGGACAACCAGCCCTCCGTGCTGATCCAGGTGTACC
Organism: Ruaniaceae bacterium KH17; assembly: GCA_900199505.1. GTDB lineage: Bacteria > Actinomycetota > Actinomycetes > Actinomycetales > Actinomycetaceae > KH17. The sequence goes on along the minus strand of FZQV01000011.1, from coordinate 60,351 downwards.
AGGGCGAGCGCGAGTTCGCGCACGACAACAAGCCGCTCGGCACCTTCGAACTCACCGGCATCGCCCCGGCTCCCCGTGGCCTGCCGCAGATCGAGGTCACCTTCGACATTGACGCCAACGGCATCGTGCACGTCTCCGCTAAGGACCGCGGCACGGGCAAGGAGCAGTCGATGACGATCACCGGCGGCTCGGCCCTCCCGAAGGACGAGATCGACCGCATGGTACAGGAGGCGGAGAAGCACGCTGCCGAGGACAAGGCACGCCGCGAGGCCGCCGAGACCCGCAACCAGGCGGAGCAGGTCGCCTACTCCACCGAGAAGCTGCTCAAGGACAACGAGGACAAGCTCCCCGCCGACGTCACCGCCGAGGTGTCCGAGGCCGTCGAGAAGCTCAAGACCGAGCTGAAGGGCGAGAACGACGCCGCCATCAAGGCCGCGTTCGAGGAGCTCACCGAGAAGTCGCAGAAGATCGGCCAGGCACTGTACGCAGCGGACCAGGCCGGCGCGGCTCAGGCTGCTGACGGCGCGTCCGAGGCTCCGGCCGACGACGATGACGTAGTGGACGCTGAGATCGTCGACGAGGATGAGGACAAGTGACGAACGAAGAACCGATCATCCGGGACAACCGGAAGCTCGATTCCACGGGCGCAGCGCGCGAGCACGACTCGCGCGCTGCGGCGCCCGCCGACTCCGCATCGAGCGCGAGCTCAGCGTCGTCGGCCTCGGCAGGCTCCCCAGCGGAGGCCCCCGGGCTCGCCGAGCTGAAGGCCGAGAACGCCCAGCTCGCGGACGAACTCGCCCGCGCGAACGCCGCCACCTACAACGTGAACCAGGAGTACAGCGCCTACGTGCGCCGGGCCAAGGAGAACGCTGTGGCGGCGCAGCAGGCCGGAGTGGAGAAGGTCGCCGAGTCGCTCCTCAGTGTGCTCGACGACGTTCACCTGGCCCGCGAGCACGGTGAACTCGACGGCCCGTTCAAGTCCGTGGGAGAGAAGCTTGAGAACACGCTCGAGCTCGGCTTCGGCCTTGTGCGTTACGGCACCGTGGGTGAAGAGTTTGACCCGGCCTTCCATGAGGCGCTGATGGATCAGCCCTCCGGTGAGGTCACGGTGCCTTCGATCGCCCAAGTGATCCAGCCGGGCTACCGGATTGGCGAGAAGGTATTGCGGCCAGCACGAGTCGTGGTGAACTCGCCTGCATAATCAACAACAGAGAGGAGGTGCGGCGCAATGACCGGCCAAGACTGGATGGAGAAGGACTTCTACGCCACGCTCGGTGTGGACAAGAGCGCCGACGCCTCCGACATCAAGAAGGCGTACCGCAAGCTCGCCAAGGAGTATCACCCTGATCGGAATCCGGGTGATACGGCCGCCGAGGCCAAGTTCAAGGAGATCGGCGAGGCCTATGCCGTGCTCTCGGATGAGGGCGAGCGCAAGCAGTACGATGCGATCCGTGCGATGGCTGGAGGCGGGGCTCGCTTCACCTCCGGGCCTGGCGGTGCGACAGGCGGTGCCGGCGGCTTCGAGGACATCCTTGGCGGGATGTTCGGTGGTGGCGGCGGCACGCGCTTCCAAACCAGCGGCGCCGATGGCATGGAGGACATCCTGCGGATGTTCGCCGGTGGCGGTGGCGGTGGCGGTGGCCGCGGCGGATTCGGTGGCTTCGGCCGCCAGCCGGCGCAGAAGGGCGCCGATACCGAGGCAAGCACGCGGCTCCCGTTCCGGGAGGCCGCCGAAGGTGCTCAGGTACAGCTCAAGATCAATGGTCGGTCGATGACGGTTCGCATTCCCGCGGGTGTGCATGACGGTCAGAAGATCCGGCTACGCGGCAAAGGCCAGCCCGGTTCGAACGGCGGTCCCGCGGGCGATCTCGTGATCACCGTCTCGGTGGATCCGCACCCGCTGTTCTCGATGTCCGGCAACAACCTCAAGCTCACCGTCCCCGTGACCTTCGCCGAAGCTGCCCTCGGCACAACCGTGGAGGTGCCCACCCTGGACGGCTCGAAGGTGAAGGTCAAGATCCCGGCCGGAACGCCGTCGGGCAGGACCTTGCGCGTGAAGAACCGCGGCCTGAAGACCTCCAAGGGGCTGGGCGACCTGCACGTCACCGTGGAGGTAGCCGTGCCGCGGCGCATGAGCGCAGACGCCAAGAAGGCGGTCGAGGCGCTCGCCGCTGCCATGGCCGACGACGACCCGCGCGCCGGCCTCATGGAGGCGGCTCAGCAATGATCGCTTCTCTCCTTTGGACATTCTGCGCGAAGTCTCAGAATCTAGGACGTTCGACTGGAGTCCGATCGAGAGGTCTGGATCCTGCGACTCCACTTCGTTCCGCGCAGGATGACGAATGCTGCGGGGTCTTGGGATGAGGCCGCTACTGAGAATCTCGCTGGCGGCCGAGCTCGCCGGGATGCACCCGCAGACGCTGCGGGAGTATGACCGGCTCGGGCTCGTCTCGCCCGTTCGCACGGCCGGGCGTGGGCGCCGGTACACGTTGCGCGACGTCGAGAAGCTGCGCGAGATTCAGCGGCTCTCCCAAGAGGAGGGCATCAACCTGGCGGGCATCAAGCGCATTCTCGAACTGGAGGACGCGTTGCTACACGTCCAAGAGGAACTGCAACAACTTCGCATGATCGCCGAGCCTGGCCGCTACCGCGTCTTTGCGGCGGGGCCTCGCGGCGAGGTGGTCGTGACCTCTGGAGCGCACCGCGTGACTCGCGAAGCGAACTCGCGCGCGATGGTCGTCTGGAACCCGTAGTATTCAGGCTCGTTGAGTGAGGAGCGTTGCGACGAACCGAAACGGAGCGCGTGTGAACCGCGTCTCCACTTCTTCGCTTCGCTCGGTCGCCGACGAGTCTCTTAACCAAATCACCTGCGTAATGAGACACTTAGCGCTGTACCCCAATCAAGGAGTCCCTGTATGAACAACCAGCCGGGCCGTGGCGGCCCCATTGCGACCATTGTGATCAGCGCCTTGCTTATGATCATTGCCCCGATTGTCGGACTGCTCGCCGGCGCGCTGAACGCGTTCGGTGGCATGGATACGTCCTCGTTCGAGAACACTCAGATGGTGAGCAACGGCGGCACGGTGACTCTCACGACCGCTGATGAGTGGATGATCATGCCCTCCGACGGCGACGTGGAGGGTGCCGGATACGACTGTAGCGTGATCGACGACTCGGGTTCGGCCGTGCCGACTGGCAGCATTTACGAGGTCATCCCGACCTTCTCGAGCACCGCCGGCGGCTCGTACACGATCGATTGCAATGTTCAGGACGCGTCGCTGATGATTGCGCCGTCGTCAATGATAAGTGGTCTCACCGACAACCTTGGTGGCGCCGCCGGCTGGATGATCGGCGGATTCGTCCTGGGATTCCTCGGACTCATCGGCGTGATCGTGGGAATCATCTGGCTGGTCAAGGTGAACAAGAAGCGCCGCGAGGCACTTACCGGCGGTTACGGGGGCCAGCCTCCGTATGGTCAGGCACCTTACGGCGCTGCGCCCTACGGGCCCTATGGTCAGGCGCCTTACGGGCAGCAGCCGTACCAGCAGCCGCAGTCCCCGTACGGTCAGCAACCGCCGCAGCAGTACGGCCAGGCTCCCCAATACGGCGAGACGGTACAGCCCCCGCAGTACGGCGAGACGGTTCAGCCCCCGCAGTACGGCGAGCGGATCGACCCGTACCAGCCGCCCACTGAAGAAAAGTAGCCCGCAGCATTCGTCATTCTGCGCGAAATGAGCGCAGCGAATGGCCTGGATTGAGCGTTCGTCAGAGAGACGAAATCAGCAGAATCCAGGACGATGCACACGCGTCGACGCAAGGCCTGGATCCTGCGACTCCACTGCGTCTCGCGCAGGATGACGACGCGGGGTGACTCGGCGCAGTCTGACCTGAGTCTGTCCTGATCTTGGCGGCTGGCGAACGGTATGCGTTCGTCAACTGCCAAGATCACGCTGCTGGGCGTTGCATGACAGCACCCAGCAGGATCAACTGGCGCCGAGCTTCTGCCAGAGGAACTCGTAGGCGAGGGCCTGCATATGTGCCCGTTGCGCATCGGTCGCCGCGCCGCCGTGCCCGCCCTCGATGTTCTCGTAGTACGTCACGTCCGCGCCCTTCTCCAGCATGAGCGCAGCCATCTTCCGGGCATGCCCGGGATGCACTCGATCATCGCGGGTTGAGGTCGTGAACAGGATGGGCGGGTACGCACCGTCGTCCTGTACGAGGTGATAGGGCGAGAAGGTACGGATGAACTCCCACTGGGCGTCGTCGTCGGGATCGCCGTACTCGGCCATCCACGAAGCCCCGGCGAGGAGATGCGAATAGCGCTTCATGTCCAGCAGCGGCACCTGGCAGACGATTGCGCCGAACAGCTCCGGGTACTGCGTGTACATGTTGCCCATCAGCAGCCCGCCGTTCGAGCCGCCCTGCGCGCCGAGCTGTGCGTGCGTGGTGACACCGCGCGCCACGAGATCGCGCGCCACTGCCGCGAAGTCCTCGTACGCCTTATGGCGCTTCTCCTTCAGTGCGGCCTGGTGCCAGGCGGGCCCGTATTCACCGCCGCCGCGGATGTTCGCGACCACGTAGACGCCGCCCCGCTCCAGCCACGCCCGGCCGATCGAAGCCGAGTAGTTCGGCAGCATCGGGATCTCGAAGCCGCCGTAGCCGTAAAGGAGCGTGGGGCGGGGGCCACCCGTTGGTTGAGCGGAGCCATCGGCGGACTCGAAACCATCGCCTCGTGTGGTTTCGACTCCGGCCCGCGGCCTGCGCTCAAGCAACGGTCCCGGCGTGACCTGGAAGTAGGGGATGCGCGTGCCGTCCTCGGAGGTGGCGAAGTGTTGCTCCACCCGCGCGCCCTCCACATCGAAGAAGCTCGGGAGCGACTTCAGCGCCTCAAACCCGATCGTCTCGCCGTGCTCGTCGAGCCGCAGCACCGAGAGCGTGGTGGGGTCCAGGTAGCCGGCCGTGGTCAGCCACAGGTCATCGGAGTTCACCGCATCCACCGGCCCGACGGCGATCGTCCCCAGTTCGGGGACCTCGGTCCCTTCGAGGTCCAAGCCTCGGCGCCGCCAGCCGCCGTCATCATCCGCGCCGGAATCGGCTCGGCCCGGTGGGGTGACGAGCTCGAGGGAGTTCACCACGTCGTTGAGCAAGGTGAGGACCACGTGGTGGCGGGTCTGTGTGACGGCCGCCAACGACGTCGTCGGGCTGGGAGAGAAAAGCACCGTGAACTCGCGCTCGCCGGCCATGAATCGCTCATAGTTCGTGGCGAGGAGCGCCCCGGCGGGGAAGTGGGAGCCGTCGATGCGCCACGGATCGCGGAGGTTCACGAGGAGCCACTCGCGCCACACGCCGGATTCGGCCGTGCGGGGGACGTCGATGAGCGCCAACTCGCCGCCGCGGATCTCGTACGTCTCGGAGTTGTAGAACGCGATCGCGCGCTGCACATACTCGCGCTCAAATCCGGGTGTGCGGTCGGAGCCGGCGCCGATATACATGTCCTCGGGCGCGCCCTCATAAATCAACTCGGCGGATTCGATTGGGGTTCCGCGGCGCCAGCGGCGCACCGTGCGGGGGTAGCCCGAGGGGGTCATCGTGCCGGGGCCGAAGTCCGTGTAGACGAACACTTCGTCCGGCGCCGCGGTGGTCCAGCCCAGGCCGCCCTTGGACTCCGGGCGTTCGAAACCGCCGTCGGTAAGAGTCTTGGAGACGAGATCGAACTCGCGTGTGATGTCCGCATCCGATCCGCCGCGGGAGAGCGCCACGAGCGCGTGGGTGTAATCGGGCGCGAGGTGCGAGGCGCCGTGCCACACCCACTGGATACCGTCCGCCTCGGAGAGCGCGTCCAGGTCGAGCACGGTCTCCCACTCGGGCTCGGCCGTGCGGTACTGCTCCCACGTGGTACGGCGCCAGAGGCCGCGCTCGTGCTCGGCGTCAGTCCAGAAGTTGTAGAGGAACTCGCCACGCTGACTCACGCCGGGGATCTTGTCCTGCGAGGTGAGGACCTCGAGCAGTTCGCTCTCGATCGCGGCGAAGCGTGCGGTGCTGGCGAGGCGGGCCGCGGATTCGGCATTGCGCTCGCGCACCCAGGTGAGTGGGGCCTCGCCTTCGACGTCTTCGAGCCAGGCGCGGGGATCTTCGTTCGTCTCAGTCACGGTTCCATCCCATCACTCTTTGACGTTCATGCAAACACAGGACCGCCGCCCCATCTGTTGATGTGGGGCGGCGGTCCGCTCGCGTGTAGGTAACGACTCTGCGTTACTCGTCACCGATCTTTTCGTCGACGGCGTCGCGGACTTCCGCGACCTTGTCGGCGAACTTATCGCCGGTCACCTTGTTGACAAATCCTGCGGCCTTGTCGAGGAGGGCATCGCTACCCTCTTCTGACGTGGCGTCCGCAAGAGCATCCTTGCCCTTCTGAACGAGGTCTTCGACCTGGTCCTTACCAGACTCGAACGCGTCCTTACCCTTGTTCACGAGATCATCTACTGGCACGTGAACCTCCTTTCGTCGGGTGACCCGGCAGAAGCCGGCTACGTCCATAGTGCACCCTCCTGCCGGAAAGCGCACGGTGTTATCTCGAATATTGGCCCGCAGCCGTGGCCGTGGCCGCGAGCCTGCGGCAGTGCAACACTTGGGGAATGAGTGATCTGCACGAGCTTTCGGCCCTCGACCTCGCCGCGGCGGTCCGCGCCCGGGATGTCACCGCCCAGGCGGTTCTGAAGCACTCTCTCGACCGCGCCGCCGCGGTTGCGGGCGCCTTCACCCACCTTGCCCCCGAGCATGCGGCGGCCCAGGCACAGAAGGTCGACGCCGCCGTCGCGGCCGGGACGGAGCTACCGCCTTTCGCCGGAGTGCCGGTTCCGGTGAAGGACCTCTCGATGGTGAAGGGCCTGCCGTTCACCGCCGGCAGCGCGATCATGAAGGACTTCGTGGCCCCCGTGGATGACGGCGTCAGCACCCTTCTCGATCAGGCCGGCACCTTGATGATCGGCAAGACAAACACTCCCGAGTTCGGCCTGCCCTGCTACACCGAGCCGGCGCTCGCGGCGCCAGCCCGCACGCCGTGGGATCCGCGGCGCACCGCCGGAGGTTCGTCCGGTGGTGCGGCGCTGGCCGTGGCAACGGGCGTGGTCCCGGTGGCGCACGGTTCTGACGGTGGCGGCTCGATCCGGATTCCGGCCGCCTGCTGCGGTGTGGTGGGGATGAAGCCCTCACGCGGGCACGTCTCGGATGGGCCCATTGGCGCCCCTGGGATCGGGCTCGTGAGCCACGGCGTGCTCAGCCGCACGGTCCGAGATACCGCGGCATTCCTCGATCTACTCTCCGCCCGCTGGCCCGGAGACGCACCGTCGCCGGTGCAGGGGAGCCTCCTGGACGCCGTCGGGAGGGAGCTTCGGCCGCTTCGGATTGGCGTGCTGACCGAGCCGCTGAACTGTGACGACGCCGAGATTCACTCGGAGTCGCTGGCCGCTGTGGAGCGTGCCGCCGCGGTGCTGAGGGGACTCGGCCACGAGCTGCTCCCCGCCCCGCGGCCCATGACCGGCGCGGACTGGATGAGCTTCATGCCGCTGTGGTCCGTGGGCGCGGCGAGCGCCCCGGTCCCGCCTGAGGCGGAGCAGTTCCTGATGCCACTCACGCGCTACCTGCGCGAGATGGGACGTGGCTATAGCGCCGTCGATCATGCGAATGCCACGGCGGCGATGCAAGGGCTCACCCGCCAGATCGGCGCCGCGTGGCTGCCGTTCGATGTGATCCTTACGCCCTCGCTCGCCGGCCCGCCCGCCTATCCCGGGGACCTTCAGCTCGCGGATCCGGCCGCGGACTTTGAGGCGCAGAAGCGCTTCACGCCGTGGACGAGCGTGTGGAACATGACCGGTGCGCCTTCGATCTCGGTGCCGTTGCACCGCGCGAGGGTGGACGGCGCGCTGCTCCCGTTCGGCGTGATGCTGGGCGGTACGGCGATTGGGCAGGATGCGAACCTGATTGCGCTGGCAGCCCAACTTGAGGCGGCGGATCCGTGGCCGCTCTTCGCGCCCACAGTGAGGTGAGCGTGAGGGGGTGAGCATGGGCCGAACGCCATAGCTGTCGATGCGGATCACGCCCTAGGCTATGAGTATGCGGAACACACTCGACATTGCTGCGGTCAACCTTCGCCTCGATCTCCTCGGCTTGCCCACGCCGGAGGGCACGAAGTCCGAGCTCGAAACCAAGCTTGTGGACCCGATCATCGCCCGCCAGCGCGAGTTGGACCGCCGGCTCAAGCACCGCCTTCCCGCCGTGGACGGGCGCATCCAAGCCTTCCTCGACTCCTATCTCGAAGGCACCGGTGCCGCCCCGCAACTGCCGCGTGAGACCTTCGTGCTGGACCAGCCCGGCCTTGCGCGGACGCTCTCCCTGCCAATGGACGGAGACACCTTCGCCTCGCCCCTGCTGACGAGCTACCGCCTGCAGAACGGCGTACTCCACAACCCGGCCAATGACCGGCGTACCACAAAGGGCGTGTTCCACATCGCCGACGGCGGTCTGCCGGTCCAGGACGACAAGATCGAGGTCCCGAGGGCCGTCTTTGGCAAGTTGCTCGAGCACGCCTTCCAGCAGCCTGAAGATGCGATGACGCTGCCGTACAGTTCCGAGTCGGACCATCCCGTTGGTTGTTGGGTGTCGCTTCTGCTGCGGCCGATTGTGGTGCCCGAGGTTCCTGGGTTCAGTCAGCAGCGCACCATGGAGACACGCTTCTTCGCTCCGGGCACGCTCGTGGCGAACCTGGACTTCGTTGAGGGCATCTTCGGTAACGGCGGCGACCCGTACCTTCCGGATTACGACGCCTCGCTCGAGCCGGATGCGTGGACCGGGCACACCGGCCTCGTGGTGCTCGCACCGCACCTGACCAAGCTCACCAAGAAGGAGCTCGGCCTGCCGCATTACGACGACGCCACCGAGCGGCAGCGCCGCGACGGCCAGTGCTGGAGCGATCCGGAGGAGCTCTACAACAACGGCAGCGCCTTCAAGGCCTGCGCCCGCGACGAATCGGGCGTGATCACCACCGTGATCGCGGACAACTATTTCGGCTACTGCAAGAAGGAAGTGAAGGCGCAGATCTCCTACTCGGCGAACCTGTTCGGCCTCGTCGAGGAGGAGCACGCCGGTGGCGCCCGGGTCTACCCCCGCTACAACCTCGGCTCCCACTACCAGGACCTGAAGTTTGACCCCAGCTACACCTTGGACGAGATTGTGGAGCGCGATCCGCAGCGTTTCGAGTGGGCTGATGGCTACGTCGTCGACCTCGAGAATCCGCGCAACATCCTGGTTCCCGCGGATGCCACGTACTCGACGCGCACCAGCACCGTGAGCTGGAATGACGGCGAGAAGGACTACAGCATCCCGCTGCGCAAGGACACCGTGTATGTGGCGCCGGATGGATACCAGGTCGAACTCACGCAGCTGGAGAACGATGCCTCACAGTGGACCATGATCGGCACGTCCGCGCGGGCCACCACCTGCCACAAGCCGGCCACGGTTTCCGGTGGCGGAAAGTCGGAGATCTCGAAGGCGATCTCGGATGCGGTGATCAATGGCGACTCGTATGCTCCCGATTTCGACAAGGACATGGAACGCGTGGCGGAGATCCTCGCGCACGATTTCCAGTACCGCTTCGTGGACCCCGCGAATATCAGCGAGACCAGCCGCCCCATCCTTTCCGATCAGCGCTCGATCGGCTCGGTCATCAAGCTGCTCACGCCGAGCGCGGATTACACCGAAGAGCACAACGCGTATCTCGCCACGATTCCGGACTACATCAAGGAACTGGTCCTGATCGTGAAGCGCTTCTACCGTCCCGAGTGGGGCGAGGATTGGCTGAGCCACTTCACCACCGGAATGGTCAACGGTCGTAAGGGCACCTCGGTACGCGTGGATAACACGAAGGTGCGCGTCTCGATGCTTCGCGTGGGCTACGAGCCGGACGGTTCATGGCGTACGTTCGGGCTGCGCCATGACTTCCACCCGGCGGCCAAGGTGCAGACGGAGGATGACATCACCGCGAGCATTGTGGCACCTGGGGCGAACGGTGGCCTGTCTCGCAAGTACGTCAAGAACTGCGAGCAGCTGCTCTTCCAGCGGCCCGACGACGCCATCCACCGTGGGTATGACAAGCAGGCCGAGCGGGACATCGCCACCCCGGGCACGTTCCTGTCCAACTACGAGCCGCTCACGCGCGAGATGGCCCGCGAGCTGGTCGAGGACGCGATCGGTTTCAGCCAGTACACCGAGCCGATGCGCTCGATCCTTCTGAAGGCGGCTGACGGAGAGGGGGAGGCCGAGTACGTGGTCTCGTCGGCGCATCCGCGCATCGTGGAGGGGGTGCCGTCGAAGAACCCGCGCTACTTGCAGATGCGTCCGGACCTCGCCAACCCCGTTGCCACGGCGGCCGCGGATCTGGCCTCGCGCCTGCACTCTCGGACCCCCATGACCGAGGCGTACGAGCAGCCCGTGGATGTGATCGCCGCTGGCCGCCGTAACAACCCGGCCGACGACGGCGTTCCCCCGTTGGCCTCGTACGCTCCCCTCCACTACATGGAGCTTCCCGAGCTGTTCATGGAGTTCATCTCCTCGATGACCGGTAAGTCGCCGTCGACCACCGGTGCGGGCTCGGAAGGCGCCATGACGAAGGGGCCGTTCAACGCGCTGCCTTCAATCGTGGACCTGAACGCGGCCTTCCTCTCGTTCGCGCTGACGGGGTATGACGGCTGGCTCTCGAGTGCCGGGTACGTGGGACCGAAATACAAGGTGGACCACGACGTGTCGATGCTGATCCCCGAAGTGTTCTCGCGGATGCGGGATGAGGAGCGTTCGGCTGCCAACCTGATCGCCGAAGGTGCGCTGGAGGCGGTGCCGGACATCGTGGTGGATGGTGAGACTGTGGAGGCGTCGCGCCTCGGCTACCGCATGACGGAGCGTTTCGCGTCGAAGTACTTCGGCCGCATCTTCCTGCACCCGCACCTCGTCTTCACCGAGGAGATGCTGCGGCCGGAACTGCAGGATGCGGCGACCTACGCGGAGTCGATGGCCACGATCGTCGAGACACACCGCCGTGTGGCGCAGTCCTACATCGATGACGGCACGATCAAGTTGGGCTGCCCGCCGATCCGCGCGCTGCTCGAGATCATGGCGAACGGTGCGACCGCCGACGGCCTCACGCTGAAGGACCCGGCGTTCCGCGCGCAGTTCGAGCGCCGCGCGGTGCTCGACTCCGATTGGTACGCACAGCGCCTTGAGGGTGAGCATGAGCGTCAGGTGGCCTTTGCGAGCAAGTCACTCGCCGCCGTCGAAGACTTCCTCTCGAGGCCGCAGGGTGAGGATGCGCAGCGCAGGCTGGGCCTCGCCGAGCGTCGCGACACGCTGGTGAAGGAGCTTGAGCAGTTGCGAACCTCGCGGCCGTCGGAGCTGAGTGGCACGCTGGGACGCCAGATCCGCTGGCGCCGCTAGCCCCCACAGAGGTCATTGAGTGAGGGACCGGAGGTCCCGAGTCGAAACAGGCGCGCTAGAGGCTGAGGAGGAGGCCGGCGAGGAGGGAGGCGGCATTGGCGCAGAGCGCGACGGCCAGCGCCATCGTCGCGGTCTCGCGCCCGCGCGGTGCGTCTGTCCGCGCCACTGCCCAGGCGTAGATGCCGGCGCCCTCTACAAGGACGATGACCGCCTCGGCGAGCAGGGCCGCCGTCGGGAAGGATGGGTTCACGAGCCAGAGCACGGGATGGGTGAGTTGGAGCGCCCAAGCCAGGGCAAGTAGTTCGAGTCGCGGGTGGTTGCTACGTAGGCGCCAGGCGAGGCCGGAGATCATAGCGAACACGATCGGGATCTCGATGGCGCACGTGAGTACGTATGCCGGCAGCCACTGATCCATGCACCCATCCTCCCCCTGCCCGCGCGTCTTCTCTGCACGGATCGGTCGTCGAGAGGGAGCCCCGTCGCAGTCGGGTGGGCGCTTACTCGGCTTGATTGCTCAGCGGAGTGAGCAACTCCGCCGAGTATATGTCGTCGGGCAAGAGGTTGGGGACGACGGCGTGCGGTGAGTTCGTGGTGATTCTCGCCCGATCGTTGGGTTCAGTCGCAGGGCTGGGGACGACGGCCGCGGCCGAACGGCTTCTGTGATCCGAGTGCGTTGTGGAGCAAATGACCCTCTATGCCGCGAAATAGAAGGTCAGACGCTCCACATCATGCGTGCGAGACTCCGGCGGGGCCGTGTCCGGTAGTCTGAGGCCATGAAACCGATGGACGTGCCTCCGCTGTTGTTCCCCACGGAGATTGTGGTGGGGGTTGCGGCCGTCGTGGTGGCACTGGTACTCGGAATTGGGCTTGCGGTTTACTTCAACAGGCGGAAGAAGTGATGCCCCGTGATCTGATGCTGGCGCCGAACGGAGCGACCACGGCAGTTGGGGTGGGTGCGATCGTGGCCAGCATCCTGCTCACCGTTGCGGTGATTGTGTACCTTCGGAAGCGCCCAAAGTAGGAGTTGCTGTGTTGCCATTTGATGCACTTGCCGATCCCGAACCCGCATCGACCCCGGTGCTGATCGTGGCCGTCGTGGTGGTGGTGCTCGTCCTCGTGATCGGAGCGGTGCTGTACTTCCGCACGCGCAAGTGAGCGGAAGCGCCCGGCGCTCGATCGCCCTCCCCGCTTCGGCGCTCCTCGTTGCCGCTGGCGTGCTCTCGGTGGCCGCGTCCGCCCAGCCGTATGCGATCTCCGTCGTGGGGATTATGGTTCTCGGCGCCGCCCATGTGCTTCTCGCCACGCGTTACCTCGCGGGGCGAGTGGTGGGCGCAGTGGGGGAGTCCACCGGCTGGCTGCTTGCGGCGTTTGTGGGCGCGATGATGGTGGTGCGCGTGGCCTCGGCGTGGAGTCCGGCGCTCGGACAGCGGCTGGAGCTGATCGGCAGCATGACCATCATCGCGATCGCCGCCTGGCTCGGCTTGCGCGGCCGCGCACGATGGCTGGTGCTCGCGATTGTGGTGATCGTTGCGTTCTCATCGTTCGTGCACGTGCCCTGGTACTGGCACGTGTTCAGCCATTCGCACAACCTGATTCCGCTGGTGTTCCTGTGGGATTGGGCGCGGCGGCATCGCGCGGGCACGGGCCTCGCGTTCACGGTGCTGAACCTGATCTGGGCGTGTGGGATTCCCGCGTTGATCCTCGCTGGGGTGTTCGACGGCGTCATCAACAGCGCCGCTCCCGAGTTCGTCTCGGGGCTGATTGACCCGGCATTCGTCCTCGGCAGCGCCGCGCCGCCGCACGCCGATCCACAGCTGGCGGTGCGCTTCCTCGTGTCCTTCACGTACCTGCAACTCATGCACTACGTGGTCTGGATGGTCTTCTTCCAGGTGGCCGGGCGGAGCGAGATTGGCGCGTTGGAGAGGCGCTTCCCTGCGATCGCGGGCTGGCGGTTCGGGCTGATCGTGGCCGCGATTTCGGTGGCAATCTGGGGCGTCTACGCGTTCAGCTACATCGACGGCCGCGCCATCTATGCCATCCTCGGTGCCGCGAATGTGTACCTGGAGCAGCCGATCGCCGTCTGGGTGCTGCTCGCCGCGCTACCGGCCCGCGCCACCACTGGCCTGGTCCGCCGCATCGCCGCCACCGGCTAGCCACACCCTCTCCGCCGACTTGTTTTCTCAGGGTGCACACTGTGATCGCCTACATTGCGCGTGATCATGCACCGAGAGCACAAGTTCTGAGGGGAAGGTGAGAGGCTGGAGGCATGGCGAATGATGCGTTGATCAGTGAACTGTACGAGCTGACGATCTCGATTGGGGTGAAGGCGGCCGAGCTCGCCCGCGGCTATCGCGAGGGCGGGATCGAGGTGGCGGCCACGAAGTCCTCGATCGCAGACATCGTCACCGAGGGTGATCGCGAAACCGAGCAGTTCATTCGCCGCGCCCTCGCCGAGGCCCGGCCCGACGACGGCTTCCTGGGTGAGGAGTTCGATCCCACCCCGGGCACATCTGGGCTCACGTGGGTGGTGGACCCCGTGGATGGCACGGTCAACTATCTCTACGGGATCGAAGCTTGCGGCGTGAGTATCGCGGTGGTCGAGGGAGATCCCACTGGGGACGACTGGCGGGCACTCGCTGGCGTCGTCGTGGACATTTTCACGGGGCGCATCTACTCGGCGACGGAGGGGCGCGGCGCGTTCTGCGATGGCGTTCCAATGCACGCAAGCCGGACCACGGAACTTCCGGTCACCCTGATCGGCACCGGCTTCCCCTACGATCCCGAACTGCGCGAGAAGCAGGGGCGCGTGCTCGCGAAGATGCTCGGCATCACCCGCGATGTGCGCCGGATCGGGGCTGCCTGTATCGACCTCGTCATGCTCGCCTCGGGGCGCATCGACTTCTATTACGACCGCACCCTCAACCCGTGGGACTACATGGCTGGTGTGTTGATTGCCCGGGAGGCGGGCGCCGTCGTCCGAGGGCCGCGTGGTAACGAGCAACCGCAGCACGCATTGTTAGTGGGCGCGAGTCCCGCGCTGCTCGAGAAGCTTCAGCCGCAGCTCGAAGCTTGGCTCGCGGAGGAAGGCCTGCTCTAGCCCAAGATCTAGAAGTTGAGCGGAATAGACTCAACTCTCCGTTCGTTGTACTGAATGCGTGGAATAGCCGCGCACACAGACAACGAAAGGCACCCATGTCCGACAAGCTCACCACCAAGTCGCAGGAGGCGGTGGCCGCCGCACTGCAGAATGCCGCCAGGCGCGGTAACCCCTCGCTCGAGCCGGTGCACCTCCTCGCCGCGCTCGCGGCCCAAGATGGCGGCGTGGCCAGTGCGCTTCTGCAGGCTGTGGGGGCGGATCCGGCCGACGTCGTTGCCCGGGCCAACGCTGAAATCTCGCGCCTGCCGGGGGCAAGTGGGGCAACCACCGCGCAACCGCAGGCCAGCCGCCAGACGCTCGCCGTGATTCAGTCGGCGGGGGAGGAAGCCTCCGCGCTCGGCGACGACTACGTCTCCACCGAGCACCTCCTGCTCGGCCTCGCCGCCTCAACCTCGAGCGCGGGGGACATCCTGCGCACTGCCGGCGCGAGCCGTGACCAGCTCGCCGCCGCACTGCCGAATGTGCGCGGCTCGCAGCGCGTCACCTCCCCGGACCCCGAGGGCACGTTCCAGGCGCTGGAGAAGTATGGCCGCGACATGACCGCGGATGCGCGTGAGGGCAAGCTCGATCCGGTGATCGGCCGCGATGCCGAGATTCGGCGTGTGGTCCAGGTGCTCTCGCGCCGCACCAAGAACAACCCGGTTCTGATCGGAGAGCCCGGCGTGGGCAAGACCGCCGTGGTCGAAGGCCTCGCCCAGCGAATCGTGGCGGGAGATGTCCCCGAGTCGCTGAAAGACAAGCGACTGATCGCGCTCGATCTTCCCTCGATGGTGGCTGGCGCGAAGTACCGCGGCGAGTTCGAGGAACGGCTGAAGGCTGTGCTCCAGGAGATTACCGACTCGAATGGCGAGGTGGTCACCTTTATCGACGAGCTCCACACGGTGGTGGGTGCGGGGGCCGGCGGCGATAGCTCCATGGATGCTGGCAACATGCTCAAGCCCATGCTCGCCCGCGGCGAGCTGCGCATGGTGGGTGCCACCACGTTGGACGAGTACCGCGAGAACATCGAGAAGGATCCGGCGCTGGAGCGTCGCTTCCAACAGGTGTTCGTGGGTGAGCCAAGCGTCGAAGACACGGTGGCAATCCTTCGCGGCATTGCCCCCAAGTACGAGGCGCATCATGGGGTGGCCATTTCCGACGGCGCCCTCGTGGCAGCAGCGGCCCTCTCGAACCGCTACATCACGGCTCGGCAGTTGCCGGATAAGGCGATCGACCTGATGGACGAAGCGGCCAGCCGGTTGCGCATGGAGTTGGATTCCGCGCCGATTGAGATCGATACGCTCCGCCGCCAGGTGGACCGGCTCGAGATGGAGAAGGCGTACCTCCAGGAGTCGGATGAGGCGCAGTCCAAGGACCGCTTGGCCAAGCTCCAGGCCGAGCTCGCGGATAAGTCCGAGGAGCTCGCCGCCCTGAACGCGCGGTGGGAGGCCGAGAAGGCCGGCCACAACCGCGTGGGTGACCTGAAGAAGAAGCTTGACGAGGCCCGAATTGCGATGCAGCGCGCCGAGCGCGAGTACGATTTCGACGCCGCCGGGCGCATCCAGTACGGCGAGATTCCCGCGATCGAGCGCGAGATCGCCGAGGCTGAGCAGGCCGAGGATGTGCTCGATCAGGATCCGATGATCGCCGACCGCGTGGGCCCGGACGAGATCGCCGAGGTGGTCAGCGCCTGGACCGGGATCCCCACTGGCAAGCTGCTCCAGGGCGAGACCGAGAAGCTGTTGCGGATGGAGGACGAACTCGGCAAGCGCTTGATCGGACAGAAGTCCGCCGTGCGCTCCGTCTCGGATGCTGTGCGCCGCGCCCGTGCGGGCGTCTCCGACCCGGACCGCCCCCAAGGTTCGTTCATGTTCCTGGGGCCCACCGGCGTTGGCAAGACCGAGCTGGCGAAGGCACTCGCGGAGTTCCTCTTTGACGATGAGCGCGCGATGGTCCGCATCGACATGTCCGAGTACTCGGAGAAGCATTCCGTCTCGCGGCTCGTGGGCGCGCCCCCGGGATACGTGGGATACGAGGAGGGCGGCCAGCTCACCGAGGCCGTTCGGCGCCGCCCGTACACGGTGGTGCTGCTGGACGAGGTGGAGAAGGCGCACCCCGAAGTCTTCGACATCCTCTTGCAGGTGCTCGATGACGGCCGACTCACCGATGGCCAGGGCCGCACCGTGGACTTCCGCAACACGATCCTGGTGCTCACCTCGAACCTCGGCTCGCAGTTCCTCGTGGATCCGATGCTCTCCGATGAGGCGAAGCAGGAGGCGGTGATGGCTGTGGTGCGGCAGGCGTTCAAGCCCGAGTTCCTGAACCGGCTCGATGATGTGATCATGTTCGAGTCGCTCTCGACTGAGGACCTGGGGCAGATCGTGGAGTTGCAGGTGGCCGCGATGGCGGCGCGCCTGGCGGATCGTCAGATCTCGTTGGACGTGACCGACGGCGCCCGGCAGTGGCTTGCGTTCGAAGGATATGACCCCGCGTATGGTGCGCGGCCGCTGCGCCGGCTCGTGCAGCGTGAGATCGGTGACCGGCTTGCGCGGATGATCCTCGCGGGCGAGGTGGCCGACGGCGCCACGGTCCGAGTGGACCTCGGCGACGGCGACCCGGCCACCTCCGGCCTCGCCCTGACGGTGGTGTAATGCCTGCCACATCTCGCGATTCCGAGGCACACTCTCTTCCCGTCATTCTGCGCGTAGGGCGTAGACCGGAGACGCAGAATCCAGGCCGCCAGCAAGGCGTAACGTACGTTCCTGGATCCGGCGAATTCGCACAGGATGACGAAGGTGGGATAAATACGCAATTGCATCGTTGCTAAATGGTGGTCTAGGGTTCAACAAGGTAAGGCTCACCTGACCACGGCGAGCCAGCCCCCTGACCCTCCTCCAGAGAGTGACACTCATGCGCACACCTCGCCTCGCTGCCATCGTGGCGGCGGCCGCCCTAGCCCTCTCAGTCTCCGCCTGCGGAACCGGCTCTGCCGACACCGACCCGACGACGTCGGCCGCGGACCCCACCACCGAGTCTGCCGAAGAGACCGAAGCACCCACCACGGAAGCCGCGGACTCCCAGTACCCGATCACGATTGAGCACGCGCTCGGCACCACCGTCCTCACCGAGAAGCCCGAGCGCGTGGCCACCGTGAACTGGGCGAACCACGAGGTTCCGCTGTCCCTCGGCGTGGTGCCGGTGGGCATGGCGGCCGCGAACTTCGCGGACCCCGACGGCGATGGCCTCCTTCCCTGGGTCACGGACAAGCTGGAGGAGCTTGGCGCGGAGACGCCGGTGCTGTTCGACGAATCCGACGGCATCGACTTCGAGGCCGTGGCGGACACCAACCCGGACGTGATCCTGGCGGCATACTCGGGCCTCACCCAGGAGGACTACGACACACTGGAGCAGATCGCACCCGTCGTCGCCTACCCGGAGACGCCGTGGACCACCTCGTGGCGCGACATGATCCGCTTCAACTCGGCCGGCATGGGCATGGCCGCTGAAGGTGACGCACTGATCGAGGAGCTCGATGCCCTCATCGCCGAGAAGGCCGCCGCGAACCCGATCCTTGCCGAGACCTCGGCCATGTTCCTCACCCACGTGGACCTCGCTGACCTCAGCACCGTGAAGTTCTACACCACCGCGGACACCCGCGTGCAGTACTTCTCCGACCTCACCATGCTGACCCCGGCGAGCATCGCCGCATACGAGGCGGATGCCGCGAACCCCTATGCCGGTTCGATCGCTGCCGAGAACGCGGACACCTTCAACGACGTGGACGTGATCGTCACCTACGGCGACCAGGCCATGATCGATGAGCTCAAGGCGGATCCGCTGATCGGCCTGATGCCCGCGATCGCCAACGGCGCCGTGGTACTCCTCGACGGTTCGAGCGCCGAGGCCACAGCGTCCAACCCCACGCCGCTGCAGCTGCCGTACCTGATCGACTGGTACGTGGACCAGCTCGTTGCCGCCGCCGAGAAGGCGCAGTAGTCGCACCAGTGACTAGCGAACTCGCAGTGACGGGCGCCGTGACAACGCGGCGCCCGTTAGGCGTTCGCGCCAGTTGGCTACTTCTCCTGCTCGGCGTGCTGATCGCCGTCGGGATCGCCTCGATCACGCTCGGTGCGCGCGGCGTCACCTGGGCGGAGATCTGGGCGGCGCTGAACGGCTCGGCGGAGACTTTCGGCGAGGCCGCCGTCACGAAACGCATCCCGCGCACCTTCCTCGCGATTCTCGTGGGCGCCGCGCTCGGCCTCTCTGGGGCCGTGATGCAAGGCGTCACCCGCAACCCGCTCGCCGATCCCGGCATCCTGGGCGTGAACACCGGCGCGGCGCTCGCGGTTTCGATTGGCATCGCCGTGTTCGGCATGTGGAGCTACACCGCCTACATTTGGACCGCGATCGTGGGCGCCATGATCACGGCGGTGTTCGTCTACGCCGTCGGCTCGATGGGCCGCGGCGGAGCCACGCCACTCAAGCTCGCGCTCGCAGGAGCCGCCACCTCCGTGGCGCTGAGCTCCTTCGTAAGCGCCCTGATCCTCGGCCGCAACGACATCGCGAGCGTGCTGCGCTCCTGGCAGATCGGCGGCGTGGGCGGCGGCTCGTTCGAGGCAATCCGGCAGGTGCTGCCGTTCCTGGTCGTGGGCTTCGTGATCTCGGTATTCTCCGCCCGTTCCCTCAACTCGCTCGCTCTCGGCGATGAGCTCGCCGCCGGGCTCGGCGAGCGGGTGGCCCTGGCGCGGGGGGTCGCGGCGTTCGGCGCGGTAGTGCTCTGTGGGGCGGCGACGGCGATCGCGGGCCCGATCGGATTCGTGGGCCTGGTCGTTCCACACGTCTGCCGAATGCTGATCGGCGTGGACCACCGCTGGCTGCTGCCGTTCTCCATGGTGGGCGGAGCGATCCTGCTGACTGCCGCCGACGTCGTCGGGCGGCTGGTGGCGCGGCCCAATGAGATCGACGTGGGCATCATCACCGCCCTCGTGGGAGCGCCGTTCTTCATCTGGATCGTGCGCCGGCAGAAGGTGCGCGAACTGTGACCACCGCAGAACTCGTTGCGCGCGGGCGGGCCCAGCGGTCGCGCCGCCGCCGCATCATCATCAGCGTCCTCGTGGTGCTGATCGCGATCTGTTTCGCGGGCTCGCTGATGTACGGACACACCGTGTACACGCCCATGGAGGTGTGGCGCGTGATCCTCGGTCAGGACGTCCCCGGCGCCTCGTTCACGGTGGGCACGCTGCGGATTCCGCGGGCGATCGTGGCCGTGACGGTGGGGCTGAGTTTCGGCCTCGCTGGCGTCACATTCCAGACCATGCTGCGCAACCCGTTGGCGAGCCCGGACATCATCGGGATCACCGCCGGGGCGGGCGCTGCTGCGGCGTTCGCGATCATCGTGCTGAAGCTGAGCAGCGCGCAGGTGTCGATGTTTGCGGTGACCGCGGGGCTCGCCGTCGGCCTCCTGGTTTACGTACTCTCGTACCGGCAGGGGGTCGCCGGCACGCGGCTGATCCTGATCGGGATCGGCATCTCGGCGATGCTCGATTCGGTCACCTCGTACCTGCTCTCGCGCGCAGGGGAGTGGGACTTGCAACTCGCGATGCGCTGGCTCTCCGGCTCGCTCAACGGCACGAACTACGCGGACGTGCGGACCGTGGGTATCGCGTTCCTGGTGCTCGCGCCGATCCTGCTGGCGCAGACCCGCAACCTAGGGGCGATGCGCCTGGGGGACGACACGGCATCGGCCCTCGGCGTGCGCGTGGAGCGGACCCGGATCATCCTGATCGTGACCGCCGTCGGGCTAATCGCCTTCGGTACTGCGGCGGCCGGGCCGATCGCATTCGTCGCCTTCCTCTCGGGGCCAATCGCCGCGCGGATCGTGGGCCCGAACGGCTCGCTCTTGATCCCCGCCGCGCTCGTGGGTGCGCTGCTCGTGACCGCCGCCGATTTCATCGGTCAGTGGCTCCTCGGCACGCGCTTCCCCGTGGGCATCGTCACGGGTGTGCTTGGCGCGCCCTACCTCGTCTACCTCATCGTTAGAACCAATCGCGCGGGAGAATCACTATGACCACTGCACACCGCCTGGCGGCGGAAGAGCTGTACCTCGGCTATGGCGAGCGTGAGGTGATCACGGGCCTCAACCTGCCGGTTCCGCCGGGCAAGATCACCGCGATCGTGGGCGCGAACGCCTGTGGCAAATCCACGCTCCTGCGTTCGATGTCTCGCCTGCTCGCTCCGCGCGGCGGTCAGGTAATTCTGGACGGCGCCTCGGTCCATTCGATGCCCGCCAAGGAACTCGCCCGCACGCTGGGCTTACTGCCGCAATCGCCGATCGCGCCAGAGGGAATCACGGTGGCGGATCTCGTGGGCCGCGGCCGGCACCCACACCAGGGCATCTTCTCTCGGTGGTCCTCCACCGACGGCGACGCCGTGGCCGCCGCGCTCGAAGCCACCAACACCGTGGACCTGGCCGAGCGGGCGATCGATGAACTCTCCGGCGGGCAGCGGCAGCGCGTGTGGATCGCGATGGTGCTGGCGCAGCAGACCGATCTCCTCCTGCTCGACGAGCCCACCACCTTCCTCGACGTGTCGCACCAAGTGGAGGTGCTCGATCTCCTGGTGGACTTGAACGAGTCCCGCGGCACCACGATCGTGATGGTGCTGCACGATCTCAACATGGCGGCGCGCTACGCCGATCATCTCGTGGCGATCGCGGAGGGCAATGTGCTGATCGCGGGGGAGCCGGACGAGGTACTCACCGTGCGGACCGTGCGCGAGGTGTTCGGGCTGGAGAGCACGATCATTACCGATCCCACCTGCGGGCGGCCGCTGATGCTGCCGCTTGGGCGGCACCGGGTCAATGGGGCGAGTGCATGACCGAGTACCCACCCAGCCGGGCGTATCGGACACGAGTATCGCGGATCGAGGCGCTCTCGCCGCACTTCACGCGGATGACCCTCTCCGCCCCGGACCTGGTGCACTTTGGGACCGGCGGCCTCGACCAGCGGATCAAGATTCTAGTGCCCACGCCCACCGCCGGTCGGCCGGACGAGAGCCTCTTCGAGCTGCCGATGTCCGAGTGGTACCCGGCGTGGCGGATGCTTCCCCCGGAGGAGCGGAACCCGATGCGCACCTACACCGTGCGGGCGATCCGGCCCGAGGCCGCGGAGATCGATCTCGACTTCGTGCTACACGGGACCGAAGGGCCGGCATCGGCCTGGGCGACCACGGCCGCGGTGGGGGACGAGCTTGTGGTGATCGGGCCCGACTCCCGCTCCACCGTGAACGGCGGCGGCATCGAGTGGCGCCCGGGCGAAGCGCGCTCCGTTCTGCTCGCCGGGGACGAGACCGCCGTGCCCGCGATCGGCGCGATCCTCGAGACGTTGGATGAGAGTTTCACCGGCTCTGCATATCTCGAAGTTCCCGATGCGGCGGACATCGCGGACATCAGGTCTCGCTCCGCAGTTTCGGTGAATTGGCTCGTGCGTGGCGAACGCGAGCACGGCGCCGCGCTGGATGCCGCAGTGCGGGAGTGGGGAGCGCGGGAGATCGTGCCGCAGCGCCCGGCCGAGGCCGTGCCCGAAGGCGAGGAGATGCTCTGGGAGGTGCCCGACGCCGTCGGGCATAGTTTCCGCTTCGCGTGGCTCGCGGGGGAATCCGGTGTGATTACAGGGCTGCGGCGGCACCTCGTGCGGGACCTCGGCATGGACCGCCGCGCGATCGCGTTCATGGGCTACTGGAAGCGCGGCAAGGCCGAGATCAACTGAACGTACCGTTGATTGAGCGGAGCCGACGTCGAAACCATCGCGCGCCATGGTTTCGACGTCACTCGCTTCGCTCGTTTCGCTCAACCAACGAGAATTCTCGCTCCGCGGGTGTCCCGATTCGATAGGCTGGAGTATGGGTACCGAGCAGCAACGCACCTGGCAAGGGCACGTCTATACGACCATGAGCCTCGACGGCTACATCGCCGATTCAAGCGGTGATGCGCTGTGGCCGAACCGTCTTCCCGAGGGGTTGGATCATGCGAGTGTCGCGGGAGATCCGCCGGCGCTGAACAAGGCGACATTCTCGGAAGGTCTCGATGTGGTCATGTTGGGGCGGCTCTCCTATGAGCGGCTCGATGCGGCGAAGCGGTGGCCGTTCGGCGACACCCCTGTGTACATCGCCAGCCGCACCTTCCCTCCCGGCGATCCACGGATCAGCGGAGTCTTCCGCACGCCGGACGACGCCATGGAGAAGCTGAACGCGCTTGGCGTGACCTCCGTGCACGTGGACGGCGGACGCAACATCCAGGGGTTCCTCAAGAAGGGTTACATCGACACGATCACGGTGCAGATTAAGCCCGTGATCCTCGGTGGCGGGATATCGCTGTTCGGAGCGATCGGGAAAGTTGTCAACCTCCGCGTGATGGGTACCACTGTGACCAAGAAGGGCGGCGTGCGCGTCACCTACGCCGTCGAGAGGTAGCGCACCCAGCCCCTTTCCAAACGTGTGCTGCGCGTCATCCCACATGTGAGCGCCCACATAGGGTGAGATCTGGGATGAGCAGCACAAGTCGAGGAAGGCACGAGGCCCGCACTGCGTATCTGCAGCGCGGGCCTCATGCTATGCGGGCTTAGCTGACCGCGACGGGCTGGGCGCCGTCAGCGTGCGCCGAGGAGACGCCGTCGGTGTAGCCAGCGGCCTCGAGCGCCTCGCGGTACTTCGGCAGGTGCGTGTACAGCTCCTGCTTCAGCGGGTTGCGCTTGCGCACGATGATCGTGCGCGCCTGGTACACGAGGACCGCGATGTTGATCACGAGCGAGAGCAGCGAGACCGTGAACAGGGCGGCGGGCTTGTGCGAGGACGCCACGGCGAACTGCGAGGTCGAGACGAACGCGGGAACGGACATGGTGAACATCATCCACAGTGCGAGAGTCGATGCGCGATGCTGCAGCCAGGCGCCCTTCTTGATGAGGAACGCGGGGATCGTGCACGAAATCAGGAGCGCGGCGCCGGCGTAGAACGAGTGATCGCCCACCGCGTTGTACACGTATGCGAAGTTCCAGATGTCGTACGCGATGATCCAGAACCAGAGCATGTCCGGCCAGATCATGTCCTTGGAGGAGTCGCGCGAGATCACGATTCCCATCCAGCCGCAGATCGTGATCGCGTTGATGATGCCGGCGATGCCGTTCATGTAGTTCCAGGAACCGGAGACCATCACGACGCCGTCGATCACCTCACCGGTTGCGCCCATGGCGCCCACCTGGAAGTCGCGGATCACGGCCTCTATGATGTTGATTGCGAGGATCGCTGGCGGGAAGAGGAGCGCCCACTTGTTCTTCTGCAGGCGCGGAATGTAGCGGATCGCCATGAAGCCGAGCACGCCCGCGAGGGCCGAGTACACCTTGACCCAGTGGAACCAGGTGCCGGTCGAGGAACCTTCGCCGGCCGTCGTCGGCCATACGAAGATCGTCAGGATGATTGGCAGTGCCACGAAGATCGTGAGGCCCGCCCACTTCCAGCGGCGCGTGACCTCGTTGAGGCCGATCAGGGCGGCGAGGACCACCAGCCACATCACCCATGAGTACCAGGGGATGGATTCGAACAGGAACACGAGACTTACCTTTCCTCGGCCGCAGCCGCGCGGCCGTCTGAGGGGAGTTGCGAGGGCGGCTCCTCGCCAGGCTCTTCGAGGTGGAGGGTGCTCCACGCGATGTCGAAGAGAACGTCATCGGAAACCTCGGGGCGCGCGCGAAGTAGCGCAATGAGGCCGTAAATGAGAACGAGGAACGTCTCGTGTGTGTGGGAGATCGGCAGACCGTAGGCGTCGGCGTAGGCGCGCACCGTGCGGGCCTCGAGTTCTTGTGTGACGGCCTCCACCACGCGGTCCAGGAACAATGCATACACGCGGGCGTTATCCGGGTTGTTCAGGTCCTCAGCGAAGGGATCGTTGGTGTGCACGAGGCGGCGGATCAGGCCGACGGCGGAGCGGAGCGCATCGCGCACATGGCCGCGTTCGCGCTGGGCGTCCCACCGCGCAACGCTATCCACAATCTCTGCCGTGAACTCGGCGAGGGCGGCGTCGATCAGATCATCGCGCGTGGGGAAGTAGTGGTAGATCAGCCCGCGGGTAATGCCGAGGCGCGTGGCGACGTCGCCGTATGTGGTGGCGCGCAGGCCCTTCTCGCGGAAGAGTTCACGGGTGGCGGAGATGATCTCGGCGCGGCGTTCGTCCGGATCGTTCATCCGCTGAGCGCGAGGCGCGCCGTTGAGCTCCTGGGGCCTGTTCACATGACCAATCTATGCCTTATTGACATAGTGTCAATAGGACGTAGGGCCCGGCCCGCGCGCGCTCAGTGCACTTATCGGAGCGAGATTGGACGCAAGACGCGTCTTGGGTCGATTCTTGCTCCCCTTGTGGCCGCCTTACCGGGGAGCGCTCGCCCCGCGCCATGTGCATCCTGCGTTCGAGCGCACCCTCCTCGGCTGGGGAGTGCGCGCGGAAGGACGCTGTGGCACGCTTGGGCCATGGA
The DNA here is from genome assembly GCA_900199505.1 of Ruaniaceae bacterium KH17. Lineage (GTDB taxonomy): Bacteria > Actinomycetota > Actinomycetes > Actinomycetales > Actinomycetaceae > KH17. Next base: position 35,214 of record FZQV01000011.1, on the reverse strand, counting down.
CGTCTTTGAGCCGCTACGTGACCTCGACTTCGATGCCGCCGTGGTGGTGGTGGACCCGGTGGACGCCGTCGCCACGTATGGCGACCCCACCACCGTCTACGACTGGGCCTCCGTCACGAAACTGGTCGTGACGTACGCCTGCCTGATCGCCGTCGATCGTGGAATCGTGAACTCAAACGACTACGTGGGCGAGGACGGCTGCACACTCCGGCATGTCCTCTCTCACTCGTCCGGCCTGCCATTCGACAAGGGCGCGAACCTCGCAATGCCCGGGCAGAAGCGGATCTACTCGAACCGCGGTATCGAGGTGGCCGCCGCGCACGTGGAGCGGCGCGTCGAGAAGGACTTCCGCGCCTGGCTCCGCGAGACCGTCACGGGCCCGCTCGGCATGGACACCGCCGAACTCGTGGGATCGCCCGCGCACGGCATGCGTGGCTCCGCCGTGGACCTCGCCGAGTTCGGCCGCGCGGTCTTGAACGGCGCGCTGCTCAACCCCGAGACGTTCCGCCAGGCCACGCACGTGGTCTACCCCGGCCTGCGCGGCGTCCTCCCCGGTTACGGTCTTCAAGACCCCAACGACTGGGGCCTCGGCTTCGAGATTCGCGGAAACAAAGAGCCGCATTGGACTGGCCACAACAATTCGCCGACGACGTTCGGGCACTTTGGTTGGTCCGGGTCATTCCTCTGGATCGATCCGGAAGTGCACCTGGCGGCATGCTTCCTCGGCTCGAAGCCGTTCGCCGAGGTGCACCAGGAGGTGTGGCCGGACCTCTCGGACCGGATCCTCGCCGAATACGCCGTCCTGGACTGATCGCCGTTCCCGGGGGGCGGAGCGGGCAACTACGCTCTCAGTGTCATCCCGCCGCTCACTGGTCGCTGGTGCACCGATCTGGCCAGGGATGTCCCGGGGGCGCTCCCTCCGGACTCTGCGCATGATCTTGGCACTCCCTGACCGCATAGCGTTCACCTGATGCCAAGATCATGCGCGCGCCACGCACTGTGCGACGCTCAAAGCTCGGTCAACGAGTGCCGATTACGGGACTTCGAAGATCACTGGGACGTGGTCGGAAGCGCCCTTGCCCTTACGTTCATTGCGCACGATCTCGGCGCCGCTCACGGAAAGCGCGGGGGAGGCATGCACGAAGTCGATCCGCATGCCCTCATTCCGCGGGAACCGAAGCTGCTGGTAGTCCCAATAGGTGTACTGATCGGGTGCGAATTCGCGCGTGACCTCACGGAAGCCGGCCTCCTCAATCCCGCGCAGCGCCGCGCGTTCGGGCTCGGAGACGTGCGTCTTCCCGGCGAAGAAGTCCATGGACCAGACGTCGCCATCCAGAGGGGCAACGTTCCAGTCACCCACGAGCGCGATCTTGGCATCGCCGTCGGCCTGCAACCAGCCGATCCCGGCGGCCCGCAATGCCTCGAACCACGCAAGCTTGTAGGCGTAATGCGGGTGATCCAGCTCGCGGCCGTTGGGGACGTAGAGCGACCACAGCGTCAACGCGTCCGCGAGCTCGCCTTCGCCACCTTGCGGTGCGAAGCCCACGCGCGCGCCAATCGCCCGGGCCTCCGAGACCCCCTCGTACTCGGGCACCCCGGGGAAGCCGAGTTGCACGCCATCGAGTCCCACGCGGGAGGCTATTGCCACGCCATTCCACTGGTTCAGTCCGTGTGCCGCAACCTCGTAGCCCGCCTCCTCGAAGGGGAGTAGCGGGAACTGGTCCGTGCGGCACTTGATCTCTTGCATCGCGAGCACGTCGATGTCGAAATCGTTGAGGAAGGCAATCACGCGGTCCACGCGTGTGCGGATGGAGTTGACGTTCCAGGTGGCTAGTCGCATACCCTCAACACTATGTGGCGCGGCGCATCCAGTCACCTGGCCCGAAGCGGGCATCCGCTATGTCTCGAACGCCAACCTCGTGGACACTAACCGTCGCCAATGTCCTCAGTAAGAACTGTCACCGATGTCCCGAGACACCGCGCGGTCATTCCGAGGGCGTTTCGCACTCACGTGAGTGGGAGAAGGCCGCAACACGGCGTGAAAGCGTGCTTTTCGCACTCAGCTGAGTGGCAAAGCGACGCTGGGGCGCGCATCGCAGTGGCGACGGTGGCTTGAGGACTTCCGCAATGCTGATATTCGTACACCAGTCAGTGATTTTGCTGATGTTAGCGCTCGCATTTGCCACTCCTGTACGGATCTCAGCGGGTTCGCCGAGAGACGACGCGCTAGGCGCGAGAAAGGTGCACGGCTTACTCGGAGTTGTCACGTCCGAGGTTCGCTGAAATACGTACACCAGTGCCTCTGGGACGGCCCTTTTCGGCAAGAATCCCTGACTGGTGTACGGATCTCAGCGAACCTACCGTGTGGGGCACCGAACCGGCGGCCCCCGCGCCCGCGATAGGCTCGGGGGATGGGAACTGCGCTGATTACGGGGGCTTCGGCTGGGCTGGGGCTCGAGTTCGCGTGGCAACTCGCGGGCGCCGGCCACAACGTGATCCTGGTGGCCCGCCGCAAGGACCGGCTCGAATCGGCGGCGTCGGAGATTCGCGCGGTCACCGGAGTGAACGTGGAGGTGCTCCCCGCGGATCTCAACCGCAGGATGGACGTCCTCAAAGTCTCCCGCCGTATTGCCGACGACGCGCTCCCGCCCGTAGGCCTGCTCGTTAACAACGCTGGGTTCGGCTTGAAGTCGAGCTTCACGAAGAACCGGCTGATCGATGAGGAGCGTGGCCTCAACGTGATGGTGCGCGCGGTGATGATGCTCTCTAAGGCCGCCGTGGACGCGATGACTCGGCGTGGACACGGCGCAATCCTGAACATCTCGTCAATGACCGAGAACATGGCGCTCGGCACCTACACCGCGCACAAGGCGTGGCTACGCGCGTTCACCGAGGGCCTCGCCACCGAGCTGAAGGGCACACGCGTCACTGCCACCGCCGTGCTACCCGGCCTCACCCATACCGAGTTCCACAACGCGGCGAAGATGCGCACGGACATGTGGCCGGGCTGGGTGTGGCTGAGCGCCGAGCAGGTGGTCGAGGAGTCGCTCGATGCCGTGCGCCGCGGCGCCGTGATCTGCATTCCCGGCCGCGGTTACAAGGTCCTCAACGCCGCACTCAGAGTTCTGCCACGATCCGCCGTGCGCGCGATCGCCGGATCCCACACCCACTCTCGCCAACGCAAAGGAAAGCCATGAGCAACGACACCCACCGCGAGCGCCTCGCCACCCTCGTCAACGAGATCGCCGTGGTCCGCGGCAAGGTGATTCTGGCCTCCGGCAAGGAGTCCGATTACTACGTGGACATGCGCCGCGCCACGCTCCACCACGAGGCGGGACCGTTGATCGGGCACGTGATGCTGGACTTGCTCGACGAGCACGGGTTTGGCCCGGGCGAGGTCGACGCCGTCGGCGGACTCACGCTCGGAGCGGACCCTGTGGCCACGGCGATCATGCACGCGGCTGCCTCGCGCGCCTTGGATCTCGACGCATTCGTGGTGCGCAAGGAGGCGAAGGCGCACGGAATGCAGCGGAGGATCGAAGGCCCGGATGTGGCCGGGCGCCGCGTGGTGGCCGTGGAGGACACCTCGACCACCGGCGGTTCCGTGCTCGAGGCCGTGTCCGCCCTGCGTGAGGCGGGAGCGGAGGTCGTGGCGTGCGCCGTCGTCGTTGACCGTGGCACGGGCGCCAAGGAGGCCGTGGAGGCCGCCGGACTGCCCTACTTCTACGCCCTCGGTCTCGACGATCTGGGCCTCTGAGAGCTCATTGCGCCACCCGGATCGGGCGGACGCGCTCGTTCAGTGCTCTGTGTCGTGCGCCCATGCGGCCTTTGAGAGCGATAGCTCACTGGCCATGTCATTGAGGAATCCGATCACGATCTCGCGTTCGGTGGGCGTGAGCCGCGCGGCTGCGTGGAAACGCCGGGCTTGGTGTCGGCCCACGGTCTCGTTCGCGGACCGCTCGGTCTCCGGCGTCACCTCGATCGCGAACGCGCGGCGATCCACGGGATGTACGCGCCGCATGATGTGATCGCCCTTCTCAAGCCGGTTCAGAAGCTTGGTGGTGGAGGCCGCGGAGATTCCCAGGTGGCTCGCGAGCATGCCCGGCGTCACGATTTCGCCGCGGTTGCGAGCCACGATGAGGTAGTGCAGGGCGCGCATGTCTTGAGCACTCAGCTTCATGTATCGCTGCGAGGCATCCGAGACCGCCTGCTCGGCATTGCGTAGCCCGGAGAGGGCACTCATCACCTGCGCGATTTGCCCGATCTCCTCACGCGAGAGACCTGATCGATCGACCAGAGTGCCCTTTGGGTCGCTCGAGTCGACGTCGTAGAGGCTGGCCGCGATGGCGTCTTCGTGTTCCGCCGTGCTTGAGCTCTCCATGTGTCAATCCTAGTCTCTCAAGCCTTACGTTTATAGTAACTTATGTTTTACTATTGATTCCTAGACAAAATATCCGAGAGTGAAACTGATGAGCAAGCCTAGCAATCCCCGCGTCGCATCCGCCGCTAGTACCGAGCCTGAAGGTCGTGGCTATCCACCCAAGTGGCTGCGGATCCTGATCCCCTCATTCCTGATCCTCGCCTGGCTCGCGGGCGCGGCGATCGGCGGGCCGTACTTCGGCCGGGTCAGCGAGGTCTCCGCCAACGATCAGAGCAGCTACCTCCCATCCTCCTCCGAAGCCGCGCGCGTGCAGGAGTTGCAGGGGGAGTTCTCGGATTCCGAGGGGATACCGGCGATCGTGGTCTTTGTGGCCGACGACGAACTGGGTGCGGATCGCAGTGAGTCCATCCAGGGCGCGGTGGCGGGCCTGGCAGATCTCGACGGCGTGATCGGTGTCTCGCCTTTGATCCCTTCGGAGGACGGTCTCGCGCTCCAATTGATTGTGCTGATCGATGCCGACGGCGAGATCGCGGAGACGGTGAACGCCGTCTCGGATGAGCTGGCTGGCGAGACGCCGACCGGGGTCGAGTCCTTTGTGACTGGTCCCGCCGGATTCACTGCAGATCTCGTGGCGGCCTTCGCCGGGATTGACGGAATCCTGCTGGCGGTGGCGCTGGTGGCGGTGTTCATCATCCTGATCGTGGTCTATCGCTCGATACTCCTGCCGATCGCGGTGTTGGCGACGAGCATGTTCGCACTGACGGTCTCGCTGCTGGCGGTGTGGTGGCTGGCGAAGGCTGAGATTCTGCTACTGAGCGGCCAGACTCAGGGAATCCTCTTCATCCTGGTGATCGGCGCCGCCACGGATTATTCGCTGCTCTACGTTGCCCGCTACCGCGAGGAGTTGCGCAAGGAGCGCGTGAAGTGGGTGGCGACGCATCGTGCGCTGAAGGCGTCGGTCGAGCCGATCCTCGCCTCCGGCGGCACGGTCATTGTGGGCCTGATGTGCCTGTTGCTGAGCGATCTGAAGTCCAACAGTACGCTTGGCCCGGTGGCATCGATCGGGATCGTGTTCGCGATGCTCTCGGCCCTCACGCTACTGCCCTCGATCCTGTTCCTGTTCGGCCGCGTCGCGTTCTGGCCGCGCCTACCCAAGTACGAGCCGGAGGTGGTGGCAGCCGAGGGCGGCATGCCGAGCAAGGGCCCGTGGGTGTGGCTTGGCACCAAGATCCGCCGTCGCCCCCGCGCGATCTGGCTCGCCACCACGGCGCTGCTCGTGGTCGGTGCGGCCGGGATGGCGCAGTTCGAGGCGGAAGGCGTGCCGCAATCGGAGCTCGTAATTGGAGCCTCCGAGGCACGCGATGGCCAGCACGCCCTCGCCGCGCACTTCCCCGGCGGCTCCGGATCCCCGGTGCTCGTTACCGCGCCGGAAGCGGAGCTCCAGGAGATCGCCGATGCTCTGCGTGCCAACGAGGGAATCGATGGGGTGAGCGTGGTCAGCGCCGGCTCGCCCTCTGGGGAGGCGCCGGTCACCGAGGGAGGCATCGCCGCCGTCGGGCCGCCGGGCACCGAACCCCCGGTGCCCACGGTGGTGGACGGTCTCGTGCTGCTGCGGGCAACGCTCGTGGCGGAGCCGGATTCTGCAGCCGCGCAGCAGACGGTGCGGGATCTCCGGACCGAGTTCGCGGATGCCGACGGCGTCCTCGTGGGTGGGGCGACCGCCACGGCAATCGACACCAACGACGCCTCGATCCGTGACCGCAACACGATCGTGCCGATTGCGCTCGCCGTGATCCTCGTGATCCTCATGCTGCTCCTGCGCTCGGTGCTTGCACCCGTGCTGTTGGTGGCGACCACGGCGCTCTCGTTCGTGGCCGCGCTCGGGGTTTCGTCGCTGATCTTCAGTGGGATCTTCCAGTTCCCGGGTGTCGATCCGGCGGTGCCGCTGTACAGCTTCGTGTTCCTCGTCGCGTTGGGGATCGATTACAACATCTTCCTCGCCACGCGCGTGCGTGAGGAGACCAAGCTGCATGGGACGCGGGAGGGCATCGTCCGTGGGCTCTCGGTGACCGGTGGCGTGATCACGTCCGCCGGATTGGTGCTGGCGGCCACGTTCGCGGCGCTCGCGGTGATCCCGATCCTGTTCTTGGTGCAAATCGCGTTCATTGTGGCGTTCGGGGTGCTGATCGATACGTTCATTGTGCGGGCGCTGCTCGTGCCCGCGCTGATGTATGAGATCGGGCCGCGCGTGTGGTGGCCTTCGAGGCTCCAGCACCGCGAGGAGACTCTCGCTTGATGCGGTGCGGACGCTGCGTACTCGTGCAGCAGGCGCGCCCGTGCCCCCGCGGGCAGTGGCAACGTGTGTGCCACGAGCTGGACTTATGTGGCGTGAGACACGCTATGTGGTTGGATTGGTGTAGCTCAACCAGGAGGTAGCTATGGAGTTCATCGGACTGATTCTTCTCGTTGCGGTCATCGCGATCGTGCTGTGGGCGATTGGCGTCTACAACTCGCTCGTCAAGATGCGCAACCAGATCGAGGAGGCGTGGCGGCAGATCGACGTCGAGCTGCACCGCCGCTATGACTTGATCCCGAACTTGGTCGAGACCGTGCGTGGCTATGCGGCGCACGAGAAGGGCGTGTTTGAGGCCGTGACGCAGGCGCGCGCGGCGGCAGCTCAGCCGCAACCGAGTCTCGAGGCCCGCGCGGCCGCCGAGAACGCGCTGACCGCAACGATCGGTCGGCTCTTCGCCGTTGCCGAGGCATACCCCGAGCTGAAGGCGAACCAGAACTTCCTCGCGCTGCAGACCGAGCTCACCAACACTGAGGACCGGATCGCGAACGGCCGGCGCTACTACAACGCCACGGTGCGCGAGTACAACACCAAGACTGAGACCTTCCCGAGCTCGATCGTGGCGAGCATCTTCAACTTCAAGCGCGCCGCCTACTTCGAGGCCGAGGGCGCCTCACGCGACGTCGTCTCGGTGGACTTCGGTCAGGGCGGAGGCTCGGTCGCTGGCGCCACGCAGGGTGGCGGCTGGCAGGCGCCTCCGGGACAGGCCGGCGGCCAACAGAACAACCCGTTCAACCAGCAGCAGACGACGGCCGGGCCCTTCGGCGGACCCGCCGCACCGAGCGCTCCGAGCGCCAACAGCCAGTTCGCTCCGCCGCAGGCCGCACCGCAGGTTCCGCCGACGCAGCAGCAGTACCCGCCTTACAACCCGGACGTCCCGTCGTGGCAGCAGCCGCAGGTTCAGCCGCCCGTCGATGTGCCGCCTACCCAGCCGGTCCAGCCTCCGGTCGATCCCCCGCAGGCCCCGCCGGTCGATCCGGTTGCCGCGCCGCCCGCCGAGGACCTGCCGTACGAGCTCCCGCAGGAGGACGCCCCGCCGGCCGAGCCGGAGCCCGGCCCGGAGGATGGCCCGGTCCAGCCTGGTGGTGAGCCCTACAACCCGCGGTAGTCGCGAGTTCCGCGTCCGAAGGGGCGCGGAGGCTGGGAAGACACGAAGCCCTTATCGGGAACCCGAACGTTTACTCCAGGCCCTACCCCAATCACCGGGAACCCGGACGTACACTTTTTGGACATCCCGCTTCCCGATAACCAGGGCGCCCGTCAGATCGAACGTTCGGGTTCCCGATAACGCGTCGGATCGCACATTCCGATTCCCGATAGCCTACTGGACCAGCCACAGCCTCGAGCGGCGCGTTGGAGCTGCGCACGGGCAACCTCATGCTGAAGGATTCGCACCATCCCCAGCCTGGAACTGCAATCCCGGGTCACGGGCAGGTGGCCCCGCGTCCCACGCCGTGTCCAACCCTCCCCGGCCCCAATCGAGTCGCGAGAGAATGGGTCCGTGACTGACGAGACGAGCGCACGCGTGGGGGTGGGACCCTGGCAGGGGGAGCTCCCTGAGGGGGAGCAATGGGACCCCGAACTCCTCGCCAACGGGGACGCCCGCAACGTCATCGACAAGTACCGCTACTGGACCGTCGAGGCAATCCGCGCGGACTTGGACCACGCCCGCCACTCATTCCACGTGGCGATCGAGAACTTCCAGCACGATTCGAACATCGGCTCGGTGGTCCGCTCGGCGAACGCCTTCGGGGCCAAGGAGGTGCACGTCGTCGGGCGGAAACGCTGGAACCGGCGCGGCGCCATGGTCACGGATCGCTACCAGCACATCCGGCATCACGAGTCGGTCGAAGCATTCCTGGACTGGGCGCGCGCGGAGGGCCTCGCCGTCGTCGGGATTGACATCACCGAGACCTCGATCCCCATGGAAACCTATGCGTTCCCCCGCGAATGTGTGCTGGTGTTCGGCCAGGAATCGGTGGGGCTCAGCGAGGAGATGATGGTGGGGGCCGACGACGTCGTCCACATTACGCAGTACGGATCCACCCGCTCGATCAACGTGGGCGCGGCGGCGTCCGTGGCGATGTGGGCGTGGCTTCAGAGCGGCGTGACGTCGTAGAAGTCCGAGGTCAGGAGCGGGCTGAAGGAGACGATCAGGAGCACGATCGTGCTGATCCAGAGGACCGAGAGGCCGTCTGCGGTGCCGTGCTTCCGGAGCCAACGAATCCAGCCGATCAGCATAGCCAGCGCGATGAACAGCACGAATGCCGTGACGGTCGTGGCGATGAAGGAGTCCGACTTCTCCCCCACTTCCGCAATGTTGATGACGAAGCGGTTCGCGACGAGCGCGAGCGCAACGAGATTGGCCGCGAGTCCGAGCCAGCCGAGCGGCGCCAACTTGCGGGCGGTGGCAGCCTCTCGGGCGGCTTTCTCTGCATAGATTGCCTTGTCCACCATGCGTCCAGTCTAAACGCGTGAGATTTTGGGGCGTCTCACTGCCCAATCGTCCTAGTCTCTGCGGCCCCGCGGTGAGATAATCGAAAACGCATTAAGCACAACACCGACATGGAGGCTGGCATGCCCATCGCAACCCCAGAGCAATACAACGAGATGCTTGACCGCGCCAAGGCTGGCGCGTTTGCCTACCCGGCAATCAACGTGACCTCGTCCCAGACCCTCACGGCGGCCCTGCAGGGCTTCGCCGAGGCGGAGTCGGACGGCATCATCCAGGTGTCCGTTGGTGGCGCCGAGTACTGGTCGGGCGCCACGGTGAAGGACCGCGTTGCCGGTTCGCTGGCCGCCGCCGCATATGCGCGTGAGGTCGCCAAGAACTACGGCGTGACCGTGGCTCTGCACACGGACCACTGCGCGAAGGGCAACATTGACTCGTGGGTACGCCCACTGCTTGAGCTGGAGGCCGAGGAAGTCGCCGCTGGCCGCCTTCCGTTCTTCCAGTCGCACATGTGGGACGGCTCGGCCGTGCCGCTCGAGGAGAACCTCGTGATCGCGCAGGAGCTGCTGGACTTGGCCGTCAAGGCGAACACCATCCTCGAGGTCGAGATCGGCGTCGTCGGCGGCGAGGAAGACGGCGTTGTGGGCGAGATCAACGAGAAGCTCTACACCACCGCCGAGGACGGCATCAAGACCATCGAGGCGCTGGGGCTCGGCGAGAAGGGCCGTTACCTGACCGCCCTCACCTTCGGTAACGTGCACGGCGTGTACAAGCCGGGCCACGTCAAGCTGCGTCCAGAGATCCTTGGTGACATCCAAAAGGAGGTTGGCGCGAAGTTCGGTAAGGACAAGCCGTTCGATCTCGTGATGCACGGCGGCTCCGGTTCCACCGCCGAGGAGATCGCGACCGCTGTGGCCAACGGTGTCATCAAGATGAACGTGGACACGGATACGCAGTATGCATTCTCGCGCCCCGTTGCGGACTGGATGCTGAAGAACTACGACGGCATGTTGAAGATTGACGGCGAGGTCGGCAACAAGAAGATGTACGACCCGCGCGCGTGGGGCAAGGCCGCCGAAGCCGGCATGGCCGCCCGCGTGGTCGAGGCGTGCGAGCGCCTGGGCTCCACCGGCACCAAGATGTAACTAGCCGTTGGTTGAGCGGAGGCCCTAGGCTGACGTCGAAACCACGAGGCCCCGCCCGGTTCGCCGGTGCGGGGCCTCTCGCCGTCTACGGGTGTGGCGTTACTGCCGCCAGTCCTCCGGGAACAGGTGCGGGTTGTCCGAGAACACTGAGTCCACGCCCCAGCTGGCAAGCTCAAGTGCCTGCCCGACGTCGTTCACGGTCCACGGGCGGACCGCGTACCCCGCGCTCGTGTAGGTTGCCACCTTCGCTGCGGTCAGAGCCTTTCCGGAGGGATGGAGTGCCACGGACCCCGTTGCCTTTCCGAGTACTCGCCACGCCTTCTCCATCGTGGGCTTCTCGAACAGGAACGCGAGTTCCAGGGTGGCCCTCCCCTCGTGCGCACGCCAGCGTGGGAGTGCGCACTTCACGCGTTGCAGGATCCGCGGGTCGAAGCTGGAGATGATCACGTGCCGCGCTGGATCGAGCCGCTCGAGCTCGGTCATGATCGTCGCGACAAGTAGGCTGTGATCTGGGCCGGGCTTGATCTCGAGGTTGGCGTCGAGCTGAAGCTCGTTCATCAGCTCGAGCACCTGCCGCAGAGTGGGGATCCGCTCGCCCGCAAATTCTGGGCCGAACCAGGCGCCAGCGTCGATCGTGGCGAGGTCCGGACCGGTGAGGACGGCCACGGGGCCGGTGGCGTCCGTGGTGCGATCGAGCGTGTCATCGTGAATGACCACGGCTGTGCCGTCCGATATCAAACCGACGTCGAACTCGAACCAGCGCACGCCGTTCTCCCTGCAAGCGCGGAACGCTGCGAGCGTGTTCTCAGGGGCGATAGCGGATACGCCGCGGTGTCCAATGACTCGTGCCATGGCTCCAGCCTATGCCGTACCCACCCCATTCCGCGGCGCTCACGCACCGCCCGCACGAATGAGGCCGGAGCGGGCGGGAGGGAGCCGTGGGGAGAGCCGTACGGAAGGGGGTGAACGCCGTCTTCCGGAATCGGAGATATGCCCGCGAGTGGCGCGTGCCGCCGGTAAGCTGTTCCGGGCAGAGGCCGGGCGGAGCGCGCGGCCATGGCGGCCGTCATGGGGCGGCTACAAAGGAGGCTGAGATGCCGGCAATCGTGGTACTGGGTGCGCAGTGGGGCGACGAAGGCAAGGGGAAGGCGACCGACCAGCTCGGTGCCGTCACCGATTACGTGGTGAAGTTCAACGGCGGTAACAACGCCGGGCACACCGTGGTTGTGGGCGATGAGAAGTACGCGCTGCACCTGCTGCCCTCCGGCATCCTCACGCCCGGAGTCACGCCGATCATCGGCAATGGTGTGGTGATCGATCTGGAGGTGCTGTTCCAGGAGATCGAGGCACTGGAGAGCCGCGGCGTGGACACTTCCCGCCTCCGCATCTCGGCGTCCGCGCACGTGATTCCCTCCTACAACCGCACGATGGACAAGGTCTCCGAGCGCTTCCTTGGGAGCCGCCAGATCGGCACCACGGGCCGCGGGATCGGCCCCTCGTACGCGGACAAGATGAATCGTGTGGGCATCCGCATCCAGGATCTCTTCGACGAGTCGATTTTGCGTCAGAAGGTCGAGGGCGCGCTGGTCGTCAAGAACCACCTCCTGGCCAAGATCTACAACCGCGCGGCCGCGAGCGTGGACGCCGTGACGGAGGAGCTCCTCTCCTACGCTGATCGCGTGCGCCCCATGGTCACGGACTGTTCGCTGGACCTGAACAACGCTCTCGATCGCGGCGAAATGGTGGTGTTCGAAGCCGGCCAGGCCACAATGCTCGACGTCGATCACGGCACGTATCCGTTCGTCACCTCGTCCTCGTGCACGGCGGGCGGCGCGGCCACGGGTTCGGGCGTTGGCCCCACGCGGCTGGATCGGATCGTGGGCGTGGCAAAGGCGTACATCACCCGCGTGGGGGAGGGCCCGTTCCCCACGGAGTTGTTTGACGACGACGGCGAACGGCTTCGGCAGGTGGGCCACGAGTATGGGACCACCACTGGGCGGCCGCGCCGCTGCGGCTGGTATGACGCCGTCGTGTCCCGCTACTCCGCACGTATTAACGGCCTCACAGACCTCGTGATCACCAAGCTCGACGTCCTCACCGGCTGGGAGAAGATCCCGGTGTGCGTGGCCTACGACGTGGACGGCGAGCGGTTCGACGAGATGCCGCCGTCACAGACACAGTTCCACCACGCGAAGCCGATCTACGAGTACGTGGACGGCTGGAGTGAGGACATCACGGGCGTGCGCACGTTCGAGGATCTGCCGATCAATGCGCAACGCTACATCGAGTACCTCGAAGAGATCAGCGACTGCCGGATCTCCTCTGTGGGCGTTGGTCCGGACCGCGAGGCGACCATCATTCGCACCCCGCTGGCCTAAACTCAGCCGAACGCCGTCGGGAGAGCCTTGCCCGACGGCGTTCGCGTACGCGGGCACATGGGGCGGGACTTTCTCCCCAAACTCGTGGCATGGCTCACGCTCATCCGCAACAATAGGACTAGCGTGCACGGTGCTCTAGGCCCTTCGTCTGACGCGCGGGGTAGCACTCTGCACCAGGATAGAGACAGCGGTACAGACCGACTCGCTCGCCCGATGAACCGCATTCCGCGAGCGCCAACTGAGGAGAAAAATGACTGTCGAAGCGACTGACATCAAGGCAGGGGCCCCGTCGATTGCCCCCGCAGAGCTCGTTGACTGGGTGACCGAGATTGCCGCGTTGACGAAGCCGGACAGTGTGTACTGGGCCGATGGCTCCGTCGAAGAGCGCGATCGCCTATCGCAGGAGCTGGTGGACGCAGGCGTGTTCATCAAGCTCAACGAAGAGAAGCGCCCGGGCTGCTACCTCGCCCGCTCCGCCCCCTCGGATGTGGCGCGCGTCGAGTCCCGTACCTTCATCTGCTCGGAGAAGGAAGAGGACGCCGGCCCCACCAACAACTGGGCCGACCCGGTCGAGATGAAGAAGACGCTTCAGCCGCTGTTCGACGGCTCCATGCGTGGCCGCACGATGTACGTGATCCCCTTCTCGATGGGCCCGCTGGGCGGCGACATCTCGAAGCTCGGTGTGGAGATCTCCGACTCCCCCTACGTGGTGCTGAACATGCGCATCATGACCCGTATGGGCACCGCCGCACTCGAGCGCATTGCCGCTGGCGAGTACTGGGTTCCCGCGGTCCACACGGTTGGCTACCCGCTGGTCGACGCCGATGGCAACAGCCGCGAGGACGTGGCCTGGCCGTGCAACGACGAAAAGTACATCACCCACTTCCCGGAGACCCGCGAGATTTGGTCGTACGGCTCGGGTTACGGCGGCAACGCCCTGCTCGGCAAGAAGTGCTACGCCCTGCGCATCGCCTCGGTCCTGGGCCGTGACGAGGGCTGGATGGCCGAGCACATGCTGATCCTGAAGATCACTGGCCCGGACGGCCGCGTGTACCACGTGACCGCTGCGTTCCCGAGCGCCTGTGGCAAGACCAACCTCGCCATGCTGCGTCCCACGATCGAAGGCTGGAAGGTCGAGACCGTTGGTGACGACATCGCCTGGATGCGCCCCGGCCCGGATGGCCGCCTCTACGCTATCAACCCCGAGGCCGGTTTCTTCGGCGTTGCCCCTGGCACTTCCGAGCAGACCAACCCGACGGCGTTGCACGCTCTGAGCCACGACGTGATCTTCACGAACGTTGCTCTGACCGACGACGGTGACGTCTGGTGGGAGGGGCTCACGGAGGAGAAGCCCGCGCACCTGATCGACTGGAAGGGCAATGACTGGACGCCCGAGTCGGAGACCCCGGCCGCGCACCCGAACAGCCGCTTCACGGTTCGTGCGGACCAGGCCGAGTCCATCGCGTCTGAGTGGGAGGACCCGGCGGGTGTGCCGATCGACGTCATCCTGTTTGGTGGCCGCCGCGCCACGAACGTGCCGCTGATCTCGGAGTCCTACAGCTGGAACCACGGCGTGTTCGTGGGCGCCACGGTCTCTTCTGAGCAGACCGCTGCCGCTGAGGGTTCGGTCGGTTCGCTTCGCCGCGATCCGTTCGCGATGCTCCCGTTCTGCGGTTACAACATGGCCGACTACTGGGGCCACTGGATTGAGATGGGTGAGAAGCTGGGCGAGAAGGCCCCGCGGATCTTCCAGGTCAACTGGTTCCGGAAGAGCGCGGATGGCAAGTTCCTGTGGCCGGGCTTCGGCGACAACGCGCGTGCGCTCGAGTGGGCGTTGCGTCGCGTGAACGGTGAGGTCGAGGCCGACGACGCCATCTCGGGCCGCCTGCCGAAGATGGGCGACCTGAACCTCGATGGTCTGGAAATGACCGAGGACGATCTGCACGCCCTGTTCGCACTCGACCCGGCCGCGTGGGCCGGCGAGGCCGACCTGACCGAGGAGTACTTCGCGCAGTTCGGTGACAAGCTGCCCGCGGAGCTGGCCGAGGAGCTCGGCAAGCTGCGCGAGCGCATCGAAGACGCCAAGTAATCAGGCATAAGTAAAGGGCCGGGGAGAAGTCCTCGGCCCTTTACTTATGCGCCTAGTTCTGCGGAAGGAACTGGTCGTACGGTGGGATGGTGCCGTCGAGCACGGGAACATCCCTCGTGACGCTGCCAGCTGTGGTCACCGTGGTGGGTGCGTTGGTGCCGGGGGTGAGCGACGCGCCGTCGAGCACTCCGCCCTCATCCTGGAGGCTAAAGACCTCGTTGGCCGGAACATCGTAAGTGGCGCTGACGTCCGCAACCGTGATCGTAACCTGAGCCGGGTTCGCGGAGCCGTTGACGATTGAGCCCATCGGGCGCACCGTGGAGCCGGTCTCGGCGGTCAAGAAGAACAGGTTCTCGAATCGGACGCCATCGCTGAGTTCGATGCGCACCCCATCCGAGGGCGAATACGGCTCGGCGGTGGTGATCGGGTTGGAGGCGCCACATCCGGTCAGGAGGGCCACAGTGGCGGTGAGGGCCACGAAGAGCGAGGCGATCTTACGCGTCATTGAACTCCCTTTCTACGTGGCCAACTTTAGGCCACAAGGTCGGTATCTGTCGCCCGCACGAGGTGGCGCTAGCCACCGAGGGGGCCGTCTCAAATGCGGTGCCGCCAGAAGGCCCAAGTTGTCCGCATGTTAGGATTGGCCTAGTTATTGGGCCAAAATTGGGAGCATTATGACCTTCAATGTCGGCGAAACGGTCGTCTACCCGCACCACGGTGCCGCACTAATTGAAGAAATAAAGAAGCGCACTATTCGGGGCGAAGAGAAGGTCTACCTGAAGTTGCGAGTCGCCCAGGGTGACCTCACGATCGAGGTTCCCGCTGACAACGTTGACGTAGTCGGGGTGCGCGATGTGGTGGGTGAAGAAGGCCTGAAGCACGTCTTCGAGGTGCTCCGCGCGCCGCACACCGAGGAGCCCTCGAACTGGTCCCGGCGCTACAAGGCGAACGTTGAGAAGATTGCGTCCGGTGATGTCGTGAAGGTCGCCGAGGTCGTGCGTGATCTCTCGCGGCGCGAGGCCGCCAGAGGTCTCTCCACGGGAGAGAAGCGGATGCTAGCCAAGGCGCGCCAGATTCTTGAGTCCGAGGTGGCGCTCGCCGAGCACGCCACGGAGGACGAGGCGAAGATCCGCATCGACGAAGTTCTCGCCTCCTAGCGCCATGCGCGTGGCTGGAACTACTATCCCGGCCACTCAACGTCGCCTAGCGTTGTCCTCCTTGCGTGAGGTGAGTAGATCTTGAGGAGCCAGATGCGCGTTGGTGTGATTGTCACTGCCGCCGGATCCGGCGCGAGGCTTGGCGCGGCTGTCCCCAAAGCGCTTGTCACCGTGGGGGAGCGAACCCTGCTTGAGCATGCGGTGGCGCGGGCGCTCAGTGTTGCCGACGAACTCGTCGTGACCGCCCCCGAATCCCACCTGGAGCACGTCCGCACGCTCGTGAACCCGTTGGTCGAGCAAAGCGAGCAGCGCGATGTGGAGACCATTCTGAGTGTCGTACGTGGCGGCGCGTCGCGGCAAGACTCGGTGAACGCCGGACTCGCGGCGCTGGGCGATGTAGACCTCGTGCTCGTGCATGATGCCGCGCGCGCCTTCGCTCCGATGGCGCTCTTCCGGGACGCGGTGGCGGCGCTCGAAAGCGGCCACGGGGCGGTGATCCCGGCGCTCCCAGTGGTGGACACGATCAAGCGCGCGGACGCCGAACTTCGCGTGACGGGAACCGTCGATCGATCCGAACTCTGGGCGGTGCAGACGCCGCAGGGGTTCCGGCGCGAACTGCTCGAGCGCGCGCACACCGAAGGCGCCGGAACCGGTGCAACGGATGATGCCGCGCTCGTCGAGGCTCTCGGCGAGCCGGTGCAGCTCATCCCGGGCCACGAGGACGCGTTCAAGGTGACGACCCCGCGGGACTTCGCGCTCGCGGAATCACTCATGGCGAAGGGACACTTCGATGAGTGACTCACCCTCCGCGACCGGACCAAACCGTCGCCTCGATGCGAACTCGTGCCCTGATGGGGGCAGAATTCCGATCTGGGTGTCGTCATTTGCCGGATCTCCGGGTGTAGCCGCTGAGATCGGTACATCAGTTGCCGATAGGTGCCCCAGACAGGGCAGAATGACCCACTGGTGTACGAATATCAGCGAGAGGCGGTTCGTATGACTGAGATTCGGGTGGGGCTGGGCACGGATGTGCATGCCTTTGACGCGGAGTCGCCACTGGCGCTCGCCTGCCTGGACTGGCCGGGCGAGATCGGCCTCTCAGGACACTCTGACGGCGATGTGGCGGTTCATGCCGTGATCGACGCACTGCTGAGCGCGGCCGGACTGGGTGATATCGGCTCGCAGTTCGGCACTTCTCGCCCGGAGTGGGCCGGGGCGGCTGGCTCCGCGATGCTTCAGGAGGCCGCGCGAATGGTGCGCGAGAATGGCTGGGAGATCGGCAACGCCGTCGTCCAGATCATTGGTGTACGCCCGAAGCTCTCGCCCCGCCGCGCCGAGGCGGAAGCCGCAATGAGCGCCGCCCTGGGTGCACCGGTAAGTGTCACGGCCACCACCACGGACGGCCTCGGCTTCACCGGCCGCGGCGAAGGCCTTGCCGCCACCGCCACCGCCCTCCTCACGCGCCCGTAGCCACCCCCGCCCGCGCCGCGTGTAACAACGTGGCACTCAGCGAACGCATAGCGTTCGTCAGGTGCCAAGATCAGGGTAGCGGGCGCCCACTGCCAGCCCCCGCCTCGTGTGCGCATCGCAGGACGCGCACGATTGCGTTGTCGCCGAGCTCAGGCCGTCCCCAGCCTTGATCGAACACCCGAGCGACATACGAACAGACCGGCCACACCCAGAACCCAGGCCGTCCCCAGCCTCGTGCCGTGAGCCGGAGCTGTTCTGCGCCGCGGGATTCCGCAGACTCATGCGCTCGCCCATTTCGCGCAGACTGCCGATGGCGAGGCGCTCTCTCCAGACTTGTGCTGCTCATCCCAGAAATAGGGGTCCATACGGCCTCAGATCTGGGATGAGCAGCACAAGTTCGGGGTTTAGGCGATCTGGTCTTGCTTACCCTTCACCGGGATCATCACGAGAAGGCCGGCGAGGAGGATGACCACGACGCCGAGGATGCCCCAATACTGGGTGTTCGCCTCGCCAGTGACGGTGTGGCCAATACCAATCGCGAGGCCGAACATGGCGGGGGCGAGGAAGGAGACCACTCGCCCGGTGGTCGCGTAGAGTCCGAAGACCTCACCGGAGCGGCCCACGGGGATCAGCCGGGCGAGGAAGGAGCGTGACGCGGACTGCGCCGGCCCCACGAGCGAACTCATCGCCATGCCGCAGATCCAGAAGACGGTGGGGCCGCCATCGTGGAAGAGGAAGATCGCGATCCCGAGCGCCACGAGGATGCTTAGGGAGATCATGATGACCGTCTTCGGTCCGATCTTGTCATCCAGTAGCCCGAAGAGCATCGTGGAGACACCCGCAATGATGTTCGCGGCGGCGCCAAAGATGATCACCTCGCCGGCCGTGAAACCGAAGGTTCCGGCCGCAATCACGGCACCGAACGCGAACACGCCCGCGAGGCCGTCACGGAAGAGTGCCGAGGCAAGCAGGAAGTAGATCGTGTGCGGGGAGGCGCGCCAGATCCGCGCGATCGACTGGCCGAGCATCTTGTAGGACTCGACCACGCCCACCTTTTCCGCGGGCGGGATCTTGGGGGTGTCCTTCAGGTTGAGGAACATGGGGATCGTGAAGATCAGCGTCCATAGTCCGCAGAGGATCATCGAGACGCGGATGTCCATTCCGTTCTCGCTGGTGACGCCGAACAGGCCCTTCTCCGGCTGGATGAACAGGAAGTAGATCGCGAGGAGCACGAGGATGCCGCCAAGGTAGCCCATGCCCCAGCCGAAGCCCGAGATACGTCCGATGTTCTGCTGCGTCGAGATTGTGTTGAGCAGTGCATTGTTGTTGACGCCTGCGATCGCTGAAATCACGGAACCCGTTGCAAGTAGGGTGAGACCGAGCAGGAGGTATACCGGGAAGTCGGTGCCGAAGAGGTTGAGCACCGGGGAGTTTTCGGGCTTCACGAAGAACAGCAGCATCGAGATCGCCGCCAACGCCCACGTGAGCCATCTCAGGTTCTTGACGGTGTGCCCGGTACGGTCCGCGTTCTGGCCGAGGACCGGGGCGAGGAGCGCAATGAATACTCCTCCGATCGCCGTGGCCGTCGCGAGCGCCTGGGAAGTGAAGTTCTCCGAGCCGAAATGGCTGGCCGTGAGATAGACCGAGAACACGAACGTGGTGATCACGGTGTCGAAGGGCTGTGTGCCCCAGTCCCAAAATGCCCAGGAGACGATCTTCTTTTTCGAGACGGGGGACGGCGCGCTCTCAGCGACAACTGTGCTCATGGCACAAAGCTACCGAACTCCCGCCAGAATGCCCGGATCTGGACTCCGTGATCATGCGCTTGCGCCCACGCTCAACCAATGTCCAGCAGGACGATACCCTTGGAACATGGCACTTCACCTCTACGATTCCCAATCGCGGACCGTGCGGCTTTTCGAGCCGCTGGTCCCCGGCGCCGTCGGAATGTATGTGTGTGGTGCCACCGTGCAGTCGTCCCCGCACGTGGGCCACATGCGCACGGCACTCACCTTCGATGTGCTGCGGCGCTGGCTGGAGCGCAGCGGCTACGCGGTGACGCACGTACAGAATGTGACCGACGTCGATGACAAGATTCTGGCGAAGTCGGCCGAGCACGCTGCGCCCTGGTGGGCATGGGCGTACCGCCACGAGAAGGAGTTCACCGCCGCCTACGCCGCACTCGGGATCCTGCCGCCCACCTACGAACCGCGCGCAACCGGTCACGTCACCGAGATGGTGGAGCTGATCGCGCTCCTGATCGAGCGCGGCCACGCCTACGTGGGGGACAGTGGCAACGTCTACTTCTCCGTGAGTTCCTGGCCCGAGTACGGCAAGCTCACGAACCAGAACGAGGTGACGCAGGGCGAAGATGAGGTCTCGGACAAGCGAGACCAGCGCGACTTCGCGCTGTGGAAGGCGCCCAAGCCGGGCGAGCCGCAGACCGCTTCCTGGCCCACGCCATGGGGCCGCGGTCGGCCGGGTTGGCACCTCGAGTGCTCGGCCATGGCGCACCGCTACCTCGGCGAGACCTTCGACATCCACGGCGGCGGTCTCGACCTACGTTTCCCGCATCATGAGAACGAGCTAGCGCAGTCCACGGCGGCCGGCTGGGGCTTCGTGAAGTACTGGGTTCACTCGGCGTGGGTGACGCAGTCCGGCGAGAAGATGAGCAAGTCGCTCGGCAACTCGCTCTCGGCCGCCAGCGTGCTGGAGCAGTATTCGGCGCCGGTCGTTCGGCTGGCCCTCATCTCCGCGCACTACCGCACCATGATGGAGTTCTCGGACGTCACACTCGCCGAGGCCGGCTCGAACTGGGAGCGCTTCACGGGCTTCGTGGAGCGCGCCACCGAGTTCGTGGGCTCGGCGATCAGCGGAGTGGACCTCGAGACGCTCCCCGCGGAGTTCACCGAGGCGATGGACGACGATCTCGGCACCCCCGCAGCTTTCGCCGCGATCCACGAGCACGTGCGCCGCGGCAACATCGCGCTCACCCACGAGGATCACGAGGCCGTGCTCGCCGAGCTCGGCGCCGTGACCGCCATGCTGAGCGTGCTGGGACTGGACCCGAAGGACTGGGCCGAGGAGTCGTCGTCGGCCTCGGATGCGGCACTCGCCACCCTGGTGGAGGCGCTGCTGGACGAGCGGGTCAGCGCCCGCGAGGAGCGCGATTGGACGCGCGCAGATGAGATTCGTGACCGGCTCGCAGCCGCAGGCATCCTCGTGGAGGACGGCGTGGACGGCGCGCGCTGGCAGGTGAAGGGGAGCTGATGGCTGGAAACTCGCAACGCAAGGGCGCCGTCCGTAAGGGCGGTTCGCGCCAGAAGGTGGGTTCGGGCGGGCAGCGCCGGCGCGGGCTCGAAGGCAAGGGTCCCACGCCGAAGGCGGAGGATCGCACCTACCACGCGGCCCACAAGAGGAAGCAGGAGTCGGACCGCCGTGAGGCCGCGGCACCGAAGCGCCGCACGCCCGGCTGGGTGAAGGCGCTGCCGCGTGACACCGAGTTCGTGGTGGGGCGCAACGCCGTGACCGAGGCTGTGGGCGCGGGGATCCCGATTCTCGGCGTCTATGCCGCGGGTGGCCTGTCCGGTGACGAGCGCGTCTCCGAGGTCCTGCGTGCAGCCACCGAATCGGGCGCGCCGCTGTACGAGGTGACGCGCGGCGAGCTCGAGGCGATTTCGGCTGGCCAGTCGCACCAGGGCATCGCGATCGCGGTGCCGCCGCATGAGTATGCGGATCTGGATGACCTCGTGGCCCGCGCGAGCGAGAAGCTGACCCTGCCGCTCTTCGTGGCGCTCGATGGCGTCACCGATCCGCATAACCTCGGCGCGGTGATCCGTAGTGCCGGCGCTTTTGGGGCCGACGGCGTCATCATCCCTGAGCGCAGAGCCGCCGGGGTCACGGCGTCAGTTTGGAAGGTTTCCGCCGGCGCACTCGCGCACGTCGAGGTGGCTCGCGTGACCAACCTGGTGCGCGCCCTCACGGACCTGAAGACGCAGGGCTACTTCGTGGTGGGCCTGGACGGCGTGGGTGCGATCGACATCGGCACGCTTGAGCTGTACGACCAGCCCCTGGTGCTCGTGACTGGTGCGGAGGGCGCTGGCCTCTCGCGGCTCGTGCGCGAGACCTGCGACGTCACGGCCGCGATTCCGATTTCCGCGAACGTGGAATCTCTGAACGCCGCGGTCGCCACCGGTATTTGCCTCTACCAAGTCACTCAATTGCGGGAGAAGAAATGACGTCCTGGCAGCGGGCCGACGGCGCCCTCATCGGTTGGGACGGGCCGCTCGATACGTTCATCAACTACCTCGACGGGCACCGAATCCTCGCGGTGGTGGACGGCGCCGAGAGTGACATCGTGGCGCTGCGCTTCCTGATTGATGACGAAGAGCGGGTGGCCATCGCGCGTGAGGACGATCAGCTCGCCTCGGGCATCGAGCTCGAGGATCTGGTGGCGGATATCGGGATCACCTTTGACGTGGGGATCGAGGTGGGCCGCTACACGAACGTCGAGGAGCCCGAGGACGAGACCCAAGGCGATCTCTCAATCGACGAGCAGGAGCACGAGCACGGCGAGAGCTGTGGTGAGGAGGGCTGCTCCCATGCGCACGGTGATGGCATCCGCGCGGTGACCTTCCTCGATGGTGGCGTGGCCGAGGTTGCGGCCGTTGCGCGCAATCTGGGCGAGCCGATCGTGGTGCTCCCATTGGGCGATCGCAGCGTGATCCTCACCGAGGAAGGCGATTCGCTTCCGATCGTGACCGATACGGCCTCCGTCCAGGTGCTCAGCCTCGAGCACCGTTCCGCGATGTTCTTCGAGTCGAAGGATCTCACCATGGGCGTCGGGTGGGGTGTGGCCCGCACACTCATCCCGCTCCAGCTCGACGGTGCTGCGGCGGATGCACTGTCGGAGTTGGCGCAGGACCAGGACTTGGTGGACGCCGTTGCCGTCTTTGGCGGCGAAAGCGAGGCCCTCGCGCGGGCGCTCGATCCCGCTGTGGGGGACGCGCAGCAACTCCTGGGAGCGCTTGGCGCGCCCGAGGCGGTTCGTGGATTCTTCGCGGGCTCGACGCCCGCCCACGAGGTCGACGACGTCGTGGTGATCACCCCTCCCACCGCTGGCGAGACGCTGAGCTACTTGGTGGATGATGTCATTCAGGAGGCACCATTTGCCGATCGCTTGGAGGGACTCGAGCGTGACCATCCGGTGGCGACGCGCGCGCCCTCTGCTGCGGCGATCGTGATCGGAGGCGCCTTGATTGCGGTCGGCCTCACGCGCTCGAAGGGGCTGTCAAAGGCGCTCTTCATGGGTGCGGGCGGCACGATCGTGGCGAATGGAGTCGCCGGGCTTTCGATCACGGAGCTACTGCGTGAGGTCCGCGAGAATCGCCCCGCACGGAACTGGTAGCGGCACGCCCTATTCTTCGGTTGCGATGCGGGGGAGTTCCTGCGTGGTCGCCATATAGACGCGCTCGTCGCGCCGGCGCACGAGGAATTTCTCCGAGTAGTCTTTGACGGCCTCCCATGTGGGCACATCGCGCTTGAGTTTCTGGGACATGTACCAACGGTGCTCGAGAATCTCGTGAAAGAGCTCCGGCCCCGCGATACGCGCCCGCAGATCACGCGGCACCATCTGGATGGTGGGCGAATAGATCGTGGCCAGCCATTCGTGCGCGACGAGCTCGATCGGCTCATCCTGCTGATTCGTGATCGCCCGGTATTCGTCGAGGTCATTGAGCATCCGGCGCGCTTGGTTCTCTTCCACGTCGAGCCCGGTCAGGCGCATGATCTGGCGGTGGAAGTGGCCGGCGTCCACAACCTTCGGCCGCAAGCGGACTCGGGTGCCGTCGTCGTCGGACGTGATGGCCAGCTCGTCCACCTCGAAGCCGAGATCGTTCAAACGGTTGATCCGATCCGTGACGCGCCAGCGTTCATTGGTTGCGATTACCTCTTCGCCGGTGACCTCCTCCCACAGCTCGTGGTAGCGCTCGTGGATGCGGTCGCCGATGTGGATTGCGTCCTCGCTCTCATCGAGCATCCCACCGGCCTGAAGGTCGAAGAGTTCGCCGATGATGTTTGTGCGCGCGAGGTCGATGTCGTAGTTGCGCTGGCCGGGAGTTAGGTTTTCGTGGAGTTCGCCGGTCTCGGCGTCCACCAGGTAGGCCGCGAAGGCGCCGGCATCCCGTCGGAACAGGGTGTTGGAGAGCGAGACATCGCCCCAGTAGAAGCCGAGCAGGTGTAGCCGCACCATGAGCACGGCGAGCGCGTCGATGAGGCGGAAGGCGGTCTTGGGGCGCATGTGCTGTGAGAACACGGCGCGGTAGGGCAGCGAATACTGCAGGTGTTTCGTGACGAGCGCGGCGTTCAGTTCCTCGCCGTTGGCATCGGTTCGGCCATGGACGACGGCGAGGGGTTCTACGGAGGGCACGTCCATCTTGTCGATGAGGCGCAGGAGGTTGTATTCGCGTTGTGCCACTTCGTGGGAGATCTCTTTGACGGCAACAACCTGGCCGGAGAGTCGGGCGAAGCGCACCACGTGCCGCGAGATACCGCGGGGGAGCGGCGCCAGGACGTTCTCGGGCCACTCCTCGAGCGGAGTACTCCACGGCAGGTCGAGGAACGCGGGGTCGAGTGTCGCGGCGGTGATCTTGAGTCTGCTTGGCACGGCTTAAGCCTATTGCCTCAGTGCCGCCACCCCAAGGCCCTCCGCCACCGCCCCAGCCAAACTTGTGCTGTGGGTGCACGGCGTGACCGCTCACATTGCCTCAGAATGTGCACCTACAGCACAAGTTTGGAGAGTGGGCGGGGCTGGGGCCGGGCGGGGGGCTGAATGCGGGTGGAGGCAGAAGAAGGGCGGCCCCAGGATGGGACCGCCCTTCTTCTATGAGGGATTACTGCGCGAGACGCTCACCCGTGGCGGCGTCGAAGAGGTGCAGCTCGCCCGGCTTCACGACCACGTTGAGAACGTCGCCGATCTTCGGGGTGTCGCGCGGGTCCACACGAACCACGCACTGGTTCGAGTCGTCGCCCGAGCCGACCTTGCCGTCCGCACCGGCCGAACCGGTCACGGCGCCGTAGACGAAGGCGTCCGAGCCGAGCTCCTCGACCAGATCCACGCTCATCGGGATCGCGCCCGGGGTGCCGGCGGCAACCACGTTCAGCGACTCGGGGCGGAAACCGACCGTGATGGCCGGGCCGCTCAGCGAATCGATCACGGCGCGGGTCAGCGGGATGCGAGCATCGCCGTGCACGGCCTCGTCGCCCTCGATGTGGAACTTGCCGATGTTCATGGCGGGGGAGCCGATGAAGCCGGCGACGAACTCGTTCGCCGGGGTGTCGTACATGTCGCGCGGGGTGCCGACCTGCTGGAGCAGGCCGTCCTTGAGGACCGCGATGCGGTCACCCATGGTGAGGGCCTCAGTCTGGTCGTGCGTGACGTAGACGGTGGTGACGCCGAGGCGGCGCTGCAGTGATGCGATCTGCGTACGGGTCTGCACACGGAGCTTGGCGTCGAGGTTCGACAGCGGCTCGTCCATGAGGAACACCTGCGGCTGGCGCACGATCGCGCGGCCCATGGCAACACGCTGACGCTGACCACCGGAAAGCGCCTTCGGCTTGCGCTCGAGGTACTCGGTGAGGTCGAGGATGCGGGCGGCCTCTTCCACGCGCTCGCGGATCTCGGCCTTCGGGGTGCCGGCGATCTTCAGGGCGAAGCCCATGTTGTCGGCCACGGTCATGTGGGGGTACAGCGCGTAGTTCTGGAACACCATCGCGATGTCGCGGTCCTTGGGTTGCATGTCGGTGACGTCGCGGTCGCCGATCATGATGCGGCCCGCGGTGACCTCTTCGAGGCCGGCGAGCATACGAAGCGAGGTGGACTTTCCACAACCGGAAGGACCAACGAGAACGAGGAACTCGCCGTCTTCAATGTGGAGGTCGAGTCCATCAACCGCGGGGCGCTCGCCGCCGGGGTACAGACGCGTTGCCTTGTCAAAGGTAACTGTTGCCATGAGAAAACTTCCCTTCACCGGCAGGTACGTGCCGGACGATCCGTTGTAAAGGTGTCAGGTGTCAACCTTGACACTGGCCGCCGTATGGCAACCACTGCTAAGTCTCGCACAGCTTCTGGCCCACGCATAGGCCGTTTCGCCCAGAGTTACCCACGCCACGTTTGTCGTGTATGGGACAGTAGTGGCATGCAGGAGATCGGCGGGTACCGCCTCGAGCGTCAGATTGGCGCCGGCGGAATGGGCACGGTGTGGCTCGCCTATGACGCGGACGATCACCCCGTTGCCTTCAAGCTGCTGCATCCCCACATTTCGAAGGACCCGAACGCGCGGGCTCGGCTCCAGCGTGAGGTGGAACTCCTGCACCGGGTCCGTGGGGCACGGGTGGCCCAGGTCGTGGATGCCGAGGTGGACGACGACGATGCCTTCGTCGTCACCGAACTGATCGATGGCCCCACTCTCTCCCAGGATGTGGACCGCGAAGGCCCGTTCAATGAACGCGAACTGGAGGGGCTCGCCGTCGGGCTGGCGGAGGCGTTGCATTCGATCCACCGCGTGGGCGTGGTGCACCGTGACTTGAAGCCCGGCAACGTGATGATGAGTCCCGACGGGCCGGTGATTATCGACTTTGGGATCTCGCAGATCGCGGACGATACGCGGCTTACCCAGACGGGTATGGTCACCGGGACGCCCGGCTACCTCGACCCGGAGGTGATTAACGGCGGCGAGGTCACGAGTACCTGTGACTGGTGGTCATGGGCGGCGGTGCTCGCGTATGCCGCGACCGGGCGGGCTCCATATGGGTCCGGGCCGGCGCTGACCGTGATCAAGCGGATGAGCGATCACGTGGTGGATCTCGACG
This sequence comes from Ruaniaceae bacterium KH17, assembly GCA_900199505.1. GTDB lineage: Bacteria > Actinomycetota > Actinomycetes > Actinomycetales > Actinomycetaceae > KH17. Next base: position 8,921 of record FZQV01000011.1, on the reverse strand, counting down.
GCGTTGATCCGCTGATCGCGACGGCGATCCGGGCAGCGTTGCACCCTAAGGCGGAACACCGGCTCGATCCCGATTCCGTGATCGCCGTGCTCGGCGGGCAGTGGGGCGAACTGGAACTCTCGGCTGCCATTGCGCAACTGGAGGCCGAGAAGCCCGCAATGATTCCGCCCACCCGGGTCATGCCTGCCGAGGCTGGTGCAACCGATCTGCTGCCAGGTGGGACGGCGAGGTATCCCACTCCGGCGGTGCGGAGCACGGAGCAGCTGCACACGCCGGGGGCCGCAGCGAGTCCCTATTGGCCCGCGCCGGGCCAGCAATGGCCCGCCCCGGCGCCGCCGCCGCTTCAGCCACCAGCGTGGGCACTGCCCGCGCCGCCAGCGCGGTTCGTGGTGTTCTCCCTGGCCGTGCTGTGCGTCGCGGCTGCGGCGATCTGGCCCTTCTGGAGTGCCGTGGCGATCCTCGCGCTCACATTGATCGCAGGGACGTGGGGGCGCGTCGCGAACGCGCGCCGCGTCTCCACCATGACACGCGGCATCCGGCGCGGTGACGGGGCACGCTCACTCGCGGGCATCCCCGTGCAACTGGTGCGCGCGGCACTCACGATGCTGATTCCGGTGGCGCTGGTGGGTGGCCTGATTGTTGGCGGCCTGTACCTCTCCAATCCGTATCGCTTCCCGGCGGCACCCGCGCTCTGGGCGGCCGCTGGACTCTTGGCGATTCTCGTGTGGGTAGGCCCCGGTTCGCGGTTTCTGCGCGACGGCGCCCGGCTGGCTGTGCGAGATCTGTTCCCGCTCCGGGCCATGCGGGTGGTGCTGATCGTGCTCGCCTGGCTGGGCGTGATCGCAATCGGGCTTTTGGTTCTGAATGGGATCGATGTGAGTTGGGTTGGGGGAGTGCCGACGGACCGCTTCTACCCCTGGCCATGATTGAATCGTCAACTACTGGGTTTTTCAGTTACGCTTGGAGGCATGGCAGAGAAACTCACCAAGGCTGAGCGGCGCGAAATCGCGCGCGAGAAGGCACGCGTCCTCCAGGCGGAGCAGGAGAAGCGCGAGAAGCGCAACCGCACGCTGATGATTGGTGGCATCGTGGCGTTGCTCGCGCTGGTGGGCATCGCGATCTGGGCGATTGTCTCGAGCGGTGGCAAGTCGTACCTCGATGGCATCGACGGCCCGGCGAATGCGGATAACCGTGGCGGCATCTCGATCGGCTCCAGCCTCGAGGCGGGCACCGTGAACGAGGGCGCGCCCGTACTGAACGTGTACGCGGACTTCACGTGCCACTGGTGCGCCACGTTTGAAGACCTGAACGCGGCGGATCTTGAGGATATGACCGCCGAGGGGCTGATCACGCTGTCGCTCCACCCTGTTTCGCTCCTGACCGCGCCGGATGACTACAACGTCTACGCCGCGAACGCTCTCGCGACCGTGGCCGAGTACTCTCCCGAGCACGTCTTGCAGCTGAACTCGGCGCTCTTCGCGGCGTACTACGAGGTCTACACCGCCTACCAGGAGTCGGGGGATGCCAACGACTATGTGCTGCCCACGCGGGATGAGGTAGGCGCGATGGCGCTCGAGCTCGGCGTGCCGCAGGACGTGGTGGACCGCTTCGCGGATGGCGAGTTCACTGAGTGGGTCCAGCTGAGCACGCAGCAGTTCCTGGCTGATGGCAACTCGGGTACGCCCACCGTGATTCTCGACGGCGACAAGCTCGGCAACGAGATCTACGATGAGGGCGGCATCCGCGCCTTGGTCGAGGGCGAGTAGTTTTCGCTAACGTCACCTAGTATTGGTGCCCGCGGCAGTGCCGCGGTGTGCCGCCTTAGCTCAGTTGGTAGAGCAGCTGTCTTGTAAACAGCAGGTCATCGGTTCGAGTCCGATAGGCGGCTCCAGGTAGGGCGTGTCTCCCTAGCCCAGCGCCCAGTCGAGGAACTCGGAGGCTGAGACGACCGGCTTGCCCCATTCGTAGGCCTTCTTCGCCTTGCCCGATTGCGTGCCGCGCTGCGCCACCACGAGCACATCCGTGCGCGTCTTCGTCATGTTCATCGAGATCACCAGGCCGCGTCTCATCGCAATCGCCCACATCTGCTCCCGGGAGAGCCAACCGTGCACGGGATCGAGCACGTCCCCGGTGAAGCACACGCGGGCGCCCGCGGTGAGGAAATCGGTGCCATCCGCTTCCGGTGGGAGCTCGAATCCCTCGGGCAGGATCTCGACCCCGATGTGCCGCGCGAGGCCGTTCAGCTCCGCCACCACGGCCTCGTCGCGATCGATCACGCGCTCCCATGCTGTGGTGAGACACTCGGCGAGGACTTGTGCGGCGTCGTCGTCGGCATGGAGATTTCCGCCGACGACGAACCGCTCCTCCGCAGGCACGTCCCGGCGCGCTTGGAGATAGCCGCGGCCGCGCGGATGAGTGGGGAAGGCTGCCCCGCCCTGGGCATGTGCGGCGGCCACGTCCGCGAGTCCGAGGCGGCGGGCAGCGGACTGCATGGCGCGGGCACGATCGAGGGCGTTCGGTGACTGCAGCTGCGCACGCTCCGCCGCCGTGAGTGAGCCGCAGCCGATCTCGGCGCCCAGAGGCATCGCCTCAACGGACGCGTTCCGCTTCAGCTCGAAGTCGATCAGGCCAAGCGTGCGGTCCACATCGACCCCCACCGGGATCCTGCCCGCGAGGAGTGGCGAGAGCGCCGCCCATGCCTCGGTCAGCACGGGCGCGAGCTGAACATCGCGCGTGGTGATCCCAAACTCGCGCTCGGCCCCGTAGAGATCGCAGGTGGGATTCACGATCGTGACGGCCTCATCGCCGTCGTCCGTGACCACGGCAATCTCCACCGGCCGGGGGCGGTACTTGTCGCCCTCCGTGCCCACGGTGAGGATCGCGATGCTGACGGTCCCGAGCGAGCCGCTCGGATCAGATTGACTGGCGAGGAAGCGCCGCACCCGGATATCTGTCTTGAGATCGCGAGGGAGCACGTCCCGGCGCAGCACGAGGCCGTCGAGGCTGGTGCAGCGGCTGAGTGCCACGTAGAGCTGCCCGTTCGCGAAGGTGCCGCCGGTCAGATCGACCACGACGTTCTCGAGTGTTTGCCCCTGACTCTTGTGGATGGTGATCGCCCAGGCGAGCTTCATGGGCAATTGCGTAAACGTGCCGATCACATCGTGTTCGAGCCGGCCGCCGCGCACGGCCGGGCGGGTGATCTCCCAGAGATGCGGGGCCACGGTGACGAGGCCGCCCTCGCGTAGGCGGACCCCGATCTCGGGGTGCGTGCCATCCACGTCAATCCACTCGATCCGGCCGATGCTGCCGTTCACCCAGCGGTCCGCCGGGTCGTTGTTGAGGAGCATGATCTGCGCGCCCACCTTGAGCTGGAGCACGGTATCGGTGGGGTACTCGAAGCCGTCCGTCTCGCCGTGGACCGTGGCGCGGAACTGGAACAGCGGATCCGGCAGGCGCTCGAGTTGCTCCCGATTGCGCGAGGTAACGATGCGGTTGGTGGTGGCAAGAGTGAGCCAGTACTCGTCCGTGGGCGGCTCGAAGTACCGGTCCGTGCGCTGGTTGAGTTCGGCGCGTGCGTGATCGAGGAGCGCGCCCTCGCGGACGGCGTTCAGGAGGTCCACGAGGCGGTCGTCGCCGATCTGGCGAAACACGCGCGTGAGTTCGATCGTGGGGAACTGCTCGGGGCTGTAGGAATCTGCGGAGAAGAAGAAGGGCGAGGCGTACGTGGTCTCGAAGTAGCGAGACTCGGCGTCCGTGACCACAGGTGGGAGCTGGTACAGATCGCCCACCAGCACGAGTTGCACTCCCCCGAACGGTTGGCCGGGGTGTGGCCCGAACCGCTCCAGCGCGGCCGCCATGGAGTCGAACAGGTCCGCGCGGACCATCGAAGCCTCATCCACGATCAGCGTGTCGATGCCCGTGATCGCCTTCGCAAAACGGCCCGGTCGGTAGCTGCCGAAGCGAACGTCGTCGGGCGTGATCGAAGGACTGAACGAGAAGAGCCGGTGAATCGTGTAGCCGTCCACGTTGAGCGCGGCGATGCCCGTGGGCGCCACGGTCATGATGCGGCGCCGGGTCTCGTTTTGAAAGAACCTGATCAGCGTGGACTTGCCGGTGCCCGCTTTGCCCGTGAGGAAGACGTTGTGGCCGGCGTGGAGCAACCCGAGCGCGGCGGTGAACTCCGGGGTGATCACCACTCCCGAAGGATGAAGATACTCGGTGTCCACGCGTCGCTCCCGTACCTCAGCGCCCGAGGCGCCCATCGACGGCGCGAACTGCTCGGTCCACTCTCGCCGCAAGTGACATGCTTGGCGGCTTCGCCCACATCATCTCGCCTCCGGCGGGGCGCGCCGCAACGACACGACCGCGATCGACGACAAATGCGCGGAACATCCCGTTCTTTCCGGGGCAAATAAGGCCATCTGCAGTGGCGTCTGCCATGCCGGTGCGGTCCTTGTATCCCACGTAGAGCTCGTCAAAGGGCGCGAGGAAATGCGTGCCAGTGGCCGCCTTGCGATTCTCGTGCAGAAGATCCTCGAGGTCCGCGCGGAGGTAGTAGTGAGCGGAGCCGTCATTTACGGTAGTGAGCGGAACCGAGCCCGAGCCAGGAACATTCGTGAGTTCGACGGCGTCATCGAGTGCCCGCTGCGCGATCCGCTTCCCGATTCCCGCCCATCTCGTGAGATCGTCCGTGGTGACCGGCCCGCGCGAGGTCGCATAGCGGCGCGCCACCTCGGCGTGGGCCTCCCGGATCGTGGCCGAGTCGCCCGCCTCGATCCGCCCTGCGCGTGCGTCGGAGGGAACGCGGGCGGCATCGATCACGAGGTAGTCGTTCTTTCCGGGCGGGCCGGAGACGATCGTCCCGTCGCGATGCAGTTCCACGAAGAGGAGGCGCAGCATCCGGGCGCGCTCTGTCTCGGGAACGGCGCCGGCAACGCCTTCCTCTCGCCAGGCCGCAACCACCTCCGCCCGCGTTCGCGGACCTGCTGCCACCAGCTCTGCCGCGAGGTCTCGCGCCTTCTGGATCGCCTCCGGGGTGAGCGAGAGGCGAGCGGCCTCGCGTTCCCACCAGCTATCGCGCCGGCTACGCCACAATGCACGGAGCCAGTGGTGGTCTGCGGCCGTCACGATGTGCAAGGTGCCTCGGAAGGGCCACGAGCGCACGAGGCGCCCCTCATCGAAACTGGCGTGGACGTCGTCGGCGCCGGAACTGCGTGTGCGAATCGCGAGCGAATGGGGGACCCCGCTGGCCAGTTGCCCCTGCGTGGCGAGCATATGGCCGACGACGCCGTGCACACTCTCGGACATCGTGGCGGGCACGAGGCCCTGCGCCACGATCCGTAGCAGGCTGCGATCTTGCATCTCGCTATTGTCTCCGAGGCCGCCGACATTGGGCCGTAACCTGTATGCCATGGACAGAAACACTCGCGGCCCCCGGTGCGAAGCGGGCACGGCCTGATGGACACCTGGCTGAACCTCCTGCTCGTCGTTGCCTTCGTGCTGATCGGCGGCGTCTTCGCCGCCACGGAACTCTCGCTGGTATCCCTTCGCGAGGGCCAGATCGATCGCATCGAAAGGGACGGCGGCGCTCGGACCGCCGCGCTCGCCCGGGATCCGAACCGCTTCCTCGCATCGGTGCAGATCGGCGTCACGGTGGCCGGGTTCTTCTCTGCGGCCTATGGCGCCTCGACCATCGCCCCAAGCTTCGCACCAGTGCTTGAGGGGATCGGGCTCTCCGAAAGTGTGGCCAGCACGACGGCGTTCATCCTGCTCACGCTGTTCATCGCCTACCTCTCGCTCGTGTTCGGCGAACTGGTGCCGAAGCGGATCGCGCTGCAGTACGCCGAGAAGCTGGCGCGGATCGTGGGGCCTCCGCTCGACTTTTTTGCCCGGCTGATGCGGCCCGTGGTGTGGCTCCTTTCGGCTTCCACGAACGGCGTGGTCCGGCTGCTCGGGATGGATCCGAACGCGCGCCCCGAGGAGATGAGTGAGGAGGAGCTGCGTGGCATCGTGGAGGGACACGAAGGGCTTGAGGAGAACGAGAAGCAGATCCTCTCCGACGTGCTCGATGCGGCCGATCGTTCCCTCGCCGAGGTGATGACGCCGCGCCCCGAGGTGTCCTTTATTCACGCCGACCTCTCCTCTGAGGAGGCGCGCGCCGTCGTCGCGGATGGGCCGTATTCGCGCTACCCGGTGATCGGCGAGGACTTCGATGATGTGCTCGGCTTCCTTCACGTGCGGGACCTGCTCCAGGTGGAGCCGGGGGCGCATGTGCGCGATCTGATGCGGCCGATTCCGATGCTGCCGAACACGAACCGAGTGCTGCCTTCGATGTCGCAGCTCCGAGCGGAAGGGATCCACATCGCCGTCGTGCTGGACGAGTATGGCGGGACCGATGGCATCGTGACGCTCGAGGACCTTGTGGAGGAGCTCGTGGGCGATATTCGCGACGAGTACGACGCGGACGACGCCGTGCGGCTCCCCACCGTGGACGGCGTGATGAATGCGGACGCGCGGCTGAATCTTGAGGAGTTCGAGGAGGCCACCGGAATCGCCCTTCCCGACGACGGAAACTTCGAGACCGCCGCCGGATTCGTGCTCGATCGGCTCGGCCGGATGGCCGTGGTGGGGGACGAGGTGCCGCTGGAAGGCGGCGTGATTCTGCGGGTGGCGCGGATCGAGGGGCGCCGGATCGTGGACCTGGATGTGCTGCTGCCGCCGGAGCCGGCCCTCGAGTCCGACGGCGACGGCGCGGACCTCGCTGCCAACCCCACCGAGGATTAGCTCGCGCCTGGTGGCTCAACTAGCGACGGGATGATGGGTCGATCGTGGAGTCGCGGTGACGTGGCCTACTTGGGGGACCAGCGGACGGGGCCCGCGCAGATCGGGTGGCCCGTGCGATCGTGTGGTTGCCACGACTTTGGCAGGCATCACAATCCGACCCGGCATCTTCTTCGAGTGCTATGTCATGCCAGATACGCAATTGCATGACAGGGCGCTCCCACAGTGCGTGGTGGTGGGATGTGGGAGCGGGTTACGCCTGAGGCTGAGTCCCGAGGTGCGCGTAGAGGGTGTTGATCAGGCCGCGGAAGCTTGCGGCCACGGCGCGGCCGCCGTCGGTGAGTGCGTACGCTGGGCGGCCGTTCTCGATCGAGCGTTCCACGAAGCCATCCGCCTCGAGAGTGCGCAGGGTCTGCGCAATCATCCGCTCACTCGAGCCGCCGATGCGGCGGTAAATCTCCCCAAAGCGGGTAAGGCCGTCATCGAGTGCGATGAGCACGAGCGGTGCCCAGCGTCCCGTGAGATCGCGTAATGCGGATTGCGACGGGCAGAGTGCGCTGAATGCGTCGAACTCGAATGATGTGGGCTGTGGCATATGCGAACTCCTTCCTGCTTGACACCATCGTACCTCACACTTACGATTGGTAAGTACTTACGAAACGTAAGTGAGTTACATTGAGAGGACCACTATGACTATTGCCGTTACTGGCGCCACCGGACAGCTCGGTCGCCTTGTGATTGACGAGTTGCTCGCACGGGCGTCCGCGGATCAGATCGTGGCACTCGCACGCGACACCGCGAAGGCCGCCGATCTCGCGGAGCGCGGCGTCGAGGTGCGGGCCTTCGACTACAGCCAGCCGGAAGGCCTGGCGGCAGCACTCAACGGCGTTGACCGACTCTTGCTGATCTCAGGCAATGCGATTGGCCAGCGCGTGCAGCAGCACACTGCCGTGATCGAGGCCGCGACGGTCGCCAGAGTGCCGCTCGTTGCCTACACGAGCGTTCTTCACGCGGATACGGCGAAGACGCTCGCCGTCGCCCCCGAACACGTCGCGACCGAGCAGTTGCTCGCCGAGGCGCCGTTCGACGTGGTACTCCTGCGTAACGGCTGGTACTCGGAGAACGTGGTCGAGGCTGCGAAGCAGGCCGCCGCCACCGGCGTCATCCTCACGAGCGCGGGCGACGGCCAGCAGTTCACGGCTCCCCGTGCCGATTACGCGGCCGCCGCAGCCGCGGTGCTCACAGCCGAGACGGTCGAGCCCGCTACCTACGAGCTCGCGGGTGACGAGGGCTGGACCCAGGATGACTTCGCGCAGATCATTAGTGAACTCTCGGGCAAGGCCGTGGCCGTACAGCAAGTCTCGGCGGCAGAGCACCAGGCGGCTCTCGCCGCGACGGGCCTGCCGGAGGGCGTCATTGGCTTCCTCGTCAGCACGGATGCCGCGATTGCCGACGGCGAGTTGGCCGATCCCGCGCCCGGCACCCTTTCGCGTCTCATCGGCCGCCCGACCACGCCGATCCGGGACACCCTCGCCGAGTCGCTCCAGGCCTAACCGGTTCCTTATCTGAGGGGATGACCGCCACAGATCCGTATCTGTTCGCGGTCATCCCCTCAGCTAATTCGCGTACGCGGATGAGCGCGACGGCCCCGGCCGTTTGCCACTCACATGAGTGCGAAATGTACGCTTTCGCGCCGCGTTGCGGACGTTTGCCACTCACATGAGTGCCAAACGTACGGTAAGGGTGTGTGGCGGCGGGGAGTAGCCCACGGTCCCCAGCCTGGACAGTGCGCCCGCACATTCCCCGGCTGGGGATGGTGGAGTCCTGAGGCGTCTGGCCGGCTCCCAAGCGTTATCGGGAACCCGAATGTTCAATCTGGCAGTCACATCGGTTATCTGGAATCCGAATGTCCAAAAAGTGTACGTCCGGGCTCCCGATGCCTGGGGTAGGGCCTGGAGTGAACGTTCGGGTTCCCGATCAGGCGTCTGATCGCACATTCCGGCTCCTGATAACGCCTCGGAACTATCAATGGCCTCGAGTGGAGCGTTGGAGCTCCGCACGGGTAACCCCGCCAGTGAGGCCTCGCGCCGTCCCCAGCCTGAGTCGTGCGCCCGCGCCGAGCGCATGAACGGCGTCTGAAG
>FZQV01000049.1 GCA_900199505.1 Ruaniaceae bacterium KH17 | reverse complement strand
GAGGGGCTCGATCCCCTACTGCCTGCCGTCGGCAGCCAGCGGGGGCCCACCGAGGGTTCGAGCGCTCGGCTAGAAACACAAGCGCGCGCAGGCCCCAAGGGACCTACGCGCATTTGTGGACCTTCGTAGGTGCTTCTCAAACCCCCGGAAGCCACTGAAAACCCTAATTGTCCGTGTTCTCAAGGGATCGCGGGGCGTCCGGGGCCACTCGCGACGAACTCGGATCACCGATCAGCGCGGTCCTGTGCGCGAAAATTCGGCTCAGACTCAAACCCGTTTGAGTGCCTCAAATCGAGACGAACTGCTATCCGGATATGCCGAGGGCGTGCCCGTTCGCCAGCTCGCCGCCCACTTCAAGGTGCATCGCAGCACTGTCAGCGAGATCGCGAGGCGGGCCGGCATCGAACCCCGCGTGTCGACCTTGCCACAGGCGGTTCGTGAAGAGGCAACCCGCCTGTATGTCGGCGGCCTCACTTTGGTCGAGGTCGGTGCCGAACTGGGCATCAGCCACAACGCGGTGCGGTCCGCTGTGGTCGCGTGCGGTGGAACCGTGCGCTCACGCGGGCGATACACCGCATCCACCTGAGGATCAGGAACGCTGTCCATCTTCGTTGTCGGACAACACGGCACGTAGGCGTTGTCGAACTGAAACCGCGGAAGCCGCGGCGGGCCGGCACTCGCTGCCCGGCAGTGCTCGGTACGATGGAGCCTAGTAAGTCACCCGAACGGACCCAAAGGAGAGTGGAGCATGGCGCGTGGAGACCTGCTCTTGGCTCTAGTACAGTCCGGTGCCGGGGGCGACGACCTCGCCTTCCGACGTGCGGCAGAAGCACTGATTGCTGAAGAAGAGAACAAGAGGCATAACGTGCTTGCCTCACAGTTGACCGATGCTCTGCGCACACGGCGAGCGACCTCGACCGCTACGGTCACCTCGCTCGCGCGCAACGAGGCTACCCGCGGACTGTTCTACGAGCAAGAACCTGAGCGGCGACTGTCGGACTTGGTTCTTCCCGTCGAGGCTCGCCAAGCGGTTAGCCAGCTCATCGAAGAGCATCATCGTCGCGATCTCCTCCGCAGTCACGGTGTCGAGCCGCGTCATCGCCTGCTTTTCGTTGGCCCGCCTGGTGGTGGGAAGACTTCTCTTGCGGAGGCAGTCGCAACCGAGCTGGCTATCCCATTGTTGAGCGTTCGCTACGAAGGCCTGATCGGCAGTTTCCTCGGTGAAACCGCATCGCGCATGGAAGCGTTATTTGATGCGGTGAGGGTGAGACCTTGTGTGCTTTTCTTCGATGAGTTCGATGTGGTGGCTAAAGAGCGTGGCGATACTCATGAGACGGGCGAAATCAAACGGGTCGTCAGTTCCCTTCTGCTGCAAGTAGACCGGCTTCCAAGCCACGTCATTGTCATCGCTGCCACCAATCATGCTGAGCTTCTTGATCGCGCGGTCTGGCGGCGAATGCAGCTTCGGCTTGATCTCCCGAACCCCACAAGAGCCGGCAAGATCGAATGGCTACAAGCATGGTCAGGACGAAGTGGGGTAAGCCTGGGGCTCTCTCCTCGGACGATTGCCGACCGTCTTGGCCGAGTCAGCTTTGCTGAACTCGAAGAGTTCGCCCTGGACGTGCAGCGGCGCTCAATCCTCTCCGGACCAGAGCCCGACTCGACGGCGGTCGTGCAGCAGTTGCTCAAGCAATGGGCGACTCGCGCCCACGTCAGCGAGGAGTAGTGCCAGCGGAGAATCGAGCATCCACCGAGCGGCCGGTGATCTTGGGACGAGTCACCGCTCCGCGTGTGATTCCAGCACGGCGCGGCGGTGGGGGTCGAGCGCGGTTTACTGATCCCGAAGAACGCTCGCGCCGAATCGATGCGCGCTTTGACGAAGCGATGGCCGCGATTGGTGATCAGGTGCAGATTTCGACCTCGATCCACGCTTCCGACCCTCAACTCGTCCTGGTGTTTGAAGCGCTCGACGAGCAGATCGACTTGAGCGCCGTGGCATCCAACCTTGGTATCGAAATCCTGATGGAAGCCGAGAGCGCGATTACTCCTACCGATGAGTTCCAACTCCTTAGCGAGGAGCCAAGAAACCCATACATCGGCTCGTGTCTTCATGCGATCTGCGCGACCCAGGCCGCGTTCGACAACTTGCTTTCGCTATGGCGGACTTGGAGATCGACGCAGGGACTTCCACGCGGCTACTCGAAGCTCCGAGATCTCTTCGCCCATCTGAAGGACCTTCGGCCGTGGGGGCCCCAAGACCGACTCCAAGCAATCGATTGGGAGGAATTCTTCGCCGGGCTCATCGACGAACGTCCGCAGAGCATTGAAATCGAGCTGTGGTATCGCCTGAGTGATCAGAAGCGTAGACAAAGTCAACAGGAAGTGACCGCGCTGATCGAGGAGATCGGAGGTCAGGTCACTGCGGCTGCGATCATTGACCAGATCGGCTATCACGGACTCAAGTGCACCGTTCCGAACGTGGTGTTACGCGAACTGGCGAACGGGAACCACGATGCGGTTCGTGTCGTCCGTTCCGCGAATGTCATGTATTTGCGCGTGTCGGGTCAGGCTCTTCCTGTCGTCGGACCACCCATCGAAGCCGAAGTTTATGACGACGGCAACCTGCCTACTGGCGATCCGGTTCTCTGCCTGCTCGACGGGGCACCTGCGGCGAACCATCCGCTTCTGCGTGATCGCGTCATTGTGCACGATCCAGATGACCTGCTTGAGAAGGCCACCGTTGATGAATTGCGCCACGGCACGTGGATGTCGTCGGTCGCGGTCTGGGGAGACCGCGGGGCAGGTGAAGCCCCCGCGACGCGGCCAATACTCGTAAGACCCATCCTGACACCCTCCGACGACACAGCGAACCGGGCCGAAGAGCTTCCTGCCGATGAACTCGTACCAGACCTGATGTGGCGAGCGTTCCGGGAGCTCTTTGACGGGACCGCCACTCAACCGGCTGCGGGCGCGACGATCGCGATCGTCAACATCTCGGTGGGCGACCCCGCTGCACCATTCGAGACCATCCTGTCGTCGTGGGCACGCATCATCGATTGGCTAAGTTACCAGTACGGCGTGCTCATCATCGTCTCTGCAGGCAATCACCATAACCTGGCTCTCAGCCCGGCATCCTCCGCCGAGATAGTTGGGCTCCGAGGCGAGGAACGACGACGCGCAATCCTTGACGCGATCGCCCGTCAACAAAGCAAGCGTCGACTCCTGGCGCCCGCCGAGTCAGTGAACGCGATCAGCGTCGGCGCGATTCATGGCGATGCATCGACGGCCAATCCCCAAGGGTACGCGGTTGATCCCACCGATGGACTTCCCGCCATCAGTCCGGTGTCCCCTACCGGAAGCGGATATCGTCGAAGCATCAAGCCAGACCTCACAGCCAATGGTGGTCGCGTGTTCTTCCGGGACGGCGTCACAGCTCAGGACACGATCTCCTTCTCTGGTGTCTCAGCCCTCGGGCCAGGCATCCGAGTCGCAACTCCGAACCAATTCCAAGAGACTCACATCGCCGGCACCAGCCCTGCCGCAGCACTCGTCGCCCGAAGGGCAGCGCGCCTCCACGACTTGGTGGCCGACATAACCGCCGATATACCCATCAGTCCACGACAGCGAGCATCCGCGATAAAGGCACTCCTGGCTCACGGTGCTGCATCACCCGATCATACGGAACATGACCCGATCCCGGCAGAAATCTCCTTCGGGAACGGCTCCATGTCACGAGACTACGCGGACGGTTGTGCCACGAACGAAGCCGTTATGCTCTTTGTCGGGTCGATCGGCGCCAACGAGGAACAAGAACTGCTTTTCCCACTGCCAGACGGTCTCAACGTCAGAGAGACCAAGCGCATTGAGTCCACCCTCGCGTGGCTCACTCCGATCAACTGGCGGCATCGGCAGTATCGCAGAGCTGCACTGTCCTTCGTCAAGCCAGAGGGTGCTATTCCGAAGCTCGGAACACCGATCGGGCTCAGCTCGGACGCCTCGATGCGCGGGGCGACCACCCTGCAACGTCAGTCGTGGGAGTTACAGAGCACATTCGCATCCGGTCAGGGATCGAGCATGAGGGTACGGGTCAAGTGCTACGAGCAGGCCGGGGGCCTTCTCAACGAGAAGGTAGATTTTGCCGTCGCGATTTCGCTATGGGTTGCACCGGCACTCAACGTCGATGTGTACAACCAGGTGCGCGCGCAGGTGCAGGCACGAGTTCCGATCCAGCCCCAGGCTTGAGCGTCACATTCGGTGCTCGTCAACTGACTTCAGTTCCCTCGGCCACGAGTGCTAGTTATCCTTAGCTTTTCCCCATCTTCGCGTGGCTTTCGCGGTCTCTGCTCCGCCCTCCGATCGCGGCCGGGCGGCCAATCCTGCAGGTTGCGAAGATTCGCGGAATAGTCGAGGACCTCATACGTCGCTCTTGAGTCACAGATCGGGTGGACCCTCCGGGGAGGCGGCAGCCGCGCACCTTCCTAACGACGGAAGGAAGCGACATGGGCAGCATCATCGCGCAGACCAAGGACGAAGAGACCGCCAGGATCGCGCTTGCTCTCTTCGCCGAACCAGGCGATCCCGTCACCGGGCGATTCATCCAGCGCGTGGGCACTGCGGAAACGGTGAGGCTACTGGCGAGCGATGGTGCGGTGCCAGTCCTGAGCAAGGAGGCGGCTGCGCTTTGGCGGAAGCACTTCCGACCTGACCAGCAGCCGAACGCACTGCGCGACGTTCTGCGGGCAACGGAGAAGCTCGGGCTGTCCATTGTGGTGCCCGGCGCGCACGGTTTCCCTGCGTCCCTCTATGACCTTGGTGAGCGCGTCCCATACCTGCTCTGGGCGAAAGGTGCCGTGTCACTCCTCGCCGGTGAGATGGCCTCGCGGTTCTCAATCACCGGCTCTCGCGCCGCAACGAACTACGGAGAACACGTCGCTGGTGAGATCGCGTCGGACCTCGCGTCACAGGAGAAGGTGCTGGTTTCTGGCGGTGCGTACGGGATAGATGCGTCGGTACACCGGGCGACACTGGCTGCCGTCGGGCACACGGTCGCGGTGATGGCGAGCGGTCTCGACCGCCCCTACCCCGCTGGAAACCGCGAGTTGCTGGAACGAATCGGGGAGCTTGGGTTACTGGTTAGTGAGCAGCCGCCGGGCGCGGTGCCGACGCGTGGGCGGTTCATCGCGCGAGCGCGTCTCGTGGCATCCCTTTCGGGATCGACGACGATCGTCGAAGCCGCTTGGCGGTCAGGTGCACTGGCAGTGGCTCACCAGGCGAACGAACTTGGCCGAGTCGTTGGTGCTGTTCCGGGACCGGTAACCAGTGCAGCCAGCGCCGGAACTCATCGACTCCTGCAGGAAGGAGCGGCCAGTTTGGTCGCTGGCGCCTCGGACTTGCTGACCCTGCTCAGCCGAGGTGCAGATTCATCTCGGACTCGTGGCGCCCAACACCAGCCCGTGACCCAATGCGTGCCACAGCGGGCGCCAGCTCCGACTGTGCCGGTGCGCGACTTGTAGTCAGCGCGATCCTGCCAAAGCAGGATCTTCCTGCTGAGCGACGTGGGAACGGCGCACTGCTGCCGCTTCGCGCAGGCGTGCTCGGGCGAGCAGGACAATGCTGACCGGACCGATGCACACCATCTTGAGTGCACTCCAGATACAGACCAAGACGACGAGGTGTAGCCACCCCGGCCCTCCGTTCGCTGCGGCCTCGGCGCTGAGGTTGGCAATCAGCAGGTACGGGATCGCCAGCAGCATGGCGGGCACGCCCCACTTCAGCCCTCGGCGCGTGCGGATCGCGTCGAGCAGGACGTTGCTGGGCATGTAGCGCCGCATGAAGTTACGGATGCTGGTACTTGCGGCCCACAGTAGGCGGATCATGGCTTCGTTCCTCTCCATCGCATGGTGCATCGAGTGAGGCTGTGCGTTGAAGAGTGGCTACGAGAGCCTGCCGCAAGCGGCGCGTTGCAGAGGAGGATTGGCCTCGCATCCACGATACGCCCGATCTTGCGCATACGGAAGATGTGGGAACGTGCCCAAGGCTGCCGCTCGCACGTCGGCGAGGGAGCAAGTCTTTGTCAGTGGTCAACAGTAGCCTTGGGACATGAAAGACCTCGTCCTCACTGCCAGCGATGATCACGTTGCTCGGCTTGCCCACGAGGGCGACCCCGTGCGGGCTGTCGTCGAGTTGGTCTGGAATGCTGTGGATGCCGAGGCCTCTAACGTCACAGTCATCCTCGAACGGAGTTCGACCGACGCGATCGACCAGGTTCGCGTCGAGGACGATGGGCATGGCGTTAGCTCAGACGAGGTGTCAGCGACTTTTGGTCGAATCGGAGACTCCTGGAAATCCCGAAGCGAGAAGTCGAAGACTGGCAAGCGGTATCTGCACGGCAAGTTCGGCGAAGGTCGCCTCCGTGTGTTTGCGCTTGGCTCACGAGTCAGTTGGGTGAGCATAAGTGACAACACTGCTGGGAAGCGCGAGCAGATCACAATAACCGGAAGTCGCACTAGCCGGGATCACTTCCGCTGGGAAGTCACTCCATCAGACTCCATTTCGACAGGTACGACGGTTCTCGCACACAACGACGAACAGCGATCACTTGGCGCGCTTGAGTCAGATGACGTTCTACCGACTTTGCGTTCACACTTCGCGCCATTGCTGCTAAATGACGCATCCCTGGTGATCCTCTATGACGGGTCACGTCTAGACCCTTCCCAGGAAGTGGTTGAGGATACGACCACGTCGATTACCTTTGGCAGCGACCAGCAGGCAACGGTGCGGATCATCGAATGGCGTACGGGGAAGCACCGATCCGTGTCATTTGGTCCAGACGATGACCACTTCCCGTTTGAGACCTCGGGTGCAGCGTTTGAGAATCAGTACGCGTTTTCCGCGTATGTTACCTGGACCCAACTCGGCGTTGAGGAGCTGTCTCTTCTGGGACTCGGTGACATGGCACCGGACGCGGTCGGAGAGTTGTGGCAGTCGACTGCTATCGCGATCCGTGACCACTTCAATGCGCGACGCCGCGAGCGACGACGCGAGCAAGTCGAGCATTGGAAAGAGACTGGCGTCTACCCATACAAGACTGAACCGACGAACGAGACAGAACGTGCTGAACGTGCTGTCTTTGACGTTGTTTCAGGCACGCTGGTACCGCACATCCCGAAGACGAAGAAGCAGGCGCAGCTGACCCTTGAACTGCTCCGTGACGCCATACGCCACGACCCAGGCAAGTTGACCACGATCTTGCACGAGATCGTGGCTCTCAATGAGACCGACCGAGAAACCCTCACCAAGCTCTTGAGTGAGACAACGCTTTCAGCGATTATCCGCTCAGCCAACGTAGTCGCCAGCCGGCACAAGTTCCTTGTCGCGCTGGAGCACCTGCTCTTTGACCCCACCGACTCCGGGAAGGTTGGCGAGCGCGATCACCTTCACAAGCTTTTGGAGCACGAACTGTGGGTCTTCGGTGAGGCCTATCACCTCATGAGCACGGAACGGAGCCTCACGGAACTGCTCCGTAACCACCTCAAACTTGAGGGACTTCCGTCGAAAGACGTTGAGACAGTTCGGCGCTGGGATGGAAAAACGGGACGAACCGACCTTCACCTTGCGGCGAAGAACAAGGAGTACGACAGGATCAGGCACCTCATCGTAGAGCTCAAGGCTCCTGATGTCACGGCGTCGCGAAAGGAACTCGATCAGGTCGAAGACTATGCCAACGCGATCCTCTCAACGCCCGCGTTCACCGGGGATCGAACTGCTTGGGACATCATCCTTGTAGTTACGGACTACGACGACCTCGTGCGACGTCGCATAACTGGGGAAGACGTCGAGGTTGGTCTATTTTTCGATCCGCAGAAGGAGCAAGGGCGTCCGCTTGTCCGTGCTTACGTGAGGCGTTGGCGCGATGTCATCGACGAAAACAAGCGACGGCTGGAGTTCATGACCAGTGCGCTTGAGCACGACCCTTCTATCACCGAAGGGCTGCAACACGTCCGAGACGTCTACAGTGATCTGCTGCCCGGCGACCTGCAGGAAACGGATGCGGATGACGACGCCGCCCTACAAGCTGCTGATGCCATCTCTGGCTGATATACCGGAGACCTGCCCAGGCGGCACATTACGGAACCTTTTACTCTGCGCGGCGCGATCGATCGCGGATCGTGCGCGCGCCACGTCGATCTTCTGCGCTTCGGACGTCGGCGGCACCCCGAGCGGCGTGTCGTCGGTGACGCGGTAGCGATCCCGGTAGGCGGCGACCACGCGCGCGGCCTTCCTCCATGCCGCTGCTCGACGGGCGTCACGGGGTGGCGCACCGAGCGCCTCCGTCCAGGTCGCCTTGTCCGTGAGGGCACTGTCGAGGACGGCGTCGGCGCGGGCTTCGATGAGCGCTTCTCGTTCTTCCAGCGCCGCGCGCATTTCGGTGTCGATGACACTGCTCGCTCGTGGAATGAGTCCGGCGATGAGTCGCGGCACCTTCCTCGCTCGCCCTGATCCGGCTGGTCGCGCCGTGGCGTGAGCGACCCGGTAGTGGATCACGGCGGCGATGTCGTCGGCGTCATTGAAGCCGCGTGCCGCGATGAGGCGTGGGAGCAGGGTCTCGATGTCGTGGTGGTTGGCTTCGGCGCGGCGGAGTTCTGCGGTCAGTGGCCCGAAGGCTTCTGACTCGACCGCTGCTTGGGCTTGCTCGTCGGTGAGGCCGGATGTGCGCACGAGGGACGCCCAGCGGTCGTGTTGTGCTGCGGCGGCGATGGTTTCGTATTCGGCTGCGAGTTGCGCGATCGAGCCCCACTGTTCCTGCTCGGCGGTGATCATCTCGTGGGCGGAGAACTCTGCTCCGACATGGTTGAGGACCCCGGTCAGGATGCTGCGGCTCGATGCGTTTGGATCATCGCCGGGGTGGGGTTGCTGATGGTCGTCGGCGCAGTCGAGGATCACGTAGGCGTGGTTCGCTGCCCGACCTCGGGTCATCGAGACGTAGAAATTCTCCCGTGTGGCGGTCGGTTCAACAACGACGTGCGCCGTGTCTGTGGTGACGCCTTGGGCTCGGTGCGCGGTGACGGCGTATCCGAGATCAACATGCTCTGCCACGTAGGCAGTCGGCAGCACGATTGCTCCGCCAAAGGAACGGTCGGGTCTGCGGATCGTGATGCTTCCATCGTCTCGGACATCGGTGATGGTCCAGAGGTCGCCGTTGCGCACCCAGTCGTGTCCGTTACTGGCTGCGATCGCCCGGTCATTGCGGCGGGTGATGATCGTGTCCCCAACCCCGGCGCGGGTCCCATCGCGCAGTTCCACTTCCCGGTCCTGAACCAACGAATCGTCGACGAGGAGGTCTGCGCGGGCCCGCTGGTTCAGCGCGGTCGCCTGCTCACGGGTCTCTGCGATGAGGACAGTGAGAAGTCCGGCGCTTCGGTCGGCTCGCCAGGCCGCATAGGCGGCCTCGGTCATGGCTTCGGCGTCGCCGTCGTGGATGCGACCGTGGGCGAGATAGGTATCGATCACGCTGGTGTGCCCGTGGCGCAGATCAAGGGAGGCGAGTTTCTCCCACGGGTTGTGGAAGCGGTGGACATCGACGAGTTCAATGGTGTCGGTGCGGTCGCGGGCAAGCATAGAGAACGCACCCCCGGCATCAACAGACTGGAGCTGCGCATAGTCTCCGACAAGCAACACTTTCGCGCCGGCCTGCTGGGCGAGGCCGGTAACTCGGTCCAACGACAACGTGCCAGCCAGGGATGCCTCGTCGACGATGACCAACTGCCCGGGCTGGAAGTTGAGGCCTTTGGTGAGGTGGCTCTGCCACCACATCGCGGTGTTCTCGGTCTCTATCCCAAGGTCGTCAGCGAGGACTTGAGCCGCGACCGCCGACGGCGCGAGCCCAACGACGGAGCCAGTCCCGTGTTCGGCCTCCCAAGCTCGACGCAGCGCGTTCATGGCGGTGGTCTTGCCCGCTCCAGCGGGGCCGACGAGAACGTCGAGCACCCGCCCAGAGACAGCGATCCGCGTCAACGCATCGGCCTGATCCTCACCCAGCACCAGGCCGCCAGCGTCAGGTTTGCGGCTGATCTTCTCAACTGTCGCGACGGTGACCGTGGGGCCAGCGAGGTCGCGGGAGCGTTCGAGCAGACGGTCTTCGGCCGCGAGCTGGGCCTCGGAGGTGAAGATCGCGGAGTTGACCGGTCGGAACACCGAGGTGCCATCGTCACGGCGGAATACCACCGGGGACAGCGAAAGCTCGGGCGGCGTGAGCCGGATGGACGCGAGTTCGGCGGCGTCGGTGACCATTGCGATGACCGCGTCGCGGTCGTTCATGGCTGCGAAGCGCCAGCCCATCGTCTGCCGGGATGCTTCGGCCATGAGGTTCCATTTGCGCCAGGTCGAACGCTTCTCGCCCACGGTTTCGACGACAGTGCGTCCGATGTCGCGGATCATGTCGAGTGGGATGTCGTCGGCTCGCAGCAGCAGGGCTCGCTCGTTATCGGTCGCGTCCGTTGCCCACCGCGTCGAGTCGCGGCCGAGTACTGCGGTGGCTCGAGTGCGCCATTCCTCGGTCAGATCGGCGAGGGATCTGACCTCCTTGTCCGGTCGTGTGGAGAGCGTCGCCTGTGCGCGGAGCTTCATCAAAGCGGCGGGCGTCGGGCGTCTCCCATGGGAGGCGACGTACTCGTCGATGAGTCGGTCGGTCTCGGTGTCGATGTGGCGCGCCCGGCTGGAGAACTCGGTGACCAGGGTCTCGGGGACGGCGGTGATCGCCCACGCCGGGTTCCGGTCTCGTCCCATGTCTCGCGCTTCCCACTCGACCCCGAAAATGCGGGTCATGTGGTCGGCGAACACCGCCTCGTGTAGCTCGGATAGGGCGACGACGGCGGCGTGCATCGGCCTGCCGTCGAGCGAGCGCCACTTCCCGTCGAGCGTGGTCTTGGCCTTGTTACTGATGACGACATGGGTGTGGAGGTGAGGGTCTCCGGCGCGGGAATCGAAGTGATCGAACGCGGTCGCGATCAACCCCTCCACCTCTACTTGTGCGACGGCTCCGTCGCCTGCGGTTGCGCCGGTGCGGGTGGCTGCAACCTCACGTTCCATGAACGCAACCACCTCCGCAACCGCCCGGTGATGCGCAGCCCCGATCATCGCCTGGACGCCCGCATCTGCGACCGCCCATAACACGCTCGCTGACTTAGGGATCGAGAACGTGAAGTCGAATCCCGCCACCGCCCGTCGGCCCGCGCGCGCGTTCTCCTCGGCCACGATCAGAGCGACAGCTTCGCCCTTCGCCCCAGGGGTGAGCGTGGCGTCAAGCTTTGCGATCCGTGCCTCAATCCGCTGCTCTGTCGTCTTGAAAGCGGGGAACGCGAGGCCGAGTTGCTCACCGGTGATCGGATCGCATCCGGAGCCCATGAGGAGCTGGAGTTGGTCTTCTGAGACGCAGTCACCGACGACCAGCTCACCCTTCCCGAGAGAGGCAACGCCTTTGCCGAGCCACCGTCCCGGTGGGGTGCCTTCCTCGATGAAGTAGCGGGTCAGTGGAGTCGAGAGGGTCCGGTCGCCGTCGGCGGCCGCGACGGTCTTCAACAGGTACTTGTAGCCATCGCCCGCGCTCATCACGCGCATCGAAACCGTCATCGCTGCCTCCCGTCCTGGCCATCAGGTGAGCACCGAAGGACCGCTCCCGAACGCCCCGCCCAGGGGCCCAACCTCGACCTGCAAGAGGCGTGTCCTCTCAGGAGGTGGGTCCGAGAGACGTGCGGCTTGGATGGTCGGACTCGGCGCTGCGGGTGGGTCACTGCGGGAGACGTGATCTCGAATGTGAGAAAGGCGGGTGTGGCGTGGTCGTGCACCTGACAGGTGACCAGCCCGGCATCAGTTCACGGAGAACCGAGGTCGGGGTCACCCGTCATTCGGAGCCCTCATGCATGACCAGGAAGATTCACGGCCGCGACTGAAGATCGGCTCGCTGTTCAGTGGCTTTGGCGGCCTCGACCTCGCCGTCGAACACGTCTTCCACGCCGACACCGTGTGGTTCTCCGAACTCAACGAACCCGTCGCTCGCGTCTTCGCCCAACACTGGCCCGGTGTCCCGAACCTTGGTGATATCACCGCCATTGACTGGCAGGAGGTGGAGCCCGTGGACATCCTCATCGGCGGCTTTCCTTGCCAGGACGTGTCGGTCGTCGGCAAACGCACTGGCCTATCGCCCGGAACCCGCTCCGGCCTGTGGGCACACATGGCCCAGGCCATCGACGCGCTCCAACCCGAATGGGTCGTCATCGAAAACGTCCGAGGCCTGCTGTCCTCGCCAGCGACGCGACCACCAGCAGAAGGAGACCACCGTGAACCACGCAACCCCGGCGACGCAACCCCCGACAGCGCAACCCTTCGCGAGTTGGAACCCGACCCGTGGAATCTGGGAGACTACGCAGCTCGACCTCTACGGGCGCTCGGCGCCGTTCTCGGCGATCTGGCCGACCTGCGGCTGGATGCACGATGGATCGGCCTACCGGCTTCCCTTGTCGGCGCTCCTCACCACCGCCTCCGCATCTTCATCCTCGCCCACCGCACGCTTCCGCACCCCCCTCGCGACAGACTCCTCACGCGGAGGCGAGACCCTGGACCAGGTGCGGGCCAGGCGCGGGACGATCGCGCTATCGCACCAGATCATCGACTTCGCCCTCCACGGACCGAATGGCTCACCGAACAAGAGGCGCGAGTCGGAGACCCTGTGGTCGCTGATCGACGGACTGTTCAACGCTGGGGACGCTACGCCGACGCCATTTCCCACTGGGAACACATCACAGGACGGCCAGCATCCGCACCGGCGCTCCTGAATGACGCCGATGGGCCCCGCCCAGCACCGGTGTTCGTTGAGTGGCTCATGGGCCTGCCTGCTGGATGGGTCACCGACGCTGACCTCCTGACGCAGAATCAGCAGATCACGGCCCTCGGTAACGGAGTCCTTCCACTACAAGGAGCATCAGCGCTCCGAGCCATCATCGACCGAACTGGGGTTGTTTAGCGGCACGGAATCCTCCGCTCGGTTATCGAAGCAGGAGATAGCGTGGACCACGTGGTAGCCATCTCGTTCACGCTCGCGGGACAGCCGTTCGAGTTGTCGGACGATGACGTGCGAGCTCGCTTGGCCTCGCACTACCCCGGACAGATCAACCGGTACTGGGTGGACATCGACGGCGTACGATGGCCGGTCAAACAGGTCGTCGCGTGCGCCACTGGCCTGAGCAGAAGCGAGTTCCAGTCGCAAAGCGCCCGCCGTCTGCTGGCGAAGCTCGGCTTCAGCGTCGGGAGTGAATCCGCCTCGACAGCATCGCCCTCCGCACAGATGGCGCCGATGCGCGTGCCATCTCCTCCTGAGCTCGCCCCGGATGTCGTGCTGGTGTCGTGCGTGAAGAGCAAACGTTCCTCAGGTGCGGCTGCGAGAGAGCTCTACACTTCCGCCTACTTCGGCAAGATGCGGAACTATGCCGAAGGCAGCGGACGGCCGTGGTTCATTCTCTCCGCGGAACATGGTCTGGTCGAGCCCACTGAGTGGTTGGAGCCCTACGACACCTATCTCCCTCGGACCCCGCGCGGATACCAAGCGGCTTGGGGGCAGCGCGTCAGACAACAATTGGAAGCGGTCCTGGGTGACCTGGCAGGAACCGTGTTCGAGGTTCATGCTGGCGCCGCGTACGTGAACTCACTAGGCCCAGAGTTGGCTGCGGCTGATGCGGTTGTTGTCGACAAGCTCCACGGGAAGACGATCGGCCAACGGCTCTCCTGGTATCTCCAGCGCACGCGGCCGCCGGCCCCCGAAGTAGCGGAGTTCTTGGAACCACTTCAGGACTGTTCGCTGTCAATGTCCCTTGATGAGGTGCTCGCGACTGGTGGGGAGGGATTGCGATCCCCGGGTCTATATAGCTGGTGGGTCGATGTCGAAGGCGCTGCCGACCTCACCACAGGACTCGGAGACGACGTCACCGCTGGACTCATCTACCTTGGGCTCGCCGGTGCGACTCGCAGGGGTGGTAGACGCTCGTCTAATACGTTGTGGGGGCGTATCGCAACCATGCACCTTGGAAACAACCACCAGTTCTCCACGCTGCGGCTCACTCTCGGTGCCACTCTGGCATGTGCGCAAGGGTCGACGACGATCGATGAAGAGCAACTCACGGAGTGGATGAAGACCCACCTGCGAATCGTCGCCGTCCCGGTGCCGGACGCGGATGTCCTGGATGACCTTGAGACTGACATACTGGCGATCCTCGACCCGCCTTTGAACCTCAGGAAGATGGCACGCACGCCTCTTCGCCGACGGCTGTCCGAACTGCGAAAGCACTACGTGGGTACCACGCCCTCGTCCGGGGCGCAGACAACCGACGGATCGTAGCTCTACGACTCCTGGTCGGATTCGGACGACACCGGAACGGCTCCCAGCGCGGCGATGAGGCGAGCCCGAACGCGTTGCTTGCGCTTCTCGAAGAACTCAGAGAAGTCCACAAGATCGAGCGGAAGGTCGTCGAGGTCGTTCTCCGCGATGTAGGTGGCCCGCTTCTCGTCGGTTGGGAAGGCGGCTTCAATCCAGTCGGCGGGTAGGGCGTCCTGCTTCTCGATGTTCGCTGTTCCTGCGAGCAGCTGGAGGTTCGGCAGAAGGTTCACTGCGCCCAGGTAGTCGTCAATCCTGTCGGCAGGAATCCCCGCCTCAGTCAGCTTCTTCTTAGTGAACCGCGACTTGGGGAAGATGTGGTCTTCGTGGAACTTCTTACCCAAGTCCAGGCCGGGATACAGCACGGAGAGAACCGAGAAGGTTCGCTGGCCGGCGTACTTGAGGTTCAGCAACTCGTCTATCTCGGCATTGTCGAACGCGAGGCTCTTGCCCGCCGTCGCCATGGCTTCCTCGACAGCCATAACGGGGAAGTCCGATCCGGCGTTGTTGCGCAAGACATCGCGGATGCGAGTCAGCAAGGTGTCCAGACCTGATCCCCAGATGCCACGCTTGATGAGAGAGCGGGTGACCCAGCGTTGGAGCGCCAGTCGGTCGGCGGCGTTCGCTGTGGAGTCGAGGTAGGAGTCAGTCGCACCCCGGAGGTGCAGGTAATACGCGAGCGGGACGATGACACTGTTCGCGGTGAGGTTCCGCTCGTTGTAGCCGAACTGTTGCAGCAGGGTCGCTGCACGAAGGAGCGCGCCCTTGATCTGCGGCCAGGCAGCCTCGACCTTTGCCATGTTCGCCTGGGTGAAGTTGGTGACCTTGAACCGAACATCCACGTCCGCGATCGTCAACGCGGTCTTCAGCACCACGTCCTTGGAGAACGAGAACTGCCGGCCAGCGTTGCTGTTGAGGTCGGAGACCAGCGAGCGGACCTCCTCGCGAGCGTCAAGATCGCGCCACTGGTTCGTGGCCATCGACAGCAACAGGTCGGAGTACGAAAGTGTCGTGCCACCGCTGTTGACGCGCACGAATATTTCGAGCACCTTGTCTGCGTCCTGGTCAGTGACCAGGAAGTAGTTCATCGGCTTGAGGACGCGGATCGCCTCGTAGAGGTCGTAGAGCCGTTGGAACGCGTCGGCGGACCCGGCGATGTTACGGCGTGCCAACTCCTGCATGATCGCTGGGCCTGCGTTGGCGAGGCCGAGGACAGCGCCGACTCGGAACCACTTATCCTCTCCGCCCTCCTCGGCAGCGGCTTCCTTGTCGGTGAGGAAGCGAAGGTCGTATTTGAGTCCGAGTTCTTCGTCGTCAGTTGCGTCGACGAGGTTGAGGTAGAGCCGCTTGACGGGGAACGCGTCGGCGCTGTTCCACCAGGCGTACTTCTTTTTCTCGGCGAAGCTGCCGTACAGGGCGATGTTGAGAGAGGTCAAGCGCTGCTGGCCGTCAAGAACGGCGGTGGTGCCGCTGCCCGCCGGGACGGTGGCTTTGTCAGCGTAGGGGTTGTCACGCTCGTGGAAGTTGGTGAGGAACTCGTAGAACGTGTACGATTGCGCGGTCTCAGGCTTCACGTCCCAGAGCAGGAACGACCCGACAGGGTATCCGCGCATGAGACTGTCGACGAGCTTGGTGATCTGATCGGCGTCCCAGACGAACTCACGCTGGATCGCGGGCATGAGGTACTCGCGCTTGTGGATCGCGGTGAGCATCTCTTCGATGCTGCGAGGAGTCTGGAACGACATGCGGTGGTCTCTCGATCAGGGCTGGTTGGTTGGGCGGTCAGGTGGCGGGGTTGTCGTCGATGGCGACGGGGTCTGCTGAAGGTTTGGTTGAGTCCTTGACTGCATGATTCCCGTGAGGGGGTCGTGTTGAGAGGATGGCTATCATGCCGAAGATCTATACCGAGCAGTTCAAACGAGACGCTGTTGCGATGGTCGCGCAGGGCGTGTCCCAGAAGAAGGTGTGTAGGGATCTGGGGATCTCGAAGTCCGCGCTGCAGGCGTGGGTGAGGGATGACCGATTCCGTGCGCAGGGGCTGACGCCAACGACTGATCCTGACGAGCGCCGCGAGATGATGGCTGCGCTGAAGCGGATCCGGGAGTTGGAGATGGAGAACGAGGTGTTGCGTCGGGCA